>NZ_FOBW01000001.1 GCF_900109925.1 Mesobacillus persicus | reverse complement strand
TCAGCGCCGATGGTAGTTGGGGGTTTCCCCCTGTGAGAGTAGGACGTTGCCAGGCAAAATGAAAGAACAGCTGATTTGACAGCTGTTCTTTTTTTTGCGTGAGCTAGAATAACAACCACCTCGACAGATTGGAAGTGGTTGTTATCGTTACTCGGCTAAATCCCTTAGTTCCATTATCAAATGATTCTAGTGTTCCCGTTGGTATACTTTCTACGTGATTTAGATAAGAAATAGGTCAACAGAAATAAGATGAGCCCGACCTGATTGAATTGTAAATAAACCTTTAATACATCTCCAACAGAAGTGACTGGATAAAAACCACTCAGAAGCAATGTTGGAAAAACTGTAATTAGCATGACTATATAATGGATAAAAATTTGCTTTTTAAAACTCCATTTGCTAACTTGATAGATTACACTGGCCACTCCTAGGAAAAAAGCTATTAGACCATAAAAAAAGAAAAGGTTTGAAGTCTCTGTCAACCCTTGGACCTTATTCCACAGTGAAATCATTAGAAAGAAAAACAATGGAATAAAACCTCTAATTAATCCCTTGAAAAATAAATGCATTATATTATCCGTCCTTAATTACTTAATCTATTTTATTTGTAATAGTTTACCATTATTCATAAGGTTTGTCAGGTTCTTACTTCAACGAAATAAAGGAACATAAATATTCTAAAAAATAGTTGTCAAACTTAGTCTTTTGAAATATAATCAATTTAATCAAAATAAATGTAAGGAAACATAACATAATAGTGAGGGGTAATGTTACATGACTGAAACGTTAGTATTAAATGAAACTTCTATTCTAGATGAAATAAAAGAGACAATTAAAAGGAAAAGTGTAGAACTCCTACACTTACAATTTGTAGATATTGAAGGAATCCTAAAGCATGTGACAGTAACTGTTGAACAATTAGAAGATGTTGTTGAAGGGAAGATGATGTTTGACGGCTCTTCAATCAAAGGTTTTTCCCCAATCAATAAATCCGACCTATACTTACAACCTGACTTAACTACATTCGCGGTATTACCTTGGTCAGTAGAAGAAGGCTATTCAGAAGCGCGATTCTTATGTTCTGTAAAAAATCCAGATGGCACTCTATTTGAGGGAGATACAAGAAATGTCCTGAAGAAGACTATGAAGAGGGCAGCGGATCAAGGCTACACGATTTCAGTAGGACCTGAGTTAGAGTTCTTCTTATTTAAAAATGATGAAAAAGGATATGCCACTCAAGAACTTGGCGATAAAGCTGGTTATTTTGAACCATCTCCTCATGACCTTGGGGAACGTGTCCGCTTAGAAATCTACCGTGCCCTAAAGGCAATGGGTTTTACCATCGAAGCGTCTCATCATGAAGTAGCAGAAGGGCAGCATGAAATCAATTTTAAATATGCAGACGCCCTAACGGCAGCGGATTTGTCGACTACGTATAAGTGGGTTGTAAAGACGGTTGCACAGAAGTTTGGCTTGCATGCGACGTTTATGCCAAAGCCGGTTTTCGGAATCAACGGTTCTGGAATGCACGTCAATATGTCCTTCTTTGAAGGAAGTGAAAATGCCTTCTTTGATCCATCTGATGAGTTAGAGCTATCTGAAATAGCTTATCACTTTATTGCAGGGGTACTTGAAAACGTGAAGAGCTTTGCGGCAGTAACAAATCCACTTGTCAACTCTTATAAGCGATTAGTTCCTGGATATGAAGCACCATGTTATCTTGCTTGGTCTGCTTCGAACCGTTCTGCTTTAATTCGGATTCCGGCTAAAAAAGGCCTAGCAACCCGTGTAGAATTACGTTGTCCAGATCCATCTTCAAACCCTTACTTAACTTTCGCGGTGATTGCTGCCGCTGGGTTGGATGGAATTGAAAAAGGACTAGAAGCACCAGCCCCTATCAATGAAGATATCTTTCATATGACCGAAGAGAGAAGAGCGGGTTTAGGAATTGACAATCTACCTGGTAGTTTAAAAGAAGCAGTCACTGAAATGGAATCAAACGAATTTACTTACAATGCATTAGGTAATCACGTCTATAACGAATATGTTTCGATGAAAAGAGCAGAATGGGACAGCTACCGCACAGCTGTTCACGCATGGGAAATCGAAAACTATCAGTCTAAATTCTAGTAGAGAAAAAGACTTCAGAAAGTCACAGCGAAAGTGACTTTCTGGGTTTTTTTTATTAGGTGCTTCCTGAAGAGAAGAAGTTTCGATACAAGGCCGTTCCTACATTTTATCTATTCATACCCGCAACATGCTAAATGGTTGCAGCCGGTACGGAAACCTATGATAGACTTGGGTTATCTATATAAAATGTGCATTTTTCCAGGGTGAGACAAGTAATTGTATTAGGGCATATGATTGTAAATGGAAGAGGAGGGGTTTGTTGGGAATTGACCTTTTAATGTATACCCTAATGTTTCTAGGACATTTGGTAAGCGTCAGTTTAGCAATGGGTATTTTCATTTCTATTTTTGTAAAAAGCAGAAAAAAAGGTTTTGTATTTTTAGCGATTTATATATTGCTAAATATATATACTCTAACGGTTGGATTTGACTATTCAGCAGTGATGGGTGTTGGTATGTTGATCATATACATCGGTATAGGTTTATTAGCATATTTTGTTATAAGAAAAAGACTCTCCAACGTAGCAACAATCGACTTATAGCGTAATTCGTTTAAAGGCTTCATAAAATAAAAATAGAACGTCCAGTGATTGAGACGTTCTATTTTTATGGCTAAATCAACCTTCTATTTGGTTTTGTCCTTCTTGCCCATACGCGCAGTCGCTATTGCAGCAAATAAGTCACCAATCAATGCAAAAATAGCTTGCATCAGATTCATTCCTCCTGTTAGATAACCTTTATCTTTATACTACCATAAAAAGTCAAAAGGATAGCTGGTAAAAGGGCGGTTTCCATAAAGGTTTAACTTATTTCACTGCCCTTAACCCTTTCCAATCAAGAATGTCCTGAACACCTTCTTCGCAAACTCCATAAGAACGCCAAGAACAAGTTTCGCAGACTGTTTGGATATCGGTGGGTACAACATTTTTACGAATGTGAAATTCAATGTCTTCCCAATGGAGAATTTGTCCAATTTTGAGTCCTATTTTTTCTAAAATAACTGCATCTCTTTCATAAATATTGTTGTCTTGGCAGTGGTATTCACCCGTGTTTGGGTATTTTTCACACAACTGATCAGGCCCATTCACAAGTTGAATTAATGTTTTAGGGTTTTGTCTCAAGGTTTGATGCAAACGTGTCATATTTTCAACATATTCTTCGGAATATCCCATTCCACGATAGCCGAGAAGGCAAAATAGATGGTGCCCACGTAATTTATACATACTGTTCCCCCTCAGTAGGACAAGTGATTGTGTTTATATGTTAACTAAATAATCATATGGTTAACTTACATGGTTATTTTACCATATTCCACCTGTTGAGTTGGTTTTTTTTCTTTTTTAAATAGTATGAGTTTTATTAATCCGCTTGGCAAACAGGCTTTTAGATCGTTTTTTACATTTGTAAAAAGGTCTCCTCAGGAGAAGTTAGTAAAGTATAAACCCAAGTAAGGTAACGTAATTCTACTACCATGGTTTTCAAAATCGCCGTTAAAGGAGTCTGATCTCAACGGGTGCTACTTATAATAGAATTATGATGCTGGAATTTTCTGAATAGATATACCAACTGGATTGTTTAGAAATCATCTTTTGTTATTTTAGGTAAGGAGTGATGCAAATGAAAGAAAATTTGAGGTTTGCCTGGATAGCTTCGTGGTTTGCACTTGTAGGCCAGTTAGTGTTTTTCATTGGTGTATCGATTTTCACAGGAGATTGGCGTTATGTCATGTGGAGTTTTATGGTGAGTATGATCGCAGGAGTACCGAGTATGATAAACACTTGGAAGGCTCAGAAAAAGACTAGTAGTAATAAATTGTAACTTACAAACTAGAACAGTGAAGTAGTCTAATGTTCACAAGAATCAAAGTGGAAAGTATAAATGGATTGTGAAAGTTTCCTCAGTTAATGAAGGCTCGTCTTATTTTCAAGACGAACCTTTTATTATCCCTAGCCATAGTTAGATTCTTTTAAAACCACCAGCTTGTCTCCCTCATCTAGGGTCAGTTTCCCAGTAAAGGTGACAAAGACCACCGTCCCATTCTTTTTACGAATACATAAAGGAGTCCCTTCACCAGGTAATTCGTTCTTGCTTACGGTTTTCTTTTCGTGAATTTCAATGATTTCAAATTGATATCCGATATTCACTTTCCTATTGAGGTCTTTAAACGTTTCCTCTTTCCCGAAGAGGAGATTTGCTTTGATTGAGGGAGGAAGTTCCTCCCTGTCGGCAAGATCTGTTCCCACTGGCAGCGAAAAGGTGTTGTGATAGCCAAATTCGGGAATATAGGATTGGCAGACAAGTGCGTTGTAGGCAGCATCGCCTTTCATCGCCAAAATGGTTTCATAGGGTGTTAAGTCGACTTCATACTCACTATGTTCAGCAAGAATTTCCCCGTGATAGGTTTTGATTCCCAATTTTTTTGCTAGGTACAGACTATCACTAGAGGTATCCGTCAGGAGCACCGGTGTCCCTAAATTTTTAAGTTGATTAGCAAACGCAATCGCAAAACTGCTTGCGCCAACCATTAAAACGCCAGGTGATTCGGTACCTGATAGGTTTAGCCGCTTAGAAATCGGTCCGACCGTAAACCCGTGCACACACACGGTAATAAAAACAAGGGCAAATGTTAAAGTGGTCAAAATCGAAGCATCACTATATCCCTCCTTTAAGAGCGATTCAGCGAAATAGCCCGAAACCGTTAGCGCAACAATTCCTCTTGGCGCAATCCAACCAATCAGCGTTCTTTCTTGTATGGTAAGTTCAGTTTTAATCGTAGAAATCCAAATCGACAATGGTCGGACGACGAACAGCATCGCTACTACAAAACTAATGATCGGCCAAGTGAAAATCTCCATGATCGTTTCTCTTGTGAGCGAGGCTGTTAGTAAAATAAACACAGTCGATGTAAGAATCACGGAAATATCCTCTACAAAATGGCCAATGCTGCCAATCGATAAAACGTGTTTCCTAGCATGCCCTAAGGTAAGTCCCATGACGGTTACCGCAAGCATGCCAGTTTCATGCATAATCACTTCACCGATTGTGAAGCAGAGGAGAACGAACGAAAGAATTATTGGTGATTTTAAATATTCCGGAAACAGTCCTCTGCTGGCAAGATAGCTTACAAGCAAACCCATCACATAACCAACGAGCGTAGCAAGGAGCGCTAAGATTAGAAAATCGAACAAATCCATCACATGAAAGGAAGAGTTGGCGGTGATTTTGAAAATCTCATAGGCGAAGAGCGCAAGAAGAGGACCAATCGGATCAACAATAATTCCTTCCCATTTTAAGACGGCTGTCGTTCTTGGTTCTAATTTCGCCTGCCTGAGAAGTGGGATAATGACAGTAGGGCCAGTCACCACAAGGAGCCCGCCGATAATAAAAGCAATTTCGATACGTAGACCAGCGATAAAATGGGCGGCCAATGAACCGCCCATCCAAGCAAGGAAGGTACCTAAGGTCACGATTCTAAACACAGACTTGGAAATCCCCTTCACTTCTCGCAAGTCTAAGCTCGTACTACCTTCAAATAACACAAGGGCAACAGCAAGGGAGATAACAGGGCTATATAGCTCTCCGAGTATGTCTTGTGGATTTATAAGTCCGAAAACAGGACCAATCAACAGGCCGGCAATGGACATGATGACGATGGAGGGCCACTGAATCCGCCACGCGAACCACTGTGAAAAGATCCCGAGTGCAATAACGGTTACGATGCTGAACAAGGCTGTTTCCACCATGTATTCTCCCCCCTTATCAACTAGTTGTAACTATTTATGTGTTTTTTGAAGCATGATAGAATGGATGTAAATAGCTCCCATTTTTGAATCGGATTATTAAAACCGGGCGGCAAATTTGGAAGCAAAAGAACCGTCCCCATGCTTTATTTTTCCCAAACTAAGGGGTGGGTAAACTTAAAGGCTTAGTTTGAAGTTTGGGTAATCGGTTAATGATAGTAATAAGGCTAGAAGCATTTACTAGATTTTGAGAGTAAGATGGCTATTAGTTTCAATTTCTAATAAAATCCACCACAGGAGGGTTGTCTATGTCTAGACTGATGAAATTTGCTTCCATTTTTTTGATGATTCTTTTGTTTCTGATTCTGTCTGCTTGTCAAAACCAAGAAGATAAAAACGAAGCTTCATCAGATGTTGATGAAAAGCAAACTGAGAGCGGTGAAAATAAGGTGGAGGAAGAATACACTCAACCTGAGAGTGATGCAAATAAGCAGGAGAAAGAAAATGCTCAACCTGAAGTTTTCCAATTGAGGAATGAAAAATATTATATTCATGGCATTACTCTAGGAGATGATAAAGACGTAGTCTTAGAGAAGTTAGGGGAGCCAGACGAAGAAAAGGAAGATTCCTCCGAGTTAAACCCTGCTGATTACGTTCTGTCTTTTGATAATCTAGAAATTTATATAACAGATAATCAAGTCGTTCGTATGTTTATTAGTACGAATCAGGGCTACTTTAATCGGGTCTTTTATGATGACTATCCAAATCCAGCTGAAAAGTATATTAGTGAAGATGGTTCTATGTACTATTTATACAAAGAGGAAACAGAACAACTCATCTACGCTAAATTGGGTGAAAATGATGAATTTATGATTTTCTTCGATTATGCAGACGGGAATTTTCAGCACAACCTGGAAACAGGATGGATTAAGAACGTTAATAGTGTGGATTCATCCTCAGCAGATCAGGATCAGGTATCCTATGCTCCGTATGGAAACAGCCGTTTTGGCTTTACTTTTGAATATCCACAAGAGTATACAGTGGACCCACCACCAACCAATGGGGACGGCGTGACCATTCATAACGAGGACTTCAAACTGTTGGCCTATGGGGGTCATACGAATATTCTTCGTGATGGAGAGACCGTTAACACCTATTATGAGGAAGACCTTGCACAAATCTCTGTACCGATTAGTTACAATCGCCTTAAGGATAACTGGTACGTTTTGTCCTATAAGGAGGGGGAACTGATAAATTATAAAAAATTCTTTTTCAGTGAAAATGCCTTTAATACCTTTTTGATTACGTATCCTGCAAGCAAACAGGATCTTTATGGGCCGATTACGACTCATATATCGGAATCCTTTGTGCCTGGGTTCTAGGATTGGGGTTGCAGCTAACTATTAGAAGCAGGATTAACTCATAACATGCTAAAAAGGAAACAAAGAAAAGGTCAGTACATTGGCCTTTTCTTGTTATCTCTATGCTAGACGGAAGCAAGAGAACCGTCCCTATTGTGGCTTATAAATTTTCCCAAGTCCCCATACTTTATGAACTTCGCCTTCTTGCATGTCCATGGTTGCTTTTGAGATCATGTTGATTTTGGCATCGATGTTGTCAATCATATGGCATAGATGCGCTTCGAGTGTGATGGGTTCGGCGGTGCTTCCCCAGCCGTTGCTAAGCGGACCATGGTGGCTAGATATGATGTTCATTAACTCATAAACCACGGTGATTTCTTCTAAGGAAACGGTACGCTCATTGCGAATTGCTACAAGCTTTCGGTCAATCATCTGGTTGACAATCTGAATATGCCCTAAAAATTGGCCAAACAGCGTATATTCCGGTGCGGTAAAGTCCTTTGACATTTCGATGATTTTTCCCATGTCATGAAGCGTTAGGGCCGCATACATTTTGCTGCGATTGACCGCCTCACCATATTGGTCGCAAATATTCTTTGCGATTCTTAGTAAGGATAATGTGTGATAGGCAAGGCCACTTTTAAAATTATGGTGCATTTTCACAGCAGCGACATGGTTCATAAACAACTTTCTATGATCCTCAAATAATTCTGAGGTGATTTGATGTAAGATCGGAATTTTGATTTCATCAATATACGAACGAATTTCTTCTTCCATGCTTTCAATTGGTTCTGGGGCTGTTTCAATAAATTCCCCGTGATCCACTTCGCCGTTTTCAGCCAAGCGGTACCCGCTAATCGTCATTTGAACTTGTCCATTATATTCGGAAGCATCTCCAGTCATATGAACCACGGAACCAGTTGAGAAAATCGTTAATAGCTCCTCAACACTTCTACCTCCAAACCCGTTATTCCACAGCTTGCAGGCAACCATTTTGTGTTTTTTCGCCACAGTAATGTTTAAATACGGATCGCCTTTCTTCGTTTTATCCTGTTTCACTTCTTTCACAAGGCAAAAACCTTCGAAAGAATTACCTGGTGCTAATTCTAATAAACACGTAACCGCCATTGTTTAACCTCCAATTAGTACAACTTATATGTTAGAAAATCGTTTATTTGTCCAAAGAACGTACGTTCCTTAATTATAGCATGAATCAATGATGGCTTAAAGGTGGGATGTCCAGGTGTATAATAATAAAAACAAGATGATGGAACTTAATGGATTCTTCCTATGATAAAATCAGATGGTGAAATTCAAAAAGTCGAAAAATTAAAGGTGAAACTAAAGCATGATTGAGAAGGACAACCTGCTAATTAGATGTATGAACCGTAATGATTTTGAAGTGATGGTTAAATGGCTAAATGACCAAAAGGTGTTGGAATTTTATGACGAGCCACCTTCAAACCTTGAAATGGTAAAGGAAAAATACGGTCCTAGAACTGAGGGAAAGCATTATGTAACCCCTTGTATTGTTGAATATAAAAATCAACCCATAGGCTATATACAATATTATGAAATTCAGGAAGCTGAATTGAAAATTTACGGATTTACTTCAAACCAAAAATACTATGGCATAGATCAATTTATTGGAGAAACTAAATTATGGGGCATGGGGATAGGAACAACTATGATTATAATGATGTTGAATTTTCTTAGAAGAAAAGGTGCCTCAAGAGTTGTTTTAGAGGTAAGTAAACATAATATTAGGGCCATTAAGAGCTACGAAAAATGTGGTTTTAAGAAGACTATAGAAATGAACAATAAAACAAACGTAATGGAATGCAATTTATCCGATGTTCACTTTAACCAATCTTGTTAATTATATATTATCACTGTTTTTTTAGAAGTTGATTGGTTGCCCGAAGTCAACGTAGACGGTTAACAGAGTAATTTAATTTAAAGAAATCCTCATAGCATTTGTTCATCCAAGAAAAATAACAAAAATCAATCACTTGGATATCTTAAATACGAAAACTGTATAAAAAAGGATTGGGTGAAGTCGTTTGAGAAGAAATAAAATGTCCAAAACGCATTTGCTGTTTAATGTTGCCCAAATTGTCATTCCTTGGTCAACACTGTTTTTCATGTGCAAGCAGGATATCAAACAATTAAAATCATTAAGATGAACATTAGTTACCCAATGTTTTTTGTTTATCTGTATTTCAAAGCACTACTTCTATATGCTGTTCAGTACCTAGTCGAAAGGCGAAAGCTTTTTTATTGGATAACTTTAAGTAAGAACAGCTCCAAACTTGAGGCAGGATTATGATATCTTGTCTTTTTTTTTGTATTGAATACATTAATATACTTATTGTGGGAATTTTCAATATAATAGGTGAAACTAAATGTCGTTAAAAACGTATATTTACTAAGAACATGATATTTTACAGGAGAGAGGGTTGAAATGGTACCAATCCTATTATCAGTGTTATTGGTGTTCGTACTTGTTTTTTCCATCATTCTCGTGATTCAAAGAAGAAAAAAGGCTGGCATCACAGGAATGAAAAGTGCGTTAACACCGATATGTTTTTTTCTTATAGGAATAACCAATCTTTTAGCGTACTGGTTTCATTTCATGGGGATAATGAATTGGTTTATTTCTGTGACTTTGTTGATTTTAGGCGCTTATTTTACAAAATATATGCCTTTAACTGAAAAATGATTGTAAAACGGTAGGGTTATCAAGGGAACGGGGTCTCTTGGAATACCACAGTGGGAAAGGGGTCTTGGTTTTGTTAACGTTATTCAAGAAAAGTATTAAGTTTCCTATCATCTACTTTGCGGTATCAATTGTTTGGCAATTGGTTGTCTATAGAGAGGTTAGTTGGGTCGATAGTATAGGAATCTGTTTGCTGACGTTCCTTATTTTATTCTTTTACCATTGGACCAATGTCCCTTACAACTGGAAGAAGGGTCATAATGAATAGGAATTGATTCAAAGGATTTGGTCCTTATCTCATTCGCAAGCAGCCATGGTGTTTACTGTTGTGAATGGTTCTAGGGCAACAAAAAATCACCGATGGTAGTGGAAGTTGGGTAGTAATTATGGTTGAATGGACGATATAGGATTTTTTGTAATACATAGGAAGAAGGCTATCCATTGAAAACAGAAAAAGAAAAGATGTTGGCTGGAGAAATGTACAATCCTGCTGACCCTGTTTTATTGAAGGAACGTGAAGAAGCAAGACGCAAGCAAAAGTGGTCGATAAAGATCGTCTTGGTTTCAAACGCAAATATGTAAGGTGTTAAAATAGAGCTGTCAGGAGGAACGTATCTTTTATGGAAAAGGGAACCATTGAGTTGACGCTAGAACAACGGGAAGAATTACTTGAAACATTGAAAGCTCGTTTTGAGAAAAATAGGAACCGCCATGAGGGGATGGATTGGGAGAAAGTTCAAACCAAACTAGAAGGTAATCCTGAAAAGTTAGGGTCGCTATTTGAAATGGAGAGAACCGGTGGGGAACCGGATGTTGTCGGTCATGAGAACGACGAATACCTATTTTATGACTGTTCAAAAGAAACACCAAAAGGGCGAAGAAGTATTTGTTACGACCGAGAAGCGCTAGAATCTAGGAAGAAACACAAACCAGAAAATAGCGCAATGGATATGGCGAATGCCATGGGGATTGAACTTTTAACAGAAGAACAATACCGGGCATTGCAGAAACTAGGGGAATTCGATTTAAAAACCTCAAGTTGGGTGAAAACACCTGCTGCTATTAGAAAACTCGGTGGGGCCCTTTTCTGTGATCGTCGCTACGACACGGTCTTTGTGTACCATAATGGAGCGGATTCCTATTATGGAGTAAGGGGGTTCCGTGGTTCGCTAAGGGTATAAACATAGAGAGCAACTGAATAAATATAAGAGAGAGAGCAAGACCCATTGGGAAAATGGTGAATGAGGTGGATTTATTTTAAAAGGGTTACAGATTTTTAACTTTATCGGTAATTATATGATTTTTTATAACATACTTGGACATTTGTACTTTTTTCGAGTACCAGTAGATAACCATCTAATTAGTTTGATTGGATATCTGTTAGTGTTCGTCCTATCAGTGTTGACCACGTTTTATACCTTTTATTATGCTAAAAAGGTATATACCAATAAAAGTTCTAGTTGATGGATGGGTTAATAACGTTGTTTGTAGTAGGTTTTTGAGAGGACAGCTAATGAAGCGGCTGTTCTTTTTTGTTTAAAATAGGACGCCAATGTAAATGACGTTAGCGAAATTACGAAGGATGTACTCACACCATCCATGGTTTAGCTCCATAGAGGAAATCTCCCCTATTAAGTCGAAATCTATAAATAGAGAACAAGGAACAAAATTTTAATATCGGGGGACGTACTAGATGGGGAGATTATCAGGGAAAGTGGCCATCATTACTGGTGGTGCAGGTGGGATCGGGAAAGTAACCGCTGAAAGGTTTTTGAAAGAGGGGGCTAAGGTTGTCTTAGTTGACTTGTTTACAGAATCCCTTCAAGAGGTTAAAAAAGAACTAGCATCGCTGGGTGAAGTATTTACCGTTCAGGCAGATGTTTCAAAGGATGCCGATGTCCAAAACTATGTCAATCAAACGGTTGAGAAGTTTGGGAAAATTGATGTGTTTTTTAATAATGCTGGTATTGTTGGGAAAATGGGACGGTTAGTGGATTTGAGTGTAGAGGACTTCGACCAAGTCATGAATGTGAATGCACGGGGCGTGTTTTTAGGTTTGAAGTATGTATTGCCAGTCATGATTGAGCAAGGTTCCGGGAGTGTAATCAATACCTCATCCGTTTCCGGTTTAGACGGAAGTCATCGACTATCCCCTTATATCGCTTCGAAACATGCGGTTGTCGGGTTGACGAAAGCGGCTGCTGTTGAAGTAGCGAAAACGAATGTTCGGGTGAATTCGGTTCATCCATCACCTGTTGATACGAGTATGGCTCGTGATTTAGAAAATGGCCTCAATGTGGATAAAGAGAAATTAGCGAAAACCATCCCATTGCGCCGTTATGGGGAATCAGAGGATGTTGCAAATTTGGTTCTTTTCCTTGCTTCAGATGAAAGCGCGTTTATTACTGGGGTCCAGTATCGGGTGGATGGAGGAATGGGTGCGATGTAGGTTGGTTTTCCTACATCCGATGAAATTAAACCCCTGAAGCTGCGATAAAGTGCGAAGAGAAGTTAGGAAATGAAGTAGGTGACTCTGATGAATGTTAGATTACATCCTGCCCTACTAAAACGTCTTGTGGTAACTACTCACAGGACGTTATTTATTGAAATAAGCGCATTTGGAAGCAAGAGAACCGTCCCCATGTATATTTTTAAGTCAATCCACACAGTCTATGTCTACATTGGGCTATAGCCAAGTGGTAAGGCAACGGACTTTGACTCCGTCATTCGTAGGTTCGAATCCTGCTAGCCCAGTTAAGATAAATGAAAAACGTTGAACGCTCGTATTAGTTCGGCGTTTTTCGCTTTAAAAGAGGGAGAAACTAATGGCGAATGAGACATGGGACATCCAAACGAAATTCACTCGTACTTTAATACAGAAAGCGGAGAATCATTTTTTTTCCTATATGGATCATATCGCACAAAATGTTGCCTACCTTTGCTTGTCCGCAGAAGAAGAAGGAATACCCTTGAAAATGAGGAATGACCAAACGTTGTCTGAATTCATTTCAGACCATTCCGAGGAAGCCACAGGGGAATTTCGGATGATTCTGCAGATGTCTGAAAGTGTAGAAGATTTTTTTTATGAGGCAACTCATTCTTGGCTTGTAAGGGAAGTACAGGATGTACTTACAGAACTGATTTACTCAGACCGGCAGCCCCTTGAACGGTGGCTCAATGAAAAGTCTGAATTGGTTGAAGGAAACTTATTAGAGTCTTTTGAGAAGGATTCACTGCTTGTTACTTTTGAGTTATTGGATCATGAAGAAATTCATCACATCGTACATAAAGAAATAACCGAGCAACTTTTAAAAGAGGTTTATCCAATGAATTTTATGTTTTTATATAAAAAAGGTGAAAAGCTCTATCGGCGAAAAAATAGATAGGACGGTTATCTACTTCCTCAAAAAAATGAGTAAAATCCAACCGGTACCAGGATATATAATTGGAAATTTGAGAGTATAATGGGTTTGAAACCCAATATACTTTAAACAACAAATAAGAATTTAAGGGGAATATGCATGGAGTATTGGTACTGGCTTATTCTTGCATTTATTTTAATCTATGAACCTATCTATGGGTATTTCGACTATCAAAAATTCAAAAAAAAGGTTCGTAGCAATCCAAATGAAAGGGTCAAATATTATAAAAAGGTGATGGTAGGCCTGTGGATCCCAACCCTACTCATTTTATGTTTGATTGTGATCGGGCCCCTCAGTTTTAAGGATATTGGCCTAAAGGGAGTAGAGGTCGATACTCAGACGTTAGGAACCTGGATGACTTATGTTTCTTTTGGAATAGGAATTGTGTATACTTTGAGCCTTATATATTATTTAATTGGCGCCAAAGTTAGCGTGAAAATGAAGAACGAGATTGCTAAAATTCAAAAGAAAGAATTAGAGAAAAGTAAATTTGCAGATATTATGCCTGTGACAATTGAAGATAACAAAATGTGGACATTTGTTTCATGGACAGCAGGGATCACTGAGGAGGTCATTTACCGGGGGTTTTTAATTTTTGCTTTATCGCATCTATTTCCGACTTTATCCGTGTGGGTGATCATCATCCTTTCCTCTATTCTATTCGGACTCGCTCATACGTACCAAGGATTCTCCAATGTCGTTCGAACGACCATCTTTGGCTTGTTTTTTGCTGTATTATATATTGGATTAGATTCAATTCTGCCTCTTATCGTTTTTCACTTTTTAGTTGATTATATCGGGAAAATCGGAAATGGAGAAGAAGATGAAAACTAGTTAGACCATGGAAGCTATTTGCAGGTTTGCTCGATTCAGCGTATAGACCAAGAGTAGCCACTTCCATCATAATGAAGATTTGCACATCATATACTATCTCTACTACTAGATAGAAGAAAGAGGTGGAGAAATGACTCGGAAAGAACTGCAGCCCATCATCTGGGCCATGCTTGGAACGACGGTATTATCTACCTTATTCAGTGGACTCAATTACAAGATCAACCGAAAAAACATCACCACCGAGGCACCAACCCAAAAAGTAGAAGTAAACAAAAGAGTTGGTAGACTACGCCATTCATGAAGCAAGGGGACGGTTCTCCTGCTTCTTTTTTTGTAATTTTTTACTATCTATTTGGACGGTATTGCGGTTGGTCTAGGTAGGATTGTCCATGTACATGCTTAACTCGAGGAAAATGCAGGTTTACCAATGGTTTTGTCGAATTGTTTTACATAAAGAGAGAGATAAAGGAGCAACTGCAGTGAAAAAAATCAAACAATTATTCCTCCCTGAGAATGGTCGAATACTAGTCGTTTCGGACATCCATGGGGAGTTAGAACTTTTTGAACAGCTATTGAAGAAAGTAAAATTCAACAAAAATGATTATTTGATCATTAATGGAGACCTTTGTGAAAAAGGGCAGAACAGCATGGGAACGGTAAACTACGTTATGCAGCTTTCAGCCAATAATCCGAATGTGCATGTTATTGAGGGCAATTGTGAAGCGTTGGTAGACGAGCTATTATCGGAAAACCCGAAGTTGGTGGATTATCTTCTAGCGAGGAAACATTCAATATTTCATGAATGGTTGGAACACCTCGGACATCGAGTGGATGAGAATACTAAAATCCAGGAGATTAAAACAATTTTAACTAGAAACTTTGCAAAAGAAATCAATTGGCTGCATGAACTTCCAACTCTGATTGAAACGGACGATTATCTCTTCGTTCATGCCGGAGTTGAGGATATCGAAAATTGGCAGGACACAAAAAGGGAGGTGGCAATCAGTCTCCCAGCCTTTTTCGAGAAGTCACATCGGACAGAGAAGTTTGTCATTGTCGGACATTACCCGGTAGTAAATTATTCTTCTGAGGTGTCAGCCAACAATCCGATCATCGATAGGACGAGAAAGATGATATCAATTGATGGCGGAAATGTTGTAAAAACCTCAGGCCAGCTAAATGCGTTTATTATTCATCGAACCAGTAGGAAAGATGAGTTTTCTTATACATATGTTGACCCGTTCCCAGTTTGCAAAGTGGTGAAAGATTTTAAAGCAGAGCCTAAGAGAAGTGGTTCAATTGTCTTTCCTAATTACGAAATTATCCCGTTAGAAAAAGGTTGCGACTTCACTTTGTGTCATCATCCGTCCACAAATCAAATGCTGTACGTGAAAAATGAATATATCCATAAAGAAGATAATGGAAAATATACGGCTTCGGATGACGTGCCTTGTAGTTTCTTGAGCATACATAAAGGAGAGTATGTGTCCGTCATCGATGATCGTTGCACTGGATATTCGTTAATTAAAAAGGAAGGGACTCTTGGGTGGGTGCCGAAAGATACCTTGGACCTAATGAGATAGACTTTCCTTTTGTCTCAACCATTTGAAAAATTTCACGTGTAGAATTAAAAATACATAATAAATCACTGGATAAACCATGAAGGAATAGAACAAATTCCAATTGTTGTGCCAATGGATGCCTAATTTAAGAGATGCCCATTCGAAAACAGTTGAAAAGACGGCCCAGCCCATTAGATAACCAAATTTCTTCCACTTTGTTGATTGGTAAGGATACCAGTTGATAATTAAGATGCTTGCTGCAGGATAGATCCCCCATTTAACTAAAAGGGATGCAAAGTCTGCATGATCTCTCATGAAAAAGCCCCATGCTTTGAAATAGTAAGTGGCATATGTATCGAAATATTGTTGAATGCACAGGGCAAAAAAAGTGGTTGAATAGATTACTGTAATCGGAAGCCGTTTACGGGTTTTAATAACCAATATATTAAATATTAAAATTGAGAAAACTAAGAAAATCCATTTCAAGTAGTTGTTATCAATGCTCATTTGTTACCTCTATCTTATTTTGGGGTATGTATTGCTTATTTTGTAACTTCCTAGAAGATATATACGATTTTGTAGGTATTTAAAAGAAATGGATTGTTTAGAGTAAGTCAGTTCGGCTTCCCTTTTCGGTGATTTTAGGGCTTTACTTTGTGAGAGAACAATCAAACTGTCGGTTTTTTTTCAGAAGGAGATGTTGATTTGGTTGAAAATAAGGATCTGCCATCTTTACAGCCGGTTATTTATGATCAGGGGGACACACTTTATGCAATTCAGACGTATATGCCAAAAGCGAACAGAGAAATTGCTATTGGGAAACTCGGTTCTTTTTCTTTTGAAAAAGGTACGTATGTTTATGTTGGGAGTGCGAAGAAAAATATTCAATCGAGGATCGCAAGGCACTTGAGAATAGATAAAAAGTTTCGTTGGCATTTTGATTACTTAAGGCCGTATCTAAAAATAGAGAAGTTCCAAACCTACCCTGGGGAGGAAGGGGAATGTCAGCTTTTTCGTAGGTTAATGAAAGAAAATAACGGGTCCGTGCCTGTTCACGGGTTCGGCTCTTCCGATTGCAAATGTGCTTCGCATCTATTCTATATTCCTCATATAGAGATAAGTCGTAATAACAAAAAATGATTAGTAAGCATCTTTTCATAGGACATTTTTTGGTTGTGAGAGAAAGTTGGAAGCAGAAGAACCGTCCCCATGCTGCACTAATTGAAAGAAATAGTACAGGTGTACAAGTTATCTATTAAGCTGTTGCCTTATGTTTTCAACGTTTTACCCCATTTAAAATCATTGCCATGAGACAGGGTTAACTAGGTAAATGCTTAATACATAATGGAGAGACAAGCAATCTGAAACCAGATTTTTGTTTTTGGAAGAGAAAGTTGGAAGCAGAAGAACCGTCCCCATGCTTTTCCAGAGTTACAAAAATTTACAGGTGCACAGGGTTTTTTTCTCGTGTTATATTGTTTGTACGCGATACCGATACGGGTGATCGTGGTTAGGAAAAATGGGGAAGTACTCAAGTGGCTGAAGAGGCGCCCCTGCTAAGGGTGTAGGTCGGGCAACCGGCGCGAGGGTTCAAATCCCTCCTTCTCCGCCATTCTTTCTATGGGAATGTCCTGGTATCGACAGGGATAGTTTGAGCTTATATTGCGAGTCGTGGGGACCCGTCCACGTTAAAAACGTCAACGCCTATAACTGGCAAACAACAAAACAACTTCGCTTTCGCTGCCTAAAAACAGCTGATTGCGGTTCCTCCCTCCATCGTCCATGTGGTAGGGCAAGGGACTCAAATGTAGTGGACTACGCCGGATTCCACCGTTTGAGGAAGAAGGAAGAGACTAATCAGACTAGCAGCTTCCATGCCTGTCAGTAGGCTATCGAAGCAGGCGAAACCAAATGATACTGACTACACTCGTAGACGTATAAGTGGCAATATTTCTGCACATGGGTTCGACTCCCATCATTTCCACCAAATAGGCCGTGCTAGAGGGTGAAAGTCCTTTAGCCGGCACCACGTCAGTCCTGCCGTGTTCGTTGGCCTTATATGTTTTTAACCGTACTATTTATTCGGGATTCCTATATTGCTTGATGGATGCTGCGCCTACTTGTTTAGGATAGCAGAAATCATGATGCGGAAACCCACCTGCGAGAAGCGCGGGTTAATAAAACATCTTGGGAGAACGGCATAAGTGGGATTGCAAATTTACTATGGGGCCTTAGCTCAGCTGGGAGAGCGCCTGCCTTGCACGCAGGAGGTCAGCGGTTCGATCCCGCTAGGCTCCACCAAAACATAACATAACTGGAGTTGTACCCAAGTGGCCGAAGGGGCTGCATTGGAAATGCAGTAGACGTGCAAGCGTGCGAGGGTTCGAATCCCTCCAACTCCGCCAGGTTTATTTTTTTTGCATAAAATGTGTTTTACCTACATACTCTAATCCCTACATTGGGCTATAGCCAAGCGGTAAGGCACCGGACTTTGACTCCGTCATTCGCAGGTTCGAATCCTGCTAGCCCAGTAACATCAATGTATAAACGCCGAACTCTGATTAGGGTCGGCGTTTTTGTATGTTTGATATTCATTTTCTTAATCAAACCGTTCTGTATCAATCCCATCTACGATATCCTCTAATTCAGTAAGGAAATTTAGTTGTAAAGGTGCCGGGAGTTGTTCCATCCATTTTCTTATTTCAGGTAACTCCTCGGCATCTTCTATCGTTGTTGGTTTAGGATGAAGAGTTGCCCACCAATTTTTTAATTCATGAATGAATTCATAAAAGTAGCGCTCAAATCTTTCTGCCCATTCTGCGCCTTCATCTCCAGTAGTCTTCTGCATCATACCCCATGCTTCCATAGCTGTTTCAAAATATTCGTCTATTCTCCTCATATGGAACTCCTTTCTACCTACCGTTACTAATTGATTTTAATTAAACCCTTATTATTTTTATGATTTTATAGTCCGCACCTTTGTGTGAACAGCCCAAAAGACCTAGTTCATAATAATTAAACGCGTTATATAACTTTTTATATCAGCCCCATTACTTATTATACCGCAGGGACAGCAAAGGGACGGTTCTTCTGCTTCCGAAGCAGAAGAACCGTCCCTTTGGTGGGTGCGTATTACCTATTTCTGAGTAGATTGATAAGTTCTTTTCTGGGGTCTTTCTTCATGGATTTTTCCGATAAAGATACCACTTTTTATATTTTGACGAAGGATAATCTTTTAATGGTATGTAATATATATTCCATATGAGTTTTTACAACAGAACAGTGGGAAGGTTATTGTTTTTTGAAACTAACAGGAAGTCCAGTTAGAGCAGCAGTATATTAGCTAAATATTAAAAAGTGATTTCTATGAAAAAGGGTTAAGTGATGCTATCCACAGTAGTTAGGGGAGGGTGTAACTTGGAGAAATTAATCGGTCTCCTATTGGGTTCTTTCGATTTGTTCTATCCATTACTTATCGTTTCAGTTTTTACATTAATATACGCTCTTGTTAAACGTTCATGGATTTTAATGATAATAAGCGCCATTTTACTTTATCCAGATGCTTGGTATTTTAGCGGCTATCCTCCCTTCTATTGGGTTCAATACATTCCAGTTATTCATATACTACTAGCAACGAATTTTTATCTAAGAGCAGGAAAAAAGAAGGATACGTAATTTCTATTGCCGGGAGTTAAAGAAAGGAATTGATTTTTTTCATGGGGAAAAAGTTGATTACGACATGAGTGAAAAAGTTTGGTTAATTACCGGCTCCAATGCTTGAATTGGGAAAAGGGCCTCTACAACTATGTACAGATGTGACAGGTCACTATTTTGGTGAAAATCATTCCTTCGTTAAGTCGTCAAAGAAATCATATGACCAAAATACATGGTCTCTGCTTTGGGAAGTGAGCAATAAGTTAACACATATTGAGAAGTGGTAAGCAAAAGTTTTATTAGTAGTCAGCTACATTTGATAGTTGGCTTTTTTCTGTTGTATTAAAGGATGCGATGAATAGATTCTATTCTTAAGCGCCACTATTGTATCATCTTAGCTTTTACCCGTAGGCATACCTGATTAGAGTATGTGAAAAATCTCATCTTTACTCATGAAAAAGAGGATAATGTTCTAGAAAATGGTCGATACTGAAGTTGTTTAGCACGATTTATGATTAAGAAAGGGGAGATAGTATGCCAGCAGGAGCTAGTGAAACTAGTACGTTGAAGTTGGGTGATCAAGCACCTGATTTTGTAGTACCAGCTCATGGTAACCGCAAAGTTTCCTTAAGTGAATTCCGCGGGTCTAAGAATGTCTTTTTATGCTTTTATCCTCTAGATTGGACCCCAGTCTGAGGCGCGCAAATGCCTTCTTACGAGGATGATCTTCCTCGTTTTGAAGACTTCGATACCCAGGTCTTGGGTATCAGCGTTGATAGTGTACACAGTCACGATGCATGGGCGAAATCCATTGGTGGGATTTCTTACCCACTTTGTTCTGATTTTTACCCGCATGGAGAAGTTTCAGAAAAGTATGGTGTTCTTCGGAAAAATCCAGATGAACCAGCTTATGGAGCGTCTGAACGTGCTCTGTTCCTTATTGATAAGGAAGGGATTGTCCGTTACATCGATGTTCATCCACTTGGTGAGCAACCAGATAATGAAGAATTATTCGATGTGTTACGTAAACTTTAAATTTCAATTGTAAAAAAACTGAAGGAAAAAGGGAGGTTGTGTATGGAACTCTCAAGAAAAGCGATCCCATATACACCCGTTACTCGGCCGCTGCATGAAACAACGATTATGATTGTCTCAACATCTGGTGTGCACCTGAAAGATCAGGAACCATATAACACCGATCCGGCTGAAGGGGATGCGACCTATCGCATCATCCCAGGAGATGTTGATCCAAAAGACTTAACGGTTACTCATGCCGCACCAAAGGACCATTATAATACCGATTACCCGAAGGAAGACATCAATTGTGTATTTCCGATTGACCGCTTAAGGGAAATGGTCGATGATGGCGACCTTGGTGGAGTAGCTGAAAAGCATATCACAATGATGGGCTACTCGATGAGATTAAATAAGATTAATAAAGAGACGATTCCTGCGTTGGTTAAAGAGGTTGTGCGGTCAAAAGCGGATGCTGTTCTTTTAACAGCTGGCTGACCTCTTTGTCATCGCACTGTAGTTACAGTGCAGCGTGGAATTGAAGCACAAGGAATCCCGACGACGCTCATCACGCTTGATGTCGAACAATCAAGCTTAATGAGACCACCTCGAGCGATTCACCCAGTCGGTTTTGAATTTGGCCATTCCTTAGGAAAACCACATGATAAACAGACGCAAACGAAAGTATTATTGGCTGCTTTAGAAGAATTAAGGAAAAAGCAGGAGCCGGGTCATATTCACGAATCAAACTTTCCGAGCTATTAAGATAGGAAAAGGGACGATGCAATTTTATTGCTTCGTCCTTTTTGTGTTTTTAAAAGGCTCTTTTCTCAATCTTTGTTGCTTTAGAAGATTTTTATTATGATACTTGATCTCTTTTCCTTTTTCTACTCGTATATCTCAAATGATTATAGTAAAATAAAAATGATAAGCTAAAAATAGTAACTAAGCAGTAAGTCAAATTGTGTGGAGGATTAAGGTGACCTATCAACTTAACAGTGATTTTAAAATGTTTGCATTAAATGCGAATCGAAAGCTAGCAACAGAAATGGCGGATTTATTGGGTTGTCAGCTAGGAAAATGTTCTGTAGCCAAATTTAGTGACGGTGAAATCCAAATACATATAGAAGAAAGTGTTCGGGGAAATGAAGTGTTTGTTGTGCAATCGACTTCGTACCCTGTTAATGAATCAATTCTTGAGCTCTTGATTATGATTGATGCATTAAAACGAGCTTCCGTTGGTAAAATCAATGTGGTGATTCCGTACTACGGGTATGGTCGCCAAGATCGAAAAGCGCGTTCGAGGGAACCGATTACCGCGAAGTTAGTTGCGAACCTTTTAGAAGCGGCTGGAGCCCATCGAGTTCTTTCCATGGACCTTCATACCCCTGCAATCCAAGGTTTTTTTGAAATTCCTGTTGAACACCTCATCGGGGTTCCGATTCTTGCGCAGTACTTTATGGATAAAAAGTTAGACGATGTCGTTGTTGTCGCTCCGCATAGTGGGAGTATTGGGAGAGCGAGAAAAGTGGCCAATCTCTTGAATGCACCACTTGCTCTTATTGATAAAAGAAACGATGAGGAAACAACTAATGTGCTTGGGGTTGTCGAAGGGAAAAACGCAATTATTATCGATGATTTAATTGATACAGGTGGTACCATAACCTTAGCTGCGAGGGCCTTGGCAAAAAATGGGGCTAAAGCTGTTTATGCTGGTTGCACTCATCCTGTATTCACCGGTGATGCCGTTTATAAAATCGAATCTTCGCCGATTAAAGAAGTAGTTGTGACGAATACCATCGAGCAACCGACTGAAAAATCAAGCATGAAAGTTACCACGATTTCTGTGGCTCCGCTGCTTGTGGAGGCGATTGATCGCATTCATAATGAAAAGGCAGTTAGTCCTTTATTTGAATAAGGCATTCGTTTTCACCTTACTGGTGGGACCCAAATGGTATGGTGAAAGTGATTAGATGGAAATAAACAGGGGTAAGAATGAAAAGGGAAGGCTTCTGCGATAAAGCAGAAAGCCTTCCTTTTTTTGTTTCATTCAATTTAAAACTGGGTGTGAACACTTTTGGTGACCTTTCTTGCAGTTTACGCACCCACTTAGGTCACCAAGAACACCTATTGGTGACCTTTCTTGTAGTTTTCCCGCCCACTTAGGTCACCAAGACCACCTATTGGAGACCTTTCTTCTGTTTTTACCACCCACTTAGTTCACCAACCGGACCTTCAACCTCTATTCAGTTATCCTAGGAAGCATTAGAACCGTCCCCACGCTTTGTCATAATTAAAATATGTGAAAATATACTAAGATATTAGGGATTTTAACATTAGGTAGGTTTTATTTAGCATCTTCAGTTTTCGGCGATCGTGGTTCACCTTTTGTTGCGATTCAAAGCGGATAAGAGAGACGAAAAAATTGTTGGAGGGATGTAGCTTATGACGGAGAACCATCAATTTGAAGCAATGAAAAGCAACTGGGACAGTTTGGCGATGGGGGATTTTTATGAACTGCTAGCAGCGAAATTAGACTTTGTTGAAGCCACCAATTTAAATCATGTTAAGGAAAAGGTAATTGAAGTGGTTGGCGAAGAAAATGAAAGCAAAGTGAGTGACTCTGTTTTACCGGCGATTCTTGTTACGGCCTTTTATTATAAAACAGGAAAGGAAACCGTCATCTTAAGTAAAGAAGAGAGCAAAGATATTTTGAGTATGGAAGAACCCTATATTGATGTGGAGTATTTGTCTTCCACCAACTTCTGTCTTTATTTGAGAATCGATGATGGCTTACTTACAGCAACGGATCAAGCGGGTAAAATATTAGAGGTTGAAGGAATTTACTTGTTAAATGTTCAGAAAGAACCGCAGAATGCATTGTTGGCCTACTCTGTAGTAAAAGACGAGGGTAAATACGGTTTCCACTATTTATCCTTCCCTTACGGGGAAGAAGGAAATATCTTTGACTATTACGAAGCCTTTTCCGAAGCCATTGGACTAGAAGAAAACGCCTTTCAATCTCGAGAAATCCTCCAATTCGCCCTTAACGCCATTTATTACTTGGATTTCTAGGGACGGTTCTCCTGCTTCCTAATTTCTGAGGATTCATGTACGAACGTCCTAAATCAATATAAGGCAAAAGTGAACAGTGCTCAAGCCGCACTGTTCACTTTTACTTTATGTTACTTAGAATTACTCTCCATTAATGGTAGATTGAGCATTCACCAAAAGTTATACAAATCCTTCAATATTGTACGAAACGATTCGGACCTCAGCCTCTATTATTTTGTCTTTAAGAGTTGGATCATTTTGTATTAAATCGCTTAAGGCTAGTTCTCCTATTCTTAATTTTCTAGTAACAAGATTGATATATTCTTCTTTAAATCCTTCTAGCTTTCCATCTAAGAACATGCATTGTAACTCGTCGGCAATCAATTTTTCAACTTTCATTGATTTCCTCCCAAGAAATAAAAGTACAAACTTATGATGATAAATTTCTATTCGCATTCTATGTACCTTCAGTAAGGATGTATCATGTCTACCTTGTCCTTATTATTTCGGAAGCCCAATTATGCCGGATGGTATGTTGAGCTTTAATGGACAGACACCTAAAAGACATTACTAAATAAAATAACGAGAGGAATGCTTGCAAGTATTACTATTTATAACTGGGGAGGATGTTAAATTGTTTTATCACGTGAAAGAATTACAATACCATGCAAAACCAGAACGGCCAGATCCAATATTCGCGAAACAGCTTCAAGAAATTTTAGGAGGCCAGTTCGGAGAGATTTCAGTTGCACTTCAATACTTATTCCAGGGATGGGCTGTCCGTGGGAATGGGAAGTACAAAGATCTTTTGATGGATACTGGGGCTGAGGAGTTAGCTCATATCGAAATGCTCGCGACGATGATTGCAAGACTTTTAGACGGTGCACCAGTTGGAGATTTAGAAACAGCTGCAAAGGATCCGGTAATCGGTGCAATCCTTGGAGGAATGAACCCCCAACATGCCATCGTTTCCGGCCTAGGTGCGATGCCAGCGGATAGTGTTGGAAACAAATGGACAGCAGATTATATTATTGCAAGTGGAAACTTGCTTGCGGATTTCCGTGCAAATCTAAACTCAGAATCACAAGGTCGTCTTCAGGCTGTTCGTTTATACGAATCAACAAATGACCGCGGGGTTAAAGATATGTTGTCTTGGTTGATTGCTCGAGATACAATGCATCAAAACCAATGGATCGCCGCCATAAAAGAACTTGAAGCAAAAGAAAACGTTGTGGTTCCAAGTACTTTCCCTAACCATCTGGAAAAACGAGAAGTTTCCTATACTTTATTCAATTATTCGGCTGGAAACGAAAGTGCTACAGGAAGATGGGCAAATGGTCCGAGTATGGATGGGGAAGGTCAATTCAATTTTGTTGAAAATCCAGTTCCATATGGAAACAAACCAAAATTAAAACCAGCGCCGCCTTATATTCACGATACTCTGCCAGCTGTAATTAAGGGTCAATCTGGAAAAATCCCACCAAGTATGTACTAAAAAAGCAACAGTTTAAAGACAGCAGATTTCGGTCCAACGCCGGAGTCTTCTTTTTTTATCATCGATGTTTTCTCAGATGGGTATTGAATTGATTCGTATTAGAGGTCGATTTAATTTGGCATAACCACCAAGAACAACCAATCTTGGTAAGGGTGGGTTTACTATATTAATTCCCCTAAATTAATTTTTTATAGAAGGGGATTGGTGGATTCTTTGGTATTAGGTTCGGGTACTATAACCGAATTCGAGGGCGCATAGAGAGCACACTATAACTTGTGTTACCTATTACAATTTAGGGGGATGAAAGAATGCATACAACACAACATGGATTGCAGCAGATCGCTCAAACACGTCAAATTGCTCAACAATTGATTCAACAAACACAACAAGGCACCCAACAATATCGCATGATGATGCAGCAAGAACAACAAAATGTTCAAATGTTAGAACAAATTCTCCGTCGAGAAAAACAAGCGGTTCAATACATTCAACAAAGTATACACAATCATGATGTAGCTATTCAGCGTTGCCAAGAAGTAGTTAACATGTGTAATCAAATGCAACAGGAGCTAACAACCAACAATGCATTCTATGGAAATCAATCTGGAATGCATCAGCCACTCTATAACCAAAATCAAAACCAATTTCAACAATCTCATTACGGTGGGCATTCAACTTTCCAGCAATAATGAAATGAAATACTTTCCATTTGGATAATAGTTCGTGAGGAGGTAGGAATGAATATGGATAAGAAGATTCGAAATTCAAGCATCGAGCAAGTAAAAAAAGACCATGAAACCGAATCAGCTTTTAAAGTGGACAACTCGAAAAATCGTCAAACAAGGGTTAGCAAATAATGTTGGGGGGAGCCTATTGGGCTCCTCTTTCTTAAAGGTCTTTTTTGAGAATATATGAAGCCTCTTTATTATCGCAAATCCGCCTTTAGTTTGGTTTTAGCTATCCCTGATTGGATAAAATATGAATAGGCAGTGAAGTAAGTTAACGTACAGAAAGATAAGAAGAAGTTGTGTCAGTTTTATTTAACTTATGAAATTTTATTATATTTGCTTTATAATAAAATGAATTTAGTAGGACACTTCACAATTTTAGTGTCGCTTACAACAGGAGGAAGTACATAAAATGATAATACAAGGGACCTTTAATGGTGTCGGTGGTGCAGAGTTATTTTTTCGAGTGCTCCCACCAAAAGTGGCTCCCAAGGCGGCCGTTATATTAATTCATGGGTTTGGCGACCATAGTGGAGGGCTGAACAATTTAAGCACCAGCTTGGTTAAAAAGGATTATATCGTGTATGCACTTGATTTGCGCGGGCATGGTAAAAGCTTTGGTAAAAGGGGATATATTCGCAGTTGGAGAGAATTTAGAGGAGATTTACATGCGTTTCGCAAGCTCGTCGCTCTCGATCAACCTGGTTTGCCCCTTTACATCATTGGACACAGCATGGGTGGCGTGATTACACTGGATTACTCCATCGATTATGGGGAGGGGATTGCTGGGATTGTTGCGATTTCACCTGGAATCTCCTATGAAGTGAAGCCATTTGAACGTGTTGGGATTACCTTAATGGGGCGGATTAAACCTGACTTACGAATTACAAAGTCTGGTAACTTTCAACTGCACACGAAGGATCCAGTGTTGCTTGCCAAGTATAACCCTGAAGGCTTGCGTCACAATACAGCAACACCAGGTTTGGGGCGTGGTTTGCTCCAAGCGGTAAATAGGGTAGTAGATGGTGCACAGTCGATTGACCGCCCATTTTTATTGCAATATGGACTGGAGGATAAAATCACCCCTCCAACAAAGTTGCAGCGCTTTTTTAATACAGTAGCCTCCGAGGACAAACAGGTTCTGGAATATCCTTCAGCGAAGCACCGCCCATTTGATGAATCTGGTAAGGAAAAGTTTTTAAGTGACCTTATCACCTGGTTAGACCATCAGGTTGAGAAACAACAGAAGGCGTTGTGGACGTTAGCGGGAAGGCTATAGCTAGAAGAAGACGTAGAAAGGGATTCGCCGACAATCATCATAGATCAACGATTAATTATTATTATCACAAAAACGCTCAGATGAAGGTTTCTGAGCGTTTATTTGTGTTAAGCGGGTTAGTTTCCGCCGACACTAACTCTTTTTTTCATTATTTCTCGCTCTCCGATTGGTTGCAAAGGTCGATTATTTGCAGGGTGAAGGTCGGTGATCTTCTTTATTTGCTGTCTAGACAATTCAATAGGCTTGTTAAAAATAATCCATTTTACCCCCTCTGTACAAGGAGGAACCGTCAATGATCCATCATATGTATAGACCTCTTTTTCATCTGGAAGCAGGTTTGTTAAATCTAAGGTTTCATTAATCTCTTTCTCCGAGCCAGTAGTGCTAGGGAAATAGTTAGTAAGGATCTGAAATAAGCCGTTTTTCTCTCCTTCCTTAGCAAAAAGCCCGATGACCGCTAAATCACCTTTCGCGTTCTTATGAACGAGATGCAGCTCAAGTGGAAATTCTTTGTTATTTAATTGATGTTCACTTGGATAATGAAAATGTAATTCTTGTTGCACATACCTTTCATCTCCAATTCTTAATGAATTGATTTGGTTGCTAGGTATGATTTTAATTGTATGAGTATTATTTATTACTGTGTAATTAGTAGGGTTGTAACGAATAACAACCTCTTCTTGATCCGATTCCTTGCTTTCTGAGGGGTTAATGTTAATCGGCGATTGCGTGGTGCCCTTCGTGCATTTCACAAAGGCAGGGTCCAACTCACCCCAATAGTCTGGCCCGGTTTTACCTGAATAGGACCATTCTATCGTTTCTGCAGCGGATGCAGCATGTGGATTTCCGAACGGGAAAACGAATGCAATGATGGCAAAACATATCCAAGAAATACTTAAAAAACGCCAAGACAAAACGCGATTTTGCATTGAAAACCATCCTTCCAACTAAAATTAATTTACATATCGTAAATAATATGACTTGGTTGAGCTGAAAGTATTCAAAGCGCCCATTGAATTTAATGAAAATCGACTAAACCAGGCGGTTTTTTTTTATCTAATTGGATATTTTATAATAGAGTCTAATTAAGTAAATTGAGGTGAAATTTGCGTATGATATCGAAGAAACACTTCTGGTTTAATCTATCGATCATTGTGATTCCATGGCTATCGCTGCTGTTTATGGGAAAGCGCGATGTAAAACGTTACTCTTTTACAGGTATGTTTATTATTCTTTTTGAGATAGTGAATCATCTGTATGGGCATAAGCGAAAATGGTGGAAATTTTATGATAAGCCAAAAGCTTTTATAAAGGATGAACTTCCTTTTAGTATTGGCCCATATATGCCTTTAACGATGTGGATACTTAAACTTTCGTTCGGAAACTTTAAAAAGTTTGTGTTACTTAATGCAATTGTTGATGGAGTCTTTGCTTTTGTTGTCATGGATGTCCTGAAAAAAATTAAAATCATTCGTCTCAACCGGCTAAGTCGTTTTCAGTTTTTCTTTTATATAAACTATAAAGCGTATCTGTTATATGGAGTACAATTTTTGTACGAGAAAATGAAAGGGTCGACTCGTGATCTGACAGTCTAAGTGCCGACTACGAAAGCAACACTTAGCGGGTGAATAGGAAAATGCAGTTCCTTGAGAAAATTCAAAGCTCTAAGTAAATGAAACATTTTCAGCCCCAACTCAATTGAGAGAGGGGCTTTTTTCGTCGTCAGGAAAAATTATAAAAGGGAAGGGATGTGGCAAATTGTATGCGTTTTTAGTATCCAGCTCCAGCGGCTAGTGTCCTTTGCTCTCTGGGTAAAATCGATTTTGGATTTTACCGCCGCAACAATTACGTATAGCACGAATGCGCCTCCGAATTTATCTCAGTTGGAGCTCCAGGCCATACGCCGCTGATTTGGGCGCTTGCGCTTTTGTTCATTTCTACATTTATTTTAGGCGGATGTGATATTACATGGTAAAATAGGAGGGTATGAAAATAGGGTATATACGTTAGTCAAAGGATCATCTTCAATCGGAGGCTTTGATTTTCGCTGTTAGTAACACAGGTTTTTGGCTGTTCTTAGACCTTCTCCCTTTTCAAGCGCTTTTAAATAATTTATAATTATCATATAATAGTAATATTCTAATCTTTACACGATTGTAATACACTTTAAATGACTATATAAGAGACAGAATGGTGGGTGAATATTCGTGCCTACATCTTTTCTGCGAATCCAGGGTATAAGGAAGGTAAAAATGAATAACACAGAAACGAACCAAGACGTTATCTTAATTGGTGCTGGAATCATGAGTGCGACTTTGGGCACACTTCTGAAGGAATTAGCACCAGACTGGAACATTAAAGTATTTGAGAAGCTATCGAAAACAGGAGAAGAGAGCTCAAACGAATGGAACAATGCAGGAACAGGCCATGCAGCATTGTGTGAACTTAACTACACAGTTGAAAAACCGGACGGTTCGGTCGATATCAGTAAGGCGATAAAAATTAATGAGCAGTTTCAAGTTTCCATGCAGTTTTGGTCTTATCTTGTTAAACAGAAACTCATCGGAAACCCACAAGACTTTATTATGCCAATTCCCCATATGAGCTTTGTTCAAGGGGATGACAATGTAAGGTTTTTATGGAATCGTTTTAAAGCGCTATCAAACAATCCTTTATTTAAAGGGATGGAATTTTCCGAGGATCCTGAAAAACTGAAAAAATGGATTCCGCTTATGATTCAAGAACGTGACTCAGATGAACCGATTGCAGCTACGAAAATCGATTCAGGTACAGATGTAAACTTCGGCGCTTTAACACGCAAGTTGTTTGGACATCTAGAAAATCAAAATGTTCAAGTAAACTATCAACACAGTGTCGAGGGGATTAAACGTACGAGCGACGGCATGTGGGAAGTGAAAGTCATCAACCTAGTAAGCGGTCATATCACACATCATAAGGCAAAGTTTGTCTTTATCGGTGGCGGAGGTGGAAGCCTGCATTTACTGCAAAAAACCGGTATTCCCGAAAGCAAAAATATTGGAGGGTTCCCGGTAAGTGGGTTATTTATGGTATGTAAAAACCCTGACGTAATTGCCCAGCACCATGGCAAGGTTTACGGCAAAGCGAAGGTTGGTGCTCCACCGATGTCTGTCCCGCATCTGGACACAAGGTATATCGATAACCAAAAATCGTTACTATTTGGACCATTTGCTGGTTTCTCACCGAAGTTCCTAAAAACGGGGTCCATGTTCGATTTAGTTACATCGGTAAAACCGGATAATCTGTTAACGATGTTGGCAGCAGGTGCTAAAAACATCCCATTGACAAAATACCTCATCCAGCAAGTGATGTTAACAAAAGAACAGCGCCTAGAAGAGTTGCGCGAGTTCATTCCGAACGCAAAGAGTGAAGATTGGGATTTAGTTGTTGCGGGCCAACGTGTGCAAGTAATCAAGGATACCGAAGACGGGAAAGGAACACTTCAATTTGGAACGGAGATTGTTACCTCAGCAGATGGGACCATCGCAGGATTGCTTGGTGCATCCCCAGGTGCTTCTACTGCCGTTCAAGTCATGCTGGAGATTATTGAAAAGTGTTTCCCAGATCATGTCGGCGAGTGGAATGCGAAAATTAAAGAAATGATTCCTTCATATGGACTGTCATTAATGGAGAATCCGAAGCTGTTACGTGAAGTTCATACTTCAACAGCAGAGACACTTGGTCTTACTGAAAAAAAAATACCAGTTTTCTCTTAACAATATCTTCTAGGGATGAAAAATAGATTACCAAGGAACGAACGGAACCTTAATCTACTATGGATTAAGGTTCTTCTTTTTGAGGTGAAATTCACCCTAAAAAGGACTGTGTATCCTATATCCAATTAACTAGTTTACGGGAGGTTTTATGAAACTTATCAAGACGATATCAACGAGAAGACTTACTATCCTGATTTCAGCTATTTTACTAGTAGTAGGTTTGTTTTTCGGTTTGCAATTTTACTTTAGTTATCTAGAAACGAAAACTTTGGCTGAGGAATGTTATGACAAAGGCGGAATGCCAGAATTAAAGAAATCTGGCGTAAAGATTATCTATTTCTCTTGTGAAATGGATGGATAAATGAGGGATTCATTTTAAGCATTAAGCGGGAGTGATCAATGTGTTTGTCGGTCGGGTTTTATACATACTAGGTTTGGTGTTTGTTTCCTTTAGCATCGTTGTGCTAATCATGTCATTTTTTTCTAACGGCGGTGGAGATGTGATCCTCCCAATATTTGGTCTACTTAATGGTTTTCTTGCCATGGGTGTTGGCGATCTCGTTATTGATGCTAATTATCGAAAATCATTGGAGAGTAAACATAGTCAGAAAGAGTAAGGTTTTATGAGGTAGGATAAGAGGGAAGGAGAAAGCTGATGGAGACTTTGATAATGATTATATTGGTTTTAGCCACTGTCGTTTCTTTCATCCTCTTAATTATAAAGAAAGCTAAAGTATTGGTGATAACTATACCGATTCTTTTAGTTACTACTCTTTTATTGTTTGGATTTCGCTTTTCAGCAATTGATGCGATCCCAGGAAAAGTGAAAGAAATTCATTCGTACGACACGGTTTATGGGAAAGCGATTCTATATGAAGATAGCTTTAATCATACATTTGGTTTAGCGCAGTTAAAACAAAGCTACGGCTTCTTATATCATTATGATGGTGGCACGAATGGTTATTTTATTGAGGAAGGGAAACCCTTTGAAGTTGCGGGAGTGGGGAATGATCAAAAGAATGGTTTTCTGGTTGGTGTCAAAACAGCTGAAAATTCAGACATAGAAGCAATTGTTGTGGGTGGTCACTTTGAGGGAATAACGCCATTCGATTCCTACGATTTCTCAATGAATACGGTCGAGGAAAATCCTGATCAGTATCATGTCCAAAAGGTCATCAATCACTTCGCCTTCTTTGTCCTTGACGAATATTCAGAGGAAACTTGGACGATTAGAGGTTTGGATAGGGATGGGAAGCTGGTTGCAGATAAATTATTTGGGGCGGACATTCGGTATATTGATTGGTAAGTTACCTGTAACCTAGTTAAATTTAAAAGAAAAGACCTCAAGGCCTTCTAAATGAAGGTCCTTTTTGGGTCTATTTTGATTTTAAAAGTGGCTCCAGCACTACTGGGATAAAATCTGCATAGCGATCAATATGGTAATCCGCTTCAATATTTTCGTTTTGAAAAGCAACGGTTTTAATGTTTAACTTTCGAGCGGGGATTAAATCTAAGTCACGATCACCGACGACCAAGTCAATCTTATATTTCTCTAGGACATATTCATAAGAGGCGCTATGAGGTTTTCTCGTAAACCCCTGTTCTTCTACTGATACAACCTCTGTAAAATATTTGCTCAAATTAAATTTCTCAAGGAGAAATAGGGTAGACTCTTTATCTCGATGGGTCACGATAAAATTGTTATCCATCCGAGATAGGACCTTCTCTAAATCATCAAAAGGTTGGCTATCTTTTTTTGAATAATACCCATGTAACCTCGTGTATTCGTCCCTCTGTGATTCGTCAATCCCATAATGCTTAAAGGCCGTTTTCGAATCTTTTTTAAGCCATTTAAGCACCTCTGTCTTGTCTAGTTCCTTTCCGCTTAAATGAACAAATCCTTCTACTAGCGACGGATACGTATCAAAGAGTGTTCCATCAAAATCCCATAATGCATTCATCAAATCCCTCTTTTCAAAAAAGACTTCTGTTTTATAGAGGTTAGCGTACTTTTAATAAAAAGACAACAGAACCAATAACCTTATTAAACATCTTTATATCTGCTGCTCCTATGAATATGGCTGCTTTTTACCAATGTCTATGAATCTAATTTTTCATTTAACTCTCTACTACTAGAATGGTATAATTTAACTGAATATTTACAATATGAAAGATTACATAAAAGAAATGAGGAAATGAAATGCTCACTAAAAAAACACTAATGCTTAACGGTCAGAAAATTTCCTATCTTGACGAGGGTTTGCAAAGTGATCCGCCGGTGTTGCTCATCCACGGGGTGCCAGAATCAAGTATGTTATGGAAGCACCTGATTCCTGAAATTGCTTCATTAGGGTATCGAACAATTGCACCCGATCTCCCGGGTTTTGGCCAAAGTGATCGCTTTCCATATACGTCCTCCTGGGAAAACTACCTTCGTTTTATTGATGATTTAATGGAAGCGTTAGCCATCGAAAAGGTTCATCTAGTTGTCCATGATTGGGGTGGACTCATTGGCTTGAGATGGGCTTGCGATCATCCGGAAAAAGTAGAAAGCTTGATCATTAGTGATTCCTCTTTAGTTCCAGGCTATAAGTGGCACCCTCTTGCAAGAAAATGGCAAACACCTGGTGTTGGTGAAGAGGTCATGAAAAGCATGGCAGCGAATAAAGAACAGTGGATGACCAATATGAAAGACGAAATTCCGTCTGTTGAAGAGGCAATCTTGGAAGACTTCTATTCTGTCTTTCTGACGGAAGAAACTCGAAACGTTGTTCTAGAATTGTATCGTTCGGCTAACCGTCAATTAATTGAACCTTATCAGGAACTGTGTAAGATAAAGAATCCTGTTACGATTTTATGGGGAGAAGAGGACCCTTATATTTCACCTGAATACGCTTATCAAACTCGGGAGCAACAATTCCCACACGCAACCATCCATGTAATTCCAAAGACGGGCCACTTTATCCATATTGAGGCACCTCAGCAAGTTATACCACTGGTAAAAGAGCATTATCAGTCTGTTTTACATGTAAAGAAGACGGTTTAGACTAAAAGAACGCTGGGAGGAACGGAATGAATATATTTTGTGTAGGTCGAAATTATGCAAATCATGCAAAAGAACTAGGAAATGCCTTGCCGCAGCAACCTGTATTATTTTCAAAACCGAGTCGAGCTTTTGTTGAAACGAATGGTCAAGCAATCTCCGTACCACAGCATTTGGGGCAGGTTCACTATGAAATTGAAGTTGTTTTAAAAATAGACCGGGAAGTGAAACAAGGGGAAAGTGTTTGGGATGTTGTTAGTCAAATTGCCCTTGGATTAGATTTAACGCTACGTGAGGTTCAAAAAGAATTACAAACGAAAGGCCACCCATGGCTAAGAGCTAAAGGATTTAAACACTCAGCCATCGTCACCCCTTTTTGGGACATTCGCGAACAAGAAGCCTACAACACAGAATTTTCGCTTCTGAAAAACGGAAATCTCGCTCAAAAGGGACAAATCAAGGATATGATCTTTAATTTACAAACCATTATCGATGAGTGTGAAAACTGCTTTGGACTAGGAGAAGGAGACATCATCTTTACTGGAACACCAGAAGGAGTAGGCCCTTTACATAGCGGCGACCTTTATCAACTGTACTGGGGAAAAGAAGAAAAAGGGCGATTTACGGTCGAATAGGGACGGTTCTAGTGCTTCCGACTAATTGTAGACCAAATCAAGAGAGGCGAAAGAATAAGGATAAAGTACGAGGCGGGGGTTTTTTCCCCGGCTTTTTTTTGTGACTTGGAAGCAGAAGAACCGTCCCTGGATAGAAAAATTTTCTTTTTGGCAAGATAAAGTAGTGATATAAAGCAATCAATAAATAAATGTAGGTGATATTTGTGAATCCAATTGAAGTGATCAAAGATGTGTTTCAACCATTTTTAGATGGGGAAAAAAGGCCGGTGCATGTTGGGGAAGTGATGAACTTATGGTTGTATCTAAATGGCGCAGAACAGTTTTTACGTGAGGAACAAACTGCGTTTAATGTTGTACAGGATGAAGAACTGAGAAAAAAGCTGGATGATTTAATTAATAATGTTCATAAACCGATGATTAAAGAGTTAAAGGATTTTCTCACAAATGAAGGCATCCCATTACCAGACAATTTTCGTAATATAGGTAAAGGGGAGTTCCAAACCGTGCCTGAAGGAGCAAAGCTTTCAGACAACGAAATTGCCAACCTTATCTTCAATAATATCAACATGGGGATTACCTATGCGGCCCGGGGGTTAACGGAGTCTGTACGTGCGGATGTCAGTTACTTATTTTCTAAATTTCAAATGATGAAGGTGACGTTTGCCTTAACACTAAAGCCAATCATGGAGGAAAAAGGATGGTTACGCGTCCCTCCATATTACCGTTAGGCTCTTTTCTCAAACATTGTTGCGTTTGAATACTAAATATGGTGGAGGAAGCCTTGTTTCGTCGCAAAATAGCATTGTAATTTTGAGAAAAGAGCTTGCAAACATACTCTACCGGACAAATTAGCTTAACTTTCGTTAAAATCGGCTTTAGGATTTTAACAACAATCTTTACCAAAACAGCCTACCGTTAAAAGGGATAACCAGTTTTTCGGTTACCCCTTTTTCTATTGGTAGGATTTAGGACCTTTTAGATTCGCCTTTTTTATAAAATTTAACGATTGGGAGATATTAGTTTTTATACTTTATTAAAGGCTTGTTGAAAGCGAGGGAAAAATACATATGTCCTCACCCACACATGAAAAGCTAAAGGATATCAGTAGCTTAACAAGTAAGTTATTAAGAAAGAATTTCGGTAGGGGACCGGAATCTTGTTACGCGTTTGCCAGTAATCATTTTCTCGTCTTTTACATAAGAGGTTTTTTATCACCAATGGAGTCCATCTTGATTAAAAGTGGAAGCGCGGATAAAGTGGATATTTCGCGAAGCATTGTGATGAAAAGCATTCTTGCCCAATTGAAGGGGATTCTTGAGCTCGAATTTAAACAGGATATTGAATGTTTTTATCATGATTGGAATTACCCGCAAAATACAGGAATGATTACTGCGATGTTTGAATCAGAACTAAAGACAGATACTAACCATGCTGGTGAATCTTCAGCGGATGTTAACCGACTAATCGATGAAGTGGATCGCATCAGTATTTTAGTTCAGAAAAAACCGGAGAAAACAAAAGTTTTTCAAATAAGCCCAAAGCTTTATATCGTTAAACGGGATGGAATATTAGTGCAAATTGAAAAAGCGTTAATTCAAAAAGGGTATGATCAAGAATTAATTGTGACAAAGGATGAATTAGAAAAGTCTTACTTTCATCGAGATGGACGATTTGATGAGATATTTCAGCAGGAAGTCGCTGATATCCTCATTGATTGGAACGTTGATAAGGATAATAGTGTGATGTGCTTTGTTCTAAAATAAGAATATGAAGGGAGAGTAGAGTTTGGAGGAGCTAACGAAACCAAAAGAGCAGATGAATACATATACTAGCATTTTACTTCATGAAAGCATAAATCTAAAGACAAATTAAGCCAATGAAAGAACTCCAGTTTTTATGGAGTTCTTTTTTGTTTTAATCTATTTCTTTAAAATGCTGGTATCCTGGTAAAAGTTTGGCCAAGGCAGCCGTACTCATGGCCATTCGAGCCGATTTTTCGGCCGATTAGTAGTAAGAACCATTTATTTGTAAGCGTTTTACAATTTTAAATAGTTGGCACAGTACTTGCATTAATATAAGCGAATTTACTTTTAGGGGGAATGGGTAGGATGAAAGAAACGGTTGTAAAGGATGCAAAACAAGCAGTTGAAACGGGAAGCATGAAAGCAGCGGTTGTCAATGAATTCAAGCAAAAACTAGAAGTAAAAGAGGTTCCAAAACCAACATTAGAATACGGGGAAGTCCTTGTTAAGATTGAAGCATGTGGTGTCTGTCACACAGACCTTCACGCTGCTCATGGAGATTGGCCGGTCAAGCCTAAGTTACCTTTAATCCCAGGACATGAAGGGGTAGGGATTATTGAAGAAATAGGCGAAGGGGTGAAATCGCTTAAAGTGGGAGACCGGGTTGGGATTCCTTGGTTGTACTCTGCTTGTGGAGAATGTGAATATTGCTTGAGCGGAAGAGAAACGCTTTGCCCGGATCAAGAAAATGGTGGCTATTCCGTCGATGGCGGTTATGCAGAATATTGTAAAGCACCAGCTGATTATGTGGCTCGGATTCCAGAAGGATTGGATCCAGTGGAAGTCGCGCCAATTCTTTGTGCGGGTGTGACAACATACAAAGCTTTAAAAGTATCAGAAGCTAAACCTGGAGATTGGGTAGCAATCTACGGAATTGGTGGCCTTGGCCATATCGCTCTTCAATACGCTAAAGCGATGGGCTTTAATGTCATTGCTGTCGATATTCATGAAGAAAAACTTGTACTAGCGAAAGAATTAGGAGCCGACTTGACAATCAATGGAATGGAGACAGATCCTGCTGTAGCAATTCAAGAGGCAGTCGGTGGCGTGCAGGCATCTATTAGTGTCGCGGTAACGAAAAAAGCCTTTGAACAAGCCTATCAATCTGTTAAACGTGGTGGAACGCTGGTCGTTGTTGGTTTGCCTCATGACGAGTTACCAATTCCTATTTTTGATACGGTACTCAATGGAGTAACGGTAAGAGGATCCATCGTTGGAACGAGGAAGGATATGCAAGAGGCGCTTGATTTTGCCGCCCGTGGCAAGGTTCGTTCCCAAATCGAAGCCGTCGACCTTGATTCCATCAATGAAGTATTTGAAAATATGGAAGCAGGGAAAATTAATGGCCGTGTTGTTTTAAAAATGAACTAATAAAACCTTCGAGCTAAACCGTAAAAAGGCCAAATCAGTTAAGATTTGGTCTTTTTACTTCTAATTTTTTTTTACCGCCTCATTCTCTCTACTTGTCTTTTTCTCATTCAAATAGTACCGGAGCTTCCGCATACTAATGCCAAGGTCCTTCGTGGCTTCTTTCCGATTACCAACGTTTTTCACCAACGCTTTTTGAATAAAGGCTTGTGCGGTAATGGTTTCTAGTTCCTTAATTTTGTCCAATAGCTCTGGCAGCTGGACATCGCTGTCCGTTTTCCACATCTCCAAGATCACTTCATGCCAATTCTTGAGGTAAGTATCAAAATCGGCTGCTGAATCCTCGTTTGGTAGACAGTTATCTTTTACGGGGAAGGAGGGGGACGATAAAAACTTTGCCGGTAAGTAACGAGGAGTGATGATCTCCGTTTCCCCTTCCGCAAGCGCCACGGCTCTGTTGATGACATTAACAAGTTCACGAACGTTTCCGGGCCATTCGTACTGACTTAGGCACTTCACGGTTTCCGGGGCAAACGTAACATCGAGATCTAACTGATTGAGATAAAAGTCAATAAACGAAGGGATATCCTCAAGTCTTTCGCGCAAAGGAGGAATCGTCAACTTCACCACATCCAATCGGTAAAGAAGATCTTCCCTAAAGGAACCATTCGCAACAGCCTCCTGAAGATTGACGTGCGAAGCGGCGATCACTCTTGCTTGACTCCGCTGAATCGTTTCACCGCCCACTTTAATAAATTCACCAGTTTCAAGCACCCGTAATAGCTTGATCTGAGTCGTAAGGGAGGCTTCGCCAATTTCATCTAAAAATAACGTTCCTTTCCCGGCGAGTTCGAAATAGCCTTTGCGATCCTTAGCTGCTCCAGTGAATGAACCTTTGGCATGACCAAACAATTCGCTTTCAAGCAGACTTTCAGTAATCGCTCCGCAATTGACTGCCACATAAGGAAAACCCGCGCGCCTGCTCGCCTGATGGATAAAGTTGGCAAGGACATCCTTCCCAGTTCCAGTTTCACCCTCAATCAACACATTAATATTTTTTTGCGCAAACTTATAGGCAAGGGTAAAAAGCTGATTCATGCTTTTGTTCTTTCCAATAAAGCATTCCATCTTCGATGCCAACTCTCGAGCATGGTTAAGAGCCGGTGCCGGATTATTTTGAAGAAGATGGTCGACAAGGGTTTCAATTTCTTCTATATCATCAAAGGGCTTCTCGATAAAATCGTTCGCCCCGAGTTTAATCGCTTCTACGGCGGTTTTCACATTTGCATAACCGGTCATCACAATCGCTTTGCACATAGGCTGAAGCTTTTTTAAGTTTTGTAGAATTTCGAGTCCGTTACGATCCGGCAAGCGAACATCGAGAAAGGCAAGCTGATATTCTTGCTCACTTATCCGTAGGTCAAACTCAGCTCCACTGGTACAAGTGATGGTCTGATGTCCTTTGTCACTTATAAGATAGCTTAGAAAATTCCCAATCTCACGTTCATCATCAACAATTAATACATTTGCCATGAGTTCACTCCTCTCTTTGCACCTAAACACTCGGGTAGGGAGTTGCTAGGCAGGGGATAGTTAGTTGCTAGCAGGTCGGTACTGGTAAAAACAGGTGGAAACTACTACCTTTTGTTGCTGTACTTTCAGCTTTAAGCGTTCCGCCATGTGCCTCGGCAATTCCAAGGCTTACAGACAATCCAAGCCCAGTCCCTTTAATCGCATTTTTCGTAGTGTAAAAAGGATGGAAAATGTCCGCTACCACCGCTTCTTCTATACCAATTCCATTATCCTCAACAGTTAGGACAATCCATTTAAGTTCATCCACGTTCTGCACACTCGTATGTATTTTAATTTTTTTCTTTTCCTGCTCGCTCTCTTCAAGAGCATCCTTGGCGTTTAAAAGTAAATTCAAGATAATTTGGCCAATCTGCTGTCCACTTCCTTCAATAATAGGGAGACTCGGGTCAAGCTCGGTTTCAATTTCAATCATCAGCTTATGTAATTGGTTTCCGACAAGGCTTAAGACTTGTTCGACCGCTTCATTGACGGAGCATTGATCAAACAGATATTCCTCCTGGCGAGAAAAGGTTAGTAGATTGCGAATGATATTTTTGCTCCGTTTTCCGCACTCATAAATGTCCTCAAGCAGCTTGTATTGGGAACCGTTGAGATCTAATTTCCTTAAAAGCAATTGCGAATTGCCCATAATGGCCGTAAGGGGGTTGTTCAATTCATGAGCAACACCTGCGGCCATTTCGCCAATGGCAGCGAGCTTTCCGGATTGTACCAATTGGACCTCGATTCTTCTTTTAGCCGTTACATCTTTAATATAAATAATCGCTGCGTACAGTTGGTCCGCATCATCAAATACAGGGTAGCAATAACACTCGCAAATCTTTTCTTGAAGATGGAGCTCCGCTGATGAAGGCACTCCGTTTGCCATTGATATCCGAAAGGGATTTTCCGTTTTTAAAAATAGAAGGTCATCGACGTATAAACCAGTTAGGTTCTCTATGTCAGGAAAATATTGATAGGTTGCTTGATTTGCTTGCAGGATGTCTCCATGCATGCCAACGGTAATAATCGCTTCTGATACGGCTTGAAACGTTTCCTCCCAGTGCTTCTTCGTGTCTAGTACTTCATTATAAAGGCGGGCATTTTGCATACAAACAGCGACTTGGTCGGAAAGCTGTTGAAAAAAAGTTAGATCTGAAGAATGGTGGTCCTCCATGGTTTTGCTCGCTAACGCAAGCAGGCCGAATACTTTCCCTTTGTTCACTAATGGGAATAAAAACAAGCTGGCCATCCCAAGCTTCAATAAGAATTGATCCTCGCGCCATTTGTTGTTGTCAGATGTCCGGTAAAATAGTGGTTTTCCTGAACGGACGACATGCCAATACAACGAGTCTTGTTCAGGAATTGCCCCCATTGCAGGAAAGTCAATCATGGTGGAGGGGTAAACATTTGAGCGTACCAGCTTACTGCCTTCGACCACAGAAAGGCTGATTTGATGAATCGCAAAGATGGTTTCCAGCTTTTCGAGGACATTTTTCAACATCTCGTCCATCGACATCTCGACATTGAAGCCCTTTACGACGTCATTGATGATTTCTAGCTGCATGTTTTTCTTTTCCAATTCACTAACCGTCTTCTTTAATTCAGTATAGTAGTTTCTTTTTGAGGATTGAACTCCGGTCAAATACTCTATCATTTCTTCGCGGTTTCTCATCTAAGCACTCCCTATAACGCTTTTCTCAGTAAAGCTTCGACATCGCTAGCCGTAATGTCACGGGGATTGGTAATCATGCAAGCATCATTCAGAGCCAGTTCACTAATTGCCCCAATCATTTCTTCTTCAAAGCCCATCTCAGAAAGTCGCTGCGGGGCACCGATGTCGAGTGACAATTCCTTTACATACTCAATCGCTTTTCTTCCTGCTTCCGAGGCAGAGAGACCCTCGATGTTTTCCCCGAGTAGCGCAGCAATTTCCTGAAACTTTCTCGGTGCTGCTAAAAGATTGAATTCCATTACGATAGGAAGTAGAACCGCGTTTACATCTCCATGAAGCATCGGGTAGCGTCCACCAATGGAGTGTGACATCGCGTGGACGGCTCCTAAGATGGCATTCGAAAACGCTAGTCCTGCTTGTAGACTCGCCATCGCCATATTTTCCTTTGCTTCGCTATTTAATTTGGAAGCAACAGAAGGGCGTAGATTTTCGGCCACAAGCTTAATGGCATTTTTCGCATGCACATCCGTCATGGGCGTCGCCGCAATACTAACAAAAGCTTCAATCGCATGGGTTAAAACATCTAGCCCCGTGGAGGCGGTTAAATGTGCACTTTTCGTCGCTAATGTCTCTGGATCAATAATCGCAATATCCGGCACCAGCGATTTGGAGACAATCGTCATTTTCTTTTTACTTACTGTATTAACAATAACGGAAAATTGAGACACTTCAGAGCCAGAACCCGCCGTCGTTCCGGCCATGACGAGCGGAGGGAGGGGAACTTCAATCCGATCAACTCCTTCGTAATCGGAGATGCGACCGCCATTGGTGGCGAGAATCGCTACGGCTTTGGCAATATCGATGACACTGCCTCCCCCGATGCCAATGATTGCATCGCATTCTTGTTCTTTATAAAAAGCAGCTCCTTTCTCTGCTTCATAGTCCTTAGGATTCGTCGTAATTTCTTGGAAGCATGCATACAAAAGTCCAGTCCCTCGGCAACTTTCAATCACTTGTTCCAGCCAGCCAGCCTCAATCACACCAGGGTCAGATACAATCAGCACTTTCTTTGCACCAAGCCTTAGACAGCTTTCACCAACCTGGCGAAGGGAACCTCTCCCAAAGATTACTTCCGGCATCACAAATTTATTAATCAACTAACTCACCAACCTTCTCGTTCCTCTTTAATAAATTCGTGGTCACAGAAGAGATTCCTTTGACTGAAATCAAAATATATTTGTTGAATGGAAGTTTTCTAATCGCTAGGAATCACGCAAGATTACTGACTAAAAAAACTATGTAACAATACATGCCACAACGATATGCAGCTAGCAAACCATGTGATAAATTACAATTAATCAATACAAATTTTATAAAATTTTCCATTTTCAGAAGGGGTAAGAGTCATTTAGGTTTTAAGACTTTGTCAATATTTCTTCTTATCGACGTAACTCGTTCTTTTTTCAGTATTGGTATATGACTATGGTGTTTAAAACAGATTGAAGGAGGAATTTTTACATGGAGAAAAAACGAATCTTTAGTGTCCCAGAAGGTGGATTCACTGTTCAAAAAACCGTCGAATTTGTGCAATTAAATAGTACATTTACCAGTGAGGTCTTCATCGAGAAGAATAAGAAAATTTTTAATGCAAAAAGCATTTTAGGACTAATGAGTTTGTTAATCCCCTCAAAGGCTGGAAAAAAGTTTACCATCATCGCAAAGGGCGAAGATGCCGTAGAAACCATTAAACAAATCACCAACTTCATCGAAAAACAACTCCCACCAACCTCAAACCTAAGTCTATGGGATCAAGAAGGCATCGAAAACGTTAATCACGCCCTAAAAGACTCCCAATCCCGATGGACCACCACCGTCCATAACATCGCCAAATCCTACCTAACTGTGAAGAATAGTTGACATGGGGACGGTTCTTCTTCTTCCATGACACTTCGTTGTCAAGGAAGCAAGAGAACCGTCCCTTTGCTTCACCACCTCAAATATATTGTTGAAAAAGGATTCGATTGATTTCGAGTTCTTTTTTAGGTTTTTTGTGATAAAATATTGAAAATTAAGAAAATAGGCTCTTGTAAGGGGATATTAAGTGTAAAAGCCAAGGATATTACAAGCCGAAAGAGAAGTGGGGTAAGGAGGAAAGAATGAAAAAGCAAATTCAGGTTATGAAAACGAAGCTTATGGCTCCGAGATTTAAGGAAGATTCAATTAGAAGAGCTAAATTAACCAAGAAAATGAAAGCGTTTTCTGACTATCCTCTTACCCTTGTCCACTCAAGCGCTGGTTACGGGAAGAGTACAGCTTTAGCGTTGTATGTTAGTGATGAGCAGGTACCGTGTTGCTGGTATTCGATCTCAGCTGCAGATGATGACATGATCCCGTTTCTAACGTACATCGTTTCAGCGATTCGGACGGTTATCCCGAACTTTGGCGCGGAATTAAGCGAATATATGGAGCAGATGGATCCATATTTACGTGAAGATACCTTGGATGCGCTTTGTTCGTTATTTATTAATGATGTTGTCGCAGTTGACGAAGAAATCATTTTGATTTTAGACGATTATCATCAGGTGGAACATTCGTACAATGTGAACAGTTGGATGGAGAAATTAATTGAACATATTCCCGACAACTTTCATGTCATCGTTTCGAGTAGAAGTCGACCAAGATGGAATTCGCTATCGAAAATGAAAGTTAGCGACCAACTGCTTGAAATTACAAAAGAGGATTTGGTGTTAACAAAGGATGAAATTGAATTATTTTTATGTGACTATTATGGTATCGACCTGAACGAAGAGCAGCTTGAAACGGTATTCAATATCACGGAAGGCTGGGTCATTGCTTTAGGGATGATTGCCCAACAACTAAACGAGAACACAGATTTCGAAGCCTTTTCGCATATTTCGATCCAAACCTTAGATCACCTGTTTCATTATTTAGCGCGAGAGGTCTTTGAGCAACAACCTCCAATGGTCCAGCAGTTCCTAGAACAAACCAGCGTTTTTGATGAGATGGACAAGGAAATTTGCGAGTCTGTCTTAGGCATGGCTAATTCAGAGGGGATGCTTCAACAAATTTCAGACCATAATTTATTCGTTCAAAAAATAGGCGAACAACAATATCGATACCACGCCTTGTTTAAAGAGTTTTTAGAGGAACAATTAAAGAAGAACCAACCCCGAAGTTATACGATGTTGCACGAGAGCTGTGCACGCTTTTATGAAAAAAGACAGCAGTTTGAGCTAGCTCTCGCGCATTATCAAAAGATCCAATCGATCCAAGCTTCGGCAGCCCTATTACATGAATATGGACCGACAATGCTGAAAAGCGGCAAGCTTGAAAGTCTCTATGAAAGGTTGACGACGATTCCTGAACAGGTTAAGGATGAGTTTTACACCTTATGGCTTTTACAAGGGGAAGTTCTTCGTTACCGTTCGTTATATAATGAGGCGGAAGTTTGTTATGACCGAGCCATCGTAGAAGCGGATAAAAGAAGAAACCCCTTCGTAAAGAGTAAATCGTTAGAGGGAAAAGCGAAAATTTATTTAGATACCATTCAACCTGAAAATGCAGAACGATTATTGAATCAAGCGATGGAATTCCTTGAAAATAGCGATTACCATTCCGAAGAAGACCGGGGAATGCTTTATCGCTTGCTAGCTGAAAATCTCATTAACTTAGGGCAAGGGTCGAAAGCTGAAAAATGGATGAATCAAGCCCAGTCCGTGATGAATCATCAGGTAGATGTTCAGTTAGAGGCACGTTTATATTTGCGTACTGGTAGACTTGATCGAGCGAGGAATATTTTATTAGCTACTAAAAACAAAGAGGCAATGAAGGTACATTTGCCTCAATCTCATCGGGAGACCGATTTGTTATTAGCGTTAATTGAAGCTTTTATTGGAAATGGAGCAGAGTCTAAGTCATTAGCACAAGAAGGCATTCAGAATGGAATTGAAATTGAATCTCCCTATGTAGAGGCTTGCGGCTGGATTCGAATGGGTCATGCAATCCAACTTCTTGATCAATATGATGCGTCATTAGCAATCAAATGCTATGAAACGGCACTGGAGATGATGGAGGCCATTCAAGTCGAGCGCGGGAAAGCCGAACCGTTAATGGGGTTATGTCTTTTATATGGAAGAAAAGGTGAATATGAACGGGCAATTGAGGCTGGAAACGCTGCTCTTCAAGAAACAGATAGAGTCAAAGATTTATGGCTTTCTTCGTTTATCACCTTAAGCCTAGGCATTGCGGCTGCTTATCATCGAAACATCAATCAAGCCTTATCCTACTTGGAGAAAGCGGAAAAGATGTTTACTCTGTGCAATGATTCATTTGGGCAGATGCTTTCGTATTTATGGTTAACATACTGTTCCTATCTTCAAGATAATGATCAGTTATATGAACGAAACCTGACTTCTTTACTAAGACAGGTGGAACAGGGGAATTATGAGTTCATCTTTCAGAGAAAAACAGTGTTTGGCCCGAGAGATTTGCATATGTTAGCACCCATGTTAATCGAAGCCGGGAAGAAAAGCACCCCCTCGACTTACGTTAGTAAACTATTGCAGGATATGGAGCTAACTCATCTAAAATCGCATCCAGGTTACACGTTGAGGATTGATACTTTAGGTCCATTTAAAGTTTGGTTAGGTGATCGAGAAGTTGAAGAAAAGGATTGGCAAAGGGGGAAAGCGAAAGAACTTTTGCAATTATTTACCACACGCCCCTTTCATTTGTTTCCAAAGGAAGAGATATTCCATAAGCTTTGGCCTGAGCAGGATGAAAAGAATGCCGCTCGGGATTTCAAGGTCGCGTTAAATGCGCTAAATAAAGTGCTTGAGCCGAAACGAAAGGCTCGTGAAACCCCATTTTTCGTGATTAGAGACGGAACAAGCTATGGTCTTAATCACCATGCAGGGATTGAGCTTGATTCCATCCAATTTGAGGAATGGATCAATCGCGGCCTTGCAGAACAGAAAGGAGAAATGGTGAGTCCATTTCTTGAAAAAGGGCTACAACTCTACAAAGGCGACTATTTACGGGACCGTCGATATGAGGATTGGTGTTTGAATGAACGCGAAAGACTTCAAGTTCTGTTTCTCCGAGCCTCAGAGAAATTAGCGCAAAATAGTGTCAGAATAGAAGATTATGATAAAGCCATCTATTGGTGTGAAACCATTTTAGAGAAGGACCGGACCTGGGAAGAGGCCTATCGATTGCTGATGTTTTGCTATTATCGTAAAAACAATCGGCCGTTCGCGATGAAATGGTATCAAAAATGCTGTAAAATCCTTGAAGATGAATTAGGCGTCACACCACTCGAACCGACAAGGCAGATGTATGAAATGATTCTAGCTGACTAAGGATGAACATTATTAGTTTTAAACATCCTTCCACGGGATGTTTTTTTATTTTGCGATTAGAAGAAGTTCATTCCACGAGTATGGTCACTGAGAGCCACCATCAATGCCCAAACTCAAGTTCATTCCACGAGTATGGTCACTGAACACCTCCATCGATGCCCAAACTGAAGCGTCTTCCACAAGTATGGTCGCTGAGGCCTCCATCAGTGCCCAAACTGAAGCGTCTTCCACAAGTATGGTCACTGAGAGCCTCCATCAATGCCCAAACTGAAGCGTCTTCCACAAGTATGGTCACTGAGCAGCTCCATCAATGCACATACTCAAGCTTCCCCCTAGATATATCTCATCCCACCCAACTCCTCTTGTAACTCATTTGTAACCCTACTCTTCTATGATACTCTCAAAAGCTTAACCAGCTTTTTCTAGATCAAATGTTAAGGGGGAAAAGAAACATGGCGGGCAAACGGAATATTGCTTTTATTTGCTTTATGGCCTTCATCATGATTTTTGCAAGTGCTTGTAGTAACTCCAAGGAAAGTGGAAATGAAAGCAGCGGTGGGTCAACTGACAAGCAAGAAGAAACACAGGCACCAATTAAAATTGGAGTATTAGCCTCGCAAACGGGTGGGCTCGAAGCTTATGGGGAACAAACCTTAAGAGGCTTTGAGCTGGGTTTAGAGTATGCGACAGATGGAACGAACGAGGTTGCAGGTCGCAAGATTGAATTTGTGGTTGAGGATACCGAAACCAAACCGGAAGTAGCGGTGCAAAAAGCAACAAAGCTTCTTGAAGAAGATGAAGTGGATTTTCTCGTGGGCTCCTCCAGCTCAGGAGACACATTAGCCGTTCTCCCGTTAGCGGAAGAATATGAAAAAATTATGATTGTCGAACCAGCTGTCGCTGATAGTATTACAGGTTCAGAGTTTAACCGATATCTTTTCCGTACCGCCCGTAACTCCTCTCAAGATGCCGTTGCCGGAGCAGCAGCCATTGCAGCGGATGGGGTAAAAATTGCCACCCTCGCACCTGATTATTCGTTTGGTCGTGATGGAGTATCTGCCTTTAAAGAAGCGGCCGAAAAGCTAGGTGCGGAAATCGTACATGAAGAATACGCCGATCCAGCGGCAACAGACTTTACCTCTAATATTCAAAAAGTAATTGATGCCGATCCTGATTATTTATTTGTTGTCTGGGCAGGGGCGAATTCGCCATGGAATCAAATTTCCGATATGAAGGTTCAAGACAAAGGAATTAAAATCTCAACGGGAGCACCAGATATCGCGGCATTAGCTACGATGCAGCCATTAGTGGGCATGGAAGGCTTCTCTGTTTATTATCATGATCTGCCAAGTAATGAGATCAATGATTGGCTTGTTGAGAAACACAAAGAAAAATTCAATGGAGATGTTCCAGATTTATTTACACCTGGTGGCATGAGTGCAGCGATTGCCATTGTCGAGGCGTTAAAGAAAACAGAAGGGGAAACAGATACAGATCAGTTAATTGATACGTTAGAGGGAATGAGCTTTGAAACGCCTAAAGGCACGATGACATTCCGCCCTGAAGATCACCAGGCGCTCCAAACTTTATATGCGATTAAACTTGAAGAAAAAGAAGGAGTTCCTTATCCAGTACCTGTGCTTATGCGTGAGCTAAGTCCGGAAGAAACAGCTCCTCCTGTACGGAATTAAAAGCACGATGAACTTCGGTAAACTGTGCCGAAGTTCATCGTTTTATTTACAAATTTAGGGTGGTGACGTTATGGGCTTAATTGAAACAACCGATTTAACGATTGCTTTTGGTGGGCATACCGCCGTTGACCGTGTGTCCTTTTCTGTGGATGAAAACCATTTTAAATCGATTATCGGGCCGAATGGCGCAGGGAAGACAACGTTTTTTAATCTTCTAAGTGGTCAGCTCACACCGACCGCGGGCAAAATCCTATATCGCGGTGAAGATATTACCAAGCTTTCACCGACATTGAGAACCCGCAAAGGGATTGGGAGATCGTTTCAAATTACCAATGTGTTTCCGAATCTAACCGTTTTAGAGAATGTCAGATTAGCCGTTCAGTCACAAGCTGGCATCCGTTATCAAATGTTGGTTTCCTATAAAAAATATAAGCAGGTAGAAGCGAAAGCAGTGGAATGGCTTGAGCTCGTCCTCCTTGATAATAAAAAAGAAACACTTGCATGTAATCTTGCGCATGGTGAAAAACGGAAATTAGAGATTGCGATGTTATTAGCCTTAAATACCGATGTTCTCCTTTTAGATGAACCAACAGCGGGCATGTCATTAGAAGAAGTGCCAGCTATATTGGAAGTAATTCGAAAAATCAAGGAAACCGGCGATCGCACCATCCTCTTAATTGAGCACAAAATGGATCTAATCATGGACTTGTCTGATTCCATCATGGTGCTTTTTAATGGAAGCTTGCTCGCTGATGGAACGCCAGAAGAGATTATGAAAAATGAGACCGTTCAGTCCGCGTATTTAGGGGGTGTTGGAGGATGAGCGCTCAACTGAAGCTTAACAATGTTGAAACGTATATCGGTCAGTTTCATATTTTACAAGGCATTTCATTTGAAGTCAGAAAAGGCGAGGTAACCGTTCTGCTCGGAAGGAATGGGGCCGGCAAGACCACCACCTTAAGGACAATCATGGGGTTGAACCCGGCTTCAAAAGGGCAGGTTCAATTCAATGGGGAAGACATCCACTCACTGCCAACCTATCAAATTGCACAAAAAGGGATTGGCTATGTCCCAGAAGATCAAGGAATCTTTGCTCAATTAACGGTTGAGGAAAATATGAAAGTTGCCATGAAAAGCGATAATGACCAAACTCAAGCTCGCCTTCACTATATATTAGATTTATTTCCTGATTTAAAAACCTTTTGGAAAAAGCCTGGTGGACTTTTAAGCGGTGGGCAAAAGCAAATGCTTTCGATTGCGAGAGCGTATATCAATGAAAATGAATTGTTGTTGATTGACGAACCTAGCAAAGGGCTCGCGCCAATTGTTGTTGAAAAAGTCATGGAATCAATCATGGAGATGAAGGAGAACACAACGATTGTGTTAGTTGAGCAAAACTTTATGATGGCAAGTACGATTGGTGATCGTTTTTATATCATTGATGATGGCAAAACCGTTCAAAGTGGTGAAATGCAAGTGCTTAAAGACGACCAGGATATGAGGCGAAAGTACTTAGGAATTGCTTAAGGGAGGAGGAGCTGTACGTGGAGGTGTTTTTTAATCTAGCTCTAAATGGGTTGGCTACTGGGATGTTGATTTTCTTACTAGCAGCCGGACTCACGCTTATCTTTGGATTAATGGACGTGCTGAACTTTGCCCACGGTGGATTATTTGCTTGGGGTGCCTACAGCGGAACGTGGATTTATGCGACAACTGGTAGCTTTTTTATCGGAATTATTGGGGCGATCATAACCGGCCTGATCCTCGGAATGATCACTGAAAGATTCATTATCAAACCAGTGTATGGCAATCATGTTCAACAAATTCTCATCACGCTTGGACTTATGCTTGTGTTATCAGAATTATTAAAAGTGGTTTGGGGACCAAATCAGCTCTCCGCTGTCGCCCCTAGTTTTTTACAAGGAAGTTGGGAAGTTGGCAATATCATCATTATTAAATATCGTGTGTTCATCATCCTCGTTGGGTTGCTTGTATTTTTAGCCGTTCAATACGTACTTAAAAATACAAAGATTGGTTTAGTGGTCCGGGCAGGGGTCATGAACAAGGAAATGGTTCAGGCGCTCGGAATAAATATCAAGAAAGTCTTCATGCTAGTCTTTATGATTGGTGCAGCTATGGCCGCTTTAGGCGGAGTTCTTCTCGGTCCGTATTCAGGCGTAATTCATGCCGAAATGGGAATGGAGTTTGCGATTCTTGCATTCATTGTTGTGGTGATTGGTGGAATGGGAAGCTTCCCAGGGTCAATTTTAGCCGCGATTTTGGTAGGTTTATCAGGTTCGTTCATGGCCTACTATGTCCCAGACTTAGCCTTAGCCGCCAACATGTTGTTAATGGTGGTCGTGCTAATCTTTAGACCACAAGGCTTATTCGGGATGAAGGGGTGAGACGTATGATCAAAGAGAAGAAAAATCTATTTTATGGACTCATAGCGGTTATGCTCCTGGTTCTCCCGTTCGTGTATGATTCAAGATCGATGATAATTCTACTCACGCAAGTGTTCATCTTTGCGATGTTTGCGATGAGCTACGATTTGCTGCTCGGTTACACGGGTATCGTGTCCTTTGGTCATGCGATGTTCTTCGGGATTGGTGCCTATACAATTGGGATTTTCATGAAGCAATTCGAGCCAACCGTCCCTTATTTTCTCCTAGCGGTGCTGGTAACGGTGGTGTTGACAGCGATTCTTAGCTACATTGTTGGCCTGTTAACCTTAAGGCTGAAAAGTCATTTTTATGCGATGCTTACTTTAGCGTTTGCCGGGTTATTTTTAGTGCTAGCTGAGAAATGGCGAAGTTTGACATATGGAAATGATGGTTTTACCTTCCGGACTCCAGAAGTATTTCGCGATCGCTTTGACTTCTACCTCATTTGTCTCGTAGCGATGATCCTGGTCTTTGTTCTTTTGACGCGCTTTACCAATTCTCCACTTGGCCGCGTGTTACAAGCGATTCGCGAAAACGAACCACGGGCAGAGTCACTTGGTTACAGTGTTATTCAATATAAAATCATTGCCAGCGTCGTTTCCGGTGTGATTGCAGGCTTAGCGGGGATTTTGTACTCGATGTCCTTACGATTTGTGAATACAAGTGTTTTTACGATGGATATCACGTTAGATGCGTTGTTAATGACGATTATCGGTGGAGTGGGTACGCTTGTCGGGGCAATCGTTGGTGCAGGGATCATTGAATTCGCCCACCACTGGCTGACCCAGCTGGCAAAGGTCCATTGGATTTTTGAGCGCTGGATCATTCTTTTTGGAATTGTTTATATCTTAGCTGTAATGTTTTTTCCAAAGGGAATTGTCGGGACTCTTCAAAATATGAAAAAGCGCAAGAAACATACGGTGGAAAACAAGGATGATAAAAATATCTCAGGCTGAGAAGGAATCGAAATCGTGAAAAAACAACTTCGGTTCCATCAAGGAGGAAGTGTAGGATGGAGGAAAAACAAATGGCGTCATTTGTCATACGATTCCACTTAGCTGGTGTCGATGAGGAAAAGAATATAAAGTTATGGCGAATCAAAGTTACTCATGTACAAGAAAATGAGGAAACGCTATTTGAGACGATGGAAGAGGCAGTACTTTATATGAAAGAGATAACGAATTACTCTTGAGCTGGAGGTGGTGATATGGTGGAGGTTGGGATTTTAAGTATTGCCACGTATATTCCCTCCCAGTTTATATCCGGACAAGAGATTGCCGAACGGGCAGGGATTCCTCCTGAAATCGTCGAGGAGAAAATGGGGATAAAAAGAAAACCGGTTCCAGGCAAGGAAGATCATACATGTGAAATGGGAATTCGGGCGGCAAAGAAAGCTATCGAAAAGGCGGGAATCGACCCGTTAGAAATCGATTTAGTCTTGTATATTGGCGAGGAATATAAAGAATATCCATTATGGACGGCAGGGATTAAGCTCCAGGAAGAAGTCGGAGCAAGAAATGCATGGGCTTTTGATGTTGCCCAGCGGTGTGGGACGACAATTATGGCGTTGAAGGTTGCCAAAAACATGATGATGGCTGACCCTTCTGTTAACACCGTGCTTTTAGCTGGGGGCTATCGAAACGGCGACTTTATTGATTATAAAAATAAACGAACACGGTTTATGTATAATCTGAGTGCTGGTGGTGGGGCAATTCTATTGCAGAAAGGTTTGAATCGCAATGTCATCATGGAAACAGAAATTATCACGGACGGCTCATTTTCTGAGGACGTGGTTGTGGTAGCCGGTGGAACAAAGAATCCAATATCAAAAGACAATCTTCACCTTTATCAGCTTGATGTTCTTGACCCTCAAGGGATGAAAGAGCGTCTGGAACAAAAATCAATGGCCAACTTTCTAAAAGTTATTCGGGAATCACTGCGGAAGAGTGGGTATTCGGAAAAAGAGATTGGGTATGTTGCGATGTTGCATATGAAAAAATCAGCGCACCAATATGTATTAAAAGAACTTGGACTATCTGAGAAAGATTCAATTTATCTTGAAGACTATGGACATATTGGGCAGATGGATCAGATATTGTCGTTAGAGCTTGCTGAAGAAGCCGGGAAGCTACAAGATGGAACGATGGTCGTGCTTGTAAGTGCGGGGATTGGCTATGCTTGGGGAGCGACAACGATACAGTGGGGAAAGGGGACTGAAAATGGGCGACAAACTTGACCCTCAAACCGAATGGGGAAAGAGTTTGGAAGCATAGGGACGGTTCTCCTGCTTCCAAAACCTATTAATCTTTGTTAGAAAAGCGAAATATCCACTACAAAAAAGAGATTGATTATGCTTCAATCTCTTTTAAGCCTCTTCACCTAAATAATACAACCTGTAGTTAATCAAACTTCAGCTTAACGGCTCTTGTAGCAACAAAACATTTTATGTACTTATCTAACGGCCTTCTTCCACCAAAGTCATCTTCGAACAATCCAGCAATCACGAACCCTGCGTCCACTTGGCCTTGAATTTGATCTTCTAAAGTATGGCCATACTCGATTGTATTATTAGCGTTAATGTAATCGGTGACTTCTTGTTCTGTCAAAGGATCCAATGAGCAGAAGGGAATTGAATTTTTCACCACCAAATTTCCTTTTTGGTCTTCTTCATCATCAAAAATAAACAGCAGAGGATTGGTGAAGCCAGAAATAAGAACCCCGTTATTTTTCAATACCCTTGAAGCTTCCTTCCATACAGGAGAAATGTCTTCGACAAATACGTTCGAAACTGGATGAACAATCAAATTAAACGCTTCATCCTCAAACTGAGACAAATCAGACATATCCCCCTGAACGGTTCGAAGTGATAACCCATCGCGTTTCGCTACAAATTCATCCTTTTCTAATTGCTTTTTGCTTAAATCAATAACCGTTACATCGGCCCCTGCTGCAGATAGGACTGGACCTTGTTGACCACCGCCAGAAGCTAAGCAAAGAACTTTTAATCCAACTAGTGACTTCGGGAACCAATTTCTTGGAACCGGCTTTTCAGTTGTGACAGTAATTTCCCATTCCCCTTTTTTACATTTCTCAATGACCTCACTGGAGACTTCCTTCGTGTAAACAGAGCCATCTTCGACTTTTTTATCCCAAGCACTTCCGTTGTGTTTAACTGCATCCACTTTTCCATTTCCCCCATGTATTTAATCTCTCTTTAAAGCATTTCCTCTAGTAATCCACAAAAACCTTCACAAGGATCATTTTAACATATATATCCAAACGAAATTAGCTGTGTTAAACATTGATGTTGATTTCCGCTCAAGGCGCATCGCTTTCCGCCTGCGGAAAGCGTGGACATTTCCAACTCTTGTAACTTCGTTGTAACTCCTATTTCTTATGATGAGATTACTTAAGAAAAGGGAGAGATGGCTGTGAGGTGGGAGCTGGATTGGCTTGAAAATCGGACACGATTATCGCCTGAGGCGGTGGCTTTAATAGATGCAGAAGAAAATACAACGAGGACATTTGCTGAACTGAACAGCCGCAGTCAGGCAACGGCGAATTGGCTTTATGAAAAAGGAGTAAGAAAAGGAGAACGAATTGCTCTTCTTTCTCCCAATCATCTCAGCTATTTCGAATTGCTGTTTGCCTGTGGGAAAATTGGTGCCATCTTTGTTCCAATCAATTGGCGATTGTCGTTAGAAGAAGTCCATTTTATCTTAACCGATTGTTCGCCGAAACTAATTGGCTACCATTCCAAGTTTAAAGAAATCTTTGATAATCCATTATTTGTTAATTACGAGACCTTTCAAGTGGAGCGAGAACTCCGACCCAAACTTAACATGGCTATAGTCGCCGAGGAACCCTTAGATGAAAAAGACCCGTTAGCAATCATTTATACAGGGGGAACAACCGGAAAACCAAAGGGAGTTGTCCTTTCTCATCAGTCGATTTTGACGAACGCGGTCAATACGGTAATCAGTTGGAATTTAACCAATGATGATACTACATTAACTTATATGCCTCTATTCCACACAGGGGGACTTAATGCCTTATCGATTCCGATCCTGCTCGCAGGTGGGAAAGTCGTGATTGCTAGTGATTATGACCCAGTTAAAGCGATTACCTACTTAAATCACTATCAATGCACCACTGTTTTATTGGTACCGACCATGTATCATATGATGATTGAAACTGCGGAATTCAAAACAAGCTCCTTTCCTTCTATTAAAACTTTTTTATCAGGTGGGGCGCCGTGCCCATTTGAAATTTATGAAGCCTTTAAAAGAAAAGGGTTATTGTTTAAAGAAGGCTACGGGTTAACGGAAGCAGGACCTAATAATTTTTATATTCACCCAGAAGAAGCAGGGGGAAAGAGGGGGTCTGTTGGCAAACCCATGCTTTTTAATACCGTTAAATTACAAACGGAAGAGGGGCAAGAGGCAGGTATTAATGAAGTAGGGGAAATCCTCATCCAAGGAAAACATTCTTTTGAATATTATTGGAATCAACCACAAGCAACTAGAGAGACCATCAAAGATGGTTGGATCCATACGGGGGATTTAGCTAAAAAAGATGAGGGCGGATATTTTTATATCGTAGGTCGAAAGAAGGATATGATCATCACTGGAGGAGAAAATGTCTATCCGCTTGAGGTTGAACATTGGCTCGCTTCACATCCTCAGATTAACGAACTAGCAGTCATTGGGCTTCCTGATCAAAAATGGGGAGAAATCGTTACCGCATGTCTAGTCACGAAAACGAATGACAAGCTTTCAGAGGAAGAGTTAAGACGATATTGCTCAAGGAAGCTCGGGAGCTACAAAGTTCCCAAACAGTTTCTCTTCTTAGAAAAATTGCCAAAAACCCATGTTGGAAAAATCGATAAGGTGGCATTGAAACGCTTAGCGATGGCAACACGGAATTAATCGTGCAACAGGCTAGTAACGAAAAGGTAGAACAATAGAAAGCTAAAAATAAGAAATAAAAAAGACCAACTCAGATTTAATTCTGGGTTGGCCTTTTTAGGTATGGTATGAAGAATATGATATGTAACACCGTGCACCTACCATCGATAGAAACAACCAAGCGTTACTTGTAAGAGAAAGCTCGAACTAGGCGACCCCACGGCACATAGAAAGTTCTACTTATGGCTGCTTCCTTCCGGACCTGACCAATTTCATAGGTTTCCATTGCGTAGGACCCAATTGTCAACACTCCTATTACAAGGCAGACCTCACATGTAGCTACCTCAGGTAGGAATTCAACCCCGCTATGGCGGATTGCGGGTAACAGGGCACCGCCAACTCCCCGTCTAGCACGGTATGTATAGGCTAGACTAATTCTTCTATGTGAATTTTATTGAAAATTGTTGAAACAACTAATGAATCGGCGCATGAAATGGCTGTAAGCCAGGTTTTGTTCCTGCGTGCTCCAGGCGATGCCAATCTCGCACTACAGGTGTAATCATATGACTATCGGTTATATTGACCGATCCATCCGTTTGGTTCAATTCCCGCAGGATGGTGCCCCTACCAAAGTTTGGGTTGCTCGCTCGTGGGGTTTACCCGTTCCACCTCTTCCGTTTCCAGAAGAGTATCGTCTCTGTGGCACTTTCAGGGTACTCTCAGCGTATCCGTATTGGACTTAGCATGATTTCTCCGCCGTCAACAGACAAGAAGTCTGCTGCCCATCTTTGCAGATGGCACGAACACTCCGGGCATCTCAGCACCGGGCGAGCCTGGACTTTCCTCAACTCATGTAAACATGAGCCGCGATTACTCACCATTTCATGTTTGTTTTGTTCATCAGCTACGTGTATTAATTTATCATGAATCAGAGGACCTAGTCATTAGGAGAACATGCCCATTGGTGGAAAATTTAGGGTTTATTTATTTCGGAGCAAGGATTATTGTTAGAAACAGGACTAACTACCTAATAGTAAGAGTATATAATAGTAGATGAACAATAAGAAAAAATAAAAATACATGAAAGAGAAACTTTTTAATAATATAAACGTATATATAGTAGGAAGTTTTTTCGAAGCCTATTTATTTTTCAAGTGGATTCGCGTAATCACGGTTGGTTCACACATTTCGGCAAAGCTATCCATTGCCCTAGTGGTACTAAAGATTGCCTGTTGCCTTATCATTGGTTTAATTAGGACGGCCTACTATGGGGGCTTTTTTGTTTGGCGTCTTTTAGGCCTTGTTTTTCTGGATGAGGTGATTTTGCTCATCTACTTTCGCCGAGCGATGTCTAAGGCTGACATTTTTTGGCGTATTATTATGATTCCTTTTTAGAGATTGTTGTGATAAACTCTGGTTTAGCCTTATAACAACCATTTTTTGGTGATAAGTAACTCATCAAGTCTTCCTTTTCTTCTACTAGACTGATTGATATAAAGAGTAGTTTAAGATCGAACATTAAGAAAGAGGGTAAATTGAAAATGAGAAAACAATATATTGAGGAACAGGGGTATCTGAAAAAGTTTGCTGTATTTTTCTTCCTTGCTGTTGTCCTTTTGTGGCTAAAAACCTACTTGGTACAGGTCACACAGTTTAACTTAGGAATTGATAATGCAACACAGGAGTTTTTATTATTTCTGAACCCGTTAGGTTCATCGCTCATATTTTTGGGGTTTGCACTGTTTTTTAAAGGAAGGATAAAATATATTTCCCTTCTGGTCATCTACTTCATTCTGTCATTTCTAGTCTATGCAAATGCTTTATATTATCGGTTCTTTAACGACTTTATTACGCTACCAACTTTAACCCAGACTCAAAACTTTGGGGATGTTAGTGGCAGTATCACTACACTATTAAAACCGTATGACCTGTTGTTTTTTGCTGATTTCTTACTTCTAGTTGGTCTGCTTGTCTTTAAGGTTGTCCGTGTAGAAGTAGAAAACTTCACCAAACGAAAGGTTGTCGCCTTATTTTTTCTTGGCTTAGGGATTTCAACCATGAACATAGGGTTAGCTGAGGCAGACAGGCCCGAATTATTGACAAGAGGGTTTGATCGAAACTATATTGTCAAGTATTTAGGGATGTACAATTATACCATTTATGATGCGGTGCAGAGTACAAAGGCTTCTGCACAGAGGGTTTTGGCAAACAGTGACGATATAACTGAGGTTATTAACTATACAAGCTCTAGTTATGCTGAGCCCAACCCAGAATATTTTGGTGCGGGTAAAGGAATGAATGTAGTTTATGTTCATTTGGAGTCTATTCAAAACTTCCTTATTGACTATGAACTACATGGCGAAGAAGTTACTCCGTTTTTAAATTCGTTAACTAGGGAAAAAGATGTTTTGTATTTTGATAATTTCTTTCATCAAACAGCCCAAGGAAAGACGGCCGATGCTGAGTATATGGTGGGGAATTCTCTATATGGATTGCCGCAGGGATCCGCTTTTACAACCAAAGGCTTAAACACTTATCATAGTGCACCAGCGATTTTAAGGCCGCTTGGCTATACTTCGGCTGTTTTCCACGGGAACACGGGGAGCTTTTGGAACCGCGATGAAATCTATAAATCTTTTGGATACGACCATTTCTTTGATTCTAGTTATTATGAAATGAACCCGGAAGATTTGGCTGATTACGGCTTGCATGACAAACCATTCTTCGAGCAATCGATGCCGAAACTACAATCGTTGAAACAGCCGTTTTATGCAAACTTTATCACGGTCACTCACCACTTCCCGTTTACGATTGATCAAGAAGAGGCGACGATTGCACCTCATACAACTGGTAATAAAACAGTAGATAACTACTTCCAAACCGCAAGATACGCGGACGAAGCGTTAGAGGAGTTTTTCACCTACCTGAAGGAATCAGGCTTATATGAAAATACGATGATCATTATGTACGGGGACCATTATGGGATTTCTAATAATCATAACAAAGCAATGGCCGAGGTGATTGGGAAAGAGGTCACTCCATTTGAAAGTGCTGGTTTACAACGAACACCATTATTTATTCGTGTTCCAGGCATGGAAGGCGGAGTGAATCACGAATATGCAGGTCAGATTGACCTGCTCCCAACGTTGCTTCATCTATTGGGAATTGATACAAAAGAGTATGTGCACTTTGGTAACGACATTTTATCAGAAGACCATGATGAGCTCATTCCATTCCGCAACGGTGATTTCGTTAGCCCGAAATATACGCTAGCAGATAGCAAGTATTACGATTCAACTACAGGATTGCTACTTGAAGAAGAAGAGCAAATAGAAGAGGCAAATCAATACCAACAAATAGCCAAAGAAAAACTAGACTACTCCGACAAAGTCGTAAACGGAGACCTGTTACGTTTCTATACACCAGAAACCTTCATCCCAGTCGATAGGTCTGAGTACAACTACACAAGGAAGTATGGGGACGGTTCTCCTGCTTCCACATCGAACATGAGATAAGGGAAATTAAATTGATTAAGCGATTTAAACCATTAGAAAGCGCGCATGAACGAAATAAGCGCTTTGTACCCACAAAAAGGGCAACTCCTACATTAAAGGAGTTGCCCTTTTTAAGTTGCTCATGACCCCATTGAAACAACTGCGATAGAGGTTTTGTTTTTTAAGTTAGGGTAAACTCTAAATTTTCATATTAGCTAATTAAGTGTTATTTCAACCGTGTTTGATTCATAAGGATAAGTATCTGACGGGGGTGTTCTATGAAGAAGTGGTTAAAAGCCGTTATTCTAACTTATCTAACCCTGTTGTTTTTCGGTAGTTTTTTATCTGTGGGTCTTCTATGGACTGGATTGTTGGAGAAAACACTGCCATTCATCGCGGATATTAAAATCTTCTTATATTACTTTTTGGCTGGATCAATTGGTGGTTCATTAAGGCATCTTTATATGTTTTGCTCTCACTACATGAAAGACGAATTAACCAACTACCGAGAATGGATCATGTATATTTTTTATCCAATCTTTGCGACGGGAGCGGCTGTTGTTGCAGTCACTCTCGTTGAAAGTGGGATCTTCTTAATCGAGTTCAGCGCCTACGGTGACACTCCCTATGCACCAATCAGTCTCGCTTTCTTTGTTGGGTTCGGCTTCAACAGGTTTTTAGATCGGTTGAGCATTGCGTCTGCCAATCTATTCAAAACGAAAAACAGGAGAAATAGTCGACAAAAAACTTCTTAAGTAGGTTTTGAAATGACCAGAAAGGATAGAAAAAAGCGAACAGAAATCGATCTGTTCGCTTTTTTACAATTCATTTCATTTAATTTCTATCGAATTAACACCGGAGCTACTCGATGTTTTGTGGCTTGCTCGTAGGCATAGGAGAACCCTAACAGCTTTGCCTCACTCCACATTTCACCCATAAATACTAAAGCAAAAGGAGAGCCGTTCTGATAATAACCCGCAGGGACGGTCACAAGCGGCAAGCCGCTAATGTTTACTTCAGAGACGGTTGTAGCAATTCCCTCCAATCCGGTTCCTTCCTCGAGCAAGGTGATGCTTTGCACCATTTGAGGGAAAACAAATCCGTCTAACCCGTATTTGTCCATTACGCCTTGAATCAAGTTCAAGAAATTGTTTCTAACTTCATTAAAATAGGTTAAATCATAGTGATCGCAGTTAGCCATCGCTTCCTCTGGATTGGCAAAAAAATGGACCAAATTCAATGGACCGTTCTCTGACCAAGGGAATTCTCCAGCTCGTTCAAATACTTTCCTCATTGAAATCGTGTCATCCTGAGGATCTAAATTCTTTAAGTAATTTTCAATATCAAAAAAGACGGAATCCAGTCCGAGAATCATTCTTGCCAGGTCATTTCCTAATGATTCCACATACTCGACAAAACCTGAACCAGAAAACGGATCGGCGACAACCTCTGCTCCCAGCTGTTTTAGTTCGTTTATTTCACGGGAATACAATTCGTTTGTTTCCTCAGAAAGTACTTTGCTGCTCCACCCAGGACCAAAAACTCCAAGCCGCTTCCCTTGAAGAGCCTTTTCACTTAATTCAGATGTATAGCCACCATCCGGCATTTTCCCAATCGAATCCTTGGTCTTTGGGTCATCTTCGTCATATCCAGCAATGATATCCAGCATTAGGGCTGCATCTTCAACTGTGCGTGCATGGGTTCCTAAAACGTCCCGCGTGCTGCCACCAAGTGGAGTGACCCCCTTCGTCGGAACGAGTCCAAAGGAAGTTTTAATCCCAACAATTGCTTGTGAAGCAGCTGGCATTTGAATCGAGCCACCAGTTTCCTCAGCAATCCCAAGGACGGTGAAATTTCCAGAAACAGCTGTAGCTGTTCCAGAGCTACTTCCACCTGGTGAAAAACCTCGGTCAACCGCATTATAGGTTGGTCCATCCCAGCTAGTGTTCGCTGAATCCATCCGCGCACTGAAGGCCGGCATATTCGTTTTACCAAGAATGATCGCACCAGACTCTTTTAATCTAGTCACAATCGAAGCATCCTTTTTAGGAAGTAATTCAATTCCCCCTGTTTCCTTGCAGAGGGGAGCCCAGCCAAATGTTGATGGAAATCCTTCAACATCAACGGCCTCTTTTATGACAATCGGCACACCAGCTAAAGGTCCAAGTGTTTTTCCTTCAGAGCGCAAACGATCGATTTCCCTTGCCTCTTCCAAAGCGTTTGTATTCATAAAAGTAAAAGCATTGTAGTTTTTCTCATATATTTCAATCCGATTTAAATAAGATTGAACGACTGCCTCAGACGTGAATCTCCCTTCCTCATAGCCTGTCATAAGCTCTTTTACCGTCACTTCTTTTAAAGGGAAATCATCAATAACTGTTTTTAATAGCGTACGATCTTCCAAATAGGTAAACCTCCTTCATTAATTTTAAGAAACAAGAATTTATTAACTAAATATTCTGTAAATCTAGAAGTCTATGTTTGTATTTTCGCACAGAAGTACTAGAAAGTTAACCCATTTAAAAGGGTTTATTTACGAGTTTCTTTTGAGTGTTCTCTTGTTTCTACTGAATCCTAAGGGTCTTCATATTATTGGAACCAGAATAGGTTATAGAATCTGCCCGTAAACCACGTGGGCTTGCCCCATGGCGTAAGTCAGAAGGGGTGACCTTCTTTGTACTAAGATTTGGGCCATTCGATATAATTGGTCAAAGTACACTCCAAAACCGCAGACATAAGATAACTTGATTAATCTCTGAAGGGAACGATGCTGAATGTATAATTACCCCAATACGTATATAACCCCTTTTTACGCAAACCAGCCTTTTTACAATTCCAACTTCTTGCCAAGAAGTAGTCAAGAAACATCGAAAGAAGTAGTTGAAGCTATACTTAATGGAATCAAAGGAGAAGCTACAGCGATTGATTTTTACAGTCGATTGGCTAATTTAGCGCCAAATCAAGATCGAAAAATGAACATTCTTCATGTTTTGGAAGATGAAACAATGCATTGGAGGCAATTGACAGATCTATATATCAACCTTACTGGAACACAACCCGTCTACCAAATTGAACAAATACCTTTCCATTCGTATCGAGAAGGGTTGCAAAAAGCCTATAACGCTGAATTAAGGAATTATGAAGATTATCGAAATAGTTATCTTCTAGCTCAAAATTCACCAGTTCGAGATGTATTCTTGCGGGCATGTAATGATGAGACAGAGCATGCGAACCGGTTATGGCAAACATTAAGAGCGGAAGGCATGAATGAATCAACAGATTATGGTGGCGAACCGTTTATTGTTAATATTGATCAGGCCACTAAGCAAAACAATAACTTTCGAACAGCATTATGGACGGGGGAGCATTTGCAGGTGACTTTAATGAGCATTGATGTTGGGGAAGACATCGGGCTAGAGCTACATCCGGATGTCGACCAATTTCTACGTGTTGAAGAAGGAGAAGGATTGGTTATGATGGGGGATCAAAAGGAATCTTTAGATTTTGAAGGAAGAGTTAAAGATGATTATGCGATTATGATTCCTGCTGGTAAGTGGCATAATTTAATTAATACAGGTGACAAGCCACTCAAACTCTATTCAATCTATGCACCACCAGAGCATCCATTCGGCACCGTTCATCAGACGAAAGCCATTGCAATGGCAGCTGAAGAGAATCACAATCACTAGATACTGAAAGCATGGGACTCCGTTCTCATGCTTCTATTTAATTAATTCTTCTACTATAAGGATGTACCTCCAGGAAAAACGGAGTGTATTATCCCGTAGGTCGTAATATCAGGTCTAGAAATAACGATGATTTTGGATTATGATAAAAGTAGCCTCATAAGTTAGAAAATTCATTTAATTAAGCAGATAACAAGAAATCAAGGGATTAAGTACCAAAACGGCTTAATTCCATTGTGGAGGGGAAATCATGAAACTTTTATCATTTTATGAAGAAAACAAAGTGAAATTAGGAGTTAAAACCAATGATGGCATCATTGATGTAGAAGCAGCTGCCGCATTTACAGGACTTTCAGTTCCGACAACCATGTTAGAAGTGGTAACAGGAGGGAACAAGGCAATCGACCAACTAAATCAATTGGCATTACAGGCTCCATCTATCCTACAAGAGGACGCGATTCAATTCGCACCAGCCATACATAATCCCCAAAAGGTTCTTTGTGTCGGGGCAAATTATCGAAAACATGCGGAAGAATCAGGTCTGCCCATTCCTAATGACCCAATTTATTTCTCAAAATATGCAAACAGTCTTGCTGCTCATCGGGACAAGATTGAACTACCTAACTTTACTGAAGAAGTGGACTATGAAGTAGAATTGGTCGTGGTAATTGGCAAACAGACAAAAAGGGTGAGCCCGTCAGAAGCTCTGGACTATGTGTTTGGGTATGCTGTTGGAAACGACCTGTCGGCACGTGACCTACAATTTCGCAGTTCCCAATGGTTATACGGGAAAGCAATCGATGGCTTTGCCCCATTAGGTCCTTATCTTGTGACCGCTGATGAAGTGCAGAATCCCCAAAACTTAACCCTTAAGTGTTGGGTGAATGGAGAATTGCGCCAGAATTCAAACACTGAAGACATGATTTTCAACGTCGCTACCATTATAAGTGATCTTTCGCAGATTATGACCCTAGAGCCAGGGGATGTGATTTATACAGGAACCCCTGAAGGCGTTATTTTAGGGATGGAACAAAAAACGTGGCTAGATTCCGGCGATGAGATCGTCTGTGAGATCGATGGGCTCGGCCGATTAGTGAACCAGCTGTATCGGAGCTAGGCCGAAAAATGGGTCAAATATAACGCAAAGGTTCATATAAACCAAGCTCAAAATTGGAAAAATGAGGTATAATAAAACTAGACATAGGGTGATTCATAAGGGTCAAATGAAAGGAGGGTACAAAATGAGTTTCTTCTTTTTAGGCTCTATTTTCTCGAGTATCGGATTTATCTCGATTGCGGCTCTTCTATGGGGGTTGATTGTTACCTCGGTGGTCCTACTTTTGTTTAGTTTTAAAGAGAAATCTTGGAAACTGCTTTTATTTAGCGGAATTGTATTTATTATTCCTGGTCTGGTTCTTTTCACACAAGGAGGAGCTTTTAGACTGTTCTTGGTTTTCCCTTTGTTAGCGATTGTATTAGCCTTCATTATGAAAAAGTTTGTAAAAAAGAACGGGGAGAATATAGGTTTATAAGTTTGATCATTTGACTCAAAAGCAACTTTCTCCTATACTAAACTTATATATTAAAATATTCCTTTTAAAGGGGAGTAGCTTTAACAGCAAAGTCGTCATTACGGAGATTAATCTCTCGGCTTTGTTGGCAACGATTGTTGTTAGCGAGACCTTTATCAATTTTCGAATTGGTAAAGGTCTCTTTTGCTTTAAAAAAAGGACTCTTGCCAATTGGTAAGAGTTTTTTTAGGTTATAATGATTTAGAGGGGGAAATAGATGAATCTCTTTATGAAAGATCTGCCCAACCACATAAAAAAGGAAATAGATAAGCTCCAGGAAGTTCTTCATCCAATTTCGAAAAAAATCACAAGGTACTCCATTTGGACTTTTCCTTTAATTGCGGTTTCCATATTTAATTTAGCCGGACTATTCCTATTTGGACAGGTGAACCAAGAATCGGCACCCATGATTCTCTTCTTAGCAATAATGGGCGCGATTGGAATGGCCTTATATAAAGAAATAAAAATACAACGCAAAGAAATAAAGAAACTGAGTGCAGAATATATGGTGGAAAGAATCAAAAATAGTGAAGTTGCGAATGAATACCGTAAAAAGGAATATATTGCTCTTATTCAGGAACAATCCATTAACAAAATGATCGCTCATTTTATTCATTTTCTAAATGAAGAAGATCGTCGGAAGAATATGATGAGCTAAGGTATCAAGGGAAAAACATCCGTACTAGACTCGTTCCCATTCCAATCACTGAAGGTGATTCTTCTCCGCTCCAATGGTAGGTAGGACTCTCTCATAGATGTATCCTGTGAAAAGTGAAAGAACAGCCGATTATGCTGTTCTTTTTTGTGGGTTTATTAAAAAACTTCAATATATCTGAATAAACAAGCCTGTAAAAATAGGCATAGCCCATAAAAAAAGGAGGACACCGAAACCCAAATATGAGCTGGTGTAAATGCATCACTTTCGGGCAAGGTTGTCCTTTAAAAAATCTATATGAAAAAGCTTACTTCAAGAGTTTCAGCTTTGTTTTCTGCCGTAATAATGGTGATTATTTCTTAAACACATGATCTCCGATGACAACCGTTGTCTGTCGTGAATCTAGCCAACGGCTAGTCGCAATATCGGGATTGTAGAAAAATAAAGAATCATGGTCAATCTCACCCTGGTCTGTTAAAGCAACATATACCGCTTCGATTGATTCTTCATCTGCTGGTTTATTAATTTCCCCATTTTGAACCGGTTGAAATTGGCCAGGGGCATAGATAACTTCTTTGATCGTGTCAGGAAATTGTTCGCTTTCTACCCTATTTAAAACAACATCCGCTACAGCAACCTTTCCTTCAAAAGGTTCTGTTTGCGCTTCTGCTCTCACAATTCTTGCCAGTAAATCTATATCAGAGTCCGAAATACTAAGATTCTCAGACTTTGCTTTTGGTTCAATAATCGCGCTAGCTTTTATTATCGTTTTATCGGAATTGTTCGTCTTCTGCTCTTCAACGATAATAGACGATGGAGTATGTACAGTTTGTCCCACAAAAATCCTATCTAAATCTTTGATTTGAGGGTTTGCTTGAGCCAACTCTTGTAATGTAAGTCCGTTTTCACGGGCGATTTTCGTCATCGTGTCACCTTTTTCAACGGTATAGGCAAATACAGGTGAAGCCACAAGAAATGATGCTAGTAATGTTAGTAAAAATAGTAATTTTTTCAAGACTCTAGTCCTCCTAGTTGGTTTTTTGCTTTATTAACATTTCGCTAAAACTATTTCTATGAGAAATAAAACTAGAATAGTATTACAATTTTGTTACATAGCCAATGCATCCGCCTGTAGAGGGAGTTTCTTCCAATAAATATTCCTGGTATTAGCAAAAAATGGTAGAATAAAGACGATCTTTGCATTCTAGTATGTAGTGGGTACCATGAAATTTGATATGATTAAGATAACTCACAGTAAGGGAGATGATGGAGGGTGGAGAAGAGAACGAAAATCGGGAAAACTGATCTTTTTGTTAACCCAATTGGACTTGGAACAAACGCAGTTGGTGGTCATAATCTATTTCCTAATCTAGATGATAACGACGGAAAAAAATTAGTTCAAACCGCATTAGAAAATGGGATCAATTTTTTAGATACTGCCTTTATTTATGGGCCAAGACGCTCAGAAGAAATTATTGGCGAGGTTTTAAAGGAAAGCGGGAAGCGTTCTGAGATTGTCATCGCATCAAAAGCTTCTTATAAATTTGTGGGGGATAAGACCATCCATGATAATAGTCCAGCTTTTTTAAAGCAATCAGTTGAGGAAAGCTTACAACGACTTCAGACGGATTATATTGATCTATTTTATATCCATTTTCCAGATGAAGCTACTCCAAAGGACGAAGCGGTTGGGTCACTGAAACAACTAAAGGATGAAGGGAAGATTCGGTCCATTGGTGTTTCTAACTTCTCGATTGACCAGTTAAAAGAAGCGAACCAAGACGGCTACGTTGATGTGTATCAAGGGGCATATAATTTACTCAATCGCGAAGCGGAGAAGGAGTTGTTTCCTTACGTGAAGGCGAATCAACTTTCCTTTATTCCCTATTTCCCACTTGCCTCTGGCTTATTAACGGGGAAATATCGAGATTATAGCGAAGTGAGTGAAAAAAACCGAAAGCGACCACAATTCCAGAAAGAAGTGTTTGAACAAACGCGCGAGAAACTCGAGCAGGTTCGCGAGATGGCCTCTAAAAAAGATGCAGAAGTTGCCCACATCGTGCTAGCTTGGTACTTAACACGTGATGAGATTGACGTTATTATTCCTGGAGCAAAAAATGCTGATCAAGTGCTCCATAATCTAAGAACACTGGCGGTCCAATTAACAGAGGAAGAGATACAGGAAATCAATCGGATTTTCCAATAGGACTAGACCAATGAACTCGTCTCATTTTCATTTATGAAAGCAGGTGTAAACGAAATGGAATATGTAAAACTAGGCAATACAGGCATGGATGTCTCTCGTCTTTGTCTTGGCTGCATGAGCTTCGGTGTTCCGGAACGTGGGAGTCATCAGTGGGTTTTGAACGAAGGTGAAAGTCGGCCGATGATTAAAAAGGCACTGGACCATGGCATCAATTTCTTCGATACAGCCAATGTCTATTCAGATGGTACAAGTGAAGAAATTGTGGGCCGTGTATTAAAAGAATACGCAAACCGCGATGAAATAGTTATTGCGACCAAGGTTCATGGGAGAATGCACAAAGGTCCGAACGGGGCAGGGCTTTCTCGAAAAGCAATTATGAGTGAAATTGATCATAGTCTTCAAAGGCTAGGAACAGACTATGTTGACTTGTATCAAATTCATCGCTGGGATTACGAAACTCCGATTGAGGAAACGATGGAAGCTTTGCATGACGTCGTCAAGGCAGGAAAAGCAAGATATATCGGTGCTTCATCGATGTACAGCTGGCAGTTTCTTAAAGCCCTACATATTGCCGAGAAAAATGGTTGGACTCGATTTGTATCGATGCAGAACCATTTAAATCTTTTATATCGCGAAGAAGAACGAGAAATGCTACCGCTTTGTAGAGAAGAGAAAATTGGTGTTATTCCGTGGAGTCCACTGGCAAGAGGTCGATTAACACGTGAATGGGAGGAGAGCACGGGTCGTTCAAAAACAGATGAATTTGGAAAATACCTTTATGCCCAAACGGCTGAAGCCGACCGTATCGTGGTCGAACGGGTCGCAGAGTTGGCTAAAAAGCGCGGTGTTCCTCGAGCCCAAATCGCCTTAGCCTGGGTCTTGCAGAAAGAACCTGTGACTTCACCAATCATTGGGGCAACCAAACTCTCGCACTTAGAAGACGCCATTGCTGCCCTTAAAGTGGAATTATCTCCTGAAGAAGTTGCATTTTTGGAAGAACCTTATATTCCTCATCCGGTTCTTGGGTTTAAATAAATCTTTTAAAAGAAATGCTGAAATAGGGAATGAATTTTTCCTTCATGCAAAAAAATAGTGAAAGTGGAAGTTCGTTTACGTAGGACAGGTAACTGTTATCCCACAAAAACTTTGCTCTAGACCTACTCGTACATCGTTTGATAGGATAATAAAGCAAAACAAGGGGTCTAAAATACATACATTTTGTGAGGGTGTAAAATGAATGGATAATCGATTTAAACAAGCTGAGTTGGCAACATGGATTGGTATTGTCATTAATGGGCTCTTAGCTGTGATGAAAGGGGTAATCGGCTGGCTTTCGGGAAGCCGAGCTCTCATTGCCGATGCGGCGCATTCGGCTTCCGATGTCGCCGGTTCGATTGCGGTACTTGCTGGACTTCGCACGGCAAAAAAGCCTCCTGATGAAGATCATCCATATGGGCATGGCAAAGCTGAAAATGTCGCAACCATTATCGTCGCAATCCTATTGGTTGTGGTAGGGATTGAAATCGCCACTTCCTCCACCAAGGTCTTTTTTGGTGAGATGCCTGTAGCTCCTAAAGGCATTGCTTTGGTGGCCATTATTGTTTCCATTGTTGTAAAAGAATTGCTTTTTCAGTACAAATATCGACTTGCGAAAAAAATTAATAGCTCAGCCTTACTAGCGGAAGCCTGGCATCATCGGTCGGATGCAATCTCCTCGGTTGCTGCCTTTGTCGGTGTCCTTGGCGCGATACTAGGTCAGCATTTTAACTATCCGATTTTAGTTTACTTGGATCCTTTAGCTGGGTTACTTGTATCACTAATCGTTATTAAAATTGGGTTTTCTCTAGCAAAGGAATCGAGTTCCGTTATGATGGAACAGGTGTTAGATTCTGAGCAAACGAAACCTTTTCTCGAAACCGTTAATAGTGTTGAAGGGGTAATGAGAGTCGACGAGTTATTGGCAAGAACCCATGGACATTATTTGGTGATTGATATTCGAGTCGGCGTAGACCCACATATGACCGTAGAAGAAGGCCATTTAATTTCAAAGCAAGTGAAAAAGGCCTTATTGGCTAACCATAGCGATATACAAAAAGTATTTGTACATATTAATCCGTATGATGAAAATGAGGTTAGGAATGAGTGATTCTTAGAAGAAAGCTATCTTAGGGCAAACAGGTTATATTCTGTTTGCCTTTTGTGGATTTTAGGGAGTTTGCGGAAAGTTTTTTTCAATTTTTTTAAAAAGAGGTTAATTTCCGCTCCAGGATGCTCGCTTTCCGCGGGGCGTGCGGTGAGCCTCCTCGTCGCTTTGCTCCTGTGGGGTCTCACCTGTCCCGCTGCTCCCGCAGGAGTCTCGCACCTTCCGCTCCAATCAACCTGTTTCAACAAAGGTCTTATTCATAAACACTTTGTAAAACAACACTGAATTTCCCACACTAATCTGTAATGCCTTGCCACCTAAAAAAGCCCTACACAAGGGCTAAATTTGCTTCTTCATGCCACATTCGCGGCATTCGCGGATAAATACGAAATTCTTAACAGAGCTGTTGAACAATGCATTGCCGCAATTATCACAACGTCCACTCACTTTGTCAGGGTATTCATTATAGTCATAAATCTTATCTAAATCATATTCAGGTTTTTCTTGATCCATGTAAATGCTCCTTATAATAGAATAGACTTCCTTTATTATAGTCCCTGACTAATGTGAAGGAAAACTTTTTTTAAAGAAAGTGAAGCATCTGCTAATAAAGAGGGGATTGATAGATAGAAAAAAGGAGTCGGTTTACGACTCCTTTCGCCATACCCGTAGCTATCACTTCTCGCAGAACGAGTTGATCCTTACCCAGGGATGTTGATTGATTCTAAGTGAGTTTGATTGACCCTAATGAAATAGGATTGAGGCTTTTCAGCATTTTGTTTGTCTAGTTCAAAGAAGAGGTTCTTATATTCAACGATAGAGATTTCTCTCTGAAGATAGCTTTTTTGAATATAATCTAATAATTCGTTCACATGAAGGGGAGGTTGATTTTTTTCTAACTGAAAACGATGGATAAATTGATCTAATAACATATAATCACTCCACTTTTAGGTTTTTCACTATGAAAACGCTTCCATAGTCAAGTATAACATGTGATTTAAGTTATAACTATTATAAAAATATTCAAATTTTCGACACATTTTTCAAATCGGTATGTAAAACACTCAACGCTAGAAAATGCCTGCGACCCATATTTCACATACCGACTAAAACGGAACAATGATTATCTTGTCACTTCAAGGAACAGTTGAGAGGTTGATATAAATTCCCTTACAGCAAATGATAAGTATTTATTCTTCTTCCAAACCATCCCTAACTCCAAGTTAATTTCTGTTTCAGAGAATGGGAGAATCGTAAGTTCTTTACTATTGATTTCATGGCATATTTTACTAGGTAATAGAGCGACGCCAAGTTTCCCCTCGACCATACCAAGTAAGAAGTCTTTTTGCGAGCTTTCACATACTATATTTGGTTGGAACTCATGTTTTGAACATTCCTCAATAATCAAGTCGTAGAGGGTGAAGTCCTTTCTATATAAAACAAATGGTTCATTTTTCAAATCAGAGAAATTCACTTGCTTTTGAGAAGCCAAAGCATGGTCACTATGGACAATTAACATTAAGGGATCCTTGATAACATTAATGATCTCAAAGTTGTTATTTTGGGTGGGTAATGTACAAATTAAACCAATATCCAAGGATCCATCGTCAACCCCCTGTTTAATCTTTTTCGTTCCTACTTCAGTTAAGGTGATTTTTACAAGCGGGTATTTTTCTTTATATTGACTAATCAGCTTTGAAAAGAAAGCAGCACCAACAATGGGGGGAATGCCAATTCGGATTTCCCCGCTTTTAAGTTCCATCACATCGGTTAACTCCAATGTAAGATTCTTAAAGGCCTCTAAAACTCGCTTGGCATTAATTAGTACTGCATTTCCAGCATCCGTTAGTTCCAGTTGCTTAGAGGAACGATAAAATAATGGTACACCTAACTCTTCTTCTAAATTCTTAATCGCTTTACTAATAGAAGGCTGCGTTACGTGTAGCGATTGCGAAGCCTTCGTAAAACTTAAATGCTGAGCAACTTCGGAAAAATACTCCAAATGACGAATGTCCAAATTTATTCCTCCCTTTATATTACTAAGCTTGGTTAAGGTAAATTGTTGCCTGGAGCGGAAATCAACAACCACGTTAACACAACCTATAACTAAAAAGCATATTGCGAATAGATAATATGTATTTTATTTATAATATTCTATATTTTATAATAAATATAATAACGAGTCTATAGAAGATTGGTAATAGGGAGGGGAGTAGCAAGAAAAGCACATCTTCACCTTTATAACCAAAAGGAATAAAGGATATAGATAATATGTATTTTATTTATAATCGTCCAATATTATATAATAAACTCACTTTAGATGAATTGCTGCGGAATTAAATTACAGAAAATTTTTAAAATTATTAATTTTATTGCTAAAAATGAATGAAATGGTTGCTCATTCCATTCTTAGAACCAATATAAAGGAGATGGTAAGAATGACAGATCTACAAAAAGAATCCCTATTGCTACATGAGAAGTATAAAGGGAAGTTATCGATTGATGTAAAAATGCCATTAAATAGTATGAAAGATTTAAGTTTAGCGTATTCACCAGGAGTGGCAGAGCCTTGTTCGCAAATCCATCAACATCCTGAGAAAGTCTATGATTATACCATTAAAGGCAACTTGATTGCGATTGTCACCGACGGTACCTCTGTATTGGGATTGGGTGATATAGGTCCTGAAGCTTCGATGCCGGTTATGGAAGGAAAGGCAGCACTTTTTAAGGCATTTGCTGGAGTGGATGCGATGCCAATCTGCCTTGATACGAAAGACCCTGAGGAGATTATCAAAACGGTAAAATTACTGCAGCCGACTTTTGGTGGTGTAAATTTAGAGGATATCGCCGCACCAAATTGCTTCTATATTGAAGAGCGCTTAAAGAAAGAAATGAACATCCCTGTTTTCCATGATGATCAACATGGGACGGCAATTGTCACCGCTGCTGGATTAATCAATGCCTTAAAGCTGGTTGATAAACAACTTGATGAAATTAAAGTGGTCATTAATGGTGCGGGTGCTGCGGGGATCGCCATCATTAAACTTTTATTGAATATGGGTGTAAAGGATATTATCATGTGCGATACAAAGGGTGCTATCTATGAGGGCAGACCAGTAGGGATGAACCCTGTTAAGGAATCCGTATCCAAGATGACAAACCGTTCGAAGTCTACCGGACAGCTAGCAGATGTCATTGTCGGTGCCGATGTGTTTATAGGTGTTTCCGCTGCAGGTGCACTGACGAAGGATATGGTCAAAACGATGAATCGTGATTCCATCATCTTTGCGATGGCCAATCCAATACCAGAGATTATGCCAGAGGACGCCAAGGCTGCTGGTGCAAGAGTCATCGGTACAGGTCGCTCAGATTTACCTAACCAGGTAAACAATGTACTAGCGTTCCCGGGAATTTTCAGAGGCGCATTAGATGTATCAGCTACAGACATCAATGACGAGATGAAAGCAGCCGCGGTAAAAGCGATTGCTAGTTTAATTGATGAGGAAGAGCTGTCTGCTGACTATGTCATCCCTGGTCCACTAGATAGCCGTGTTGTTCCTGCCGTAAGAGAAGCTGTTGCGAGAGCAGCTCAGGAAACAGGCGTTGCCCGTAAAGAGATTTTTCCTAGCGAGGTAGTAAACGTCCAGCCATAGAGGGCCCCTTTCACCACGAATGGTTATTTCAAAGTGTTTCTCCAGGTGTTGGAAAATGCAATGGCCCTATAAATAACGAAGCATTCTTTCATCATTCCATTGTACTTGGATTTTTTTAAAATTTTTAAATACAAAGGAGAATGATTTATATGAAAATCTTTGAAGTGCTTGTCTCGAAAGAAATGCTTCGCTGTGAGCTTATAGAAAGCTATCATGTGATTTATGAGGAAACAGAAATGACGGAATTCACGAATAACGAGCACGATTTTCTAGTGGAAAAGAAAAGGTTCGTGGAAAGAACCCTTACAATCTTGAAGGGGAACACTCAGTCGACGTTGCAAAGGGTAAAAACGTATCGGACTGAATGTAAAAATGCACGGGATATACGGACGATCATTTATAACGATTATCCTGAAATATTTAAAACCATTCAAATCGCTAAACAAGCGGTTTAATAGGATTCCAAAATCAGGCGCTTTCCCCAGATGGAAAGCGCCTTTTGATGTCTAGTTTCATGTAAGAATAAACGCTACACCGAGATAGAAAAGCACGGCGATAGCGGCACCAATCGCGGAAATCTTCAATTTATAGCGTGCGTAATCGACAATATGCAAATCGAGAATCGATGCGGTCGTAATCGTGGTATCGCCTAGTGGAGAAGTTAATGCTCCGAATGCTCCACTTGCAAACACCGCGCCAACGGTTAGTGGAATCGAGGCTCCAGTCGCGACCGCTAAGGTCATTCCTAGAGGCATAAATAATCCCCAAGTGCCCCAAGATGATCCAATAAAATAGCCAACAATTGAACCAAGAACAAAGATGGTCGCAGGCGTCATATACGCTGGCAAAAAGGTTCCTAGCGTCGAACTAATGAAAGCAGAAAAGCCGAGGTCATCAGCTGATAACGTAAGTGCCCAAATTAAGACGAGTAAACTGATGGCCTCCATCATCTGATTTCCGCCATCATAAAAATGATACAAGAGCTCCTCTAATGACTGTCGTCTGATGATGTAAAATACAAACGATATGATTAGAGTGATAAACACAGCTAAAAGCATCACAAACGTGGCATCCGCAATTGAAAACGCCTCAAAAACTGTTTGTGCTCCTCGATCCATCCCGTCTTTCCATAGTAGAAATAATGATAATCCTAACAGTAAAAACACAGGGACAATCAAATTCCATGGCTGTGCTTTTACTAGTGACAACTCTTTCTTAATTCCCGTTCGGTGAAATTCATGGACTTGATTATCGGTTAATTCCTGCTCTCTTAGCTGATTTGTCTTCTTTGATGAGGGCCATACGGTTTGGATGATTCCAATCACTAGCATCACAATCGCATAAAAATTAAATAAAATACTTAGAAGAAAGACGTTGTAGGGAGACATATCAAGATTTAACTCGGTCAGTCCACCTTCCACGAGCGAAACCATAAAGCCGACAAATGCCGTTGCTACTGGTAAAAGGACAATAATGGACTCAGTCGAGATATCTAATGTTAACCCGACCTTCTGTTTCGATAATTTCATTTTATTAACTAGCGATTTTATGATTGGGCCCACCATCATAATACGAAACATTGGCATCATGAACGTGAAAGGGAGTGTTAGCCAAATCACCCCGAGCAGCCCGCGCTCCGTCTTAATCTTCGTTCCAACCCACTCGGAAAATCCTTTAATCCCCCCAGAAATATTCATCATTCCAACGAGGCCACCGAATAAATACAGAAACGCAATAATTTTAATATTGGTTTCATCGGATAACGTCGTGACAATATATGCGACAGATTGATAGCTGCCATCAATGATATTGGCTGTCACAATCATCGACCCAACAAGAAGTCCCACAACAAGGCCTGGTAAAATATTTCTCAACCAAATCGCCATTGCAATAACGATCAAGAATGGCACGAGAGATAGCCAAGTATGCTCCAAAATCTCTTCCTCCAATCGATCCATCGGTTCATCCGTACCGAACTATACTATTCCCGTTTCAATCCATTTAGTATGACCACGAAGAAGGATTGCTATTAGAATTAGAAATCAGCCATTTGTGTTTATTTGAATGAACCTTTTTTAAAACCTAAGTAACCTAATGGATATTAAATGGATAAACACTTAAGGAAGTGGAAAAAATACCTCCAATGGATAATGGAGGTATTTCTTTATGGAGAAGCATAACATCAAATTGACTTCCTCTGAGGTGGCAAACCTTTGGACAAATTATATTGGGGATAGTATGTCGGTTTGTATCTTCAAACATTTTTTATCTCATGTAGATGATGCTGAAATCAAACTCATTCTTGAACATGCGATGGATTTATCTAAACAGCATGTTCAAACAATTCAAGACATCTTTCAAGAAGAGGGGATTGCCGAACCTCTAGGATTTACAGATGCGGATGTGAACGAAAAGGCATCCCGTTTATTTGAGGACCCATTTTACCTATATTATGTTAAAAATATGACTAAGGGTGGATTAGCTACGTATGGAGCTATTCTACCGAATGTATTTCGAAATGATATTCGCGAGTATTTTATGTCATGTTTATCCTCAACAATGGAGCTTTATAATGAAACTACCCAGCTGCTATTATCTAAAGGTTTAGAGGTTAGATCTCCAGAAATCCCATACCCTACAACTGTAGAATTCGTGGAGAAACAAAAGTTTTTAGCTGGGTGGTTCGGCGAACAACGACCTCTTTCTGGAATCGAAATCACGCATTTATATGCTAATATCCAAACAAATAACCTAGGTGAAGCTTTAACCTTAGGCTTTGCACAAGTTGCTAAGAAGAAAGATGTGAAGGAATATTTGCTTAGAGGAGTCGGAATGTCGAAGAAACACATCGAAATCTTTAGTAAATACCTAAAATCAGAGTCCCTTCCTGTACCGATGTCTTCGAATCAGGGGGTGACCACTTCGACTGAATCCCCATTTTCAGACAAATTGATGATGTACCATATAGGACTATTAAGTGGTACAGGAATGGGAAACTATGGTGTTGCAATGTCCTTATCTCCAAGACGAGATTTGACGACCATGTATGGCGGGTTAATCGCTGAAGTTGGGCTGTATGCAGAGGACGGGGCGAATATAAACATCAAACATAAATGGATGGAACGACCTCCACAGACAGCCGATCGCGATGAATTAACCAAATGGCTGGGTAGTAACACGAATCCGCAAACCTTTAAGGAGTGATAGGCTCGATGGATTATCGAGAATATTGGAATAATATTTATCAACAGAGTGAAGAGTTAAATTCATTGATCACGTCTTACTGGAATCAGCACTCCCATATAGGGACATGGCAATTTTGGATAGTTGTTTTTTTATTAGTGGCTCCATTAATTTTGCTTCTCTTTACTGTAGATCGGAGTCGAATGTTTGAGTTGTTTTTCTTCGGTTACACCGTACATATTTTGTGGACTTATGTCGACCTTGCACTTGAAAGGTATGCGTACTTTGTTCACACCTATTTTTTAACACCTGTCTATCCCTTTGCCTTAAATATGACAGCGTCGGCCCTTCCTGTTGGATTTTTACTAGTGTACCAATATTGTACTAAAAACAATAAAAACTTTTATCTATATACTTTGATTCTAAGTGTAGTATTTGCATTTGGATTTACAACTGTTGAAGAGATGGCAGGTCTGTTAGAGTTTAGAAAAGGCATGAATAAATTATATATATTTCTCATAGACTTGGCATTGGCATATACAGCTTATTGGTTCACAAGGCTGATATTAAAAATTAAGAGTAATCACTCTTTTTAATTAAATAAAATGAGGCAACAGTAGTTCAACGTAGATACAAAAACAAGGACCTTCATTCAATAGGTCCTTGTTCTTTATACTATAAAAGTCCAACCATTTGTAGCCCATGTAGAATCCCATCGTCTTCAACGGACTTCGTTACATATTTCGCCGCACGCTTAACTTCTTCTTCTCCATTTCCCATGGCAACACTGTTTGTGACACTCGAAAGCATCTCAATATCATTCAATCCATCACCAAAGGCATACTGATTTTTCTTTGAAAACCCTAGTTTTTCAACAATCGCTTCAATGCCTTTTGCCTTTGACCCGCCCTTTGGGAGGATATCGACTGAAAAGGGATGCCAGCGGATGAAATCGAAGTCGTCGAATTGTTGCTCGTATTGCTTTTCTTCTCCTACACGACAAAATAGCAAAGATTGGTACAATGCGCGTTCTTTGTAATAATGGGGGTCATGCGTAGGAATTTGATTGATTTTTAATGTACCAATACTTTCATTTATATAATGATGTTCTGGTACATTTGCTTTCATATCCTCGTGATCCATATAAACAACAGGGTGCTCATTGTGAAGAGCAAATTCTGTTAACTTTTCTAGGGATGAAGTCTTTAAAGGGTTGGTATACAAAACTTCTCCGTTCACGACAACATACTGGCCGTTATAACTAACAAACGTGTCAATCGCTAATTCTTTTCGTAATTCCTGATACATAAAAGGAGCCCGACCTGTTGCAATTGCGACTTCATGTCCAAGTTCCTTTAGTTTAAAAATCGCCTCTTTTGTAGAAGGAGGTAATTTTTTCTCGTGGTTAAGGAGTGTTCCGTCGATATCAAAAAAGATAATGCTTCGCTCAGTCATTTTGTATTCCAACTTTCTATGTAGAGTCTAATGGAAAAACACCATCTAAGGTGATGTCGTTATTTTATCATTTTATCTAGGGGTAAAAACAAGAAAAGACACTTTCTTATTCTTCTGACTCTTGTAAGGTAAATATATTTACCCATTTTAATTCCAAACCGTTTCGGGCAAATAGAAGTATCCTCTTTACTCGTTTTCGTGCGCTATTTTCCCATTCTCGTCTGATTCCAACCTTTATAATGAGTAACCAGACTAGCGACGGGAACACTAATTTTTATGTGATATCTTCCTATTGTCTGCATCCTTTCTTGAAGTATGCTCGCAATTAGTGAAGGTTTTCACATAATGTTCACATTCAAACTGTCTTTTTGACATTATTTTATTGTATATTAACACTACGTTGATGGTGTTAACTTGAAGTGGAGGGAAATACATTGAAGAAATTACTTCCGTTAGGTATTTTATTAGGGGTGATGATGACTCCTATTTTCACTAATGCACATGTGAAGTGGTTCACGGAAGTCACTCCTGTAAAAGAGTCGATTGAAAATATTTTATCTCCTTTATTTATGTCCCTAGCTTTAATAGCTGCAGTGGTATTGGGCATTCTTACTTTGTTGATCCCAAAGATGGCTAAGTGGAAGCAAATCCAAAAATGGGATACTCAACTATCAGGTTTTAGAAAGTACTCCAAATTCCTCCTAAAATACGGAACGGCAATTGCGCTTTTCATTCAAGTGGTAAATGGAACGATATTCGCTCCGGAATTACCGATTACTCATACGCTAGCGATAGTTTTAGCTTGGATTGCCATTGGCTTACTGCTCATCCCGCATCATTTAGCGACAAAGTTTGGTGCAGTCTTACTACTATGTCTATTTGTATACGTAACGTTTGATCATGGCATCTTTTATATGCTTGATTACGGTTTCTATATTGCGATCATCGGTGTGCTGTTAGTAGAGAAAACAAAATTGGAAAATGTCGGTTTTCCATTCTTATACCTAGGCACGGGTTTATCTTTATGTTGGGTGGCGGTGGAGAAGTGGGTCTATCCAAGCATGGCCTTGGATATCGTAGTCAACCACCAAGTCCCAACCTTTGGTTTTGCACCTGCCATATTTATTGTGATGGCTGCCTATATTGAATTTATCGTCGGTTACCTTCTTGTTGTTGGAATTCTTAACAGAGTTTTGGGGATTGTTGTGACTGTAATTTTTGTTATGACTACGATGCTCTTTGGGATGACAGAAGTGATTGGACATTTTATGGTTCATGTTGTTTTAATCATCTTTATTATTGAGGGTGTCTCCTTTTACAATCCACCAATAAAAATGCATAAAACGAAGACCGACCAATTTATTTTTGTCTTCCTTAATTTCATTTTCGTCCTTGCAACGTTTGTATTAATTTATTATCGATTTGCCTAAAAACAAACCACTTCATGTAAAATTTTGGACATGAAGTGGTTTGTTTGTTTGTTGTGGAATTGTCGTTAATATGAGGAAATATGTTTCAACAAAAGAAACAGTCAACAGGGAAGTGGAACAACTTTTACGGTAACACCGCCTTTTGCCTAATAAATGTCGATTCCAGTCATGCTTAGTCCATTACGAAGAGATCGACTTCTTTACTCATCGTCTTCATCCATTTTAATGAAGTAGTTTTGTGAGCTGTTCAACATGTCTACGATTCGTATCAAACACTTCTTCTACCATTTGGCGACTAGCTGAGTCAAGGTCCCCCCTTACAAGTTCTTCTGAATATTCGAGGCCATATTTATGTATTCCTTTTAAAGCGTCCTCAATGATCTTTTCTGAATCATCAGGGAGCATGACTTTGTGCATAAAGCTGTGCATTGAGCCTGATACACCTTCATCGTCGGCTGGAACTCCCCCTAGATTCTGTATCCGTTCTGCTATCTTTTGCGCATTTCCCTTTGTATCCCTTTGCATTGACTGAAAATGTTGCTTGAGGTGGCCATCCTCTAGCTTTTGAATATAGTGCTCCATCGAGCGGATGCCCATATAAGTGCCTCTCAATAAGGTATTTAACTCTTCAATAATGATCTCATTGTTCAAAAAAATCATCCTTCCCAATTATTCTGCTTTAACGATGAATGTTACCTTGCACTATTAGAATGGTTGGGAAACAGACAAATTAATCTGTAATGTAGTAAAAAACTTCTGTTGATTGTTAGATGGAAAGGTGGTATGCTAATTCAGCTTATTTAGTGACGATGAAAAAGTATACATAAATGACACTTTAAATAAATAGTGGACTGGGAATCACTGTGAGAGAGGGTGTTTCCAGACAACCATTTTGTGGTTGTTTTTTTACACGATAGAATGTAACTCAATCTTTTTTGATTTTTACTAATGAAGTGGATAAAACTAACCAATAGAAAATACTTTTCTTTATGGAGAAAATGGAGTTGATTTAATGGCTAAAACCAGTGCAAAAGGTGGAACTGGAAGAGGAACAGATAAGAAGGGCTGGAAACGTTGGCAAAAAAGTGCAAACAAAGCGAAGAGTGCCAAGCCTTATACGAGTAAAGGCGTTAAAAAGTCCGATTAGAATGAAACACTAGTGCGATTAAAGCGCTAGTGTTTTTTCTGTTTTGGCTGTCATAACTAGGAGAGGAAGTACCGCTACAGGTCATCTAGACTAGAATGACTATTGAAGAAGAAAGCATTTTCGACGTGAAAATCGTCATTCCTAATCATATTTTACTAAAGCATTGTAATAGACTATACGGTAGATTTGTTAGTGAGGTGACGATGACTATTCATAAATTTTTGAAAGACTTTAAAGAGTTTGCAGTCCGGGGAAGTGTTGTCGATATGGGGATTGGGGTCGTAGTGGGGACAGCATTTGTTAAGATAGTAGATTCCCTTGTTTCAGATATTATTATGCCCCCAATTGGGCTTGTGCTTGGTAAGGTGAATTTTTCAAATTTGTACATTAATTTATCCGGTGGGCATTATCGCTCGTTAGTTGAAGCAAAGGAAGCAGGTGCGGTAACGATCAATTATGGTGTATTCATCGACTCCATCATTCATTTTGCGATCGTTGCACTTGCTACCTACTTTACGATTGTACAAATTAATCGTATTAGAAGAGCTCCGGCAGAATCTCTTACCACGAAGGAATGCCCATATTGTTTCAGAAGTATTCCAACAAGAGCCGTCCGATGTCCACAATGCACAACAATCCTAAATGATGAAGAAAAATTGGACGAGCAAGAGGGGCATAAAAAGGTAGGAGATGAACATGAAAAAACACCACCCATTACAAACACAGAACATCGTCGAGTTAAAATTAATCTGAAGTCTAGCTAGTGTCAGAGTGTGAGGATTCAGTATGTATTAGAGAAGTCCCGCTCAGTGATCATTGGATTTATGGCCACTGAGCGGGACTTTTTATCGTATGTTTCTCCAAATTAATGGAACCTTAAAGATGAATTGAAAATAGGAGATAGTTTAGGTAGAAACTTTATCTAATGAAAGGAGACGTTTATGGATTTACATATCATTTGGAAAGCAATGCTGATGGTTACTCTTGGGTTTCTATTTCTTCGATTCGTCGGTAGGAAATCCGTAGCCCAAATGACGATTGCAACTACAGTCGTTTTAATTTCAGTTGGTTCCATTATTATTCAACCCGTCATCAATCATGGAATCATAAACACAATTGGAGCAACAGCAATCTTTATTCTCTTTCTGATGGTAGTGGAATTTTTAACAATGAAATTCAATGGATTGGAAAAGCTGATCACGGGTAAGTCAAAAGTGGTCATTCAAAATGGCCAACTACAAACGAATACCTTAAAGAAACTGCGTTTAACGGTAGATAAGCTTGAAATGCAATTACGGCAACAGGGGGTTAAGCAGATTTCCGACGTAAAGACGGCAACCGTCGAGCCGAATGGACAAGTTGGTTTCGAGTTGGTGCCTGATGCCCAACCATTAACGGTAGGGGAGTTTAAAAAACTGATGAAGCAATTAGGTCATACTTTCCCTGCTAAGGAGGAAACGAATAATAGTAACACCGATTTGTTTGAGGAGATTCTACAACCAACCACCCCTCCCAATCGAGATCAACTTCATTAAGGGTTTCTATTAATAAGAAGGGTGTTTTCGTAGATATTGTTGTTAAAAACTTAAGCTGATTAACGGAAGTTAAGTTATTTAGTACGTTATAGGAGGTTCGCAAGCATTTTCAGGTTAGAAAGCTATTTTCGATAGTGGACCGATCATTAACAAAAAAGGAACAATGTTTGAGAAATAGCCTTTTAAGAATCGTTATTTAAAAAAGTGTTAGTTATTAAACTTAACTGACACTTTTATTTTAGTTAGAATTATTTGAATATATAGAAAATAAGTGGTATCATTTGAAGAAAATGTAAACGCTTAATAAAGCAATACATATAATGAGGTGGGATGGGTGAAAACAAAGAATAGTCCATGGATTTACGCTTTAGTTGGCATGTTAACAACCACAGTTGTGTTGGCCTTTGCGAGACTTTCTTATGGGGTGATTCTCCCTTTTATGAAGGATGGCTTGCAGATCAGCTATAAGGAAGCAGGCTATCTTGGGACAACGACTTCTTTGGGGTATTTAGCAACGGTGGTGTTCGCAGGTGTGTTGGCAACAAAGTGGGGTGGCAGGAGAACCGTCATATTAGGAATTTCTGTTGTTACCTTAGGGTTTACAGGTTTAGCGTTTTCACCTTTTTACTGGATGACGTTTCTATTTATGCTCCTTCTCGGAGTGGGAACAGCTTTTACATACACTCCATTTATTTCATTACTAGTTGCACGGTTTCCTCTGAAAAAAGGCCTAATGATTGGCCTGGCAACAAGTGGAGCGGGAATTGGGATTCTGTTTGCAGGAATGTTTGTCCCTTATTTAACTAGTGTGTTCCCAGACATAGGGTGGAGAATGGTCTGGGGGATATACGCGGTCATTGGATTATTGGTTGTGATTTTGTCATCTTTGTTTATTCATAATCCACCAATGGAGTCGAACGGGGTCAAAAGCAAGCAAAACACTTCTCTCAAAGAAATTTATACGAATCCGAATGTGATTAGAGTCGGGTTGATCTATGGAATCGTCGGAGTTACCTATATTGTCCAAGTCATTTTTGTGATGAGCTTTATGATTGAATCAGGGGTGAATAGTACAGTTGCCGGTCAATTAATGGCGGTCAACGGAATTTTATCCATTTTTAGTGGCTTTATCTGGGGAGGCATTTCCGACAGACTAGGCAGGAGATTTTCACTAATGGCAACTACAAGTATTACTACTCTTGCTATGCTCATTCCTGTACTTTTCCCGACGATCCTTGGTTTTTCTGTCCATATTATTTTAATGAGTTGTACAATCACTGGTTTATTCACTTTAATACAGGCGTCGAGCATGGACTATGTGAAACCAAGTGATATGCCCGTGGCATTTGGGTATGTAACTTTTTATTTCGCAGCCGGACAGCTGATTGGTCCAACCATTGCAGGGTGGATGATTGATGGGGGAGGAGGATTTAAAACGGCGTTCTTCTTTTGCTCCATTTGTTTAGCGATTGGTTTTCTGTTAACGGTTAAAATGAAAAATTCAGCACAGGTACCTCAGCTTGGGCAGGAGTTATCAGCGAAATAAATTTCGTTCGTAAAAAAGTCCATTCTAGAGAAAAAAATCAAATATAGAAGCCACCAATGACTTTATGAACTGTACCCTATGTCAAGGACATTTAAAAAAAGCCTAGGCAGTTTTAAGAAGATGATCTCTGTACTGAACAGGGGTCATCTTATTTAAATTCCATTGATATCTATGGTGATTATAATAGGTCATATATTGCTTAATTTCGCGTTTTAATTCATCTAGAGTTTTGCATGCTTTAATAGAGGTCTCGTCCTTTAGATGCCCAAAGAAAGATTCTTGAGGGGCGTTATCCCAACAGTTACCTCTTCTTGACATAGATTGATGTAAACCTAATTTCTTTACTGCCTTTTGGAATTCCGGATGGGTATAGTGTACTCCCTGATCCGAGTGAATTAATGCATCTTTAACTTTCTTAAAGTTTCTATTTTTCTTTAATTTTTTAAGTGTGTCTGTTGCTAAGTCTATGGTCATTCGATTTGATACATGATAAGCCAGAATCTGACCTGTCGAACCATCTTTAATCGCTGATAAATAAGCCTTCTGACCATTCTCATAGAATAGGTAGGTGATATCCGTTAGAAGCACCTTTCCCGGAATGTTTTGCTTAAATTGTCGGTTTAATAGGTTTGGTACAACCTTATGTTCATGGGTAGCTTTCATCATTCGTCTATAAGGATTTGGTTTTCTAATGGGACAGATAATATCGTACTTCTTCATAATTCGACTTATACGCTTCAAATTGTAGACAACATTAAATTGACCCGCCAAAGTCATTTTGATTTGACGTGCCCCTTTCTTCCGATTTTTGAAATGGAAGGCTTTTAGGATTATCTCTTTCACTATCTGATCCTTTTCCTCATTTAGCTTTCTTTGTTCCTGTGACTCCTCTGAGAAATAATTATAATAACCACTTCTGGAAACACCCGCTATTGTACATAAATAGCTCACCATATTTTTCAACTGATATTTCTCAATCACTGAACGAATAAGAATAAACTTTTGGCTAGGAGGGAGGACTACTTCTTCAACCCCCTTTCCGCGAAACGAATCTTTTTTAGGAGTTCGTTTTCTGCCTTAAGTAAGTTGATTTGAGCCTCTAAGCGGGCATTTTTCTCCTCTAATGTAAGCTCCTTTTCCCGGGGCCGCCCTGAATTTCCTAGTCTAGTATCACGCAAACCATCGATCCCATTAACAGTGTAAGCTTTTTGCCATCTCTTACTAGCTGACTTAATTCTTTGTGTCCCTAAAACATCTGTATCAAGCCCACATTCTCCAAATATTACTCTGGCAAATTTGCCTTTCTCTTTTTCCGCAATAAATATTTCCTTAAATTCATCAGTATAAGTTATACCTTTAGAACTAACAGATTTAACGTATTTATTAGCTGCTAGTTGTTTTATCTCTTTCTCTGTAAAAGTCTTCTTACTCATAAGTTCCCCAGTCCCTTTTGTCATTCTCTTGTTGTGTTTCTTAATTATACAAAAAAGTACCCCATAGGTAGACTTTTTTTACGTGTCTACTCTATAGGGTACATTTTATTAATCATTGGTGGCTTCTATATTTCTATCAAACAATGTTAGTAAAAGGTTTTAAAGATTAGGATAAACACGTATTCCCATTCTTCTAGTTAGAAGATAAATTGGATTACTTGATAATCCGCTATTTTTTACATATACTTAGTTTAGCTAATGAACAAACAAAGTATAAGGCAAAAGGGTTTTTACTGAAATCGTAAAGTGTCTTGTCAAATTCGTTAGAGAATGGAGAGTTGAAGATGAAAAAGGTAGTTGTTACAGGCGGAAGTGGCCTACTTGGTTCAGCGGTCATAGAAGAATTTTTAGAACATGGTTATGAAGTCCTTAATGCAGATATTAAGTATCCAAAAGTAGAACTTTGCAAAACGGTCATTACAGACTTAACAAATCTTGGAGAGGTATATGGAGTGTTGGCAGGTGCTGATGCAGTTGTCCATCTTGCAGCAATACCAGTTGCCTACTCGCATCCTAACGAAGTTACCTTTCAAAATAATGTAATGTCTACCTATAATATTTTAGAAGCAGCAGGAAACTTAGGAATTAAAAAAGCGGTCATCTCTTCAAGTGAATCCTCCTACGGGATTTGTTTTTCAAAGCAAAATTTAAAACCGCAATATGTACCAATCGATGAGGACCACCCGCAATTGCCGGAAGAAAGCTATGGTTTATCGAAGATTGTAAATGAGAATACAGCTGATATGATCCACCGTAGAACAGGTATGCAGGTCGTTTCATTCCGGTTGGGAAATGTCATTTCTCCAGAAATGTATAAGAATTTCCCTGGTTTCATCCATAATCCTGAAGAGCGTAAACCTATCTTGTGGAGTTATATTGATACACGTGATGCGGCCTCTGCTTATCGTTTAGCTGTTGAGACAGATGGCCTTGGTTCCGTTGCTCTTAATATTGGGGCGGATGAAACTAGTATGGATATAGAAAGCAAACAATTAATGGAAACCTGCTTCCCTGATGTAAAAGATTTTCGAAGAGACTTAACAGGCTTTGAGCCGTTGCTTAACAATGAAAAGGCTAAGAAACTATTAAATTGGAAGCCTATTCATAAGTGGAGAAATTATGTAAAACTATAATTCTAAACTTCCAAAATTTTAAAAAAAGGAGTGGAAAACAGGTGAATACGTTACAAAGCACAACTACATTACATAACGGTATAAAAATGCCGTGGCTAGGTTTGGGTGTCTTTCTCGTCAAAGACGGAGAAGAAGTGGTGAATTCAGTGAAAACGGCTCTTGAGGTAGGGTATAGGAGCATTGATACGGCTGCTATTTATCGAAACGAAGAAGGCGTCGGTAAAGCGATTGCTGAATCAAATGTCCCTAGAGAAGACCTATTTATTACCACAAAAGTTTGGAACGCAGATCAGGGCTATGAAGCAACCCTTGAAGCTTTTGAAGTTAGTATGGAGAAACTTGGTTTAGATTATTTAGATTTGTATTTAATCCACTGGCCGCTTCCTTCTCAGGGGAAATATGTTGAAACATGGAAAGCGCTTGAAAAGCTTTATAAAGATGGACGTGTTCGTGCCATTGGGGTAAGTAATTTTAAGGTTCATCACCTCGAAGAGATCATCGCCAACTGTGAAATTATCCCGATGGTCAATCAGGTAGAATATCATCCACGTTTCAATCAACAGGAATTGCATGAGTTTTGTAAAAAACACGGCATCCAGCTTGAAGCATGGTCCCCACTGATGCAAGGTGGGCTGCTTGAAGAACCCACTTTGGTTGAAATTGCAGACAAATACAATAAATCAACAGCGCAAGTTATAATCCGCTGGGATATCCAAACGGGTGTAGTGACAATTCCAAAATCAACAAAAGCTCACAGAATTGCTGAAAATGCAGACGTCTTTGATTTTGAACTTACACAAGAGGATATGGATAAAATCAACACCCTCAATTTGGACCAACGTCAGTTTGCGGATCCAGACGAATTTGACAAAATATAAGGTGCACAGCCAAATGAAAATCGCTAGGACTTTTCCTAGCGATTTTTTAGGTTAAATGAATGTTCGAACCGAATAAAAGTATCTGGAGGAGGGACTAGAGAATTGGCTCAAAATACCTACAAAAAAAGCCCGCTCTACAGGTTAACGATGATAACCTGTACAGTGGGCCTTTTGACATTATGAAGTAAACATTCCTTCTTGACTTGTAACTGGTGCGACAAAGGCTTGTAAGAACCTTTGTTGTTCTTCGTTTAATGGGATCATAGGTAAGCGAACATCGCCAACAGGTACACCGTTCATATTCAAGGCCGCTTTTACTGGAGATGGGCTCGGTGCGATAAACAATGCCTTAATGGTCGGAAGAAGATTTCGGTGTGTAAAAGCAGCCGATTGAATTCTTCCGTTTTTAAAATTGGTAATCATCTCTTGCATTTCGTTGCCAATAATATGAGAAGCAACGGAAACGACTCCAGTGCCACCAATCGATAAGATAGGCAATGTTAAGCTATCATCGCCGCTGTATACCAAGAAGTCACTACTCGTTCTGCTGATGATTTCAGCAATCGCATCTAGATCGCCGCTTGCTTCTTTAATGCATGCAATGTTTTCAATTTGAGATAGCTGAACAACCGTATCCACAGATATATTTACAACACTTCTTCCAGGAATATTGTAGAGCATAACCGGTAGTTTTGTTGCTTCAGCGATTGCTTTAAAGTGCTGATATAAGCCTTCTTGAGACGGCTTGTTATAGTATGGAGCAACCAGCATAATACCGTCTACGCCAGCCTCTTCCGCCTTTTTAGTAAGGGTGATTGACGCCCTTGTGTTATTGGAGCCAGTTCCCGCAATAACAGGAATTCTTCCGTCAACAGCCTCAACAACGAATCTAAATAAATCAACTTTCTCTTCGGTCGTAAGGGTAGGGGATTCACCTGTTGTTCCAGAAACTACAAGTCCGTCCGTCCCGTTCTGGATAAGATAGTTCACTAAGTTTTTTGTTGCATCAAAATCAATCTCACCATTCTGATCAAATGGGGTTACCATCGCTGTAAGTACTTGGCCAAAATTTATCATGTTTCTCCTCATCCTTTTCAAATAAATTTTACTTTCGTGGAGAAGGAACTATTATTGTTAACCGCAAAAAAGCAACAACGAGGGCTCGTTGTTGCAGTAGAAACAATGTTTGATATCACCGCTTCTTTGCGTAAGATAGCCCTCCATATAGTCTCCTATATGACAGTCCTGCATTTATTCAATGACAGAACCAACTTCAAGAATATGAGCTTCTTGAAGCTTCGGCAAATCCCCCTTTCTGCAATGGTCAACGGACCTCATTACCCTCCACATTGCTTACTAATGGTTTTTGCACCTCTATCCTCACTTCAAATGTTTGAAATAAGAAAATATGTATTTGTCTCTGTAATATAACAGGAATTCTGACAGATGGCAAGGGATTTTCGCAAATTTTTCTAATTTTTGGGGATTGTCTTATGAGGATTGATTGGTCATGTTGTGTGGTTTGATTTTCAGCACGTTAATTTCCCTCAAAGGAGCTTTCACACAAACTAAAACGGTTAAAATTGGCTTATCTTACCTTACGTTAAAATCGGCTTTAGGATTTTAGAGACGTTTCACGAAAATACCCCTTTTTTATAAAAAATCCTTTCCTTTATGCTACATAAATAGGTGGGCCTTTGTTAAGTATATTTAAGTAAGATGGGTTTTAGTTACTCAATAGTGAGAACGGATTTTCAGACTTCGTAATGAAAACCACGAAATTAGCATACTGAACCTTGCTATCAGGTTCCTTATAGAGGGGATGAAAATATGTTTACATTCCGTGGGGATGCACATAAAGTTTACCTAAAGCTAAAAAAAACACCTGTCGAAAAGCGAAGTATGGATTACATGGCAGAACTGGCCGAGATTGAAGAAATAAGAAACTTATACCGTTCCATTGATAGTACTACATTAAAGTTAATTTTTTACCGAATCATTAAAGAAAAAAATGGTTCAGGAATCATTCCGATTCTTGTATCTTCCATCCCGTGGTTCTTATTTCTCTTCTCTAATAAAATCCAAGACATTTTAACCCGAAACGGCAGTATTCTTTGGATCATCTTTGGTGTGCTTTATATTATCACAATCACTGTAAGTGTGGTTCTCCATTTCCATGAAAAAGCATGGGCTGCCATCCATATTGAAGTCATTCAGGATATTTTAGAGGAGAGGAATGACGAATAACTATTTGCCCACTAAGAATTTTAAAACGGTAACCATTAGGAATCTTCAATTCATTCCATTTTGTCCTTCGCCATAATTGTACTTCTATCAAAGGAAAGCCATCATTCACCCAAGGAAAATGAAAAAACAGCTGAATTGCTGTTTTTTCATTTTTTTTTGAAACATGTCTAATCAAAAAAAATGAAAGAATGCTAAACTATTGAAAGATACGATAACATCTTTCAACGGGGGTATTATGAAGAAATTAAGGCAAACGACTAAAAGGCTGTTGATTTTGTTCATCCTATTTGGGGCATTCATCTATTTTAACAATAGCTTCCTTTTCACGAAGGACAGAGAAACTAGTCCTGTGTTGCTAGCCCATCGAGGAATGGCACAAACCTTTTCAATGGAAGAGATTGAAAATGATACATGTACGGCTGAGAGAATTTTTGAACCTGAGCATCCCTACATAGAAAATACGATTCCTTCAATGGAAGCCGCCTTCAAGGCTGGTGCTGACATAGTAGAGTTCGATATTCAGCCAACAGTGGATGGCCATTTTGCGGTTTTCCATGATTGGACTTTAGAATGCAGAACAGATGGGGAAGGTGTTACCCGCGAACAGACGATGGCAGAGTTGAAAACATTAGACGTCGGTTATGGCTATACAGCAGATAACGGGAGAACGTTTCCTTTTAGGGGACAGGGAGTTGGCTTAATGCCGACGTTAGATGAAGTGTTAAATTATTTCCCTGAAGAGTCGTTCCTAATTCATATAAAAAGTAATCACCCTGCAGAAGGAGCACAATTGGCTGATCATCTCTCCCAACTGCCCGAAGAACGACTGAAAAAACTAACTGTTTACGGTGGAGACGAACCTATTCGAACGCTAAAAGAACAACTCCCAGAGATTCGTGTGATGTCAAAGGCCACTCTGAAAAGCTGCCTGCTTCCATACCTTGCAATCGGTTGGTCGGGTTATGTGCCAGCCTCTTGTCAGAATACCCAAATCCATCTTCCTGAGAATTACGCTCCGTTCATGTGGGGGTGGTCTAATAAGTTTCTAAATCGGATGGATGCTGTTGATACACGAGTAATCATTGTCGCCGGGGATGGCGGGTGGTCGGAAGGCTTTGATACCGAACAAGACTTAGAGCGCCTCCCAGATGATTTCAGCGGTGGAATCTGGACGAACAGGATTGATACCATTGCTCCAATTATAAATGAATAAAAAATGGCGTTCCCACGAGCAAAGTGGGAATGCCATTTTATATGTAAAGAACCATGTTTTAAGCAACTTCTTGATTCGGTTTTGGTGAACCTTTCTCTTTGAACGCTAGTAAAAAAATCATCCCGATGATACAAGCTGTTCCCAGCCATTGAAATACGCCAAAGGGTTCTTTTAACCAAATGACTGTCGTTAAAACAGCCGCCAACGGCTCTAAGCTTCCGAGCAGGCTTGTTTCTTTCGGTAAGAGACTTTGTAAGCTTTCGATATAAAACCAAAAGGCAATCATGGTACCGAAAAAGATAACAAAAATCAAATAAATAATGGTCTCCATTGATAAGTTTGTAATGGTCACTTGCCATGGTGGGTGGATAAAGCTTAAGGCAATCCCTCCAATGAACATGGCCCAACCAACGATGACAAGCGAATCGTATTGCTTTAGCAACGGGACTGCATATAAAGTGTAAAAAGCCAATGACACTCCTGATAAGACACCCCAAACAATTGCAGCTGTTGGTACGGAAAGTTTCGAGAAAGAGCCGTTTGTTAATAAGAAAAAGCAGCCAATTAAAGCAAGGGTAACGGTAATTAGATCTCGTCGTGTTAAAGACGTTTGTCGCCGTAAAACAAGGTAAATGATGATTATCACTGGCGCCAAGTATTGAAGGAGCGTTGCAACTGCTGCATTTCCATGTTTAATTGAAGCCATATACGTGTATTGTACGGCTAGCATCCCAAACAGGCCGAAGATAATGAGTTGAATGGCTGCTCTTCGGTTTTTCCAAACGCCAAGAATTTGCGAGCGATCTTTTATAAAAAATTGAACAACTAAAAGCAATAACCCCGCAAGTACCAATCGAGTAGACACTAACCAGTTTACATCTATTGAGTCATTTTGAAAGAGTTTTTGGGCAACGGTGCCACCCACACCCCACAAGGTTGCTCCTGTTATCACTAAAAAGAATCCTGTACTTCTATTGGGTCCACTCATTATTCAGTCTCCACCTTAAAAGATATTTCTAGTGTTATAATAATTGAAAAGTCAGATAAATAATAGACTAATGTTGCTTAAGGGGCTTTTGAAAGGGGAAGAAAGTGAAAACGAAGATTTTACTATTCTAACATTGCGAAAGTGTACCCAAGTTTGATCTTTCCTTTCATTTACCCATTCGGGACAGGCCTAATAGGATTAGTGTTATTTTGGATAGGACTAAAATAGAGAAATCCACGGAGGTTAAGCCGATGAAACTAGAATTTTTAAGTTCCTCAGAAAGAGAAATAAAAGCTACGGATGTGATAAGGCTTTATAAAGACGCTGGTTGGTGGGAGGAGAGAACCGAACCAGACATTGATAAAATGTTAAAGAAGGAGATTTCGGTGGGGGCCTGGAACCATCAGACGCTGATTGGCTTTGCTAGAGCTGTAACAGATGGCCAATTTAGAGCGTATGTTGAAGATGTTGTCATACATAGTGATTTTCAGAAGACAGGGATTGGAACTAAACTTGTATCGAAGTTATTAGATGAACTTAGCCATATTGATGTAATAAGTTTGTTTTGTGAGGAAAAGTTGATTCCTTTTTATGAGAAAAATAACTTTAAATCTAGTAAATCTCAATTTGTATTGCACCGGAAAGGCTAAAGTGTATTCAGTTGGGGTTTTATTTAAGATTTGGGCGATTTAGACATCGGCGAGGAGCTTATGCATTCATTCTTGGAAGATATCATTCGATTATTTATAGTTATGCATCGATTATTGGAAGTTATGGATTGATTATCTGAAGTTATTGAAAAAATGGTGTCTAAATTATTACAAGCCCTCTTTCCTGCTACAAGCGAGACAGAGAATGAGGGGCGGAAATTGCCACTGGTCACGTGCTACTAGACTAGCCGAACCAGTCACGATTAGTGCAAACGCATATTAACGACAAGTAGAGGTTGTGAAAAAATGAAGTGTATAGGCTGTCAATTAGCAAATAGCCTCGAGCCCGTTCATGTTGTGTTTGAGGATGAATTCGTATGTTGTTTTTTGGACCATGATCCATTTAATGAAGGTCATGTGTTAATTTTACCTAAAAACCATATTTACGACGCGGATGAGCTCGATAAAACTACAGCAATGTCGATTATGAAAGCTTCTATGCTGTTATCAAAAGCAATAAAAAGATTGTTTAAACCTGATGGAATCACAATTTGCCAAAACGGTGGAATTTTTAATGAGTTAACTCATTATCATATGCATGTGGTCCCTAGATACAAGGACCAATCATTCGCTACTTTCTATTCAGAAGATGACCGCTATGTGGAAGAAGAGACGAAATTGAGTGACACGAGAATAAAACTAAGCAACGCCGTTAGGGAGATCATCATCGAAAGTAAATAATTAACAGGTGCCAGGCACCATCCAGAAACTGGATGGTGCCTGGCACCTTACTTTTTCTACATATAATAACAAAAATTGCTAAAGATAATGGGGATTTATGTATTTAGCCTATATGCAAGGGTGAGAGATAACATGGCGTTGATGAGTAAACTATATAAACGGTTAATAAAGAAACAAGCAGTGAAGGATCCCAAAGTGAATGTTACTGCTAAGGAGAGTAATGATCAACGTCCAACCTTGGACCATATTACATCTGAGTTTGATAACTGTTCTGATTTAACTCATCGATCTTACCCAGAGCTAAACGTGGACCTACTATACTTTAGTCACCTGGTGGGTAATGAGGAGTTAAAGAGAGAGGTTTTGGACCCTCTTGCGAATGTAAGAGAAGAAGAACTGCCCCAATTATTTAAACAAAGTCAATTCAGTAAAAGCGATTCTTCAAAGGAAGTAGTCAAAGGTTTATTGGACGGGATGTTGGCAATTTTCTATAAAAAGGATATATATCTAATTGGAATTGCAAATCCACCTAGTCGATCAATAAACCAATCTGAAACTGAAACATTCATCACAGGTCCGCATGATTCGTTTGTCGAATCTGCTATTACTAACCTTGCACAAATTAGAAAGAGGGTAAAAAGCTCTCACTTGAAAGTAGTAAAACTTGGAGTCGGATTGAAATCTCCGTAGATGCCACTGTCAAAGTTAAGGATTATGGGAAGTTTAGGTAGCCCGTTTTTGCTTTCATTGGAGACATCTTTTAAAAGAGGCATAATTCTTCTTTTAAAAATAAAACTAATCCAGTGGAGGTGGAAATGGATGCCTGATCAAGAAGCCAAATCACCAAAATCTATGCCTTATAGTATTTGGGATACGCGGACGAACAAACAAGCGGAACGAGCGTACAAAGCAATTGTAGCCGCAAAAAAGCAAGACAAGCCAGCTGATCATCAGACTGAATAAAAGGGAGGATGTCATTTGAGAGATTTAACGGTCTATGTTACTGAAGCAACCCATCAACAACCGATCCAAACATTAGAATCGATTCTCGTGGACATGGATGGAATTGAAAGAGCGTTGGTTGATAGTGATGATGGGGAAGTAAGGATAGTTTATAATGAAGAGCAGGTCTCTCCGGAGCAAATTAAAAACCGAATTCAACTACATGGTCTACATCTGCATTAAAAATAAAAATCCCCAAACATAAAAGTTTGGGGCTCTTGTATTTATAATTTAGCTGAATGATATCATATCCCAGCACCCTTATCGACAAATACCCGGGTCTCTTTTTTCACAATTTTAGATAAGCCAATCGTTCCGATTCCAACAATTAATGTGCTAATAGTAACTAATACTTGATAGAAGTTTGGATCGATAAACAAATGGATCAGTAAATAAGAAACCATTAATGAAGCTAAAGGGGATACTAACCAAACCATCCCAATCCGCTTGATCACGTCTTTTTGCATAATCGCAAATCCATCTTTAACCGCTCCAACACCAAGAATTCCACAAGTTGTCACTTGCGTAAGGGGAATGGGTACTCCAAATACGGAGGCGATAATTACTAACGTTCCACCTGTAAACGAAACGGCACTCCCTTGCAGTAAAGAAAGCTTAGTAATTTTCTTTCCGTTGGTTTCGAGTACTTTTCCGCCTAACAGGATGGCCCCAATGGATGTGAATAGGGCACCTAGTAACAACCCGTTTGAAGAAGAAATCATCCCTGCGCCAACAATTGGACCGATCGAATTGGCAACATTGTTCATCCCTGCAGAGAATGCCTCTAAACATCCACCAAAGACGAGTAAAACAGATAACCATTTTGTCCAGCGGCCATTTTCTGTTAATTCACTCCACCGGTTTTCTGCTAGCTTTATTAGATAGCCCAATACGTATGTAATCATAAAAGATGCAATTGGTATGATTACCCAAAAGGAAACAATATAAAGCAATGACTCTGAGTAAATCGCTTGGAAGGCAGCGCCAACTCCAACAATTGAACCAACGGTCACTTCACTAGTGGACAATGGGATGCCAATAATGTTAGCTAAAAACAGTGTCAATGTTGCTCCTACAAGGATAATGATGACAATTTTTGCATCTAAAAGGTCCATCGGAATAATTCCTTTCCCGATGGTTTTGACGACCTCACCGCCACCAAGAACGGCACCAAGAAAAGCCGTTATCGCAACTAAAAGCAGGGCTAGTCGCTTACTTCTAATCGCTCCTGCTCCATACGGTGCCCCCATCGAAGCAGCTGTTCCACTTGCCCCGATATTCATAGCGAAAAATAGTGCAACAATAATGGCAATATACTCTAATATCATTCTTAAACCCTCTCAATCTTATGATGAACTCCTAGATTATTAACTATTAATGAAGCATCGGGTTTTAATTCTTAGTAATTTTATAGGAATAGTCATTTATTAGGTTGATTATAAAGTTTTTTCAGAAAGAAAACAATAGTTTGATGAATTTCTACTTCGGACGTCTTTTGTTAGTTAAGGTACATTTATGGAGATTTTGTTAACACTTCTAAATTTTAAAGGAAATATAAGGAAATCCCGTGAATATATACTAAAGGGGAAAAGCCCCGATATTGAGAGGAGGAATAGGTATGTCAAAGAAAGTCCTACTGTTGGCTGGAGATGCAGTTGAGGCACTTGAAATTTATTATCCTTATTTTCGTTGCCTAGAAGCAGGCTATGATGTAGAAATTGCGGCCCCTTCGAAAAAAAAGCTGCAAACGGTTGTCCATGATTTCATCGGGTGGGATACGTATACGGAAAGCAAGGGGTATTTAATTGAGTCCCAGCTAGCGTTTGAGGATGTAAATCCTGAAGAATATGACGGGTTGATTATTCCTGGCGGAAGAGCACCTGAGTATATTCGCTTAAATGAATTTGTCCCTAAAATTGTAGCCCATTTCTTTGAAGCAAATAAACCTGTAGGAGCGATTTGTCACGCTACCCTAGTTTTATCAACCGTTCGTCCATACATGGAAGGACGAGAGCTGACAGCTTATATCGCTTGTAAGCCTGATGTCGAAGCAGCAGGGGCTACATATGTAGAAACACCTCTCCATGTTCAAGGGAACCTCGTTTCAGGGCACGCATGGCCAGATTTGCCTGGATTTATGAAGGAATTTATTGCTTTGTTGGAAAAATAGCTTAGCCTTCGTTTACCTTCTTTGCAGTCCCTTGTCCAAATCCGGATGGGGACCTTTTTGTGCTATGATAAAGAGAAAAAAGTAGGTGCGATCATTGGACTACTCCTTTAAATCTCTCTATTCCGAAATCGGTGGTCAGGAGACGATTGATCAACTGGTCAATGCGTTCTATCCACGCGTCTATGCCGATGATGACTTAAAACCACTATTCCAAGGGGATATGGAGGAAATAAAAAGAAAACAGAGAATGTTTTTATCGCAATTTTTAGGAGGACCTGCTTTATATAGTGAAGAGTTTGGACCTCCTGCCATGAGACAAAGACACCTTCCCTTTGAAATTACACCAACAAGAGCAAAGAGCTGGTTGCGTTGTATGAGAGAGGCCTTTCAAGAGATTGGCTTAGACGAACATCCTGCCGGAGAAGCCTTTTATGAACGGTTGACACAAGTAGCGAAGATCATGGTCAATCGTCCGGATAAAGAATAGACTCTTCGGGAGCATGGCATGTTTTGAAGGACTTAAGAAATCCCACTCATAATGGAAAGAACAAACGTGCATAATAACAGCAGTATGAAATGTGGGAGGACTGAACGTGAGCAGAAACTATCAATTATCGATTTTTGCCTTAGGTGGATTAAATGAAATCGGGAAAAACATGTATGCTATAGAATCTGGAGACGATATCATCGTTATTGATTGCGGAAATAAGTTTCCAGATGAAAGCCTGTTAGGGATTGATTTAATTGTTCCTGATGTTACTTATTTAGAGGAAAACAGAGAGAAAGTTCGAGCGTTAATTGTCACACATGGACACGAAGATCATATCGGCGGGATTCCATTCTTTTTGAAGAAAATAAATGTTCCGGTCTATGCAACACGCTTTACCCTAGGATTGATTGAATTAAAATTAAGAGAACACAAGATCCTAAGGGAAAGCGAACTAAATGAAATTGATTCAAACTCAAATTTAACCTTCGATAAAATAAAGGTAAACTTTTTTAAGGTCAATCACAGCATTCCTGATTGCCTAGGAATCGTTTTCCATACACCAGAAGGGACGATTGTCCATACCGGTGATTTCAAGTTTGATTTAACACCAGCCAATAACGAACATTCAGATATACATAAAATGGCGGAAATCGGCAAAGACGGCGTACTCTTACTTATTTCTGAAAGTACAAATGCCGAGCGCCCGGGGTTTACCCCGTCAGAGCAAAGGGTTGGTGAACACGTTTTTGAAGCATTTGTAAAAGCAAAACGGAAAGTGATTATCTCAACATTTGCTTCGAATATAAACCGTGTTCAGCAAGTGGTTGAAGCTTGCGTGCGAACGAATCGAAAGCTTGCTTTGTTAGGTAGAAGCATGTTAAATGTCGTAGATGTTGCGATGGAACGAGGCTATTTAGATGTTCCAGACGGGATGTTAATCGAGCAAGATCAGATTCATGAATACCCTCCAGAACAGGTTGTGATTCTGTGTACCGGAAGTCAAGGGGAACCGAATGCAGCCCTTGCCCGACTTTCTACCGGTAACTTTCGTGGCGTTGAAATTTTACCAGAGGATACGGTCATTTTCGCTGCAGGTCCAATCCCTGGAAACGAGCGTAATGTAACAACGATTGTTGATAATTTATATACTCTTGGAGCACATGTTATCTATGGGTCTGGTAGTACGTCTGGTATGCACGTCTCAGGGCATGGGTATCAGGAAGATTTAAAGCTGATGTGTACTCTAATGAGACCGAAATACTTTATTCCGATTCACGGGGAATACCGAATGCTCCACCACCACCGGATGCTTGCGGAATCGGTCGGGGTTGAACCCGGAAATACATTTATCATCAGCAATGGCGATGTTGTCGACATTGAGGATGGAGTTGCCCGTCAAACGCGCGAAGTCCATGCAGGCAACACATATGTGGACGGAATCGGTCTAGGAGATGTTGGGGAGATTGTCCTCCGTGACAGAAAACAACTATCTGAGGATGGAATGCTCGTCATTATTTTAACAATGAGCAAGCGTGACAGAAAGCTGGTTTCCGACCCAGATACCGTTACGCGCGGATTCGTATATGCCCGAAACAATGAGGAACTATTAGGTGATATTAACCGGCTTGCGGCGAAAACCATTAACGAACTCCATGGACGAAATAAAAACGACTGGGGCAGCATGAAACAACAACTTAAAAAATCATTAGGTCAATATATCTTTGCTCAAGTGAAGAAAAAACCAATGATTCTCCCGATCATAATTGAGGTATAGGTTTAGATGGGATTCAAGTTCTCTAATTTAAATTATAGAGATGTCCTCATTACTTCCATTTTTTATGCGATATGGATTGGCATAACCTTACCAATTAGTATATCTTTAATTTTTTGGATTCTTAAACCCCTGATAATAAAAGATACTACTGGTATTAGCATGATCATTCTTGCAATGATTGTTGCTCCTGTGGTCAGCTACCTTGGCATGAAACTGTTTCAAAAGAAAATAAAACCATGGTTTAAAAAGTAACGGGTTCAGATTTCAAATACAAAAACTAAATTAGCACACCAATTAGCAGTCCTATTCGCAACTGAATTAGACTGCTTCTTTTTTATTGACATATTTGGGGTTTAAGATAAAATAAATGGCAAATCCGCCCTGAATTTCGTACCCACTTAAACAAGGTGTCATAAGTTTTTGTCGGCATGAAAATTCGCATGCTAATTGATGTGCTACAAATGATATTTAACTAACAGGGGGAGGTCCCTGTCCTGAGAGGCAGAAATTATGAAGAAGATATTCTTTCTTATCCTTAATCGAGACCTCTGATTATTTAAATAAGGGGAGATTTTCCCGTTAACCTTCAGAATAGGGCTAGGTTCGGAGGATATAAGGGGAGTTTTTCCCGTTAAGGCAAAGCAAAATGGTTCATTTTCATGGTTTTGGAGTAAATAGGGGGAATCTTTCCCCCTATTTACTCTATTTTTCGTGCCTTTTACATATTAAGAGGAATTTCTCCCCTTATTTTACTGGCATACTTGATGGCAATTCTTGAAGACTTGGAAATCGCTAACTGGTGCTTATCTTGGGAGAAAAATGCTTGGAGCATATATCCCCAAGCATTTTTCTTTCCCTATTCCCTTGAAAGATAGTTTTTTAATTTTGGTACGAATTACTATACGAAAAAGCAATGTTTATTCCTGTTTTGTACTTCAAAACCGAACCCGTTATTTTAAAAGAGAAAAGTTAAAAATGATTTCAAGATCTGCTATCTTTGCAGATCTTTTTTATGTACATTAAAAAGAGAGAAGGAATAGACAGGTGGGGTGAGGATGCAAAAGATTGTTTCGATACTGCTATTTAGTATTTTTTTAGGAGGGACGATTGCGGTCTTTTCGATTGTATACAATGATTTTGATCATCCAATATCATTTACCATCGTCATTGCATATGTGATTTATCTTCTATTGTATTCAGCGTTTCTATTAATTGTAGGATTTAAAAATTTGGTTAAACTTCGATGGAGGGAACTAAGAAAAAGAATTGTTACGCTATTTATTTGGTCAATTGCACTTTCGGCAGCACAATTTATGTTAAGTCCCATATTTAAAAATAGTGTACAAACGATTTATGATTGGGGAATTCCACTAGGGATTGCTTTCGGAATAACTTTTTCAGATCTGCTGTTTACTGCAATAAAGAAGGATAGAGAGTAATTTCAAATATCTAACCGCCGATTGTAGTAGGAGGGCCCTAGAGTGGGAAGTACTGGGTACAACCATGCGAAAGATTGAAACTAGTGACTTATCATTAACGGGTAAAGATTGGAGAGAGTAGCTCGATTTCCTTTACTCTACTCCATTAAACCTAGCCATTAAAAGGGTATTATAGTAGTTGCCATCAGAAAGAAGCTTATCTTTCTTTAAAACGCCTTCCACTTCAAAACCATATTTTTTATATAGTTTGATCGCATTTTCGTTTGTTTCGAGAACACTTAAAGTTATCTTATTCACTTGATTATGCTCTGCCCAATGGATGGACTCTAGTAAAAGATTCTTTCCGATTCCATATCCCCAAAATTCTTCTAAAACACATACACCAAACTCGACTTTATGGGAGGTTCTTTTCAGTTTGCTGCCTTCACATCTCGAAAAACCAACAATCCTTTTGTTCACTACAGCCACTAAAAATAGGTTCCTACTCCTTTCTGTATCTTCTTTGATCATCCGCTTAAAACCGGCCTCGTCTATGTACGCTTCACCTTTTTCTCTATCCAAATTCTCAGTTTCACCATCAATTTTCACTCGGACATCTGACAGGTTTTTGGCATCGTCATGGATAGCCGACCTAACAGTGTATTGTAATCCATTTATAGAAAACATTTTTGAATTCACAACCATTTCCTTTTCCTCCTATTAAAATGAAGATGATCAAGAATTATTATACAACCAATGATTCTATTCTTATATCTAAAACTTCTAGTAAGTGAACACAAATAGGAAGAAAACTTCCATCTATCCTTACATGGTATGATAAAATTATTTCTATACAGCAGTAAACGGAGGAAATGGAATGAACAATCAGGGGTATTTTTATCAATTTTTAGAACCTATCTCTAAAGAACTAGCGTTGCTTGCTAAAGAGTTAGAGAATAGTATATTTACTAGCCCAAGGACGATGTTGACGCATTCACGGGTTTTCATTGAAAACATTTTGCAACAGGTTACTTATGCCGAACAAATAGTGGAAGATCCTAGGACTAACTTAAAAGAACGGCTTGATCTTCTAAATGAAAATGGATATTTGATTCCTGAAATCCGGGATGCCCTTCATCAAGTGAGAAAGAATGGAAACCAGGCAGCGCATGATGCTAGAAAGTTCCGCTATTCAGAAGCGTTGTTGTCATGGGAAGCCTTGTACGAGATTGTCAAATGGTATGTAGAAGTTTATGGTCCCGTTGATGTCGTGGTTCCAGACTACCAAGACCCATCCCCACAAGTAGAACAAAGTTATGATATGTCCGAGCTTGAGGTTCGCTTGAAAACGTTGGAGGAACTTCTTAGGAATCCACCTCCGAAGCCTGAGGATGCACCGGCCTTTGAAGAGGCAGCTGTTACAACAGAGGAGAGGCCAGAGGTGAAAGAGCTCCCTGGATTTACAACGATAAGAACCCTCACGTATAAAGGTAAAAAGCTAGAGGTCCCTTATTTTCTCCGCGATGCGTTTCTTTTGCCGCAGCGTTTTGATAAATCTGAAACTTACCTGATTCGATTAGGGGCTGAACAACAAGCGCGGATTATGAGTGAGCTACCAAGCAATCTCGAAGGTTTACACAAACATGTGAAACGTTTTAGTGATAAAAATGACGAAATCTTTTTTGAGGAACTAAAAACGTATATTGAAGAGGAAAAAGCACGAAGAAAATTAATCGTCGAACGACCTGGGGAGTTGTTTTTCTTTTATAGAGATCGCCACATTGTTGTAACTGAAGAGCTCGCTAAGATCCCGCTAGTGTCAGCTGAATTTACCGGCAGTCCTAGTCTATTAAGGCAGTTGAATTCAGACCAAATTGAAACCGTCGGTCAGCTCCCTAAAGAATTGGTCATCCTGGCTAAATATGAGAATGTGGGGACTGGTACGGTTGAAAAGCTTTTTGAGCAAATAAAGAATAAAGTGAATGTAACCGTAGAAGAAGAAGCACCTAGTCAAGACAACCGTAGAGCCTATAAGAAATGGGAATCTCTTTATGTCCATGTAAAACTAGGTGATGGGACGACGATTATTCGTGGGGAAAGCGTTTCTTCTTTTTGGAAGGAGGGGTTAAAATGGATTGAATCAAAGGATCTTCCATTACACCCGCTCGTCGAAAATGGGATTACCCTAGGCTCGACCGATCGAGGGGACAGGTATGCGATTGCTCTAAAGCCTGTTCATAAGGATAATCGCCCTTTCACACAACAGCATACCTTCGAATCCATTACTGGTGAAACGTATTATTTAGAAACGAAAATCAATCCTAAATCAGGTCTTGAAACGTTTAAAAAAATCTTCGACCGTTTAGGGGTTGAAGTGCATATCCCTCTTTTAGAGGAGTAAAATAATGGGTGCTAACTGCTTTTAGTTCTAAAACAGTTAGTACTCTTTTTTGTGTGGGGTTCATTCAAGTGTGTACTGGATTTTGAATCAAAAATTTTATATTAGGACTGTAAAAGTCGGGTGTGTTTAAGCAGAAAAGTTTGTTTCCTAATTACATATTGTTACTATAGTAGTAATTCATTTTAGAAAGGAACATTCAAATTGACACATTTAAATATCCCTGTTTCCGTACTTAATTTAGCTCCTATTCGCGAAGGACAAGGTCCGAAAGATGCGATTGACGCGATGGTGGATCTTGCACAAGCAACAGAGGAGATGGGGTATAACCGATATTGGATTGCAGAACATCATAATACGCCAACACTGGTTAGTTCGGCTACTTCGATTTTGATTAAACATACATTAGAGCACACGAAAAAAATTCGGGTCGGTTCTGGAGGAGTGATGCTTCCGAACCATGCACCTCTAGTCGTGGCTGAGCAATTTGGCACAATGGCAACCATTTACCCCGGGCGCTTGGATCTTGGCCTTGGTCGTGCTCCAGGAACAGATATGATGACAGCTAGTGCTTTAAGGCGATCTAAAAATGATTCTGTGTATACATTCCCTGAGGATGTCGATTCCCTGCTTACTTATTTTGGACCGGAAGAAAAGCAGGATTATGTGAAAGCATACCCTGGAGTTGGCACAAATGTACCGCTATATATTCTTGGGTCTTCGACCGACTCAGCTTATTTAGCTGCAAGTTTAGGCTTACCTTATGTGTTTGCTTCGCATTTTGCGCCAAGATATATGGAAGAGGCCATTTCGATATATCGAAAACGATTTAAACCATCTGAGTATTTAGATAAGCCATATATGATGGTGTGTCTGAATGTCATTGCAGCGGAAAGTGATGAAGAAGCCAAATTCTTATCGACCACGATGCAACAATTTTTCCTTAATGTCGTCCGTGGTTCACAAATGTTTTTACAACCCCCTGTTGAAAGCATGGATACGATATGGAATCCAATGGAAAAAGAAATGGCTGCAGGGATGTCTAGCGTCACATTATCAGGAAGCAAAGAATCCGTTCGCGACCAGATGACCGCTTTCCAAGAAAAATACAAAGTCGATGAAATCATGGCCGTATCCTACATATACGACCCAGAAAAACAAAAACGCTCCTACCAAATCCTCAAAGACATTGTGGATGGAAAATAACTGGTAGGTGCCTGGCACCATGAAAGAGCAGCTGATCAGGGCTGCTCTTTTTTTTAGGTTTGTTTAAAGATAAGGTTCTTTGTTTGTTCGCGGTGAATTCTGTTCGAGAGATATGTTCATGTCAACGAAACTTTTTATGAACTCTATTCGTCTTATAAATAGGAAAAAGCTAGGATTTCATTTTTAAAAATATTCCATTTTAATAGATACATATAAATGTTGGATCCATGGCTGCTCGGTCCTGTTATATCACTACCTTGATTAAATACTGAATAGTAGAAAATGTTAAGCGAAGGAAGGGTCACAAGTGGAAAGTCGCCTCTATAAGGATTCATTACATTCAAACAACTTTATTTCCTTTTACAGCCTTGCCGCTGTTCTTGTTTGGTGGAAGACCTATATCGTACAAATTACACAGTTCAACCTTGGGATTGAAAATCTTATTCAGCATTTGATTTTATTTTTAAATCCATTGGGTTCAGCTTTGTTATTTTTAGCCTTTGCTTTCTTCTTTAGAGGAAAAAGGAAATACACAAGCCTGATTTGTCTGCAGCTGCTCATGTCATTTCTTTTATATGCCAATATCCTGTATTATCGCTTTTTCAATGATTTTATCACGTTGCCGACTTTAACACAGACACAAAATTTTGGTGATGTCAGTGGCAGTGTCCTAACACTTCTAAAGCCCTATGATCTCCTCTTTTTTTCGGATACTTTGTTGCTGGTTTTTCTACTATCTAGCAAAGTTGTGAGAAGAGAGACGAATAAATTAGGGAGAAGGAAAGTTGCTGCGATTTTTTGTCTTGCTATAGGAATCTCTACCTTTAATCTAGCTTTAACCGAGGCTGACCGTCCCGAATTATTGACAAGAGGGTTTGACCGGAACTACATAGTGAAGTATTTAGGCATGTACAACTATACTATTTATGATGCTGTCCAAAGTACGCGAGCATCCGCGCAACGAGTCTGGGCAAATAGCGATGATATCGTTGAGGTCATCAACTACACGAAGTCGAATCAAGCTAAACCAAACCCAGAGTATTTTGGTGCAGGTGAAGGGATGAATGTGATTTATGTTCAATTGGAATCCCTACAAAACTTTCTCATTGATTATAAACTCCACGGGGAAGAGGTAACACCATTTTTAAATTCCTTACAATCTGAAGAAAACATGTTATATTTTGATAACTTCTTTCATCAAACCGCCCAAGGGAAAACTTCTGATTCGGAGTTTATGGCAGCAAACTCTTTATACGGATTGCCACAGGGCTCGGCTTTTACTACAAAGGGGTTAAATACATACCATGCGGCTCCCGCCATACTGGGACAACAAGGTTATACCTCAGCCGTTTTCCACGGGAATGATGGAAGCTTTTGGAATCGAAATGAAATCTATAAATCCTTCGGGTACGATCATTTTTTTGATTCAAGTTATTATCATTTAAATGAGGGCGATTTGGCTGAGTATGGATTAATGGACAAGCCATTTTTTAACCAATCGATTCCTTTATTAGAGTCGTTGCCACAGCCATTTTACGCCAAGTTCATTACGGTTACACACCATTATCCATTTAAAATTAATGAAGGAGAGGCAACCATTGCTCCTCATACCACTGGGGATAAGACGGTAGATAATTACTTTCAGACGGCTCGGTATGCTGATGAGGCCTTGGCACAATTCTTTGACTACCTCAAAAGTTCTGGGCTATATGATACTAGCATAATTATTCTGTTTGGTGATCATTATGGAATTTCAAATAATCATACGCAAGCAATGGAACAGGTGATAGGAAAAGAAGTGACTGCTTTTGAAAGTGCAGGCTTGCAGCGAACTCCTTTATTTATTCATGTACCTGGCATAGAAAGCCAAACGATTCATGAATATAGCGGACAAATTGATCTTCTTCCTACACTTCTTCATCTACTAGGGGTGGACACAAGAAAATATGTCCACTTTGGAACGGATCTATTATCAGAGGAGCATGATGATCTTATCCCGTTCAGGAATGGCGACTTTGTGAGTCCGAAATTTACTTTAGCAGAAGGGAAGTTTTATGATTCAAACACAGGAGAGCTTATTGAAGAGGAACAGCTAGAAGAAGCCCAAAAATACCGTGATAATGCAAAACAGAAATTAGATTTCTCCGATAAAGTCGTGAATGGGGATTTGATACGATTTTACACACCTGAAGGCTTTAGGCAAGTGGATCGGTCAAACTATTCCTATAGTTTGGAGAACCAGGAATAGAATAATGGAAAGAACTTTATAAAGGGATGAACGAGTATGAAATCGCAAGAGGTTTCATACTCGTTTGTTTTTTATAGGCATTAAAGGACTACCCATTGTTCTTTTCCCAATGGGTAAACAAACCACTGCCGCTGCACCCTGTACATGAAGAAGGGTGCGATGCGAAAAAATCACTTCCTGCAAAGGCATGGAATCCTCTGCCTCGACAGTCTGGACATTTATTTTTGGATTGCAGTTTGGCTTTTCTTCGTTCTTTAAAGAATCCGATAATCTTCACCCCTAAACATTTATTTCTTATACTAATATGGGCTTAGTTTAGTCTGAACATGTATGACAAGATTGATTTTCAACTGAAGGACTCTCAGAAAATAAGGAAGATTTCCAGCTGTCATTCATATAATAAAAAGCATCGGTTCCAGTCAACACCGATGCTTCTTTATGTATAAGATGTAAAAATAATATAAGTATTTTTGCGAGCTCTTTTGGCAGGATACATGGCTATATCTGCTTTTTTTCAGTAGTTCACTTAAGTTGTTTCCATCTCGGGGAAAATGTACAATTCCAATACTCGCAGAAACGGATTTTAGATGTGCAAAGTTTGTCCACGAGAACAAATTCATCTTCACCAATGGAATAGCTAAATCTTCTGTATAGATGTTTTGTTTTAACCGATGTCTAACTTTCATGAGGACTTGGTCCGCTATGTCTTGTCCGTACTGATCATTCACTTGTTTGAACCATCTAAGTCAATTAGCATGATTGAACCTTCTTGGACTAACTGATGAAAATGATTATATAAATAATTTCGGTTATATAGGCTAGTTAATAAGTCTATTCTCATTTGTTGTTCCAGTTCAATCACATAAGACCAAAACGTTGGGAATTCCTGTAAGGTGTTTAGGGCAAGCTTCAATGGTTTAATATATACATATATTTATGCTGGAGTCCATTTAAGCCCTTAAGTTCAGGGGGCATTTTAATCGGATTGGAATGTGTTGAGAAGAAGTTTGGCTGCACACATATCTTTGATAAAAATGCTTAGAGAGAAGGGTAAAAATGAATAAAAAATTATTCAAGAATGCAAAGGTTTCACAAAGCTTACTTGGATTTTATATGATTGCTGTTATTTTTCTATGGTTGAAAACGTACTTTGTTCAATCTACACAGTTCGATTTAGGGATTGAAAATATCCTTCAGAGCTTAATCTTAATTTTAAACCCTCTGGGGACAGCTCTTTTCTTTTTAGGTTTGTCGTTATTCCTAAAAGGGAGAAACACGTATATAGGGCTGGTCATCATTTACACGTTCATGTCGATTCTTTTATATGCAAACGTCCTGTATTATCGCTTCTTCACGGATTTCATCACCCTGCCGACTTTGACCCAAACCAAAAACTTCGGCGATGTAAGCGGAAGTGTTACATCCCTGGTAAACCCTTTAGACCTACTATTCTTTGTAGACGTGTTGGTACTAGTCGGGCTGGTTGTCTTTAAAATTGTAAAAATCGACATAGTCGATATGGCTCGGAAAAAGGTTTTTGGCATTTTGTTGGTGGCTTTAGGCGTTTCATCTATTAGTCTAGCTTTAGCTGAAGCAGATCGTCCGGAACTATTAACGAGAGGGTTTGACCGGAATTACATTGTTAAATATTTGGGAATGTATAATTACACCATTTATGACACCGTTCAAAGTACAAAAGCAACGGCTCAAAGAGTTTTGGCTAGCGGCGATGACATAACAGAAGTGATTAACTATACTAAGTCGAATCAAGCGCGTCCAAACCCAGATTACTTTGGAGCAGGAAAAGGGATGAACGTCATTTATGTCCATATGGAGTCAATCCAAAACTTTCTTATTCATTACAACCTGCACGGGGAAGAAGTGACCCCATTCTTAAATTCATTAACACAGGAAGAAAACATGCTGTACTTTAATAATTTTTTTCATCAAACCGCGCAAGGGAAAACGTCTGATGCGGAATTTATGCTGGCCAATTCTCTTTACGGATTGCCACAAGGGTCAGCTTTCACAACAAAAGGCTTAAATACCTACCAAAGTGCTCCGGCCATTTTAGGGCAGCAAGGGTATACTTCCGCCGTCTTTCATGGAAATAAGGGAAGCTTTTGGAATCGAGATCAAATCTATAAATCTTTTGGCTACGACCACTTCTTTGATTCTAGTTATTATCAGCTGAAAGAGGCGGATATGGCGGATTATGGTTTAATGGATAAACCATTCTTCGAACAATCGATTCCGTTGTTAGAGTCCTTACCTCAGCCCTTTTACGCGAATTTTATTACGGTTACACACCATTATCCTTTTAAAATTAGCGAAGACGAGGCAAGCATTGCTCCGCATACAACTGGGAATAAGACGGTGGATAACTATTTCCAAACGGCTCGGTATGCCGATGAAGCCCTGGAGCAATTTTTCAATTATCTTAAAACATCGGGTTTATATGACAATAGCATCATCATCATGTATGGAGACCATTACGGGATTTCGAATAATCATAATAAAGCAATGGAACAAGTAATTGGAAGAGAAATCACGCCGTTTGAGAGCGCTGGACTGCAAAGGACTCCATTATTCATCCATGTACCAGGGATTGAAGGGAAAATCATTCATGAGTATACCGGACAAATTGATCTTCTTCCTACACTGCTTCACTTGTTGGGAATGGACACAAGAAGGTATATTCATTTCGGTACCGATGTCTTTTCTGAAGATCACGATGATTTAGTTCCGTTTCGAAATGGGGATTTCGTCAGCCCTGAATATACTCTTGTCGAAGGGAAATTCTATGATTCACTGACAGGTAAACAAATAAAAGAAGATCAACTAGAAGAAGCGAAAAAATACCGTGATCGGGTAAAGCAAAGATTGGAGCTCTCTGACAAAGTTGTAAACGGTGACTTGTTACGATTTTATACACCGAAAGATTTCACTCCGGTGGACCCGGAAGACTATCAGTATAATTTGGACGGTAATCAGAAGGGGAATAAAAAGTGAGTCTAATAGGGGTTCTTGCCGAGTATGAAATCAAAAGGTTTCATACTCGTTTTTTTATATTTCAGGGTTTGTTTTTTAGTATATAATGGAAAAATATGATTCTGACAAAGAAATGAAGATTAGATATTTGTGGATACAAAGTTAATCTTGGTGGAGGGGCTACCAGGCTCTGGGAAAACTACGACTGCCGAACTTATACTTGAACTATTAAAAGAAAAGGGCCTCTCTTCTAAGCTCTTTCTAGAGGGAAATCTTCAACATCCTGCTGATTATGACTCAATCTCGTTTTTTACAAATCAGGAATATGCTGTCCTTTTGGAACAATACCAAGAAATTAGGAACGATTTAAACGCACTTGCATTTGAGAGAGTTGACGGATGGATGGTATCCCGTTATGAGCTCCATAAGCGATTAGGAGATAGGGAGCTACCAAACACTCTTTCAAAAAAATTATCGGAAAATGATATCTACGAATTGCCTTTAGAAAAACACATTGAACTACTCGCCGATAATTGGACAAGATTTCGTGATAATTCGATGAATAATAACGATATCTACATTTTTGAATGCTGTTTTATCCAGAACCCAGTCACGATTGGAATGGTTAAATATGGTGCTTCTAGCGAGGTAGTGATGAATTACGTGAATTCTTTGGCCAGTATTATTGAACCACTGAATCCTGTTCTGATTTATGTGAATCAGGAGGACTTAAGAACGTCCTTTACAAAGGCTGTTCAAGAGAGGCCGAAAGAATGGTTCGATGGGTTTACCGAGTATTATACAAAACAGGGTTATGGAAAACGACAGCGAGCCGAGGGACTAGATGGAACGATAAATGTTCTCGAGGCAAGAGCCAAGTTAGAGGCTAAAATCTATGATTCAATAAAGTTTGAAAAGTATAAGATCAATAATTCAGATTTTGATTTATTGCTGCATAAAACAAGAATTGCAAAAAGCTTAAAAGAAGTCTAACTACGGACTTGGTATAGGAGGAAAACAGAGTGGAAATAACCGACCAATGGAGTAAAGAGGAAAGTGAGTATATCCGTAAAAAGGTCATTGAACATAATCTATCAAAACTACCCGATGAGGTAAAACATCCCGTTAAGAACGTCAGCTTCATCCTTAAAGATGATGAGGGAAAGATTCTGGGTGGTATTACCGGTACAATTTTTTGGTATTGTTTACATATCGATTTTCTTTGGGTTGATGAATCATTAAGAGGGAAGGGTTATGGGAAAGAGCTATTAGCTAGGATCGAGAAGATTGCGAGTGAAAACCACTGCCGCCTTATCCAATTAGATACTTTCAGTTTTCAAGCGCCAGACTTTTATCAAAAATATGGCTATACAATCGTTGGGATTGTTGAAGAACACCCGAATAAAGAACATAAACAATACTATTTAACCAAAAAGTTAATGTAAAAAAACTGGAAGGTGCCAGGCACCATCCAGATTAAGGAAGTAAATATAATACGGAGAAGAAGTGACAGATGGTTCCGGCTAGGACGAAAAGATGCCAGACGGCGTGGTGGTGTTTGAATAGCTTCCACATATAGAAAATAGCACCCACTGTATAAAGGATTCCCCCAAGTGCTAATAGGAACAACGCATTGGGATGAAGATTTGCCGCTAAATCATTCCAAGCGAAGACAATTAACCAGCCCATGACAACGTATAGAATCGTTGACGTGAACATGAATTTTTTTACGAAAAAAGATTTAAAAATGGTTCCGGCTATGGCAATTCCCCAAACTATCCCAAACAAGGTCCATCCAAGAGACCCTTTCACTGCTAGAAATAAAAATGGGGTGTACGTTCCCGCAATAAAGAAATAGATGGAAGAATGATCCATTATCTCAAAAAAGTCTTTTGCTCGACCTGGTCGAAGGGCATGAACAAGGGTCGAAGATGTGTATAAAAGAAACATGGATACACCAAACAGGGTGAAGCTAACAATATGCCATGCATTCCCGTATAGAGAGGAAAAGACAATTAAAAGTACCAGGGCTGCAATACTAAGCAACGCCCCAATTCCATGAGTGATGGAATTTGTTAATTCTTCTTCTTTTGAAAATAGATGAGTGTTCGCCAAGTTTTCTTCATTCCTTTCAGTTCCAGCAAATACATATGAAACATCACTAATGGTTTCGCTATTAACCCATACTATCAAATACAACTTAAAATAAATAGTTACACTTATCATATAGTTTAGCGGAAAATGAAGGAGTTATAACAGAAAAGCGATTTCAGCTACCTGGATAAAAAATCTCCAATAAAAACAGAGCCTTTCACTTGGAAGGCTCTGTTTTTATTGGGCATAGTAATAAATGATGCTAGACCGAAACCATCTCTTCAAGTAGTTTCAACTTGCTTTTCTTCACCATCGTCTGAATCCTCGGTTTTTATTACGTCGGATTCCTTATTGAATTCTTGGACCGTCGTTTCTAACTGAGCTTTTTCCTTAGTCAACTGCTTTACTTGACGTTGCAGCATAAAATTACGAAACAGCCCGATAGAACCAACAATGAGTCCACCTAGTAAAGCGGAGCCAAGTATGACCAAGATTAGCGGAAAATATGTCGTCCCAAACACATAATCCACTCGAACGGAGTCTACATTTACTACAGCAAAGATTGCGATAATGAGTGCAAAGATTAAGGCTAAAATTAAATTCCATTGAATTCTCAAATTCACTCCTCCATTTCTCTTTTTAACAATGTATTTTATAAATGTTCAAATGGATAATATTTAAATAAAAATAGGACTTTTGAACATAGCTTGTTTTATAATTCCACAAAAAACGGGAATCGAAACATGTAATAGCTTGTCAAATATAAATGTGAATATTTTGTGAAGTGTGAGCTAAATTACATCCCAACAAATTGTATTGAATTATCATTGTTTAGAATATTTGATTATTCGTTAAGGCTTGTGTTAAACATGATTGTAGTATTCCTCTCCAGGGCGCTTAAACAACTAAATTCAATAATGTAACACGGCCAATTTAGAGAAGATTAAAGCGAAAGGGGCTAGATTAGATGAAGAGCAAGACCTTGCAATTACCTCTTCAAACCTTTAGTTTAATCGCTGCATTTATGGTGTGGGTCATACTATCAGGGTTAATGCCGTTTATTAAAGCAGATATTCCGCTGACCGGAGCTCAGCTAGCGTTTGTCACCGCGATTCCCGTCGTCTTAGGATCAATCTTAAGAATTCCAATCGGTTATTGGACAAATCGATTTGGTGCAAGAAAACTGTTTTTTATTAACTCGATTGTATTATTGGCTCCTATTTATTACATTAGTATCGCTAATTCGTTTATCGACCTGTTCATAGGTGGGTTATTTTTAGGTATTAGCGGCGCGCTATTCTCCGTGGGTGTCACTTCCTTACCGAAATATTATCCGAAAGAGCGCCATGGATTTGTTAATGGTATTTATGGAGTAGGAAATATTGGTACGGCCATCACTACGTTTGCTGCGCCCGTCCTTGCTAATCAATTTGGCTGGGAGCGAACAGTCCAATTTTATTTAGTCCTGATGATTTTTATCGCCCTTCTAAATTTCTTGTTTGGCGATAAAAATGAACCAAAAGTGGTCACACCTTTAAAGGAACAACTTAAAACTGTCTATAAAAACGAAAAGTTATGGTTTTTAAGTTTGTTTTATTTTCTTACGTTCGGTGCATTTGTCGCGTTCACCATTTATTTGCCAAACTTTTTGGTCGTCCATTTTGATTTAGATAAAGTAGATGCCGGATTAAGAACCGCTGGGTTTATAGCTATTGCAACGTTCATTCGTCCTGTTGGGGGCTGGCTTGGTGATCGGTTTAACTCATTCAAGGTGTTAATGATTGTTTTCGCCGCCTTAACTTTGTCAGGAATCATTCTCGCTTTTAACCCAGGTCTAACATGGTATTCTTTTGGATGTTTAACGATTGCGTTATTTGCAGGAATCGGAAACGGCGTTGTTTTTAAATTGGTTCCCATGTATTTTTCAAAACAAGCGGGAATCGTCAACGGTATCGTTGCTGCAATGGGGGGGCTAGGCGGCTTTTTCCCACCGTTATTGCTAACGTTCTTATTCAATCTCACAGGTCATTATGCCATTGGGTTTATGGCGCTATCACAAGTAGCCTTGGCCTGCTTTATTATCGTTATCTGGATGTACTATCAAGAACAACTAGAGCAGGCGAAGAAAATCATCGACTATACAGTGGAAGGCATTATGGTTACCGATGCGAAAGGCAATATTCAAAAGGTGAATCCCGCTTTTACAACCATCACCGGCTATACCGAAGCAGAAATCATTGGTCAAAGCCCACGTATTTTAAAATCTGGCAAACAAGACAAACATTTTTACGAAGAAATGTGGGAATCCATACGCGAAAACGGGTCTTGGCAAGGGGAGATATGGAACAAGAAAAAGAACGGCGAAATCTACTTGGAGAGGCTCTCGATTAGTCCGATTAAAAATGAGTCGGAACAGGTTAGATATTATGTAGGAATTTTTAATGAAGCTAAAATCGATTAAGTTTGTCTGGCCTTCACTTACAACGGTGGAGGTTTTTTTATCTAATCGTTAAATGTTACGAAAAAAAGTCTAACAGTGATATTCCGCACTACAGACCAAGCCAATCTTTTTTAAAATGAACTTATAAATGAGAATTCAATGAGAAAGGATGGCAAAATTTTAGTAAGGAAACAAGGATCACCTTGATAGGATTCTATCTTGAATAGCGTAGAACCCGAATTTAGGTGAGCCCGTACAAACCAATGAAGTTCATAAAAAAGTAAAGGGGATTGCAAACAATGAAAAAGTTACTAGTGTCTTTATTTATGATGGTGTCCATTCTTGCCTTAGCAGCATGCGGAGGAGAAGAAAGCAATGGAAGTGAAAATAGCAGTGGTGCAGAGAGCACAGTCGACTTAAGTGCGAAAAACTGGGAATTTGAACAAGATACGTACACTGTTCCTGCTGGGGAAGTTACGTTCAACCTTAAAAATGTAGAAGGCTACCATGGAATTGAAGTTGAAGGTACAGACGTGAAAATTGATGGGGAAGGTTCTGCAACAGCAACGCTTGAGCCAGGTGAGTATAAAGTAAAGTGTAGCATCCAATGTGGTACTGGACACGATGACATGATTGCCACGGTTATTGTGGAATAGATGTAAAACTAAAGAATTGGCTAGGCACCGGGTTTCAAAATCCGAGTGCCTGTTTTTGTGTGTAGAATCTGATTAAAAGTTTCTATAAGAATTTCGTATCTTTCTACAATAATTCTACTCTTTACTACATGACCATTTGCACTTTCTACACGATTGCCCGCCTATTCTACATAACAACACCCACTTTCTACACAATTCACCGCTCATACTACATCAAGCTGTTTTTCTATCTACAAACCCACCCATTCACTCCAGCATAACCTGCAAACTCATATTCTGAATATTGATATAATTTACTTTACCAACTTAAAAATACTTGTTAAAGTATTACATAAGATCTTTCTTACCGATTTTTAACTTATAGACACTCCTAACCATGGGTGTCCATTTTTATAAATACATAAATCACAACAAGGGGTGGAGGAAACATTGAATATTTATGTGATTCGTCATGGCGAGGCTGAGCATAATGTTGACCGTACAGTCATGGCTCATACACATGATTCCCAACATAATTTGACTGCTCTCGGTCAAAAGCAGGTCAAACAAACCGGGGAATTTATGAAAACAATCGTGGAAGGAACGTCAGTGCTATACAGTTCTCCTTATTTGCGGACGATGCAGACAGCAGAGGCCGTCCACTCTCAGCTACCTGGACAAGTCCCTTTTCATCAAAATCCACTGATTCGAGAGTGGGAATTGGGAAATCTATATGACCATACCAATCGGACCCCTGAATCGAAAAAAGAATTTAAAGCAGCAGGACAGTTTTATTTTCGGTTCCAGAACGGGGAGTCGCTGGCCGATGTGTATCTTCGCGCGACAATGTTTATGACTGCAGTCGTGGAAAGGGTGAAGAAGCAAGGTCGTTACGATAATATCGTCGTAGTGACTCACGCTGCCTTTATGCAAATGCTTCTTGCCTATCTCATGAACTGGCCAATAGAAGAATTAGCCGGCTTTAAGCCAATTGAAAATGCATCCGTTCTTAAAATTAACGAACTCGACGGAGACTACCAATTCGAAAAAATCTTTGTACCGAATAACTAATTACCATAAAACTGGATGGTGCCTGGCACCTAACTTTTATTTCCATCTCGCTGCTTACTTTTTGAATTTTGGGGAATAATGGGGTTGGTATGATAAAAGGAGGTATCGTTTAGAGTGTCTTTGAAGATTGGTGATCAGGCGCCGGATTTTTCCTTGACGGCAACGAAGCAAGAGAAGATTTCTTTAGCAGATTATCGAGGAAGTAAAAATATTGTTGTTGCCTTTTATGGGATGGATTTTACCCCAGGTTGAATTAAAGAAATTGCCTCTTGGAAAGAGGACTATAAGAAGTTTGAACAATTAAACGCCGATGTTTTAGCGGTCAGCGCTGACCATATTCATTCACACCGAGTTTTTGAAGCAAGCATGGGAACATTGCCATACCCACTGTTATCTGATTGGGATAAGCAAACAATGAAAAACTACCAGGTGTTTAATGAAAAAGGTGGAACCGCGGTTCGCTCGGTTTTTGTAGTGAACAAAGAAGGTGTGATTACCTACACAAACACTTCGTTCAAAGCGGATCAAAAGGAAGATTATGAAGCCGTTTTTAATGAGCTTGAAAAGTTAACATAGGTTTAAAGGAATTCCGCACATTGTTGAATAAAGGTTGATCCATCGACAGGGTTAAATAAAAGAAGCAGCAAATTCAAGCGAATCTGCTGCTTCTTTTATTTGCGTTCCCTGCGTTTACCATTCCATCCGTTCACGAAGCCTAGTGATGTGCGAAAGATGATGGCGACTGTGCCAAGCGTACAAGCTGATATTCATAGCCAATGTCACTGGACCTGTTTCAGGGTGATAGAAAGTCTTTTCCAAATCTGCAGGCTTCAACGATTTCAATAAATAAGCCCATCTTGAATGCAATCCTTCTAAAAGAGTTAACGATGATTCAATCGATTGTTTGGAATCAGCTAAATTTGCCCATTTCTCTTCAAAGTAGGGTTTGATCGTTGGATTATCCTCGGTAAGAGCTAATTTCAAGCGAATAAAGCTATTCATATGGCTATCCGCAAGATGATGAACAACTTGACGAATCGTCCATCCGCCAGGGCGGTAGGGAGTATCGAGTTGTTTGTCACTTAAATCCTCTACTGCCTTTCTAAATAGAGAAGGAGCCTCTTCAATCTCTCTTATACAACTTTCAATAAATGTATTCGACAGTTCCTGTTGCGGTTGAAATGGACCAATCGGATATTGCAATTCTTTCATTTTCAGTTCCCCCAGGTATCATTTTATTACTGTTTTAAAAGTCGAGCCACTACTAACTTAACTATATTCCGTACCCTGAAGGGAAAATCCTTCTTTCGAATGGGTGGGTTCACAATTCTTGCCTCAACCAAAACATTCGTTGATATTTGTTAAAATAAACTGAAACAAACGAGCGAGTTGTTCGACTAATGGGTAGTTCAATGAAACGGGGAATACAAAAAATGTCTACTAGCAGGATAAGTGATTGGTTTCACCAATACAGCAATGACCTCTATCATTTTTTTGTTTATTATTTGGGAAGCACAGATGTAGAGGATTTAGTCCAAGAGGTTTTTATCAGAGCAATCAAAAAACAGGATTCCTTTCAAGAAAAATCGAGTCCAAAGACCTGGCTTTTTAGCATCGCAAGACATATCGCTATCGATGAAATTCGTCGGAAACAAAGGGGTAGAGTAAAAGAATTCATCTTCAAACAATCGGTAGATTCCTATAGCACGAATACGCCAGAACAGGTACTTGAGTTCAATGAAACTAATAAAGAATTGTTTAAGGCCATACAAACGTTAAAAAAATCCTACCGAGATGTGGTTGTTTTACGAGGAATCAAAGAATTGTCTGTTTCAGAAACGGCTGAAATTCTAAATTGGAAAGAGGAAAAAGTAAGACTCACCTTCCACAGAGCATTAAAGGCTTTGCAGAACGAGAAAGAGAGGCTACTCTAATGTTGGAAGAAAACAAACAAAATGAAATCCTCCATCAACTGAAAGATTTGCCCAAACCCGTTTTAAAGGTTGAAAAGCAAGTACAAATGCTGACCGAAATCCAGAGCGCTGAAATAAACCATGCTAAAAGAGAAAGGTGGCAAAATAAGGTGACAAAATTGTATGTTGGATTGGCCACGGTTGCTGCAATATTCTTGTTCTCGTTTTTAACGTTCCAACAAGTAGGTGAAGATCAACCAGAATCGAACGCTGAGAGAGGAGTTATTACTGAATATGAGGACCATCCGAACTTAAGCGAACATCAAGTCGCTTTACATGACCTTTATGTAGAAATGCCTTTTCAAAAAGCAGATGTTGAATTGACCAAAAGAACAACCGATGAATTTGTGATGATTGATATCATCGACAAAGAAACAGAAGAAGTGCTTTACACATATGGAGAAGGGCTAAATGAAGGAAATGAAAGACTCGTGTTCCGAGAAATTAAAACAGAGAAAACAATCGTGCGGTTATACGCATTTGTTGAAATGGACGAAGAAAGTCATAAGATAATAAAAGTGCGGAACGAGTACGCTAGTTACGACCCACAACCACCAAGAATCGCAGGAGAGACGATCTCATCCGGATCAAGATCAGGAAAATTTCCAGCTGAGAAGATCGAAATTTTAGCATCCCTTGATCTTGACTGGGGAAACGAAATCCAAAATTTATATGAAGGGTATTTAATCGGTGTAATTGAAAAGTGAAGGGGATGGTAAAGAACTGGATGGTGCCTGGCACCATCCAGTTTTTTTACAGATTGCTCTAGATTGTCCTTCATCGCGGTGTCGTGATATCTTTAGGAGGAAGCCCTTTATTTTCAGGGATGAATTGATGAATGGCGGTGCGGATTTGGAAAAGGATCTTTTATCAGGAAAGACGACAGTTATCACTGGAGCAAATAGTGGAATTGGATTAGAAGCAGCTAAGTTTTTTGCGCAAAATGGGTCTCGGGTAATCATGGCTGTTCGCAATGAAGAAAAAGGAAAAGTAGCAAGAGATACAATTATAACTAAGCATCCACAGGCTGAAGTTGAGGTAATGAAGCTTGATCTCGCTGACCTAGAAAGTATTCGTATCTTCGCTAAAACATACGAAACTCAATTTGACTCTCTCGACCTTCTCATCAATAATGCAGGTGTGATGACTCCTCCTTATGGTAAAACAAAGGATGGTTTTGAGCTCCAGTTCGGAAGCAATCATCTCGGACATTTCGCGTTAACTGGTCAGCTTTTACCATTGCTTAAAAATACTAGCAATTCTCGTGTCGTTACGCTCAGCAGTCTTGCGCATCGTAGAGCAGGCATTTATTTTGACAACTTAGATGGATCAAAAGGCTATAAAGGAATGAAATTTTATGGTCAAAGTAAGCTTGCTAATCTTTTATTTGCCAAAGAATTGGATAAGCGCTTAAAAGAGCATGATATCCAGACGATTAGCCTGGCGTGCCACCCAGGGATATCCTCTACGAATCTATTTAAATTCGGCAAAAAGGACGCCCCTAAACTGGTTAGAGGTTTAATGAACCGTTTTCTTCAGCCTGCAGAAATGGGTGCACTCCCAACGATTTATGCGGCAACAGAACCGTCCCTTAAAGGTGGCGAATACATAGGTCCAGATGGCAGGGGCCGCATGAAGGGCTACCCGGCACTGGAAACACCTGATCCTGCTGCTAATGACGAACAAACGATGAGAAAACTCTGGAATATTTCTGAGGAGATGACAGGGGTCACATATGATTTCGCCTAGTTTGAAGCGAAGAAAATCAATTCGAAATCATTAATAAACGAGAAAAAAAGAGGTGGCACCGATTGATTCGAGCCTCCTCTTTTCGCGTTTTTACTCCTGATTCTTGATGACAATATGTTCAGGACTTGCAGGGATTTTCTGTAATGCAGTTTTTAAAAATGTTGGGTGCAATTCAATCTGTTCAAGATCATGCAAGGGAACCCATTGATATAGAAGTCGCTCTCCTTCAAGCCCAAAGAAGCTCTCTTGGTCTTTCATTGCTTCCGGTTGGGACAAAAGCTGGTAATAGAAACCGATTTCATGATATTGATTGTGATTGTAAGTGAAAAAGTTCTCCGTCACCCAAAGTAGGTTTTGCACTTGCACGCTTAGACCCAGCTCCTCGTGAATTTCTCTCTTTACTGCAGTTGCTGAATCCTCTAAAATCTGCACTCGGCCACCCGGTAGTGCCCAATGTGTATCATTTACTTGCTTATGTAATAGAATATGGTCATTTTCAATAAGTACACCGGCAACACGGTAATTAAAAACTCCTTCTTCTACTTTAAAAACAGCGTCCAATTCATTTTCCCCCTTTGATTGATGGTTAGGATTCTTATTCGTCCCACACTTAGAAGACCTCACAACTAGGCAAACGGCTAAAAATCAACTAAGCTATTTATTATACAATATTTTTAATTTTAAAAATAATTATTTGTTGTATCCGTTTCAAATTCTAATACCCTCATAAAAGAAATGCATAATTTATAGCCAAAAATGTATTTTTTAACAGGAAATGCGAAATTATAGTCGAATTTTTTTAGAACGGATTTCTTACTCAAGAGGAGGTTGGTTCCAATGAACAAACTTGTTGTTAATCTTTCAACGGTCTTTCTTGAAGTGCCTTTTATTGAACGTTTTAAAAAAGCCCGAGAATCAGGTTTTTCCTCTGTTGAATGTCAATTTCCCTATGCCCATACAACAAAAGAGATTGTCCAGGAAATGGAGCGAAATCAACTATCTATGGTGCTATTGAATTTGCCCCCTGGGGATTGGGAGCAGGGAGATCGCGGACTCGCAACAGATCCGTCACGAGTAGATGCTTTTAAGAAATCAGTGAGACAGGGAATCAAGTATGCTACTGCGTTAAATGTTCCGAGAATTCATTGCATGGCAGGGATTGTTTCAGAAGCCAACCGGGAACATGCGAAGGAGGTTTACGTAAGCAACCTCTATTATGCGGGCTCTGAGTTGGCAAAGTATGACTTAACATTATTGATTGAACCGATTAATCCTTATAACATGCCTGATTATTTTTTAAACAACCTTCACCAAGCAGCAGGAATTATTAAAGAAGTGAATCTACCAAATGTAGCGCTTCAATTTGATTTTTACCATATTGAAAGAATTCATGGGAATTCACTTTCATTATATGATCAATATACCGACATCATCGGGCATGTGCAAATTGCCGATACTCCATCTCGACATGAGCCAGGTACAGGGGAAATCGACTATCAACAAGTCTTTGGGCATTTGAAAAATACATATAAGGGCTATATTGGCTTGGAATATACTCCAAAAGGAAGAAGCGAAGATAGCTTTGAATGGTTAACAACAATGAAAAAGGGGAGCGAGTGGATATGAAAATAGGTTTTATTGGAACCGGTGTGATGGGTTCACGAATGGTAAAAAGATTGCTTCAAAACGGTTATGACGTGCAAGTCTATAATCGGACGAAGGCGAAGGTGGCAGACTTACAAAAGCTAGGTGCTCAACATATAGAGAACATCCCTGAGCTCTCGAGGGAGTGTGACGTTATATGTAGCTGTTTGTCAATGCCAGCAGATGTTATCCAAGTATATGATGGTCCGTCTGGAATCATTCAACATGCTCGTCCCGGAACTATCTGCATTGATCTTACATCCGTTGGGGCCGATACTAGCAAAAGGATGTTTGAAACAGCGAATGCAAAACAAGTTTCTTACCTAGATGCGCCGGTTAGCGGTGGACCAGAAGGGGCGGAGAAAGGCTCATTAACGATTATGGTTGGTGGCGATAAGCAAGCGTTTGAGACCGTTTCCCCAATCCTTAAGGCTCTTGGAGAAAATATCGAATACCTTGGTCCGTCCGGGGCGGGAAGCATTGCAAAGTTAATCAATCAATACCTTGTTGCGGTTCATTCGCTTGCTGCATCTGAGGCGATGGTAACGGGCGCAGCATTTGGATTGGATTCTGAACAACTATTTAAGATTTTAAAAGTTAGTTATGGAGATAGCCGGATTTTACGTAGGCATATGGAAGAATATGTGCTAGATCGTCAATTTGAACCTGGTGGCGCTGTAAAATACGTGCATAAGGATGTCCGCTTGGCGAATCAGCTATTAATGGAAGCAGGAATGAAGAATTTTACCGGGCAAATGGCCGAACAAGCCTTTCAAAATGCAACAGACCAAGGGCTTAGTGATTCAGACATGTCAGCTGTTATTCAACCACTAGAAAAAGAATGTGGGGTAGTGGTTAAAAAGCAGGGATAGTGTAAGGGTAAAAATACAAACCTCATTAAATTGGAGGGCACTGAAGAAGTACCCTGAATTAGAGATGAGCTAAAACAAAGTTGTTGATTTCCGTTCCAGGCGGCTTCGCTTTCCGCGGGCGTGCCGGGGAGCCTCCTCGGTGCCTTAGGCACCTGCGGGGTCTCCCCTGCCCCGTACTCCCGCAGGAGTCTTCGCCGCCTTCCACTCCAATCAACAGTGCCTATACTTAGGTTAAATACAAAAGAATTTCCCATTTGTTTATGAAACATAAAAAACGACTCTAAAATCAGATTTTCAATTTTAGAGTCGTTATTTTTGATTGATCAGATTACTTATTCAAAAAGCCGAAGGAATTTCAGTGCCTTCTTAAATTGTGAGAGGTTTGTTTTTTTTTTGGTGGCTTTAATTGTTGGTTTGATTACTTTAAAGCCCAGGTTATAAAACCTTGATATAAAAGTCACGTGTTCGTGGCCCGTCAAATTCGCAAAAATAAATTCCTTGCCAAGTACCTAGAAGCAATCGCCCATCTGTCACGATGATATACTGGGAGGCCCCAACGGTACTAGCCTTCATATGGGCTGCTGTATTTCCTTCCATATGCTGATCGAGCTCATGGTGCCACGGATACACTTCATCAAAGCGACGAATCATATCACGCTTCACATCCGGGTCTGCATTCTCATTAATGGTGATGCCAGCGGTTGTATGCGGACAATAAACAATCACCGCTCCATCACGAACGGTCTGGTCCCGAACAAAATCTTGAACTAGATGAGTCACCTCAACCATCTGATCACGCGTATTTGTCTTCAGAGTGAACTTCTTAAGCATCATCTTCATTCCTTCCCAATAAATGCACTATCCACATTCTAAAGAAAAAACGCGAAAAAAACCATCCAAATACTGGATGGTGCCTGGCACCTTACTTTTTATGGAAAGGGTGCTGCACTATATTCAACTACAAAAGGTGAGTTTCTCTACTAATCATACTTTTTGACATCAAAGGGGAAAATATTGGATAATTATCGAATGGGAGGGATTTGATGATTAATCCTACATGGTTATTTGTTCTGGCTGCAGTCATCGCCGTTCTTGGTATATTAGCAGCTTTTAAAAATTTCATGGGAAAAGTGCAGCAAAAATTTGAATCTGAAAAAAGCTTGAACATGCAGTCTTTACAGAAAGAACAAATGCAATTTTTCTTTAAGGTTGCACTAGTTGAGGCGATTCCAATTTTGATGATTGTCTACGGCTTTATGCTTATTGATCCAACACAAGAACAGAGTATCGCGTTTCCCATCATCCTAATTCTTGCTGTTCTCGGTTTCGCTTTACTTCAAGTGTTAAACATTCGCAGAGCGGTATTAGGATATGAAGAACCACCAAAAGAACTAAAAACAATTGTTCACACATTGTTATTCATTGGGATTGCCCTTATGTCTGCTATCCCGATACTTTCCATCGTTGCGTTACTGACAATGACTCAATAAGTTTTTAGAGGTCCTATCGAAAAGGGGGGGAATCCACTCCCTTTACCGAAGGACTCTTTTTAATTCAAAGCTCGGTTAAACTCGTGTTAGGCAACACTCTTGTTCCCTTCAACCGGCATCTAATTTCCTATACTTTTACAATTCAGGAGCCTAATGGACGTTATTACTAACGACTTTTTTCATAAGATGTAATATTATAGTAGTTACATAGAAAACTGAATCTATTTATAAAAAATGATTTCACTTTTACAATTTAATATAAGGGATGCGAAGAAATGGAAAGATTTATTGAACAAAAACAAGAGGAGATGCTGGAGTTAATTGAACAGCTCGTTAATATAGATAGTGGTTCCTACATGAAAGAGGGGGTCGACCTTGTAGGGTCGATATTAACAAAAAAATACGAGGAACTTGGTTTTGTCGTCGAAGTGAGAGAAGAGAAGGAATACGGCAATCATTTAGTAATCCGTCATAAAAATACGATTGCTCCGAAGATTATTCTGCTTGCTCATATGGATACGGTGTTTCCTGAAGGAACGGTGGCAGAGCGCCCTTTTACAATCAAAGGAAATCGAGCTTATGGTCCTGGTGTCGTCGATATGAAGTCGAGCTTGGTTGAACTTTTATATGCGATGCAGGCATTAGTCCATGCTGGATCAAAAAGCATTGAAAATGTCGAAATTATTTTAAACAGTGATGAAGAGATTGGTTCACCATCCTCCCGGTCGCTGATAGAGGAACGTTCCATTGGGAAAGAATTCGCTCTCGTTATGGAGCCGGCAAGAAAGGACGGCTCTCTTGTAATGGCAAGGCGCGGCGGCGGTCGTTATACGATAGTGGTCGAAGGAAAGGCTGCGCATTCAGGAATTGAACCTGAAAAAGGTCGAAGTGCGATTGAAGAGCTTGCCTATAAAATTATCCAATTACATGATTTAACCGATCATGAAAAAGGTATGAGTGTCAATGTTGGGATTATTGAAGGGGGTTCTGCGGTTAACACGGTTTGCGACAGCGCGATTGCGCATGTCGATGTCCGGATTTCTGAGCTCGAACAAGGGGAATACCTGGAAGAAAGGTTTAAAGAAATTTGTGCAACATCCGAAGTGCAGGGGACAAATGTCGTTTTAGAGGGAGAAATCGGACGTCCGCCGATGGAACACAATGATCAAACAAAATCTCTACTCGATATTATTAAAGATGTCGGTGAAGAAATTGGAATGGAAATCTCGGCAACTGCCACTGGCGGTGGCGGTGATGCGTCCTTTACGTCTGCCACCGGTGTCGCAACTGTGGACGGCCTTGGCCCGGTTGGAGGAAACGCTCACAGTGATAAGGAATATATGGAAATCGACACCCTACCAGAGCGAACTCTCTTGCTAGCGATGACGATTGCAAGACTTTCGGAAACAGAATAAGGAAGAAGATGTAAAGTGCCAGGCACCATCCAGAAAAATGGATGGTGCCTGGCACTTTTAATGAATCCACTGCACGATATCTTCCATGTCTTTCCTAGTTTTTGGGCGTGGCTCATGGGCACGTTACCCAAATGCAACCATAACGGAGATGGCTAAATGTCCGTCTTCAAGTAAGTTTTCTTCCGTTAAGACCTTTTGGACCTTTTCAAAATCAAACCCTTCGATTGGACAGGAATCAATCCCGATTTGAGCAGCGGCTGTCATCATGTTTGCTAACGCGATATACGTTTGTTTGCTTGCCCAGTCAAACATGCTCTGTTCACTTTCAAGTAACCGTAGATCATGCTCTTGGAAGGTTTTATAGCGTTCTTCCATTTGAGCATAAATTTCTGCTGGAATTTGCTTAACATTTAACATTTGATTCCTTACATATTCAGTATCATATTTCGTATCCTTAATGGTCCTTGCAAGAATCAGAACGAAATGGCTTGCTGTAGGCAATTGACCTTGAGCACCCCATGCAACTTCACGGAGTTTTTCACGAAGCTCCATATTCTGTACAACAACAAATTTCCATGGTTCATAACCAACTGAACTTGGCGATAGTCTCCCCGTTTCTAAGATAAACTCAAAATCCTCATCAGATATTTTCTGGTTGGGATCGAATTCTTTCGTTGCATGCCTGAACTGAAATGCATCGAGAATCTCCTGTTTCTTTCCTTCATGACTCATGAGCTAATCCCCCTAAATCCACTCAAACTGAATTACCTAGTAATAATAGTTTCCCATTTTGTTGCTCAGCTTATCCTTACAAGTTACCAAAAAAAGGTTGGTGCCTGGCACCTTCCAATGAATTTCCAACTATACTAGTTAGAATATTACATATTTTTAGTCGAATGATGCAGGAAATGCTGGGCTATTAGAGAACATATTCATTTAGGAGAGTTTGTATGAAGAAACCAGCATAGAAAAGGAGAATGATGGGGATGAAAGTTTGGCAAGTGAAAGAACTTGGGGAGCCACAAGACGTTTTAAAGATTGAAGAGGTAGAAAAGCCTGAATGGAAGGAAAATGAGGTACTGATTGAAGTGAAAGCGGTTGCGCTTAACTTCTTTGATATTCTACTCTGCCAAGGGACATATCAGGAAAAGCCACCACTACCGTTTACGTTTGGTTCTGAAATTTCAGGCGTAGTCGTGAAGTGTGGCGAAGACAGTGCATACAAGGTTGGTCAAAAAGTAATGGCTCAGCCAGCTGCACCACACGGTGGGTTAGCTCAATATGTTTCTGTTGATGAAAGCAGAGTCTATCCAATTTCCGAAAACATGCCTTTGGATGAAGCCGCAGCACTATTTATTACTTATCACACATCATATTATGCATTGTTTAATCGGGCCAACCTGCAAAAAGGCGAAGTTTTACTCGTCCATGCCGGTGCAGGTGGAGTGGGTTCCGCAGCGATTCAATTAGGAAAAGCAGCAGGTGCCTATGTCATCGCAACTGCTGGTGGCAGTGAAAAGACTCAAATCTGTAAAGAGCTTGGAGCAGATGTGGTTATTGATTACTTAACCGAAGACTTTGTGGAAGTTGTAAAAAAAGAAACAGGCGGAAAAGGAGCAGATGTGATTTATGACTCGGTTGGCGGTGACGTATTCGACCGTTCTAAGAAATGCATCGCCTTTGACGGCCGACTCCTAGTCATTGGTTTCGCCGGTGGGACGATTCCAAGTCTAAAAGCCAACCATGTGTTAGTGAAGAACTACTCCGTTGTCGGTGTTCATTGGGGTTATTTTAACCGACTCTATCCAGAAAAAGTTGTTAAGGAACATGAGGAAATCATGAAGCTGTATGAAGAAGGGAAAATCAAACCACTTCTATACAAAAACTTTCAGTTCGAACAAGTTCCTGAAGCTCTCGAACTACTTGGTGGTCGTAAAACCTGGGGAAAAGTCGTTATCAATATCGATAAATAGATCTAGCTAAAAGAGGAAAGGAATCATATGTATGAAAGTTACAGAATTATTTGATTTAACGAATCGAGTCGCGATCATTACTGGTGGAGGCCGTGGCCTCGGCGAACAAATTGCTGAAGTTTATGCGGAAATGGGTTGTCATCTGGCTCTTTGCTCCCGTAAAAAAGAAAACTGCGAAGAGGTAGCAGAAAGGCTTGCTAAAGAATACGGAATCAAAGCCAATAGCTATTCCCTTGATGTCACGAGCGAACCTCAAGTAGAAGAAGTTGTCAGCCGGGTTTTGGCAGACTTCGGTAAAATTGATATCTTAGTCAACAATAGTGGGGCAACATGGGGAGCTCCAGTTGAGGATATGCCACTAGAGGCATGGAATAAAGTCATGAATGTTAATGTCACCGGTACGTTTTTAATGAGCAAAGCCGTCGGTCGGCATATGATTGAGCAAAACTATGGGAAAATCATTAACATCGCCTCTGCAGCCGGCTTAACTGTCCGGCCGCCTGAGGTGACAAACACGATCGGTTACACCACGAGTAAAGCGGCGGTCATTCATTTTACAAAGGATTTAGCCATTAAATGGGCAAGACATAATATTTATGTGAACGCGATTGCCCCTGGCATGTTCCGCACGAAGATGACCGCAGGCACATTGGAGCAAAAGGAAGACACTGTTCTAGAAACAATTCCTCTAAATAAAATCGGCGACGACCAAATGTTAAAAGGAGCCGCCATCTATCTTGCAACAAAAGCTAGTGATTTTGTAACGGGAACGGTGTTAAGTGTCGATGGGGGCAGTACCTTATAGTTTAATAGCTTATAAGTTTCCCTTTGAAGGCTTTGCCAGTGGGCAAGGCTTTCAAAGTTTTTTTACATAGTCTGTCAAAACCTGAGGTGAAATCAATGAAAATATTAAAAATAGCCAGTATCCCCGGCGACGGGATTGGTAGAGAAGTAGTCCCAGCCGCAATAAAGGTACTAGAAGCAATAGCGGACGTTCATGGTGGTTTGAAGTTTGAGTTTGTCGAATACCCTTGGAGCTGTGAATACTATCTTGAACACGGGGCGATGATGCCTGAGGATGGTTTAGAGAGATTGAAAGAGTTCGATGGGATCTTTTTAGGTGCTGTTGGGAATCCAAAAATTGTCCCAGACCACATTTCTCTTTGGGGATTGCTGATTAAAATTCGCCGTGAGTTTGAGCAAACAATTAACTTGCGCCCAGCTAAAATGATGAATGGCATTCGTTCCCCATTAGCAAACCCAAAGGATTTTGATCTCATCGTTATCCGCGAGAACAGTGAGGGAGAATATAGCACGGTGGGAGGAACCATCTACCAAGGGGAAGATGAAATCGCCATTCAAAATGCGGTGTTCTCTAGAAAAGCGACAGAGCGTGCGATGCGATATGCATTTGATTTAGCCTCCAAACGTAGATCCCGTGTGACCAGTGCCACAAAATCCAACGGAATCGTGTACTCCATGCCATTCTGGGACAATGTATTTAAAGATGTTTCGAAAGACTATCCCGACATTCAAACCGACTCCCAACATATTGATGCTTTAGCCGCCTTTTTCGTAACCCAACCTGAACGGTTTGATGTAATCGTCGCTAGCAATCTATTTGGCGACATCCTAACGGATATAGGCGCCGCCGTTATGGGAAGCATTGGAATTGCACCAGCAGCCAACATAAATGTCAACGGCAAATACCCATCGATGTTTGAACCGGTCCATGGGAGTGCGCCTGACATTGTCGGGAAGGGCATCGCTAACCCAATCGGCCAGATTTGGACTGCGAAAATGATGCTCGATCATTTGGGTGAAGAGGAACTTGGTCATCAACTCCTAGATGTGGTTGAAGGGGTGACAGGAGATGGAATTCTAACACCTGACTTAGGAGTACGGAACACAACAAAGGAAGTTACGGAGGAAATCATCCATCGGCTCCAAGCTTTATGATTAATTTCACACTAAAACAATTCATCCTTCATTTTTTAAGATTCGGTACTCCGTGAGTGGATGCTGAATCTTTTTCCTTATATGCAGAAGTTTACTAAAAAATGCTTTAAAATAGTCCATATCATGAGGCGGGAATTTGAACAAGTTGGCCGGATATTCTGTGAATTCTGTTGGGTTAGGCATTTAAGCAAGTGCAATTCTCTATCCATTAGGTTATTTAGAATCAACACAGGTGCATGGGGTAATGCTATCAGTTGGTACTGGCCACTTCATCATTGTAGGTCAACAGACCGACGACTAAAACAAACGAGCTTATCATAGGAGTAGATTAACTGTGGAGATAAACAATCTTGAAAAATGCATAAAAATCATCAAAGAGGCTAAAGAAATCGTTGTTCTAACAGGCGCTGGAATTAGTACAGAATCTGGAATCAAGGACTTCAGATCACGAACAGGAATCTATCGCCAATCACCAGAATACATACTGTCGCTTGATTTTTTCTATAAGCACCCTAAAGAGTTTTACCAATTTGCGATTGAAAACCTTTACCACCCAGAAGCATTGCCAAACGTTGGTCATCAGATATTAGCAAAATGGGAGGAAGAAGGGAAAGTATCAACGATTATCACCCAAAATATCGATGGCCTCCACCAAAAAGCGGGAAGCAACCATGTCATCGAATTTCATGGTACGATGAGAACGGCTTCTTGCATGAATTGCGGGAAAGTATATCGAACCGAAGAGATGATGAACCGCATTCAGACCATGGAAGACTATTTTATTTGCACTCATTGTCAAACTCGTGAAGAACACGACCATTACATAAAACCAGATGTGGTGCTGTTTGGGGATGCCGGAGAATGGTTTACAGCAGAAGGGTTTAGTACAATCACGAATATCATACACCAAGCAGATTGTATCTTAGTCCTAGGGACAAGCCTACAGGTTACACCATTTTCAACTTTCCCACAGTACAGAAGGGAGGGTGTCCCAATAATTCTCATCAATAAAGGAGATTCTCCATACGATCACGCTCATGACACCTACGTCATTCACGAGTCCATAGGGGCCACCTTAACGCAAATAAACAAAGAATAAGTGGAATTTCCTGGATGGTGCCTGGCACCTGGTATTTAACTGTAAAAAAACAAAAGACAATAGGAGTTGGCGAAGAGTATGCACGAAGAAGGATATATTGAAGTTCCTGGTGGGAAGGTTTGGTATCAATTACATAATAAACAGGCGGAGGGCACCCCACTTATTATTTTGCATGGAGGTCCTGGTTCTTCCTGCTATACCTTGCAAGGACTAAAGGAGCTAGCAGTTGACCGACCAGTTATTCTCTATGATCAACTAGGGTGTGGACGATCCGACCGACCTACTGATCCCTCGTTATGGAACATCGACCGGTTTGTCCAAGAATTAGCGGATATCCGCAAAGCGTTAAACTTAGAGGAGGTTCATATTCTCGGCCATTCCTGGGGAACAACCTTAGCGGCTGCTTATTGCCTAACGAAGCCAAAAGGTGTGAAAAGCGTTGTCTTTTCTAGCTCATGCCTCAGTGCTCCGTTATGGGAGCAAGATCAACGCAGGAATCTCAAAAAACTACCAAAAGAAATTCAAGAAATCATTATCAGAAGTGAACAAAATGGAACAACTGACACGCAGGAATATAAGGACGCAACCTTGGTGTTTAATCAACACTTTGTTTGCCGCTTAGATCCTTATCCTGAACATTTAAAACAAGGTGCCCATCTAAAAAATCCTGAAGTATACAACATAATGTGGGGACCGTCAGAATTTACTGTTACAGGTAACTTAAAGACATTTGACTGTACCTCCCAATTACACGAAATTACCTGCCCGACTCTATATGCTTGTGGTCGGTATGATGAAGCAACTCCAGAAACAACGGCGTATTACAGTAGCCTCACTCCAAATTCAAGAGTCCATGTTTTTGAAAACAGTGCTCATATGCCATATATAGAGGATGAGGCAGAATATTTACACGTGGTCGGTGACTTCTTAACTACCGTAGATTGTGATCGTTAATTTCCCTTTATTGATGATTAAAGACCATGGTCAATTTACTCGAAAGGACTAGAGATAACCTTGAACCTTTCAACTTTTCTATCCATCATTTTCACAAGTTTTATAGAGCTGGGTTCTCTTGTCGGGGTGCTCCTATTGGTTGGATTTGTCCTGGGGATTCTCGAACGGTATTCAACCCTCTACCTAACAAGAGCGTTTGGAATCAAAGGCGTTCTTTTTACAGCATGGATAGGTACTCCGATTCACGAAATAGGTCACCTTATTCAGTGCTTTATCTGGGGACATAAGGTAACAAGAGTGAAGCTTTTACAATTGAATTCATCCAATGGCGTACTCGGCTATGTCGAGCATCAATACAATAAACATAGTCTATATCAGCAAGTAGGCTTGTTTTTTATCGGTCTGGGTCCCATCTTTAGCGGAATTGGTGCAATAATCTTAGGAATGTATTGGCTTCTTCCTGAAACCTACAGATCCGTTCGCTCTTCAATCTTTCAAGGAAGCACAATAGAGGCTAGTCATCTCATAAACACATTAGGAGACACGTTGCTTCTGCTAACGAAGAATCTCTTTACCTTTGAAAATATACTAAATCCGATGTTCTGGATTTTTCTTTTACTTGCAATTAGCATTTCTTCTCATATCGCGCTTAGTAAGGCAGATATCCAAGGGGCGTCAAAAGGGCTTATCGCACTTTTCTTCATGCTTATCCTTTTTAACGTGATTGCAGGTCTGTTAGGATTCAACTCCCAAGAGATTATTGGTAAAATTGCACGATACAATGTTTATGTCTTAGTATTCTCAAGTATCGCTCTCTTGTTTTCACTTCTTACCTTTGTTTTTAGCTATCTATTATATAGATGGAAAGTTAGATAACAGACCTTATATCTAGGGATTGCCTATAAAACAGACTAAATAAATCGATAAATTAACTTTTATTCTATTAGCTTAGGAACAATTATTACTAGAGACTCCCAATGTTTTATGTTTTAATGGTTGTAGAATCACAAGAACTTAGGGAGCCCAATAATGGCAAGTAAAAAAAACAAGAAAAAAATCCAAAGAAATTTTAATATTGTTCTAGTTTTATTCGCGTTTATTTTTATCTCAGTAGTAATCCAACAAGTCACTCAGATTCAAACCCATGATAAAACAGGCACTCCAGTCCAACCTACGGTTAATAGTGATGTTGAAAAATACACTCCTATTCTCCGTCAAGAGTTGGAAAAAGTTGACTTAGAAGAATACACGGTAGTACTTGCGGCCATTATGGAGCAGGAGAGTAGGGGCAAGGGTGGAGACCCGATGCAGTCATCAGAATCTGCTGGGTTAGCACCTAACTCCATAAACGATCCGCACCAAAGCATTAAACAAGGGGTCAAGCACTTCCAAAACACCTTAGCTTATGGGAATAAGCGTCAGGTTGATTTTCAAACGATTATCCAAGCTTATAATATGGGCTTAGGATACATCGATTTTGTGGCTGAAAAAGGTGGCACACATAGCGAAACAATAGCGAAAGAATTCTCTGCTATCCAGGTTGATAAGAATCCAAAGCTCTACAATTGCGGAGGAGATCAGAATAATTTTCGTTATCCTTATTGTTATGGGGACTTTACCTATACTACAAAGGTAACAAAGAATATTAATACCCTGATTGCTAGCAACCCTGATTTGCCTAGCTTTTCATTAGGGCTATAGACGGTATCTGCTTATTCGTCAAAATCCGTAATTTATTAAAAATTATTGAAGGATTTTTATTCATCTTCACGAATTATGTAATAAAAAGGAGATGAGCGTATGGAGCAGGTTACCGAACAGCAGTGGATTTGCTCTAAATGCAACAACGTGATCACAGACGAAGACGAGTATCAGGATAATAACGGAGTATGCGATGACTGTTACAGCCTCCCAATTAAAAAAAGAATCGGAAAGCTAAGATAAATAATTCATTTTACCTGCATGGAAATGACAAATGTGGAAATAATATGAGTAAGGACTTGTAGCTCAATGGTCAGAGCAGTCAACAATTTATGAATTGTTGGACATCTTGTGGGTTCGACTCCCACCAAGTCCTTTTTTTGTTTCAACAATGTCTGACTTCTAATCAACCCAATATCAAACGGAACAGGCAATGCAATCCCTAGAGGATAGCATTGTTTTTTTGTTACCATTCACACGAGAAACGCTCTTACATAATTTTTCCACTTCAATAAAAATGGTGATATGATGGATGTAAATTTTGTTGAAGGGAGTAAGAGGCATGGTTACTACGTCATTTAAAAATATAATTAAGTCGGAAGAAGAGTTAGATAGTTTAATAGGGGGACCAAGCGAATTGGCCAAACAGAAGGTGATTACCATCTTAGATCACCATTGTACAAATTTTATTGAACATTCCCCATTCATGGTCCTTTCTACATCCAATTCTTTTGGACAATGTGATGTGTCGCCTCGTGGTGATGCTCCTGGTTTTATCAAAGTATTAAACGATAGGACGATGATAATCCCAGAAAGACCGGGAAACAAAAGAATGGACTCGATGCGTAATATCCTAATGAACCCACATGTAGGGCTGCTTTTTTTTATTCCTGGTTTAGAAGAAACTCTTAGAGTCAACGGCAAGGCAACATTGATTACAGACGATGAAGTTTTAGAACAAATGGCAGTGAGAGGGAAAAAGCCTCAAATAGGTATTGTAGTAGAAGTTGAGGAATGTTTCATTCATTGTGCAAAGGCTTTTAAACGTTCAAAGTTATGGGAACCCACCACGTGGGCACCTCAAGAGTCATTACCCAACGCTGCTGAAATCATATTTGAACACGCAAAGCTCCCCGGAACCACGTCGGATTCCATTGCAGAAAGGCTGGCGGAGGGATACAGGAAACGTCTATATTAAACTTCACCCTTTCTCTATAGAGATAAAAATGAAGACCCTAACTAAATTAAAAGAACTCCTCCAAATCCACTGAGTAACAACAATGTGGTTTGGAGGAGTTTTTATCTTATTGTTCAACTTTTTCTCCCTGCGTTTCTTTATCCGAAAGCCCTGGCTTACGATCCTTTATTGAAAACGAAAGAATAAAGGCAGCTAACGAGAGGATAGTTAAAGCGAGAAAGGCCATATTGGCACCATAGATATCAGGATTAGGAATATCAATGCTTTTTTGAACGGTAGATTCTGTTGTAGTCATGACCGTTACAAGCACAGCTGTTCCGACAGAAGCTGCAATCATCTTCATTGTATTATCCATCGCTGCTCCATGAGCAATCAATTTTTTCGGTAGTCTGTTTAAAGCAGCTGTTGAAACTGGCATAAGCACCATTGCCAACCCAAACATCCGAACGGAGTACATCATCATGATATAAGTAAACGAAGTCGTAGGACTCAAGTGTGATAACCCGAACGATGCAAGTGTAATAATTGCTAACCCAGTAATAACGAGCCACCTAGCTCCAAATCGGTCAAATACTCTTCCGGTAACAGGGGATAGAATTGCGGTAATTACTGCTCCTGGTAAAAGAGCAAGACCGGCTTCAAGAGCGGTGAATTCACGCATGTTTTGCATAAACAACGGAATAATTGTTTCTGAACCAATCAACCCCATAAAGGTAACCATTCCAATAATCACTGCCTGAGGGAAAAGCGCGTGCTTAAACACACGAAACTCGAGCATAGGATGGGCCAGCCGTAATTGCCTTGTAATGAACAAAATCAATGAAATTACGCCGATTCCTAGGGTAAGGATGGTACTAATCGCGAGCCAGCCTGCGTTCCCGGCCGATGTAAAACCATATAGAAGTCCTCCGAAGCCGAATGAAGACAAGATAACTGATAATACATCTAATTTAGGCTTAGTTACTTCCGTTACATTCCTTAAAACAAAGGAAGCTATTAGAATATCAATCAAGGCAATCGGCAAAATAATAAAGAAAAGTACTCTCCATGAATAATGCTCAGTTACCCAGCCTGATAAAGCAGGTCCAATCGCCGGCGCAAAGGAAATGACCAATCCGACCAATCCCATCGCTGCTCCGCGTCTATGGACAGGGAAAATCATAAAAAAGACCGTTTGCATAAGAGGAAGCATTACGCCTGCTCCACTTGATTGAATGATACGTCCAAGTAGTAAAACTTCGAAATTTGGTGCAATCCCAGCAACTAACGTTCCAAAGGCGAAAACACTCATTGCGGTAATAAACAATTGCCTTGTCGTAAACCGTTCTAATAAAAACGCGCTAACAGGGATCATGATCCCATTCACAAGCATAAAAACGGTCGTTAACCATTGCGCGCTATTGGCCGTGATTCCCATTTCATCCATAATCGGTGGGATAGCCGTAATCATCAAGGTTTGATTTAAAATAGCAATAAAAGTCCCAGCCAACAACAACACGACAATTGAAGTATTTTTCTTTTCCATAGACTTGTTCATAAATAAATTCCTTTCTTCTTCCTAAAGTGCTTACTGCCTCCTATACTTAATGACGTCGGAAGTTAGGCACTTTATTTTGTTAAAAAAGTATTTTTCGAAATAGTCACCGTTTTTTAGTATACTTCTATCGAGTTGGAATTTCTAGTAAAAAGAATAAGGTGCTCCTTTCGGAGAGATTCATCGGAAGGTAAACACCTTATTTATCGCTTCTCAATCGGCACATGGATAGGGATATTAAATAGCCAAACAAGGAAAATCGTCAACGGGACACTTATGAATAAAGTTAACAAAGGTTTTTTATAATGAAGCCGTAAAAATGGGAACATAAGGCAATCGAAAGCTGCCGACCAAAGGAGGCTCCAGCCGTATTTATAAAGGATACTTCCTCGTAATAATAAAATAATTTCCACGACTACATATAAACCAACCCAAAATGCATAATGACGGAAGATTCTCCATTTCCCTTGTCCTTCAGGATAACGAGATAAAAACATAAGTGCAGTAAGCGGAAAGGTAATAAACGTATAACTCATTTCCAATAAAGAGTGATTAAACCATTTAATATCAGGAGATAGTCTCCATAACCAGTGTGAGGCACAAAGAAAGTTATAGGTTAAATTCCCAATCGCAATATATTGCATAGTTGAATAGTAAATCTTCCAATTTCGATAATCCCTCCTGTACCAAACAGCCAAAATACTGATTAGTGCTAGGGCATGATGCATAAAATCATTTCCTCTTTTTTACTATTATGCGCGGATACCATCTAAAACATTAGGAATTATATGAACTGTTACAAAAATAAGCTGTTTTGGGAAAAAGTCCTATCCAGTCTGTTACTTGTTAATTTTGTACTCTTTAAACCGGCGATTGCTATTTTGCATTTAGGTTACATTAATCAAAAGAGTAATATCTATAAGGGAGCGGTTGGATGAGAAACAGGGAGCTAAAAGAAGACGTAATTTCCGTAACCGAGGAGTCAAAATATATACAACAGCATTTAGCCAACGAGCGGACTTTTTTGGCATGGGTTCGGACGGCGATTGCCATCATGGGCGTTGGATTTCTGGTGACCAATTTGCACTATAACATGGGTATCACTCTTTCACGAGGTGGGGACCTGCTTGCACGTATCATCGGATTAGCGACGGTGGGACTTGGTGTTGTGACTGTAGTTATGTCCATGGTTGTCTATTTTAGAAAAATCCATTCAATCAATAACCAAACCTTTACCGCCTCTAAAAAATATATTTTCACTTTAAGCTTAATTATCATTATCATAGCGCTACTACTAGGGGTTTATTTTGTTATCGTTTAACATACATATTTAGAGTGAAGACTCCCTGTGAAAAAGTTCCAATTTACTCAGGTAAAAAGGAATTTGTACCATAAAAACGAAATAATATGAGTAGGGACGTTTTTGCTAGGGGGCAGGGATAGGGATGGAGAAGAAAAAGTGGACCTCAATTAAGGAGGGAGCTGGAAACGGTGGCTTATTGGTACTAGGGAAGAAGCCGACTACACTTCCAGATCAAACATTTATTTCCCTAACTAGAGGGGAAGGCTTAAACTTTGCACAACTGATTATCAATCAAGTTTTCACTTTGCTGGTCATGCATCAAATGAGAAAAACGCCTGGCCTTCTTTATGCGGAGGTAGGTGGGGAACTAAAAAGAGGAAGAGGGAATGGGCAAACGATGACCGTTTGGGATGGCAAGTCGATGCCTAAACTTCGGAATCAAGGGACGCATCATTTCGCGATGAAGTTTTTCGGCTGGGTCATCCACCGGAAAAACACGCAAACCTATTACTTAACCTACTCGGCAGGAGGGAAAATCCCTTCTATGGAAGAGGCTCGGGAAATTGTTAAGGAACACGGCAAGTTTTATGATCAAGGAAGGCTAGTTAGAAAAGCCACTCCACCTAAAATAGATGTATATATATCTTAAAACATAAATCACGTCAGCAATGGCTGCGTGGTTTTTTTGTATTCCAGTCGTTTTTAATACTAGTTCCGTAGCTCTAGTATGTTAATTTCCACCTTAAATTTTAGTAACCTTTATAAAACACTTTTAAATATATGATAAAAGACATACATGAGCCTAAACAAAAATATAATTTCCAGAAATGGCCTGTATTAATTGCCTTCTGAATTCTTAATAAAATCAGGTATGTATCGGTCACAACACAAGGTTACATAACTATTAAGTAGGAGATGGTTTAGTGGATAAAGAAATTATTTATACGAGCGCACGACACTTAGCTAGAATGATTCGCGAACGGACACTATCAGCCCGAGAAGTGGTTGAAGCTCATTTAGGCCAAATTAAGCGGATCAATCCGACGGTTAATGCAATCGTCTCTCTTGATGAGGAACGCGCTTTAGCAGAAGCTAGCCGAGCTGACGAAATGCTGGCTTCTGGAAAGAACGTCGGGCCGTTGCATGGTTTACCGATTGCAATTAAAGATACCCATCATGCAGCAGGCTTCCCAACGACAAATGGTTCGCCCATCTTCCGTGACTATATGGCAACCGAAGATGACTTGATAGTTGAGAGGTTGCGAGCAGCTGGGGCGATTGTCATTGGGAAAACGAACGTTCCTGAATTTGCAGCCGGCGCTCACACTTTTAATGAAGTGTTTGGTGTGACGCGAAATCCCTATAACACGGGGAAAACAGCTGGTGGAAGCAGTGGTGGAGCAGCGGTCGCCGTTACGAGCGGGATGATTCCATTTGCCGACGGCAGTGATATGGGCGGGTCATTACGATACCCAGCTTGCTTCAACAATGTGGTCGGACTCAGAACTTCACCGGGGCGAATTCCATCCTATCCGAAGGCAGCAATCTATTCGCCACTAGCTGTTCAAGGTCCAATCGCTCGAAGTGTAGAAGACGCTTCCTTTTTGTTATCGGTAATGGCCGGTCCAGATCCTCGTTCGCCTCTATCCATTGAGGAACCTGGTGCAAAATTTCTAACTCCATTTAATCATGATTTAAAAGGAAAGCGGATTGCTTGGTCCGCAGATTTAGGTGGGTTGGTGCCTGTCGATTCAGCCGTTAAAAAGAATTTCGAACAACAACTAAAGGTATTTCAAGATTTGGGGTGTGAGGTAGAAGAAGCTTGCCCTAATCTAGAGGGCGCAGAAGAAGTGTTCCAAGTTCTACGTGCGTGGGAATTTGACGTGTCGTTCTCCGCATTATTCGACCGTTACCGTGAACTATTGAAACCTAGTTTGATTTGGAATCTTGAAAAGGGTCGGAACCTTCGCGGAAGTGATATCAGTCGTGCTGAAAACCTTCGTCACCAGCTTTACCATGAGATGCGAGATTTCTACGCCAAATATGACGCGCTTTTATTACCAGTAAGCCAGGTCTCTGCCTTTGATGCAAACCTAGAATACCCAACAGCTATCAATGACGTTCAGATGGAATCCTATCTTGACTGGATGAGATCTTGTTACTACATTTCCGCCACAGGCAACCCTGCGCTATCGGTACCTTGCGGGTTCACCGATGATGGGCTCCCGCTTGGACTTCAAATCGTGGGTCCACACCGAGGGGATTATGAGGTACTCAGAATCGGTTATGCCTTTGAGCAGGCGACAAAGTACGGAGAACGCCGCCCTAACCTAATTATTAAGAATGATATTCAATTATCTTAATCTAGTTTAAAAACCCTTATAAGATACTCTCTACTGTTAGCAAAATCAATATGACCCTTTAATAGCTACAACTATTTATCGAGTACGCTCTCTTTTCTGCGCCAAGACCGCCTCTTGGAGCAGTTTTGTCGGGGTGACGCTCTTTTTTTTTGCGCCAAGACCGCCTCTTGGAGAAGTTTTGTCGGAATGTCGACCAGGAGCTCCCTATGAAGCAGTCTCCTCGAAGTGCTCCTTTCTTCACCACCAATCTCTCATCTGGATGCAGATACTTTTACTGTTGGCAAGTATTCTGAAATTTTAGTACTATCTGACAAAGTTAATCGATAAGATAACAACAGGGGAGCCTGTTTAACTCGCCAAACGATATTAATCTTAAAAACGAGAGGGGGAGATAGGTTGCTTAAAGCAATCACTTTGTTTTTTGACCGCTTAGTTCAACGTTATTTGCCTGATGCTTTTTTATTTGCAATTATCTTAACGATTGCCGTGTTTCTTTTAGGAATTGGACTTACTGACAGTTCTCCGATGCAAATGGTCCAATTTTGGGGCGATGGATTTTGGAATCTATTAGCCTTTGCTATGCAGATGTCTTTAATCGTCGTTACAGGTTATGTGTTAGCTAATAGCCCTTTTTTCGAGTCAGTTCTCGCTAAGCTGGCACGGCTAGCAAAAACCCCTGGTAAAGCAATTATGCTCGTTTCTTTTGTCACAGCAATTGCTTGTCTAATCAACTATGGTTTCGGGCTAGTGATTGGGGCTTTATTTGCTCGCCACTTGATCCGCCAAGTACCTACAACCAGTTACCGCCTGCTAGTTGCAAGTGCCTACGGCGGAATGTTGGTTTGGCATGGAGGACTCTCTGGGTCAATCCCACTTACGATCGCAACACCTGGTCATTTTTTAGAAGATACACTTGGAACCGTCCCTATCACGCAAACTTTGTTGTCTGCTCAGAACATCTTTATCGTTTTAGCCCTTTTGATAACGCTTCCAATTTTGAATTATTTTTTATTAAAGGTGATAGAAGGAAGCGAAAAAACAGATTTACGCCGTAACCCAAATCTAATGGCTGCAACCTCAAGCTTAGAGAACGAAGACAGCACAGACCCAGAAAATGATTCAGACAAAACACCAGCCGAGCGTTTAGAAAACAGCATGCTGCTTTCACTTATCGTCGGGATAATGGGTCTTGTTTTTATCGTGTATCATTTCGTTCAAAACGGACTAGATTTAAATATTAATATTGTTAACTTTATCTTTCTATTTTTGGGGATTTTGTTTCATAAAACCCCACGTCGCTTCTTAAACAGCGTGTCCGACGCAGTGAAAAATGCGGGTGGGATTATTGTGCAATTTCCATTTTACGCGGGGATTATGGGGATGATGGTAGCCTCAGGTCTATCCGAGGAAATGTCACTCTGGTTTGTTAGTATTTCAAATGAGTTCACGTTCCCATTATTTACATTTATTAGTGCTGGAATTGTCAACTTCTTCGTCCCTTCAGGTGGGGGACAATGGGCAGTTCAAGGTCCAATAATGATACCTGCCGCCCTAGAACTTGGAGTAGATACTGCGAAAACCGCGATGGCAGTCGCCTGGGGGGATGCTTGGACTAATATGATTCAACCATTCTGGACTTTGCCATTACTAGCCATTGCCGGTTTAAAAGTAAAAGATATTATCGGATTTTGCGTGATTGCGATGTTATGGTCATTTATCCCGATTAGCATCGGATTGTTGTTCTTATAGTTTAAGAGAAACAGTTTTCCATTTCTAAAACGGACCTGAAAAAACTAATTTCAGGTCCGTTCAATTTTAGTAAATTGAATAAGTTGGTTCATCGACCATCTTGTACAGGCTTTAATATGTTTTGATGATTTTTAATTAACATTTGTTTAGCCTCTTGATAATCTCCGTTTTTTAAACATGAAAGGATCTCCTGATGCTCTTGGAGGGATTTTTCGATATTGGCTTCCCCCTCGAATGTGATCCGTTGTAAGGACCTTAATGGAAGTCCAAGACGTGAATACATCATCCGAATAATTTCACTGTTGCTCATTTCTATAATCGCCAGATGAAACTTTTGGTTGAGCCTTGTGTACTCCGTTGAATCGCCCTTAACATTTGTCATTTGCTCCTGAAGTTCGTCCATTCTTTTTAAAATCGCCTCAGAGGGACCGATAATTGCAATTCTGTCCAATGCCAACGTTTCTAAAAACAAGCGAATTTCTAGGAGGTCAATTTTATCCTGTTCAGAATAGCCTTTCACCACTGAACCTTTTCGAGGAATTCGTTCGACTAACCCGTCAATTGCCAGTAAATAAAATGCTTCACGAATTGGGGCTCTGCTTGTACCGAATTCTTCGGCATAATTGGTTTCAACAAGTTTGTCTCCTGGATTTAGTTTTCCAGTGATGATTTCTTCTGTAATTTGCTCAGCAATTAACCTTGAAAGGGAATTGTTATCAAAAAGCTTGTGTTCCACATTAATTGCCCCCTAATCTCAACATCGAAGTGCTCTTCTTCTTACAATACCAAAATTCTCAGTATAAATCGAAGGGGAAGATAGCTTTTAAAGAAATTAGCAATTAGCCACGAAATGCAGTGCCTGTATTGAATATTGGGTAAATTCAAAATATTTAATTGAATTAACTCATAGAATGTATTACCATTAAAATTACAATCAAATAAATCGACTGTCGACAATATAAGGAAACAAATTACTAAAAATGCAATACTGCTCTAACAAACATGGAGAGTAATGTCTTTCATGTTCTTTTATTTAAATTGTCGACAAAATACAAGTTAAAAGAGGAGTGAGCATCCCTATGAGGGTGACCATTAAAAAGACGGAACAGGATGGAAAGATTATTCTCCAAGAAAGTGGAGGCTTCGCAATTGTAACTATTAACCGGCCCGATTTGAAAAATGCCCTGACAAATAGAATGTGGAAAGACTTAGCAGCCATCGGCAGAAAAATCCCAGAAAACCCAAAAAATAAAGTGGTCATTCTTAGAGGCAGCAAAAATCATTTTACTGCAGGGTCGGATATTAAACAGTTTAATCATTTATCGATTGAAGAGGCGAATGAAGCCTTTCGATTAATGGAAGAGGCCATTTCCACATTCGAAAGAATCCCACTTCCAACGATTGGCGCCATCAACGGTCCAGCCATGGGGGCTGGATTTGAACTAGCGCTTGCCTGTGACATCAGAATCGGCACTCCAAATACTTTGATGGGCATTCCAGTTGGCAGGCTCGGGATTACGTTAAATCAAATGTTTGCGAAACGAATCGCTGATCTAATTGGTAAAAGTCGGACGATGGACCTTGTCTATACGGGTAGGTTACTAAAACCGAAAGAATGTTATGACCTTGGCTTGATTAATTACCTCATCGAGAACGAGGCGGATATTAATCATTTCACCATCCAAATCGGCAAGAAAATTATGGAACAATCTCCAGCATCCGTGCTTGCTGTGAAACGAGCCGTATCTTTTAACAATCCAACGATTAGCATTCCATGGGAAACCGGTCTTGGCTCAAGTGTAGATCCAGTTGATTTTCCAGAAGGGGTCCGCTCCTTCGTAGAAAAAAGAAAACCAAACTTTCAAAGGAGAGGATTATAAATGCAACCATTAAAGGGGATAAAAGTAGTTGATTTAACTCGTATTTTAAGTGGTCCATATTGTACGATGACCCTAGCAGACCTAGGTGCAGAAGTAATTAAAATTGAAACACCACAAGGGGATGACACGAGGCAATGGGGACCGCCATTCATCGAGGGGGAGAGTGCCTATTATCTGAGCATTAACCGGAATAAAAAGAGCATGGTCCTGAATTTAAAAGAAGATAAAGGAAAAGAAATTTTCTTTAAGCTGATAAAAGACGCTGACATTGTAGTCGAAAATTTCCGACCAGGTACATTAAAAAAGCTAGGAATTGATTACGAGGTCTTGAAACAACATAATCGCGGAATCATTCTTGCTTCGATATCTGGTTTCGGCCAGACGGGTACATATTCACAAAAGCCAGGCTATGATATCCTCGCTCAAGGGATGGGTGGACTGATGTCTGTAACAGGGGAACCCGGACGCCGTCCCGTTAAAGCAGGGTTTTCCATTGCTGACGTTGGCACCGGTATGTGGGCAGCATTTGGGATTCTCGTTGCCTTGCATGAACGGCATCAATCTGGAGAAGGGCAATGGATTGATACCTCGTTGTTAGACACGGTTGTCTCATGGCAAACGTATTTAGCAGGAAATTATTTTGCCTCAGGGAAAGACCCACAACCACTTGGGGATGCTCATCCGAATATTGTCCCTTATCAAGGGTTCGAAGCGTCTGACGGACATTTCATTATCGCAGTTGGCAATGACGGCTTATGGAGAAAGTTTGTTGATGTTCTAGGATTACAAACGTTAAAAGATCCAAAGTATAACACCAACCCAAATCGAGTTGCCCACCGAGAGGAACTAATTTCGCTCTTAGAGGAAGTGTTCCAGACAAAAACGGTGAATGAATGGATTGCTTTATTTGAAGAAGCAAAAATACCATGTGGACCAGTTAATCGGATGTCAGACATTCTCAACGACCAGCATATGTACGAACGGGAAATGGTCGTCGAAAAGGAACACCCAACGCTAGGAACTATTAAAATGCTGGGAACGCCTGTCAAGTTCTCAAGAACACCCGGGGAAATCAAAACAGTTCCTCCGGAATTAGGCGAACATACGAACGAAATCCTGGAATCACTAGGATATAGTCAGGCTGAAATTAATCAGTTCAACGAGGCGAATATTACAACTTCAGAAAAAGCGAGAGTATAAGAATAAGAGAGCGACGATATTCGTTGCTCTCTTACTACTTTTTTAAGTTGACTCTTTCTACTCTAAAACCTTGTTGCTTTACAACCTGAATATTAATTGTCTGGGCTTTCTATACAATATAGCTTTTCGCACGTTAATATCGGCCTTAGGATTTTAACAACAATCTTTACGAAAACAGTTTTTAAGTGAAACTCTCGATCTTCTCAAACTTTAGATTTGTGATAGTAACATCGATTGAAACTAACTCAATTTCTAGTATCGAGAGTATCGTTTCAGCTATTTTTGCTTGGACTTCCTCTATCAGGTTTACAATGTTTTGATTCATTGAACAGATGAAATCCACTTGCAGTGATAATCGAGGCGAAGGGTCAAAATAATAGCGAATATTTTTCGCCTTCCCAACTCTAGCTATCTCTCTACAAGTATAGGAAATAATGTCTTTCATCACATTTTCATCAATAGAGATGGTCCCCTTCGTAAAGTTAGGCTGAATAATCGTATTTTCACCGATATAGGTTTGGTGTTTCGAGAAGATTTTTTTTCCCTTTTTCATCAGCTTTTTAAAACGGTTTGCTTCAATCTGTATGTAGGGAATCGGTATGACATGCCGTTCTTGCGTTTTTCGGACAAAAAGGGCCATTTTAATTTCTTGACTCGAACGAACTTCTGTTACGTCAATGTATTTATCAACGTTCCCTAGATCTAGCCTGCTCGCTATTTGATCGACCATTTTAATAGAAGTCCCAACGATGAGGAGGTGTTTAATCGGCAGACGCTGAATCTCGTTGATTACTTCCAAACGGTGATCATCAAAATGAAAAGTCGCTCGCTTGATAGCGCGAATGTAATTATTCTCATACTTTGCCGAGGTTCCAGCAGACCTTTTCCCGTTTACAATCAATAATCCATCATCAATAAAAGCTGGAATTCGATTTTCATAGCAATATTGCAGAATGCTTGTACTTTTGCCAGTTCCACTTTTGCCAACTAATGCAAAGACCTTCAAATCATATTACCTCCTAAGATGAAGTATTCATTAACTAATAGAGCCTTAAAGAAAATTTAATTAAAAATGACAATTACATATCTAATCCTATATTTAAAAACTAATATTTAACAAAATTGACAATCACTGTAAATTTATAGTTATAGAGATTCCTTACTATATGATAAACTATTTATAAAGAGATTGTTCAGAATTGTTTAGACAAAATGCGCGTGGATCTAACTATAGTACGAAGGAAAGGGGTATATCGGTTGAATAAATCCATTTTGCTTTTGTTAATATCTACAATACTTTTTCTCTCAGCATGCTCTATATCTGCCAACAATGAAAACGGGTCAGCTACTGAAGTCATCCTTCCTGTAACGAAAGATTTGCCTCAAAATCAAAAGGTTAGAGAAATTGTCCTAAATGTTCCGACAAAAGAAGACGATCCAATCCAGTATGAATACGGGTTCATGATGGCTGAAGAGTGGAAGAAACTCGGATTAGATGTGAAAGTTGAACCCCTGAATTCGAGTAGCTTTTCTGATATTCACGCTCAAAAGAAGGAGTTTGATTCTCTAATTCTAACCTGGAATCATTCATTCAATGGGTATGACCCGGATTCTTTTATCAATAGACTTGGAGCAAATCATGGGGACAATCTTTCCGGATATGATCATGCCGAGTACAACGCCATGGTAGATGAGCAAAGAAAGACTAAGAATTTGGGAGATAGAAAAGAGATTATAAAGAAAGCAGAGGAACAATTGCTTGAAAATGTTCCAATTGCCCCAATTGTTCATCGCAACCACCTCCTTCCTATTAAAAATGAGAAGTTTACTAATTTTACATATACGACCGGGGAAGGTTTAAATAGTTTTTGGACCTTTATGGAGTTAGAGCCAAAAGGGATTCAGAAGTATGTTCGTTGGGGATACCCAAGTGACCTTGAAACATTAAACCCTTTAGCTTCTTCAAGAAAGCTTGATTCTCAGGTTTTCCGGTTGGTTTATGACCATTTAGTAAGGATAAGCGAAACAGGTGAAGTGAAAAACTCAGCGGCTACCTCGATTGAAGATGTAAACGAAGACGGAAAAAAATATCTGATTAAGCTTAGGGAGGACTTGACCTTTCATGACGGTGAAAAAGTCACTGCTACGGATATTAAATTTTCTTTTGATTTAGTAAAAGAAAGCAAGATACCGGCTTTTGATTCTCTAGTTGAACATATTGAAAAAGTCGAAATTGTTGATGAACTGTCGGTTCGTTTTACTCTGAAACAACACTTTGCTCCATTTTTAAGTGAAACGCTCTCCCAAATCTATATTTTGCCCCACCATATTTGGCAACCTATCTTCGAAGAAAAAGGGGGCAATGGAGTGTTGGAAGATAGCAACGAAAAGATGATTGGGAGCGGTCCGTTCATTTTCGATTATTGGGATCCAGGTCAAGAATTAAAGCTTGATACGAATAAGAATTACTTTTCACAATCGAAAATAAATGGAATCCTCCGTATCCCTTACGAAAACGAAGAAAAGCTCATAACTGATGTAATAAATGGGAACGTGGAAATAAGTGGTGCTGAGGTTACCCCGATTGAAGTAGAAAAACTCAATGAATCGAACGAAATGGAAGTCATTTCTGTTCCTTCAGTAGATCTTGACGCTGTTCATTTTAATATAAGAGAAAAACCATTCGACGATCACTTTTTTCGCCAAGCGTTAACTCTCACGATACCAAGAGAAAAGATCATTGGAGAAATCCTCAAAGAGCACGCTCAAGTAGCGAATGGATTAATCGCACCGGCAAATGAATCGTGGCATAGTTCCGATCTCGAGGGTTATGAGTATAATCTCGAAGCGGCGGTGAATACACTGAAGGACGCAGGTTACAAGTGGAACGAAAAAGGAGAAATTTATTACCCGGGTAAGCCAAAATAACTAATCAATGAAATTAAAGTTAAGATTACATGTCGAAAGCAACTCACAGCAAATCAAAGATTCAGCACAAACCAATGAGCAAATCGTTTACTACCCACTTAAGTATGGGTAGTTTTTTTATGAAGAAATTTGTATTCGCTTCCATTGTAAACGTATCAACCATTCCATGATTCTTCGCTAACTTTAATTGTCGAAATAGTATGTTAGGTTTTGTAACATGATTATATTATTAAAAATTCCCTAGTGTTATAAAGGTAATAGAAGATCCCATCTGACAAGGAGGATTACATATGACAAAACAAAAGTTGGTACTCATTGGAAATGGAATGGCCGGAATTCGAACGATTGAAGAGATATTAAAAATGAATCCCGATGGATTTGATATTACTGTTTTTGGAACGGAACCCTATCCAAACTATAATCGAATTCAGTTATCAAAAGTCCTTCAAGGAGATACCACTCTTAAAGATATTACCTTAAATGAATGGTCGTGGTATGAAGACAATAATATCCGCTTGTACCCTGGTGAGTCCGTTAGTAGGATTGATAAGGAGAAACAAATCGTTTATACCGATAAAGGCAAAGTCCAGCCATATGACAAATTAATCATCGCCACAGGTTCGAATCCATTTATGCTCCCATTACCGGGCGCAGATAAAGAAGGTGTGATTGCCTTCCGGAATATAAAAGACACAGAAACCATCGTCGAGTATGCGAAAAAGCATAAAAAAGCAGCTGTCATTGGCGGAGGCTTATTAGGTCTTGAGGCGGCCCGTGGGTTGTTGAATTTAGGGATGGAAGTAGACGTCATTCATATCCAGGATTATTTAATGGAGCGTCAACTAGATCGCAAAGCAGGGAAGCTTCTACAAAAAGAACTCGAAAAGCAAGGAATGAATTTTCTCCTTGAAAAGTCAACAACCGAAATTCTCGGGAGAAAACATGTCACTGGCCTTCAGTTTAAGGATGGCAGCCGAATCAAAGCCGATTTGGTCGTCATGGCAGTGGGAATTAAACCGAATGTTTCCTTGGCCCTCGAAGCAGGAATCCCAATTAGCCGAGGCATCCTTGTTAATGACCATCTCGAAACAGAGGTGCCAAATATATATGCGGTGGGTGAATGTGCTGAACACCGGGGAATGGTTTACGGACTAGTGGCACCGCTCTATCAACAAGGGCAAGCGTTGGCTCAACACCTATGTGGAGTAGCAGGGGAAGGATACAAAGGCTCTGTTCTATCCACACAACTAAAGGTGTCTGGAGTAGATGTGTTTTCCACAGGTAAGATCAATGAAGACGAAAATACAAAAGTATCTATCCTGCATGATGACTTGCGTGGAGTATACCAAAAGATTCTGTTTGAAGAAGAGAAAATGGTCGGTGCCGTTCTGTTTGGAAACACAAAGGATGGCAATAAATTGCTTAATTTTATCAAAAAAGGAATCAGCGTACAGGAATATGTAGAGGCAACACAAAACCCAGAAGTCGAGGTTAATTCCATTGCTGAACTTCCGGATGAAGAAATGATTTGTGGTTGTAATGGTGTGACGAAAGGTGCCATTGTTGAAGCAATCCAAACACAGGGCTTAACAACGGTTGATCAGGTAAAAGGCTGCACGAATGCTTCCCGCTCCTGTGGTGGTTGTAAATCGCTTGTTTCTGAATTACTTCAATGCACACTAGGTGATTCTTATGATGCAAACCAGAAGGAAGCGATATGTGCATGTACGACTTTATCCCGTGATGAGGTCGTTCATGAAATAAAAGAAAAAGGGTTAACCCATATCCGTGAGGTGATGAATGTCCTTGGTTGGACTACAGATGGCTGTTCGAAGTGTAGGCCAGCACTGAACTATTACTTAGGGATGATTGACCCACTCCGTTACGAAGACGAGAAGGAAGCTCGCTATGTCAATGAACGTATGCACGCTAATATCCAAAAGGACGGTACGTACTCCGTTGTTCCAAGAATGTACGGTGGAGTCACTACATCAGAGGAGTTGCGCAAAATCGCAAACGTAGCTGATAAATACAAAGTAGGTACGATAAAGGTCACTGGCGGCCAACGAATTGACTTACTAGGTGTCAAAAAAGAGGACCTTCCGAAAATTTGGGAAGAGCTTGATATGCCTTCTGGCTCGGCATACGCGAAAGGGCTTCGTACCGTAAAGACTTGTGTGGGTGAAAATTACTGCCGGTTTGGAACACAGGATTCAATCGGATTGGGGATCCAACTTGAAAAAAAATTCGAAGGCTTAAATACTCCGCATAAAGTAAAGATGGCCGTCTCAGCCTGTCCGCGTAATTGTGCGGAAAGTGGAATCAAAGACGTTGGGATTGTTGGCGTAGAAGGTGCCTGGGAAATGCATGTGGGCGGAAACGGTGGCACACATCTTCGCGAGGCAGATCTATTATTCAAGTTTAAATCAGGTGAAGATCTCGTAGAAATGATTGGTGCTTTCCTCCAATATTACCGCGAAACCGCCAACTATTTGGAAAGAACTTCAGCCTGGGTAGACCGTCTCGGCCTTGATCATATAAAAGAGGTCCTATCCGAAAAGTCGAAAGTAATGGAATTAAACAGTCGAATCGAAGAGGCATTGTCCATCGTTCAAGATCCTTGGAAAGAGGCGATTGAAAATAAAACACTGTTAAGAGATCTATATCAAACGGTGAAAATCCCGACAGAAACGAAATGAAACTTAGGAGGTTACTAGAATGGAAAATACTCTTCGTCCGGTATTGGTTGGTAAAGTTTCAGAATTACCCGAAAAGCTTGGGAAAACAGTCACAATTGGTATGAAAGAAATCGCTGTTTTTAAATTAGAAAGTGGAAAAATACGCGCCATTGAAAATCGCTGTCCACATAAAGGAGGAGTCCTCGCAGAAGGAATCGTCAGTGGAGACTATGTTTTTTGTCCGATGCATGATTGGAAAATTAGCGTCGTTGACGGTAACGTGCAGGAACCTGATATCGGTTGTGTCGAGACCTATCCTGTTGAGATCAAGGAAGACCAAGTGTTTATTTTGATTGAAGACTAAATAGTTATAAACTATCAATCTATAGCTCTGATTTTAGAAAGATACTAGGCTGCCAGATAAGGAGTGGAACCATGGCATTTGTAAGTCCGAATCAAGTAATGGATAGTATGATTCAAGCAGGAGCTGCGAAAGCGAAATTACCAGTTAAAGATTTACTGATTCGCGGGGGGCTTGCAGGGGCCCTCCTTGGGTTTGGAACCACCTTGGCGTTCACAGCAGAGGTTCAATCAGGAATGGGTTTTATTGGAGCGATGCTGTTTCCAGCCGCCTTTGTGATCATCATTCTACTAGGTCTAGAATTAGTAACAGGAAGTTTCGCTCTCATTCCAGTCGCCGTGATGGAAAAGAAGGCAACGGTGGGTGAGATGATGAAGAATTGGTTTTGGGTCATCGTTGGCCATCTCATCGGTGGTGGATTGTATGCGATTCTTTATGTGATAGCCGTTACTCAGCTAGGGCATGTCACAGACAACGCTGTTGCAGTCAAAATTTTGGCTGTTGCCGAAGCAAAAACACTAGGCTACAAGAGTCTTGGAATGGACGGTATGGTCGTGGTGTTTGTTAAAGCAATGTTATGCAATTGGATGGTTACTCTTGGCGCCGTGATGGCAATGACCGCCAAATCCGTTATCGGCAAGATCGCTGCGATGTGGTTGCCGATTCTCATCTTCTTCGCGCAAGGGTTTGAGCACGCGGTTGTTAATATGTTTGTTATTCCAGCGGGTATGGTGCTCGGCGCTGATGTAACGATGACAGATTGGTGGGTATGGAACCAGATCCCTGTGTTAGCAGGCAATCTCGTAAGTGGCTTTATTTTTACAGGTTTGGCCTTATATCTAACACACGGGGAAATAAGTGCTAAACAAGTGGTCAAAATGACGAAAACAAAAGCCCCAATCACAAGTACTCAAAGGGGATAGCATAGGGGAGTGGCAAAAATGGGCAAAGCATATATTGTTGGAGCTGGTCCAGGTGATCCAGACCTAATTACTGTAAAAGCATTAAAATGCATTCAAAAAGCCGATGTTCTTTTATACGACCGACTAGTGAATCGAGAGTTATTAACCGAAGCAAAACCTGGTTGTCAGCTCATCTATTGTGGAAAACAACCAGGGATTCACGAGATGAAACAGGAGACCATTAATCATTTATTGGTTAAGTTCACCAAACTCGGGAAGACCGTTGTGCGCTTAAAAGGGGGCGACCCCTTTGTGTTTGGACGAGGAGCTGAGGAAGTTGAAGCGCTCGCTAAAAATGGATTATCGTATGAAGTCGTTCCTGGCATTACCGCCGGTGTTGCTGTGCCTGCTTACGCCGGTATTCCAGTGACTCATCGAAAAATGGCTAGTTCGTTTGCCGTCGTAACAGGGCATCGCACCACCGGAAAACCAACAGATGTTAACTGGGAGAACCTTGCGAAGGGGGTAGATACGCTAGCGATTTATATGGGTATAACGAACCTATCCTATATATGTGAAGAGTTGCAAAAACACGGTAAAAAAAGGAACACACCTGTTGCGATTATTCAGCAGGGAACCACTAAGGAGCAACGGACCGTAACTGGCACATTGGCTACAATTGTCGGTATTGTCAAACACGAGGATATTCAAAACCCAGCAATGATTGTCGTGGGCGAAGTGGTCCTTTTCAGGGAAAGGATTCGAGAACTAGAAGTACTAAACCAAGGTTATTGCGAGATAGGGGTTAATGAAGGCTTAGCAAATTGAAGATTCACTATAAAAATGTCATTGGCAGTGTACCATGAACTGTTTGTGGCATTTTTTTATTTGAAGTTTATAGTTGTCACAATTCAGTCACCATTTTTTCAATAACTTTGAAGAATCAATCCATATTCGAACATAATCAATCCATAACTAAAGATAATTAATGCATAACTCAGTTCAAACGATGCATAACTCCAAGAGATGGGAGGAACCGACCTCATTACCAACGAACAAGATGCTTAAATAGCTTATCAGCTTGTATTTAACTAAAAACCTTATTCCAATCCGTAATATTTTAGACAAAACAGCAAATAATGTAATCAGTAAGTTCCTAAGGAGGTAGTTTTATGAATATGTGTGAGCTTTGCGGAAGAAAGGAGGTAGAAACAACTGTTCATCATCTGCTTCCGAAGGAAATGGGTGGAACCTTTGGTGAAACAGCAGATCTATGTATTCCATGCCACAAACAAATCCACGCTTTATACACAAACCAGGAAATCGCCCTCCGCCTATCAACGTTAAAAGAGCTTCGTGAAGACGAAAAACTTGCTCGTTTTATCAAATGGATTCGAAAACAGCCTTCGACAAAGATAATGAGAATAAAAAAATCTAAAGAGCGGAAGAGGAAGTAACACTACATTGAATAAAACGCCTAGGTTGATAAAGAACATTATGCACCGTTTAGCAGGTTAAAATACCTCCCCGATAATAATTCACCACACAGATGACAAGGAGATATCGATCATGAAATTCCTCACCACCAACGTATGGGACGAAACTCTATGGCTGAACATAAAGGACATTTATTACGAGGCTTTTCCTGATCATGGCGCAAAACCAGAGAAAATTATCCGAAATATGTTTGAAAAAGGCCTATGCACCTTTCATATTGGAATCGAAGAAAACAAACCGGTTGCAATGGCGTTGACTGGATCCACTAAAGAGTCGCAATACCTCATCATTGACTATTTAGCTGTGAAAAAGGCCAACCAACGACAAGGAATAGGTAACGAGTTATCCCTTTACATCAAAAATTGGGCTGTAAATCAGCAAAGTTTTCAGTCAATTTTGTTAGAGGTAGAAGCCGAGAAAGCAAGTGAAAACCTTAACCGGATCCACTTTTGGGAAAGCTGTGGATTTATATTGTTAAATGATTATATCCATCACTACATTTGGGTTCCGGAGCCTTACCTTGCGATGGTTCTGCCCCTCCATCAAACCAGTCCACCTTCGAGCGGAAAAGAAGCTTTTAATCATATAACCAATTTTCATCGCCAATCCTTTAAAATTGTGAACTCAAACAATTAGAACCCTGGGGAGCCCTCCAGGGTTTTTTTATCTAAACAGGATCATTGTCGGTATCCATGTAAGACTTTAATGCATGTTCGAGTGCATTAAAAGCTTGTCCAAATGCAGCAGAGGATGCCACATCACCTGCATTCTCGAGCTGGGGTAATGCATGTTTCGCTTGAGTTAAGGCAGTCATCGTATCCTCAAGCGTCGTTCCTTTATCCCCATTTTGCCCGATTGCGAATTGAAGTTGTTGGATACTACGGTCCAAATCAAAACTTTCTGGATTGCTGTAGCACTTTTCTAAATCGTCTTTTATTTGTTGTAAAATTTCCTTCATAACCTAATTCCTCTTTTCTTCATCATTTTCCCCACCGTATTTTGATCTCACATAAATAAAGGTATGCACCGTGTAAGCATAAATCGAGGATTATAATAACAATATTGTTCTTGCCCCTTTAGCTAGAATCTATTTAACTTTTAACTTTGTTAGGACCCAATGGTTCATAAAAATGGATACAATCGGTATTCGTTAGGAAAATAGTCCTGACATGAATGAACTTAACTTTCTAATTGGATAGGATTGTTAATAGGTCCTCAAATAAATATTTTTCAGTTTTTTTCAGAATATTATATCAATATGGTTTACAATCTTGAAGTTTTGTATTTAAATAAGAATAGGCTTTTGAAATATTAAGATAATTCAAAACAATGGGGGTAAGAGAATGAAAAGGACAATTAAAAAAGTGGCACAGTTTTCCGCATTGGCAAGTATGCTTGCTTTAGCTGCCTGTGGAGGTGGCGGAGAACAAACATCTGGGGAAGCTGATGGACAAGCAACCGACGGTGGAGTAGTAAAAGCGGATATCGGTGTTGTTTCTTATCTTAGTGGATCAGGGGCTGCATACGGAGAAGCAATCACAAGCGGGCTAGAGTTAGCGCTTGAAGAAATCAACGCAAAAGGTGAGGTAGAAATTAACCTAATTATTGAAGATTCTGCCGGAAAACAGGACCAAGCGTTAACAGCTGCACAAAAGCTAATGAACTCAGAGAACGTAACAGCTTTAATTGGACCAACCCTTAGTACAGAAATGAATGTAGTTGGACCTGAAGCTGATTTAAATGGTGTGCCAACAATCGGAACTTCGACAACTGCTGAAGGAATTCCACAAATCGGCGAATATATTTTCCGTAACTCTCTTCCTGAAGCACTAGCCATCCCTGCATCGATTGATAAAGCAATTGAGAAGTACGATGCCAAAAAAGTAGCCATCCTTTATGGAAACGATGATGTATTCACAAAGTCGGGATTCGATACGATGAAAGCTGCTGCCGAGGAAAAGGGCTTAGAAATTTTAACGATTGAAACCTTCCAAAAAGGTCAATCAGACTATAACGCTCAGTTAACAAAGATCAAAGGCTTAAATCCAGACTTAATTCTAGCTTCTGCTCTATATAATGAAGGAGCCGTTATTATGGACCAAGCCCGTAAAATGGGAATTGACGTCCCGTTTGTTGGCGGAAATGGGTTTAACTCTCCAGAAGTAATCGAAATCGCTGGTGACGCTGCAGATGGGTTAATTGTTGCTACACCTTGGTACGCGGAGAAGGACGATCCAAAAGTTCAAGAATTTGTCAGCAAGTTTGAAGAAAAGTATGGTAAAAAACCTGACCAATTTGCTGCACAAGCTTACGACGCTCTTTACATTTATGCTGAAGCATTGAAAAATGCTGGTTCAAATGACCGTGACGCTTTCCGTGATGCACTAGCAGAAGTAAAGATTACTGGAATCTTAGGTGATTTTGCTTTTGACGCAGAAGGGGACGTTATCATGACACCAACTGTATTAGTCATTGAAGATGGCGCCTTCAAAGTTTTCGAATAATTTAGACTCCTACACACACAACATGGTTCGACAAAGTGAAATTCATAAGTAATGAAGACAATTTTTACTCAAATTTTGATTCATGAATGAAATGCATTTTCGGGCAGTGTTATCCCAAAGCTTACATGCTTACTATGGGTTATGCTGCCTTTTCCTTCATAACGACTCATAAAAAATACGTAAGTAGGTGAGATGCCTTGTTAATAGAACAACTGATTAACGGATTAACATTAGGAAGTATTTACGCAATCGTAGCCCTTGGTTTTACACTTGTTTTCGGGGTCCTTGGCATCATTAACATGGCACACGGGGAAATCTTCATGTTCGGTGCCTTTATCGGTGTCATGATAACCTCGATATTTGATGCCCCACTTTGGGTAGCCTTTGCAGCGGCGATTCTAGTTACAGCCATTTTAGGATATTTTCTCGAAAATTTTGCCTTAAGACCACTTCGAAGCAAGCAAGGAGTATCGCATTTAGCCCCCTTAATTAGTACGATTGGGGTTTCGATTTTCTTGGAAAACCTTTCCCATCATATGTTCGGTGCTGGGAACAGGCCTTTTGAAGCTCCATTTGCAGAAATCAACTTTCAAATTGGTTCGATTACCGTTTATTTAGTACAAATCGTTATTTTTGTCATTTCGATCCTGTTAATGGTTGCACTTTCCTTCTGGCTTGGGAAAACAAAAGCAGGGAAGGCCTTAAGAGCAACAGCTGAGAACCTTGAAACTGCCAGTCTTCTCGGCGTCGATACAAAAAGAATTATTACGATGACAGTCATCATTGCTTCAGCAATGGGTGGAATAGCAGGAATTCTTGTCGGGATGGCTTTTAACTCCGTTAACCCACAGATGGGATTATCAATGGGATTAAAAGGTTTAGCGATTATTATCCTTGGTGGAATGGGCAATGTACGTGGAGCAATGGCTGGTGGTCTTATTCTTGGATTAGCAGAAACCTTCGTCGTTGTCTACGGAGATTCTGGTTACAAGGATGCGATTGCTTTCTTGGCAATTATCGTTATTCTTCTTATCAGACCACAAGGTTTATTTGGTAAAAAAATCACAACGTAAGAAGGTGTACCAATGCTAGCTGAATTTATCAATCCATATTATTTGCAAATTGGCTGTTTTGTTTTAATCAATATTATTCTCGCCCTAAGTGTTTTTGTCCCACTATCTACAGGGCAATTATCACTAGCTAGTGCTGGTTTTATGGGCTTGGGAGCTTATACTTCCGCTCTTTTGACCATTCATTTTGAGCTCCCGATTATAGTAGGTGTTATTGCTGGAACATTAATCGCAGGTTTGTTTGGTATTTTGATCGGTGTTCCTACCCTAAGGCTACAAGGTGTCTATTTAGCGATTGTTACCCTAGGGTTTGGTGAAGTTATCAGGGTTGTGTTTGTTAACTGGGAATCGTTAACGAAAGGATCGGTTGGAATATCGGGGATTCCCCATATTGGACGTGAGATCCTTAAAACGTTTAAAGAGTTTGGGTTTAACCCGCAAAGCTTAGGTCTTCAAAACAATCAATTTATCTTTCTAAGTATCTTTTTTCTACTTTTAGTGATTACTGTATTCCTAGTTTGGTTCTTCAGGAGACAAAGTCGCTCTCGTGTCGGACGTGCCTATGCGGCCATCAATCTTGATGAAAAAGCGGCCGAATCAATGGGAATCAATATCACGTATTATAAGGTTTTAGCTTTTACGCAAGGGGCATTACTTGCAGGGTTTGCTGGTAGTTTATATGCTCATGTTCTTGCCTATATTAGCCCGGCTGACTTTTCATACCATCGAGCCGTCGATATTTTAGTATTTACTATCTTCGGTGGAAGTGAAGTAATCTGGGGACCAATATTTGGTGCAATTTTCCTTACCTTCTTACCAGAGGTGTTGCGCTTTATCAGTGAATATCGTTATATGATTTATGGTTTAATGATTATCATCTTGATGGCTGTCCGTCCACAAGGCCTTATTGATGTAACTATCATCAATTGGATTAAATCGAAAGTTTCGAAAAGGGGTGTCAAACATGGTTCTAGAAGTGAAAAAAGCATGTAAAAACTTCGGTGGTCTCGCTGCAGTTTCTGATGTCTCTTTTTCGATTCAAAAAGGTGAGATTTTTGGCCTGATTGGACCAAATGGCGCTGGGAAAACAACGATGTTTAATTTGATTACGTCAATGTTTCCGTTGTCATCAGGTGAGGTCATTTTTAAGGAAGAGAACATCAATGGATTAAAACCGAATAAGATTACCGAAAAAGGCATTTGCCGAACGTTCCAAAACATTCGTCTCTTCCCTCTGATGACAGCGGAAGAGAATGTCATGGTTGGTGTTCATTGCCGAAGCAAATCTGGTGTGTTAAGTAGTGTTTTCCGAACAAAATCGCAGCGGAAAGAAGAAGAACATATCCGTTCGCGTGCAACAGAATTGCTTGAATTCGTGGGACTTAAAGACTTTGCTGAAGTATCGGCAGAAAACCTCGCTTATGGACAGCAGCGAAGATTAGAAATTGCTCGTGCCATGGCAAGCGACCCGAATCTGCTTTTATTAGATGAACCGGCCGCAGGGATGAACGAGACGGAAACGGATGACTTATTTCAATTAATTAAAAAGATTCAGTCTAGAGGGGTTACAGTTCTATTAATTGAGCATGATATGCCACTTGTCATGAAGTTATGTGACCGAATTGCCGTACTCAATTTCGGCAAAAAGATTGCAGAAGGAACGCCAACAGAAATTCAAAACAACCCACAAGTCATCGAGGCCTACCTCGGAAGTGAGGAGGAAGAAGAATATGCTTAAGGTAAATGGAATCAATGCCTTTTACGGGAAAATTCAAGTCTTAAAAAATATATCACTTGAAGTCGAAGAAGGAAGCATTGTCACGATACTCGGTGCCAACGGAGCAGGGAAAACGACGACAATGAAGACGATTTCTGGTTTATTAAAACCACAAGAGGGGAAAATCGAATTTCTCGGTGAGGACGTAACCGGCTTAAGACCTGACCAGCAGTTAAAGAAAGGAATTGCGCTCGTTCCAGAAGGGCGCCAAATCCTTGCTGGAATGACGGTTTTAGAGAACCTTGAAATGGGAGCTTACCATCGAAAAGACAATGAAATCGACCAGGATCTCGAAAGGATGTTTGCACGCTTTCCAATTTTAAAAGAAAGAGAGAAACAGCTTGGCGGAACACTTTCCGGTGGCCAGCAACAAATGCTTGCAATCGCTCGAGCGATTATGAGCCGTCCAAAGCTTTTGCTTCTAGATGAGCCTTCCATGGGACTTGCACCGCTCGTTGTCGCAGATATTTTTAAGATCATCAAAGAAATCAACCAAACCGGCACAACCGTGCTACTAGTTGAACAAAACGCCAGACAAGCGTTGAAAGTCTCTGATTATGGTTATGTACTAGAAACAGGTAAAATCATCGCAGATGGAAAATCATCAGACCTCCTAAACGATCCACGAATCATGGAAGCATATCTAGGTCGTAAATCTAGTTAAATACTTACAACACAGGCTGACACACAGATGTCAGCCTTTTTTGCACGAGAAAATTGGAAAAAAATTCTTTTAAATAAACATCCTGTCATTTATAGTAAAGTTATCCTAGGTGCCAGGCACCATCCAGTTATTTACCATTTACGAGGAGGAGTATAAGTGGTTGAGATGATCGAGGTTAGGGGAGTTTCGAAATCCTTTGGGAGTCAACAAGTGTTAAAGGATGTTGATTTTCAGGTGAAAGCAGGGGAAATTGTTGGCCTTTTAGGTCCAAATGGGGCGGGGAAGACCACGGTAATTCGGATTTTAAACGGGGTGATTAAAGCGGATGCTGGGACGATTTCAATCATGGGGCTAAGTCCCACCCAGAGTGACGACATCAGGGCGATATCGGGGATTGTCACAGAAAGTGCCGGTCTTTATCACCAAATGAGTGGATTAGAGAATCTAGAATTCTTTGCTGAACTTTATGGTGTTGAGGATAATGCTCAAATTAAGAGATTGCTTGAATTATTCGAGCTAGTAGACCATCAACATAAACCAGTTGGTACATACAGTACCGGGATGAAAAAGCGGCTCGCCCTCTCAAAAGCGTTGTTACATAATCCCAAGATTTTGTTCTTAGATGAGCCTACCAACGGATTAGACCCTGATGGGATTAAAATGGTTCTCTCCTACCTTAAAACCTACAATCAACAAACAGGCACCACGATTATTCTCTGTTCACATGTGCTTCATCAACTTGAACCGATTTGTGATTCCTTCGCTTTTTTAGAAAACAAAACAATAGTTGAACAAGGCTCTAAACAAGAGCTCGAGCAAAAATATTTAACCGAAATCGTTGTAAGTGTTTCAACGGATTATGTTCCACAGGAGAAAACTTTTCTAGGCTTTCGATGCGAAAAGTTCGAAAATGGAATGACAATTACGCTTCCTTCTAAAGAAGAAATTTCGACTATTTTAAAAGAACTACTGAAACATCATCGTGTTTATTCTGTCGAGATAGCTAATAATGACCTTGAATCGATCTATTTTAAAGTAAGGGAGAAGATCAATCGATGAATAAGAGGATGATGAAAGCAATCATAAAAAAAGATTTACGGGACATTTATCGGACGAAAAGTTTATTAACAACGATTATCATCATCCCGATTATCTTTTCCATCGTATTTCCAACGATTTTGATTGGTTCCGCTTTGTTGTTTGATCTTGAAAAGGCAATGGGGGCGGATATGCAGAAAATGTTGGATATGTTTTTAAATGAAATAGGAACGAAACAGAGGATCGCTGAGACACCAGAGCAACAAATCGTCTATCTTTTCATCAACTATATCCTACCTTCGTTATTTTTACTGGTTCCGATCATCACAGCAAGTGTCGTTGCCGCCAATAGTTTTGTAGGGGAGAAGGAGCGTCGGACATTGGAGAGTTTATTGTTTTCACCAGTATCAATTAAAACGTTATTTATCAGTAAAACGGTAGCCTCTTTTATACCGTCTTTTCTCGTTTCAGTTATCAGTTTTATTCTTTGCGGACTAATTATAAATGGATTAGGGTACCAGTTATTTCAGGAAATCATTTTCCCATCAGGCAACTGGATAGTTCTTATAACATGCTTATCGCCGATGGTTACATTAATGACGGTACTATTAAATCTATTTATCTCATCAAGGGTAAAGACGTACCAAGAAGCACAAAATATTTCGGGAATCATTATCCTCCCAGTAATCGGAATGATTGCCGGCCAAGCTAGCGGCTTGTTTCTAGTTGGTGTAGAAATCACCCTGATGATTTCCGCAGCAATCCTATTACTTAATCTAATCCTTCTTCAACGCATCACTAAGCTGAATGATCGTCATGTGTTGTTTGAAAAGCAAATACATTAACAGTAAGAACGAGACTCTTAAATATTATGGATAAGCGAATAGGTCGGTTCAATGCGTTTACCTTTAGCTTAAGTAAAAACAACAGTCACGTATACACAGCCTAAACAGATGAAAAAACTGAGGGAGAACCGAAAATAACTTGACCTGTACCAAATATAAGGCACAGGTCAAGAATAAGTATTGAAGCTATCAATCTACTAAAATACATTAAGCCATGTCGTAAACGCTTACAAATGTAGCCATGTACCGTACGAAACCATGTAAAGCAATCAGTTCAGCAATGCCTTCTTTTGATAATCCTTGGTTTTTAAGTCCCTGTAAAACTTCTCTATCCACATGAACGGGGTTAGCAGCTAGACTTTTGGCTAGTTTAGCGACTAAAATCTGTCTATCATTCATGCGAGCAGGGTAGGTTTCTTGTAAAAGTTGTTCAAACTGCTCGCGATTCCAGCCCATCTGGTGTTTTAAAATCATTAAGTGTGCCTCAAGCAATCCCTGAATTCCTAAGGTGTGGGCAATCACAGCTGCACAGATTCGTTTATCTTCGTGTTCAGCTGCGCCAGTTCTGAACGTCACTCCAGCTAAGGCCCACAGTCTAGGTAATACCCCCGCGTCTGCAGTCGCGTAATAAGTCTGAGGAATCGACCCGTAATATTCCTTTACTTCTTGGAGAACTTTCTCCGTTTTTTCATCATACTGAACCACCATAGTATCCCAACCTTCATATTAGAATATTCTAAATAATCTTAACACAAACTCGTCCATTGCACACGTTTTCTAATTGAATTTATGAAAATCTGAAGCCTGCCATACTAGAAACTCTAGGCTACTGGAACCTTTGTCATTTAAGGTATGACTCCGATATAAAACGGCCGTCTTTAGTATAGACGGCCGTTCTTGTTAGTTATTTATAAAATAATCGAGTTTATTAGTAGTAATGAAATTCGACTCTTCGATTAGCGGATGATGCTTTAATTCCTCCTCAAGCTGAGTCAATAGCTTCTTTAACATAGGGCTGTTTTGCTCATGCGGCAAAAATTCAACACCACACTGATAAAGGTCTCCTAGTTCTTGTTGAAAGACTAACTTACCATAATTCGTAATGAACTTGCCAAAGAGTTGCGTTGTAAATTTAATCGTCATCGCTGTATCCAGTGGGAGCTTAATATCGGTCACGAACCTAAGTCCTTTTGGACCCATATCCTCAATTAAAACATTGGTTTTTCCCAGTTGAATTACCTTCCCGTTGAGTTCGACAATTGTCATATCAGCCTCAAGAGGGTAGGGGAAGGAAATTCTAAAGTCATTCCGGTTTTCTGGTTTCATATATACTTCACTTTCAAATGAAACTGATTTTTCTACAAGCATTTTTTCGAATTCTTCAACAGGCTTCGGTCTACTAAACAAATATCCCTGAATTTCGTCGCATTCTAGATGGCGAAGAAGAGTGAGTTGCTCCTCATACTCAACCCCTTCAGCAACAACATTTATCTTTAATTCACGGGCAAGATTAATAATAAATTTAATAATCGCCTTGCTTTCCTCATTGTGGTGAATGTCACGAATAAATGATTTATCCAATTTAATCGTATCAAAATTAAAGTTTCTTAATGAGCCTAATGAGGAATAACCTGTACCGAAATCATCAAGGGCAACCCCTACACCCAATTGGCGGATTTCATCTATCGTATTTGAAACCTCAGATTCCTTCTCTAATATCATGCTTTCAGTAATTTCGATTTCTAAGAGGGTCCCGCTTATTTTTGAATCTTCTAAAATAGTAGAAATGGTTTGGACTATATCCGTTTGCAGGATTTGTAGAACTGAAAAATTAAGTGAAATTATAATTGGTTCAAATCCTTCTTGTTCCCATAATTTAATTTGTCTACAAACATTCCTAAGAACCCATTCTCCAATTTGAATAATAAATCCAGATTCTTCTGCCAAGAAGATAAACTCTGAGGGAGGAACCATTCCCCATTCAGGGTGTTTCCACCGGATAAGTGCCTCTGCGCCAACAATCTTATTTGTCCTCGTGCAAACCTTTGGCTGATAGTATAGTTCAAACTGATCTTGTTTTAATGCTTTCCTGAGATCGTTTTGAAAAGTAAAGGTTTTATAAGACTTTATATTCATGGTCGGTGTAAAAACCTGAAAACCATTTTTCCCATTGTCTTTTGCTAGGTACATGGCTAGATCAGCGTTTTTCATTAAGGATTTACTATCCTCTCCAGAATCGGGGAAAAGACTGATACCAATGCTTGCAGTAATAAATAGTTCGAATTGGTCAACATTAAAAGGTCTTTCAAAAACCTCGATAATCTTTTGCGCAATCTTTTTTACACATTCGATACTCGTTTGGTTCGTTAGTAAGATAATGAATTCATCGCCAGCTAACCTGGCCACAACATCGCTATCCCAGACGCAACTTTTTAATGTTTGCGCTACCTCAATTAAGACTTTATCACCTGTATCATGTCCTAAGGTATCATTAATGAATTTAAATTGATCTAAGTCAATAAACATCACAGCTAACTTTAATTCCGTGCCTTTTTTCATTCTCAGTTCTGATTCAAGTTTTTGTTCTAAGTATCTTCGATTGGGTAAATCGGTCAAATAGTCATGAAAAGCCATATAGTGAACTTCTTCTTGTGCCTTTTTTATATCCGTGATGTCCTGGTAATTAACTACTACACCATTAACATTTTCATCATGTAAAAGATTTGAGCCTGTGATTTGAAAGTTTCGCCATTCCCCATTTTGATGTTTAAGCCGTAATTCCATGGAAAGCTTACCATTGTGGCTGTTATAAAGATCACGTAATTTAAGTATTGCAAGTTCGTGGTCATCCGGATGCATTAGGGCAAAAAGATCATTTGATAGGATTTCCAAAACTTCTTCATACGGATACCCGAGTACGTTTTCAATGGAGGGACTCTGGTAGTTAAGCCTCATATTTTCATCAATAATACTGATGATATCGTGTGAGTTTTTAATCAAAGAACTAAATCGTTTCTCTTGTTGTAATTTTATTTCGTTGATTTCCTTTTCTTGGGTCACATCTTTTCCAATAATAAAAAGCCCTATTGTCTTACCCTCTTCACTATATATTGGTGCTGCATCCGTCCAAACATTCTTTACTATACCACTCTTTTGAACGAATCTATATTGTCTTCGAGAAGCTTTACCATTGAAGGATTTTTGTATGAAATTCATTACTTTTGTTCGATCATCTGGATGAATCAGCTGATAAACTGGCTGCCCAATACATTCATCCGCCTTATACCCGGTTAGTTGGAAAAACCCTTTGTTGCATTCCATTAAGTAACCATATTTATCAATCACATAAATGGCATCTGGGTGAATCGTAAACATTTCTTGATAAAATTCTGATTCTGTTCTGTTTAAGTAGGATGTTAGTTTTTTTCTAGGTTCCCCCAAGTTCAAAAAATGACCACCTTTATTACATGAAGTTGTTCTCTCTCCCGCTTTTCATTATACAAATGAATTCGACTAGAAACATTATATTTATACATTAAATCAAAATTTACCATTGGTTTTCAATGATAACTGTTAAATTAATCACAAAAAAATTTAGAGGAGGTTAAAATTAAGTTCGTGTTTAAGAACTGAATTCAATTATTGGAGATATAGGGAGTACTTATAATAGAATGAAAATAGAACTCTGAAAGGAGCATGATACCATGAAGGTTTTTGTTGTAGGAGCGAATGGGCAAATTGGTCGCCATCTCGTTACACTTTTAAATGAAAGCAAGGAACATACCGTTAAAGCGATGGTTAGAAAAGAAGAGCAACAAGACGCCCTACAAAAGCTGGGGATTGAAACAGCTTTGGCTAGTCTAGAAGGAACAGTGGATGAGATTGCCGAGGCTGCAAAGGGCTGCGATGCGATTGTCTTTACTGCAGGGTCTGGTGGAAAAACAGGTCCAGACAAAACCCTACTAATTGATTTAGACGGCGCGGTAAAAACGGTTGAGGCGGCAGAAAAGTTAGGGATTAAACGATTCATTATGGTGAGTGCCCTTCAAGCTCACAAAAGAGAAAATTGGAACGAAAAAATCAGACCTTATTATGTGGCCAAACATTATGCAGATAGAGCTGTTATGCAAAGTGATTTAACCTACACGATCATCCGACCAGGTGGACTTCTCAATGAACCAGGTACAGGATTAATTTCTGCTGCAGAAAATGTTGAGAGAAGTTCAATCCCACGTGAAGACGTCGCAAAAATTATCTTTGAATCATTAAATGAAAAAAATACGTATAAAAAATCCTTCGATGTTGTTAGTGGAGACACGCCAATCTTTGAAGCATTAAAGAAAATTTAACACTTTACAGACATAGTCAAATCAAAAGGTAACTTAGAAGTTTTTAGTTGACCTATGTAGTCAAAGAAGGGGACAAAGGGCGCCAATTATGAGGTTTCTAGGTGCCCTTTGTAACGACTAAGCAAAGGCGTATGTGGTACCAATGAGGCTATTATGCCCTTAGATTAATAACTAACTTTTTCACTTGAACAATCCCAAGCCTGAAAAGGGGCATCGGAATTTTTAGGGGAAACCTTCATCATCGGGATTTGTCTGTCTTCATGAGGGACCTCGAGTTGCTCATAGATAAATTGATCATCAAAGCCAATTTTAGCTGCATCTTCTTTTGTACAAGCATAGTAGACTGCCTTCGGACGAGCCCAAAAGATAGCGCCTAGGCACATTGGGCAAGGTTCACAACTCGTATAGATCTCACAATCATCTAGTTGATAGGAACTAAAAAAATGACAAGCATCCCTAATTGCCTGTACCTCAGCATGGGCGGTAGGATCTTTTAGACGGGTTACATTATTTTGACCAACTCCCACGATTTCACCGTCTTTCACAACGATAGCGCCAAAAGGTCCCCCTGTATTGCCTCTCACATTATCAAGTGCAAGCTGCACAGCCATCTCCATAAACTTATCCATGAACACTCACTCCACCCATCTATTAAAATAGCCACCCATAACGACGGATTAAAATCCGGAACTTCTGTCATAAAACGAGCTGACGTAAGATTTTGTTTCCATCTAAAAGGGATTTACATTATCATATAGGGTTTTTCGCTGATTTCATATAAAAATGGAAGGAAACTTAACAAAGTTCTTTAATCCCTCCTGTATTAGAGGAATATAGGCTCTGATTATTTAATTCATACTTTACAACTAGGAATACTAAGGTTATGATGAATTTAGGTAAGAAACGACGGCAAAAGAGGAACCCAATCGGGTAATCAAGCTTCACGGGACTTAAGGAGGTTATAAATATGAAAGAAAAATATCCGGTAATCGAAGGTGCGGAAGCATTTTATTATAAAGGCAATGACATAGGAATTCTAATCTCGCACGGATTTGTAGGAACGCCACAAAGTGTCCGTTATATTGGTGAGAGGTTTGCAGATCATGGCTACACCGTATTAGCACCACGTTTACCTGGACATGGCACTCATTATCATGACCTCGAAAAGGCTACCCATGAGGATTGGTTCGCCGAATTGGAGAGAGGGTATCAATTTTTAGCAGAACAATGCTCCACTGTCTTCATGGTTGGCCAATCGATGGGGGGGACCTTAACCCTCAAGATGGCTCAAAAATATCCCGAAATCAAAGGGGTTGTGACCGTTAATGCCGCTTTAACTTTACCTTCATTCGAGTATTTAAAGCAGCAGCAAACTCCGAAATATATTCCCGAAGGCGAACCAGATATAAAGGCTAAGGGGGTTTATGAAATAACGTATCACAAAACACCATTGCATGCGATCCATCAACTTCAAGAATTGATGGAGAATACACCCGCATTGTTAGAAGAGATCACTAGTCCAATTTTATGTATCAAATCTACCGTTGATCATGTCATTCCACCAACCAACACAGATTTTATCTATAAAAATGTTGGATCAAAGATAAAAGCAATGGCTACTCTAGAAAATTCATACCATGTAGCCTCAATGGACAATGACAAGGAAGTCATTGTCGAACACGTGCACCGTTTTGTTCAAAGCCAATTGATTAATGAGCTAGTAACAACCTATTAATATATGACGGAAGGAACGATATTCCTTTAAAATTAGAAATGGCTGCCCCCTTAAATAAGAGGCAGCCTTTTTTATATTATATAATTTGCTATAAAGTATAAAATTATGATGCTAATAACAATACATATATTCGAGACTGTCCCAATTAAACGAGTGGTCGTATATTTAAACTCATGAGAATAAGGAATGACTGCAAGTCCAATTGGAAGCAGAAACCCAATTAAGATCGTCAGTCTGAACATTTGATCGACCGGTAGGAGGAAATAAAAACCTAATCCAAAAAGTAGCCCGAAACCGTAACGGAAAAGCAAGTATTTGATAATCGGACGAATATATTTCTTCTCAAAGGTGAAGTTCATATATAGCCCCAAAACAATCAACGATAGGGGCATATTCGCTTTAGAGATGACCGATGCAACATCAATCAATTCTGTCGGCAGTTTGATATGACTGAAATTTAGAACGGTCATGACAATATAACTCATAAACGGGATCGATTTGCTAAATTTCTTTACAATCCCAAGAGGGTTAAGGCTTAATCCCTGTTTAGAATAATAACTTCCGAGAATATAGGAAACCCCGAAAACGAGGAAGGCATTGCCGGCATCAAACATTCCGAAATATAAAAGCCCTTCAATTCCCCAGATTGCTTCAACTAGCGGGAAGGCAAACAAGCCGACATTGTACCCAGTAGAAAGCATCATAAAGGTCCCTTTGAGTTCCTTTTCTTCCTTTTTAAACATAAAGTAGGCAAGCAATACCGATATTAAACCGTAGCTGACAACAATAAAAGGAAGGAGGATTAGTGATGGTTCGATTACGACGGAGTTAAGAGATACAATGATGAGTGCAGGTAAAGTAATATTAAAAATAATTCTGGATAAAACCTCACCATCAGATTCTTTTAAAAGATTAAGTCTTTTAAATAAATATCCAACACCGATTAATAGTAATATATTTAAAAATTCCTGGTTCATATGAAAACTCCTCTAAGCTGATTGCAAAAGTATTGAAAAATATTTTTAGTAGTTGGAAGACACCAAACTACCACTCTCTGAAAACAATTATATTATTATAACATCAAAAGAAGAATATAGGTGTCCTTAGCAAAAAAAACCTGCATCCCTTTTGGGAAACAGGCCAATGATTAATACGTACTATAGATGTTATCACACTCTCCAGCTCTAGGCTCAAAGAAGCAATGGAGCTTATAGCGACCGACAAGAGGCTGATTGTACCATGTTGGCGGACAATCGCCAGTTGGTCTGAAGTACCAAAGACTATATTTTGCTGGCCAATCTCGATGCCCTCTTACCGCTTTCCGCGCGAGCTTTTTATCTACTTCACGTGCTCTTTGATAAAAATACCCTTTTTGAGTTGCTTCAAAGGCATGTTCCTGGTATACCATTTGGGGAATGGTTTTAATTCCTTTGAAATCGGAGCAATTTCCTCTAATTCGATTAATTCCTACAGCACCAACATGCATCATGCCAAGTTGACCTTCACCTTCGGCTTCCGCTCTTAGTAATCGTGCTAACAGATCAATATCTGCCTCAGTATGCTTTACAACGGCCATAAGCCCACCTCCACTATACCCTATCTTATTGCCTAAAGACATTAGATGTTACCACTTAGACAAAGGTTACGCTCCTATTCTGCCTAATGTGTTCGAAATACTTAGATTGAAAGCCGACAGTTAAATACCTTAAGAAAAAATCGTTGATTTTATCAGAAAAAATAGTAATATTGAGAAATATCAGCTAGAAATCGCAAAAGGAGTTTTTTTATGAAGACACATGAACAATGGACTTCCAAACTAGGCTTTATCCTTGCGGCAGCAGGTTCTGCTATCGGATTAGGGGCCATCTGGAAGTTTCCATATATGGCAGGAACAAATGGGGGAGCCATCTTTTTTCTTTTATTTATTTTATTAACTGTGTTTGTAGGGGCTCCAATTTTAATCGCCGAATTTTTAATTGGAAGGAACACCCAAAAGGATGCCATTACGGCTTATCGGAAGTTGGCACCAGGAACGAAGTGGCATTTGCTTGGAACGGCAGGTGTAGTTTTCTCGTTTATTCTCCTTTCGTTTTATAGTGTGGTGGGAGGATGGATTCTATCTTATTTAGGAAGAAGTGTCACAGGTTCACTATCGAATGCTGACTATGGACAATTATTTACTGACATCATCGCAAATCCACTTGAAGTAGTGATCTGCCAATTTATTTTTATCATCATGACGATTATGGTCGTTAAAGGCGGGGTTCAAAAGGGAATTGAACGTGCAAGCAAATACATGATGCCTGCATTGTTTCTATTATTCGTTGTACTTGCGATTCGATCGTTAACATTGGAAGGGGCAGCTGCTGGGGTCGAATTTTTACTCAAGCCAGACTTTTCAGCGATGACGCCGGAAACCATTTTGCTCGCATTAGGACAAGCATTTTTCACCCTAAGCGTTGGGATCTCAGTCATGGTTACTTATGCTTCTTATTTAGGGAAATCAGAGAACATCGTTAAATCTGCTTTCTCAGTTGCTGGGTTAAATATCTTAATATGCTTCTTAGCAGGTATCGTTATCTTCCCAGCTGTGTTTGCACTAGGGTTTGAACCAGGTCATGGCCCAGGCCTTGTATTTGTTGTCTTGCCAGCGGTTTTCAATGAATTGGCTTTTGGCGGATTGTTCCTTTTCATTTTTCTCGTCTTGCTTTTATTCGCAACATTAACATCAGCATTTTCCATTCTGGAAATCGTTGTCGCTGCATTGGTGAAAGATGAGAAAGAAAAACGTGTAAAAATCGCTTGGATTAGTGGAATCCTCATTTTCCTCGTCGGTGTACCGAGCGCGCTCTCATTCGGCGTTTTCTCCGATGTACAGATTTTTGGTAAATCCATCTTTGATGCAGCAGATTTTCTAGTCAGCAATATTGGATTGCCACTTGGAGCTCTGTTTATCTCTCTATTTGTGGGATATCGATTGCCGCGCAAGTTAGTAAAGGAAGAATTATTATTAGGTTCGAATGGAATGGGCTTCTTTTTTGATATTTGGTATTTTTCGATTCGTTATGTTGCGCCGATTGCCATTACCGTTGTCTTTCTTCAGTCGATTGGATTAATTTAATATAAAGGGCTGTCTTAATGGCGGCCCTTTTTGCATAGGTATAAATCAATGAACACTCTGCCAAGAGAATGGGGGAATTAGATGCAAAATAAAGTCGTCTTACCCGACCTTCAAAAAAAGGCTTTTATTGCTGCTTCAATTGATCAAGTGTGGGAGGCTGTTGCGACTTCTAAGGGGCTTGATTCCTGGTTTATGTTAAATGACTTTGAACCTGTAGAAGGCCATAAGTTTGAATTAAACCGTGGACAATTTGGGGTCTCACCTTGCTATGTGAAAAAAGTGTCGCCACCACATCACCTTTCTTTTACATGGGGAAAAGATTGGCTTGTGACTTTTGAGTTAAAAGATTTAGAAGATTTAACAGAGTTCACCGTCACTCATTCGGGGTGGGATGCAGATAAAGTAACGGAATTTCGCTCTGCCCATACCGTCGTCCACGAAAATATGGATGTAGGTTGGAGCAATTTAATCAAAAAACTATATAAGTATCTTGAAAAAACAAGTGAAGATGTCCAATGATGAGTTTCCAAAAAGACAGCCGCTAAAAGGCTGTCTTTTTTGATTTTATTTATAATTATTGATCTCCATTGCTTGGCCCAAAAGTTCGCTATTTCCTGCTCCAACTCAATGTATTCCTTTAATAACCTTGCTGTACATTGATAAAGGGGATTTATTGAGTTATATAACCTATATCACAAAAGGTAGGAGCCCACTTTGCGAAGTGCTGGTTGAGGAAATAAGCTTGATCATCAATTATTTTCTTCGTGTATGCATCCTTCTTTCTCTCTAAGTAGAGAATCAATAGCTATGGAGGGGTCCCTTGCAATTTCACTAATCTCACATAGTGATTGGAATGCACGATCAGCTAAAAGTGGTTTTAATGAATCATTTGTTGGCGAGCTATCCAAAATAAAGCAGACGACTTCGTTCATCACTAACCTCGTTTGGAATAGGGAACCGAGTAGATTTTTGCTCTTTATCTGCGGTTTGCTAGCATTTCTTTCCCCTCTTTCTAATATAGGAATGAAGTATATAAGAAAATACCGGTATAAGGAGGCTATTTATATAAGATTAGTTGTCATACAATTAACTAAGTTTTATTAAAAAATGATGAACTTTTACCGAATTAAAACGAAAAATAAACCTCAGCTAAATATAGAGTTTGCAATGGGTTGAAGGGAGTAGTGAGCAAAAAGTTTGGACAAACATGACATTTATCATATATGAAATATGACACCTGGTACTTACAATGGTTTTTTTCCTTTTTTATAATTACATTAACAACATTACGGAAGGGGAAATTGTAATAATGAAAGATCAAAACCAAAAAGCTTTAAGGAAGCAGGTTGCCCCTTATGAAAAATCCGAATTGCAAAATAGCATACTTCAGATTATCAATACATTGGGGCCGTTTATCTTACTATGGTTTTTGGCCTATAAAAGCCTATCGATTTCTTATTTTCTCACTCTTGGAATCAGTGTCATTGCAGCGGGCTTTCTAGTCCGAACGTTTATCATTTTTCATGACTGTACCCACTATTCCTTCTTCAAAAGTCGGAAAGCCAATCGCATCCTCGGAACGATTACCGGGATTTTAACGCTATTCCCATTTGAAAAGTGGGGCCATGACCATGCGATTCACCATGCAACGAGTAGCAACCTAGACAAACGGGGTACTGGGGATTTGTGGATGCTCACAGTCGAAGAGTATTTGGAAGCCCCATTTTGGACGAAAGTCAAATATCGGATGTACCGGAATCCACTTGTTATGTTTGTCTTAGGACCTATTTATGTGTTTGGCATTGAAAACCGCTTTAATCACAAAGGCGCAAGACGTAAAGAGCGCATGAATACGTATTTTACAAATATAATGCTTGTATTGGTTATTGGTTTACTATGCTTAGCTATCGGCTGGCAGAGTTTCCTTTTAGTTCAAGGACCTATTTTTATGATTTCAGGGGCATTAGGAATATGGTTGTTCTATATTCAGCATACCTTTGAGGATTCTTACTTCGAGGAAGATGAGCATTGGGAATATGTGAAGGCAGCTGTGGAGGGAAGTTCTTTTTACAAGCTTCCGAAAGTTCTACAATGGCTAACTGGAAATATTGGATATCATCATGTCCACCATTTAAGTCCAAGAGTACCGAACTATAAACTTGAAAAGGTACATGAGAATACCGAGCCACTTCAAAATGTGCCAACGATTACCCTTGCAACTAGCTTGAGTTCCCTTAAATTCCGTCTTTGGGATGAAGAGAGCAGAAAATTTGTTGGCTTTAACCACCTTAAAAAGGTCGCGAAACGCCGTGTAAATGTCGAGGCTGAACCAGAAATCTAATAGCATAAAAACATGACGACTCTCCTTGTAAACTGCAGGAGAGTCTATTTTTTAAACCATACTCGTTCAATATGGTAAAATATAGAGAACAAGGGAAGGTATGAGGGTGCGAAATGTTTAAACAGTATTGGAACCTACTAAAAACGACTGGGATTTCTCCTTACATATGGACTATTCTCGGTATTTTGCCGTTTTATTTTATATTTTCACAATCTCATTCAACAGTGGAAAAGGTTATTGGGATTATTTTAACGTTAACATTCTTTCTAGTTTATCGTTTCGCCTTTATTTCAAAATCATGGCCGATTTATTTGTGGACTACGATTCTAATAGGTATTTCCATTGCATCAACTCTGGTCTTTAGTTATGTCTATTTCGCCTTTTTCATTGCTTACTTTATTGGACGAATACAAGGGAAAATTCCATTCTTTGTCCTGTATTTTATTCATCTAGTCACTATGTCAATCGCAATAAATTTTGAGCTCATCCTAAAAGAGGGACTCGTCTTAATGCAACTCCCCTTTGTCATTATCGTATGGATTAGCATCATTCTCTTACCACTAAGTATCCGTAATAAAATTGTTCGTGACCGGCTCGAGGAAAAACTAGAAGACGCCAATAAACGAATTGCTGAATTAGTGAAAGCGGAGGAGCGACAGCGAATTGCCCGGGATCTCCACGATACTTTAGGACAAAAACTTTCGCTTATCGGCTTAAAAAGTGATCTTGCAAGTAAATTGGTCTATAAAGATCCTGAGAAAGCTCGCGCAGAATTGAAGGATGTTCAACGTACATCGCGAACTGCCTTGAACGAGGTTCGGAAAATGGTCTCGGAAATGCGTGGAATTCGCATAAAAGAGGAACTCCATCGTGTGCAGCAAATTCTTAAAGCCGCAGAAATTGAATTCGAACTGAACGCAGAAATGCCGATAAAGAACGTCCCGCCACTTACTGAAAATATTCTCAGCATGTGCTTAAAAGAGGCCGTCACAAATGTAGTTAAGCATAGTAACGCCTCCACATGCACTGTATCCATAGAGCAAACCCAAAAAGAAATCACTCTAGAGATCAGAGATAATGGGGTGGGTGAAGTAATTGAAGACCATTTTTCAAAAGGTAGCGGTTTAAGTGGAATGAGAGAACGACTAGAGTTTGTGAATGGTAGCTTAGAAATCCAGAGCGCCAATGGAACAATTCTGATTATAAAAATACCAAGAGTGCTCAAGCAATCTCAAAAGGAGGGGGTAGAATGATTCGCATCGTAATCGCTGAAGATCAGCGAATGTTACTAGGAGCCTTGGGGTCCTTACTTAGCTTGGAGGATGATATGGAAGTAGTAGGGCAGGCGAGCAATGGGGAAGAAGCGATCGAACTAGTCAAAAAGCTTCAGCCAGATATCTGTATAATGGATATTGAAATGCCAGAAAAGACTGGACTTGAAGCGGCTGAAGAATTAAAATCGTTGGACTGTAAGGTCATTATCTTAACGACGTTTGCCCGTAGTGGTTATTTTCAGAGAGCCTTAAAAGCCGGTGTGAAAGGATATTTATTAAAGGACAGTCCTAGTGAGGAATTAGCCGACTCCATTCGCAGCGTCATTGCCGGTCGTCGGGAATATGCTCCCGAACTCATGGACGATCTTTATAGTGAGGAGAACCCTTTAACAGAAAGGGAAATGGAAGTTCTTGGCTTAGTAGCTGATGGGAAAAATACAAAGGATATTGCCTCGGAATTAACGATTACAGCTGGAACTGTTCGAAATTACATCTCTACCATTCTTGATAAACTTGAGGTCACCAACCGGATTGAAGCGATTCGTCAGTCAAAAGAAAAGGGCTGGTTTAAGTAAGAGAACACGCTACAGAATTCATAGAGTCACTTATCTAGTATAGTTGCGTAAAAGAGGCCTGCACCTTTCTCTTCATGTGGGAAAGGGTAGGCCTCTTTTATTAACTGGTTCGGTTTTGATGTACAAAATAGGAATAAACATTGCTTTTCCGTATAGTAATTCGTACAAAATTAAAAAACTATTTTTCAAGGGAATCAGAAAAGAAAAATGCTTGGAGATATATGCTCCAAGCATTTTTATCCCAAGATAAGCACCAGTTAGCGATTACCAAGTCTTCAAGAATTGCCATCAAGTATGCCACTAAATAAGGGGAGAAATTCCTCTTATTATGTAAAAAGCACGAAAAATGGAGTAAATAGGGGGAAAGATTCCCCCTATTTACTCCAGAACCATGAAAATGAACCATTTTGCTTTGCCGTAACGGGAAAAACTCCCCTTATATCCTCCGAACCTAGCCCTATTCTGAAGGTTAACGGGAAAATCTCCCCTTATTTAAACAATCAGAGGTCTCAATTAAGGATAAGAAAGGAGATCTGCTTCATTCTTCTGCCTCTCAGACCACTAGCACATCAATTAGCATGCGAATTTTCATGCCGACAAAACTTATGACACCTTGTTAAAGGGGGTTCGAAATTCAGGACGGATTTGCCATGTATTGTATTAAACCCCATATATATATCATAGCAGTTTTTTTAATATAATTGATTCAAGTGTTTTCCACGGAAGTAGGTTCTTTAAGTGGATATTCGTCTTGACTCCCTTTCCAATTGGATAACGCAAATCTGGTGTATTTTTTTGGGAAGCTACTTGCGCGACGAGACTTGCTACAGCTTCTGGGTCTCCATGATTGGGCTTCTCACTCTCAATTTGCTTTTTCAAACTCCTCATAAAAGAATAATAAGGAGATTGCTCTTTTGTATCAACCTGGTCCATGCCTGTCCATATATTCGTTTTGTATGAACCGGGTTCAATGAGCACCACATCGATACCAAAAGGCTTTACTTCTAGCCGAAGGCTTTCACTAAAACCTTCTAGCGCATGTTTTGAGGCAGTATATGGCGATAATCCCGGAAAGCCAACTCTGCCACTAATACTACTGATGTTAATGATTCTTCCACTTCCCTGACCCCGCATAAAAGGGAGGACGGCTTGAGTGACAGCAATGACGCCAAAGAAATTTGTTTCAAATTGCTCGCGATAGTCCTCAACAGAAAGTTCCTCGCAAAATCCACCCATCGCTTTTCCCGCATTATTTACGAGCACATCAATTGAAGACAATTCGGCTAATACCAATTTGAAATTTGTAATGGACTCTTTCATGGTGACATCTAGTGGTTCAACTCGAATGCGCTCCACTACATTTAGTTTCTGTGCCTCTTCTAAAAGTAAAGAAGCTTTACTGGGATCACGCATGGTAGCAATCACGTGGAATCCTTTTTTTGCTAACGCTAACACGATTAATAATCCAAAACCACTAGAAGAACCTGTTACGATTGCTGTTTTTTGAGACATAGTTTTCTCCTTTTCACACCTTTGTCCTTATTTTAATATGTATCAGATAAAACTACTATGAATTTATATAAGGAAAATAGACTGAATTTTCGTAATTATGTATAATGAGTAATTAGGAGAGAAAAAACGATGTGATAAACCTAAAGTTTGATGAAACCGTTTTCAGTCAATTAAAGGAGGAGTATGTTCATGAGTAAATCTGTATCAAATTACTGGCCAACTAATGTTCCAAGCACTTTGGAATATCGTTTAGGTAAAAAACCATTGCATGAGTACGTGAAAAACAATGCCCTGGAAATGCCTAATAAAGTAGCCTATTCGTTTTATGGAAATGAAATTACATGGAGCCAAGTAGATGAGTATGTCGACCGCTTTGCCGCTTTTTTAGCTAGTAGAGGAGTAGAAAAGGGCGATTGTATCGCGTTATTTTTACAAAACTGCCCACAATACATCATTGCCCATTATGGGATTCAGCGCTTAGGGGCTACGGTTGTCCCCTTGAACCCAATGTACAAAGAAGCCGAGCTAGAATACTTGCTCAACGAGGCTAAGGTGAAAGGCGTTATATCCGGGCAAGAATTGTACAATCAACTTCATAATGCTTCTAAAAATACATCCTCGATCGAGTTTATTGTTACGACGAATTATGCTGACTTTCTACCGATTGTTCCAACCCTACCGGTCCCTGATGAGGTTAAAGCGGAGAAACGGTATTTCGAAGATACCATTGATTTTGTAGCTTTATTAAGAGAGCATGAGCCGTTTATGGGGAAAGTAGATATCGACATAAATCATGATATAGGTCTGATGGTGTTTACGTCCGGAACAACTGGACGCCCGAAAGCAGCTATGCTTCCATTTATTAGTGCTCTATTTAAAACCGCAGCAACAGTTCAGGCGAATGAAGTCAAAGAGGATGATCTCTCACTAGCAGTTGCTCCGCTTTGTCATATTGCGGGCATGGTCATGGGTGTCAATACCCCTGTTTATAGCGGGTGTACCAGTGTTCTCTTGACAAGATTTGATCCTGCTGCAGCCATTGAAGCGATTGAAAAGTATCAGGTGACGGTTTGGTATAGTGTGGCCCCGATGAATGTAGCGATTTTACATACGCCGGGAATTGACAAAAGAAACTTAACGTCGTTGCGACGGAATATGGCCACAAGCTTTGGTATTCCGGTAACTGAGCAGTTAGCGGAGCAATGGAAAGCTTTGACGGATGGATGTCTGTTGTATGAAGCTGCTTACGGATTAAGCGAAACCCACACATGTGATACATTTATGCCAGCAGACCAGATCAAATGGGGAAGCTGCGGAATTCCAACCTTTGATACCGAGGTGAAAATAGTAAACCCTGAAACCGGCGAAGGAGTTCTGCCCGGTGAAAAAGGTGAGATTGTTATAACAAATCCTGGTGTTTTCAAAGGGTATTTAAACCGGTCCGATGCAACTGCCGAAACCTTGCGTGACGGCTGGGTTCATACAGGTGATATCGGTAGCCTAGATGAGGACGGCTACTTATATTTCCACGGCAGGTTAAAAGAAATGATTAAATGCTCCGGTTACAGTGTGTTTCCGGAGGACGTAGAAGCCTTGTTGAATGAACACCCTGCAATCTTACAAAGTGCCGCAATCGGTGTTCCGGATCCTGTCAGAGGGGAAAGCGTCAAAGCGTTTGTTGTCTTAAAGCCTGACCAAAAGGGAAGGGTCAGCGAGGCAGATATGATTGAGTGGGCAAAGGAACATATGGCGGCCTATAAATATCCAAGATTTATTGAGTTTATTGAATCTCTTCCGGCGACAAGTTCAGGCAAAGTGCTTCGAAGATTGTTAAAAGAAAAATAAAAGCCCCTAGTTTATTAGATTGGTAGGCGATGCAGATAAGTACACTTTTCCGGGACTCCTAAGTGCCACATCGATAATAGAATAATGGCCTTTTAAAGCCTGACTCTAGACACGGGATTTTTCCCGCCTAGGTCAGGATTTTTTGTTTCTCCTCCTAAAGTTGTAGATAAAGTTGCCTCTTTTTTACGAGGAAGATTATGCCAAAAACCGATAAGCTAAATACATAAGGAAAAATGGCTAAGGGGAGATACAAAATGAACTCAATGAAAAATAAAGTTGTGATGATTACAGGAGCATCCAAAGGTTTAGGGAGAGCACTAACACTTGCCTTTGCACGGGAGGGAGCATCCTTGGCGATTTGCGCGAGGACGGAAGCTCTCCTCCTCCAAGTCAAAACAGAGGTTGAAGCTTTTGGCGGAGAAGTGCTAGCCGTTACTGCTGATTTATCGCATTCACGGGATGTCGAACGGTTTGTCGCGATGGCAGAAGAAGCATACGGGAGAATCGATGTGTTGGTCAACAATGCTTCGATATTGGGGCCGAGTCCGATGCCGTTGCTGCTCGATTATCCAGCTGAGGATTATGCTGAGGTTATTCGGGTGAATGCAGTATCACCATTTTTAATGACAAGAAGAGTGCTTCCAGGAATGTTGCAACGAAACGAAGGATCCATTATTAATGTAACGTCAGAAGCTGGTCATATTGGCTATGGCGGCTGGGGAGCGTATGGAATATCCAAGTTTGCCGTTGAAGGACTCACGGAAACGTGGGCAGATGAGTTGAGCGAGACGAATATTCGCATCAACATGGTAGACCCCGGTGAAATGGATACAGAAATGCATGCTTTAGCCGTTCCGGATTGTGATTATCCATTGGCTAAACCGCAGGACGTTGTAGAAGTATTCCTTTACTTAGCATCAGAAGCCTCGGTGGGAGTTAACGGGCAGCGCTTTGAGGCTCAAGGCTTTAAGGAGGTGGCGGAAGATGACAGTAGCAAGCGCATTTGAGTTTGAGTTGCCGCAGGAATTAAATGCGACCCACCCTCCTGAAAGGCGAGGAGTAAGAAGAGATCATGTGCGGATGATGACACTGAATAAGGAGACCGGGAATGTTAAACATAAACGATTCAACGAACTTCCAGATTGCCTACTCCCAGGAGACCTAGTGATTTTAAATAATAGCCGAACCTTACCAGCAATTTTAAGGGCAAGTTTAAAAAGAAATGAAATGATTTTATCGGCGATGATTGAAGTTCGATTGGCGAGAAGAATCGATGACGCGAGGTGGGAAGCATTAATTGTTGCCGGTTCAAGCAAGCTAGGCGATATTCTTGAGTTTTCACCGGAACTAAATGCTGTCGTGACCAACGAAAACAGTGATACACCCCTCAAAACGATTCTGTTTTCTCAAAAAGGATTCGAGCTTTTGAATATCATTTATTCGCTCGGAGAACCGGTGCGCTATGAATATATTGATGAGCCATGGGATTTGGACTATTACCAAACCGTCTTCGCTAGCCAACCCGGTTCGGTAAAAATGCCGTCGGCAGGAAGAGCCTTCAGTTGGGAGCTATTATTCAAGCTACAACAAAAGGGCATCCAGCTTGATTATATCCAACTTCATACCGGATTAAGCTATCTGCTTGATGATAAGTATGTCCATTCTCCTGAAGATAATTACGAAGAGTATTCCGTCTCAGCCATGACCATGGATCGGATTCAACAGACAAAAGCTACTGGGGGGAGAGTGATTGCCGTGGGTACAACCGTTGTCCGAGCATTGGAGTCTGCGGCCAAAACAGGGGTACTTTCTGGATGGACGAATTTATATATTCACCGTGAATTTTCCTTAAAATTGGTAGATGGGATTATCACAGGATTTCACGAACCAAAAGCAAGTCATCTTGATATGCTCACTGCCTTTGTAAAAGAGGATACACTGTTTTCAGCTTATCATCAGGCTCTCGAGCAGAAGTATTTCTGGCATGAATTTGGTGATATGAATTTGATTCTATAGGGGAGATTTAAATGGAAATTCACCATTATTCCTTAGAGGTAAGAAATCTGAAAGCTAGCATCGCTTTCTATCAAACCCATCTAGGCTTTCAAATCGAGCAAACCTTGGAATTCATGGGGGAGGAAATCGTTTTTCTAACCTTAGGGGAGTGTAGACTCGAATTGATCTCGAACCAAGCTAAAGCGTACGATGGCAATAGCCGCGGGGGCCATCTATGTTTTGTGGCAGCCGATTTAACCAAGGTAATGAAGGACATTCCCATACTTGAAGGGCCATACCAACTTGAGAATGGCTGGAGAACTTTATTTTGTGAAGGACCTGATCATGAGGTCATTGAATTTCTGCAAATCAATCCCGGTAAATAGAAACTCAAAAAGCTGCCAATCCTATTTGTTAGTAGGAAGTCAGCTTTTTTTGCTGTGAGCATTGTTGGTTTTTAATACCGTTGATTTGACCGGAAATCAACACACTTGCTTAACACAACCTTGCCTTTATTCATAATAAAATCTTGAAACAACTTGAATCTACTTTTTAAGACCATCTATTATAAAGGAAGGAAAGCATGAATCGTCGAAAGGATGAATGGAATGGATAAAAAGCTACCACCCGGTCAATTTGAAACGGAAAAGTGGCCAATTCTTCACGTTGGAGACATCTATCAGTTTAATGAGCAAACATGGGACTTTCAGCTGTTTGGCGATGTAAAGGACATGGTTACGCTAACCTACAAAGAATTCATGCAATTACCGAAAACGGTTCAGACGGTCAATATGCATTGTGTGACAACCTGGTCCAAATTCGGGACAACTTTTGAGGGAATTGCTCTTCGTGACCTAGTGAAGTTGGTTGAACTAGAGGAGGATGTAAAGTACGTTCAAATCTACGGCTACTATGAAGGCGATCGGTTTGGTTATAGTGCTAATTTGCCACTAGAAGCCCTACAAGGTGAGGATTCCTTATTTGTCTATCGATGGAAGGATGACCACCATGATTGGCAAGACCTCGATCCAAAACATGGATTTCCGGTTCGCTTCATTCCACCTGAGAGCTTCTATTTGTGGAAAGGAACGAAATGGGCTTCAGGTATTCGCTTCATGAAAGAGGATGAAGCCGGATTTTGGGAAGAAATGGGCTACTCGATGACCGCCAATCCCTTTAAAGAAGAGCGTTACCGATAGTTACTCTAAAAAAGATACTGGCAATAGGAAAGTGAGGCCTTGGTTCTTCATCCATTCTCACATTCCTATTGTTTTGTTTTTTGCACACTTCAAAACCCCTCGTCTATAATAATCTTGGCTTTTATATTCGAAACTCCAAACCTAACACTCGAACAGAATATTTCTTTCTATTTTCATCATTATCCTTATTCTGTTTATATACCTCTTTAATGACTATATTTTTCTCTAACTTAGTTTTTTTAGCATGCATCATATATTCTAATTCAAATAAATTCAGATCCATTCTAATCTCCTCCTTGTTCTAGGCTAAGTATATTTTGTTTGGAAGAAAAATCCATTAAGCGAAAGGATGATTCTCACTACGCCTGTGGGAGGATATTTATCCTTTGCTCTTCTACATCCAAAGTCTTAGATGAGACTCCATCATTTTTGTGAAGTCGTTACCCAATGAACGCGGTATAATGATAAAAGAATCCTTAATATGGAGGGGTCTGGATGTCTAGGTATAACGAGATTGCGATTTTAAAAGAAATTGCTGAACTATTAAATGAAGGAACAGACATGAAGGTCGTTCTATCAGAGGTATTAACGAAGCTGCTAAATGTCACTGGACTACATACTGGCTGGATCTTTTTGATTGATGAAAGAGGAAATCATCAGCTGGTTGCTCATGAATCACTGCCACCAGCCTTAACGAGTAACAATCATCACCGCATGTGCCAAGGGGATTGCTGGTGTGTGAATCGGTACCACAAACGCAAACTAACCAAGGCTTCGAATATCATTGAATGCAAACGAATTGAAGACGCAGTCGCTGAAAAAGCCGGAAAAACATGTGACTTAACCCACCACGCCACTGTTCCATTGGGGGCAGGGGACGAACGATTTGGACTATTAAACGTCGGTTCTCCTAATAAGGCACATTTCCAACCAGAGGAACTCGCGTTACTAGAGGCAATTGCTTTCCAAATTGGCACGTCACTAAAACGAATCAAATTAACCCAGCGAGAACAAGAGACGGCGCTAATTGCCGAACGAAATCGTCTAGCAAGGGATTTGCATGATTCCGTTAACCAATTGTTATTTTCACTTAGCTTAACCGCACGAGCAGGAGTAGAAATGTCCGAGGAAAAAGAAGTCAAACAAACGTTTAGCTATCTTCAGGATTTAGCTCAAGAGGCCCTCGGTGAAATGAAGGCGTTAATCTGGCAAATGCGTCCACAGGGTTTGGAGAACGGAATTATCAGTTCCTTAACCGGTTATGCTGACATGCTTGGTCTAGCGGTTGATATAAAGCTAAACGGGGTCGTTTGCTTATCGGGGAGGGTGGAGGAAGCATTATGGCGTATTGGACAGGAAGCCCTCGCCAATTGTAAAAAACATGCTCAGACATCAGAGGTTGCGCTAATGTTTCACTTCAGCAAAGAATCCGTTTTAATGATCATCGAGGATAAAGGCTGTGGCTTCAACTATGATCCCAATCTTGAAATCCCTTCATTAGGCTTAAAAAATATGAAAGCTCGCACAGAAGCTTTGGATGGTAGCTTCTGTTTAACAAGTGCTCCAGGGAGTGGCACAAAGATTGAAATACATATTCCAATATAGGAGGGAGATACAATGGGGATACGCGTATTGATTGCCGACGATCACCATGTAGTGAGAAGGGGGCTGGTCTTTTTCCTTCGTACTCAACAGAATTTAGAAGTGATAGGCGAGGCAGGGAACGGCAAGGAAGCGGTTCAACTTGCAAAATCACTAAAACCAGATGTTATTCTAATGGACCTGGTGATGCCAGAAATGGACGGAATAGAAGCGACAAAACTCATTAAAGAGCATCATCCGGAGATGAAAATCATCATTTTGACGAGTTTTTCGGATCAGGATCATGTCATTCCTGCGCTTGAAGCTGGTGCTTCAGGTTATCAATTGAAAGACATTCAACCCGACGATCTTGTCAGCGCAATTAAAAAGGTGATGGAGGGTGAAAATCTACTTCACCCAAAGGCAACCTCCCATTTGCTCGCGAATCTGTCTACAAAGGGCAATCAGGATAAAAAACGATTTGAAGAGTTAACGAAACGAGAGTTAGAGGTTTTGCGTGAGATTGCCAAGGGAAGAAGCAATAAAGAAATCGCGTCTGCCTTGTTTATTACTGAGAAAACGGTCAAAACCCATGTCTCAAATCTCTTGGCCAAGCTAGAAGTTGCTGATCGTACCCAGGCCGCCCTCTATGCCGTGAAAAATAAATTAGTAGAGTAAGGTGTAACCTCCTAAACTTGCTATATCAAGTCATGTGATAAAATAGCTAACGGGCTCTTAAGTTTTCTTTAAGGAGTGCAACAACAATGAGAAAGTATCTATTTGTGTTGGTGATCTTCATTTCTTTGATCATAACAGGGTGTTCTTCTAATGCTACAGATGGGCTTACAGCGAAGGTTCTCTCGGTAACGGATGGGGACACGATTAAGGTAAAACTAAAAGATGGCAGTGAAGAAAGAGTCCGGATGACGCTAATAGATACTCCGGAGACGAAGCATCCAAGGCTTGGAGTTCAGCCATTTGGAAAAGAAGCTTCAGAATTTACAACCTCCAAGTTGACAGGCAAGGAGGTCGTTCTTGAAATGGATGTTGAAGAGCGAGATCAATACGGTCGCTTGCTAGCGTATGTTTGGTTAGGTGACACGCTTTTTAATGAATTATTAATTGAAAAAGGCTATGCAAGAGTAGCTGTTTTTCCACCGAACACAAAGTACGTCGATCAATTCAACAGCGTTCAGAAAAAAGCGCAAGCAGCCGGAGTAGGTATCTGGAGCATCGAAAACTATGCCCAAGAAGACGGCTATAACACAGGAACTACCGAGAAAGAAGAATTGACATCGCCAGGAAATTCCGAATGTAAGGGCCAGATAAAAGGAAATACAAATTCAAAGATCTATCATTTACCGAGCGGTGCACATTATGATGCCGTTAATGAGCATAATATTGTTTGGTTCTGCAGTGAAGGTGAAGCTGAAGCGGCAGGGTATCGACCTGCAAAAAGATAAAAAATTTGAGGATATTGCAAAAAACTGACCGTTATTATTATTGATTTTAAAATGATCCTACCTTTGGGTTGCTATACTAGAGTCTTTCGTAAAATGATATGAAAAGTTTTATGATACAAAAGGGAACCTCACTTATAAGGGGTTCCCTTTCATTTGCTACAAAACCACCAAGATGTTGATATAGCGAATTACTTTTATAAAAAAGACTTTGAAGGGAATGCTAAAATTAGTTGCATTTTTCCCATGTTAATTGGGCCTTTTTAAACTTATATTTACATACGTTTCGGACCGGTAAGCTAATTCAAAACTAAATGGAATGACTCCACTATTAAAACCATTTAAGCATTCCAAAGGTAAGGAGGAACAAAATGAGTAAATTCAAAGAACCAGCAGAACAGCTTCTGACACACATAGGCGGGAGTGAAAACATTTCTGTCGTCACACATTGTGTCACACGGATGAGGTTTGTATTGAAAGACTCAGCAAAAGCGAATGTCGAGGAAATTGAGAAAATCAAACTCGTGAAAGGTACCTTTACACAAGCAGGACAGTTTCAAGTAATTATCGGGAATGAAGTTTCGTCCTTCTACAACGAATTTGTCAAAATGGCTGGTGTCAGTGATACCTCAAAGGATGAAGCGAAGGAAGCCGCCAAACAAAACATGAATTTCATACAAAGGGCAATCTCTCACTTAGCAGATATTTTTACCCCATTGATTCCAGCACTTGTGGTTGGGGGTCTCATTTTGGGTTTCCGAAATGTCATTGGGGATATTAAATTAGTAGACGATGGAACAAGAACGATTGTGGAGTCTTCGCAATTTTGGGCTGGTGTACATGCGTTCCTCTGGCTCATAGGTGAAGCCATCTTTCATTTTTTGCCTGTCGGCATCACCTGGGCCGTTGCTAGAAAAATGGGGGCGTCTCAAATCCTCGGAATCGTCTTGGGGATTACACTTGTTTCGCCGCAGCTACTAAACGCGTATGGGGTGGCAGGAGCCGAAGAGATTCCGCATTGGGATTTTGGGTTCGCTAAGGTTCAAATGATTGGCTATCAAGCCCAAGTCATTCCAGCGATTTTGGCAGGATTGGTCTTTTCCTACTTAGAGAAACAGCTACGTAAAGTAATACCAAATTCGATTTCAATGATAGTTGTTCCTTTTTTATCACTAGTTCCAACCGTATTGCTTGCTCATACGCTTCTTGGTCCGATTGGCTGGCAAATCGGGGCTTGGGTTTCAGATGTCGTGTACTCTGGTTTAACTTCGGCTTTTGGCTGGCTATTTGCAGCCGTATTCGGATTCATCTATGCACCCCTTGTTATTACCGGTTTACATCATATGACCAATGCAATCGACTTGCAGTTAATGAGTGAGCTTGGTGGAACAAACCTATGGCCAATGATTGCGTTATCAAATATTGCCCAGGGGTCTGCTGTTCTAGCGATGATATACATTAATCGTAAAAATGAAGAAGAAAAACAAGTGTCCATCCCGGCAACTATTTCTTGTTACTTGGGTGTAACCGAACCGGCTATGTTCGGGATCAATCTAAAATACGGATTTCCATTTTTAGCAGCGATGTGCGGATCATTATTGGCAGCCGTAGTTTCAGTAGGGAATGGGGTAATGGCAAATTCAATTGGTGTCGGTGGATTACCAGGAATTCTCTCCATTCAAGCACAGCATATGGGTACATTTGCACTTGCGATGTTGGTTGCTTTTACTGTTCCAATTATATTAACAATACTGTTTCATAGGATGAATTTCGGAAAAATCAAGTTTGGAAAAAAACGAACTGTTTAATGTAAAAAAATGGGGGAAGCTTTGAAGTGCTTCTCCCATTTTTTATGAATCAATCTTACAGAATGAGAAAGACCGCTTCCTAGCGGCAAGCAAAATTCCATTTCTGGTTCATTAAAATTTAGAACCTTTTTTCTAAATCAAGAGCACTGAAACACAATAAAAGAAGCTCATCATAAAAAGATAAGCTCCTACTTCCGGCATTTATCAGCCCATTCCTTTAATTCACGATCATCTAATTTGTGAAGATCTGCTTCAGAAACACCTTTTTCCGTACTTAGAATTAATTCTTCCAATTTAAACCGTTCTATTTCAGATAAGAAAAAAGATTTCACTATTAGCATTGTAATTACCTCACTGTTTTTTAGTTTTTGGTATTAAAATCCAAAATGAATGGGTATTCATTTTATACTCTTTATTTTATTACAGCGTTAGGGTAATTATCAATCTTTTTGCTCATTAGTCTAAATATTAAAAATATTTAGTTCGCATATACACGGGGCTAAACACGAATAGGCTGTTTAAGAGGAATCTATGGATACATGGTAAAATAGGCAAAGACGGAATCTTAGTTATCTGGTTAAAATTATTTTAGAGGGTGAAAGAATTGAAAATCATCGATCTACATTGTGATGCTTTATTAAAACTCCAAGAATCAAAAGGGGAATGGCGTTTTTTAGATGCCCCTGAACTTGATGCCAACAAGGTACGTTTAAAGTCTGGTGACGTTGCTGTCCAATGCTTTGCCATCTTTATTGATCCTGATATTAAACAAGACCAGAAATTTGATGCGGCACTTGGACAAATCGATTTATTTTATCGGGAGGTATTAGGGAAGAATCCTGATATGTTCCATATTAGAGACTGGAATGACTTTGATCGCTTGGGGGCGGAGCAGATTGGGGCGATGCTCACTCTTGAGGGTGTTGATGCTATCGGCAACGACATAAGTAAACTACATATTCTATACCAACTTGGTGTCCGTTCAGTCGGGCTGACATGGAATAACGCGAATTTGGCTGCTGATGGGGCAGGAGAGCCTCGAGGGGCGGGCCTGACTCTTTTCGGAAGAGAAATTGTTGAGTTTAACAACCAACATCAAATTTTAACGGATGTCTCGCATTTATGTGAAAAAGCGTTCTGGGATGTAATGGAAACGGCTCGTTACCCAATTGCTAGCCATTCGAATGCGCGCCACCTATGCAATCATCCTCGGAATTTGTATGGAAACCAAGCCAGAGCCCTCTTTCAAAACAACGGGATGCTACACGTAGTGTTTGCGCCGCAATTTGTGACCGAAGATGGGAATGCAACAATTCAGGATGTAGTGAAACATATTGATTATTTTTGTTCCTTAGGTGGGGAAAAGCAGATTGGATTAGGTTCTGACTTTGACGGAATCTCTTCACATGTGAAAGGTCTTGAGCATGCAGGGAAATACCAGGACTTGATCAATGAACTACTGAAGCATTTTTCAGAAGAGCAGGTCAGAGGGTTTGCTTATCAGAACTTTTTAGACCACCGACCAACGAAGTAACCAAGCAAGACTTTTTAAATCAATGCAGTATCTACTTTAATACTAGAAACAGAAAATGGTACTCATGATTTTTTGAGTGTCATTTTTTGTACTTAGCTCATTTAGCAAACTCCCAGACCAGACTTATACTAATGTGCGTTAACAACGGCACTAACTTAGCTTAAAAAGATTTAGATTTTAATTGGAATATTCTAGTGAACAACGGACAAATTAGTATGGGGTAAAATTTACCTTAGATTAGGTTAATGGAGATTCCTCCTAATCGTTTGCTTTAGGAGACTGTTTACGATTACCTTGCATCCGCACCTGTATAATTTAACCAGTAGAGGTAAAAATATTGAAGTAATTATTTTGAGGAGGTTATCTTTTTGGCAGAAAACAAAGATATGAATGGTACCAACGAACAGGATGATAAAACACTAACAACTCGTCAGGGTCACCCTGTATCAGATAATCAAAACATTCGTACGATTGGTAATCGCGGTCCAGCTACTCTTGAAAATTACCACTTCATTGAAAAGATTTCCCATTTTGATCGGGAAGAAGTTCCAGAGCGTGTCGTACATGCACGTGGGTCGGGAGCATTTGGATATTTTGAAACGTATGGAAAAGTAGGAGAGGAGCCGGTAGAAAAGTATACGCGCGCGAAAGTTTTCTCCGGTGCTGGGAAGAAAACACCATTAATGGTTCGTTTCTCTACCGTAGCAGGAGCAAAGGATTCACCAGAAACCGCACGCGACCCTCGTGGTTTTGCGGTAAAAATGTATACGGAAGATGGCAACTGGGATCTTGTGGGGAACAACCTAAAAATTTTCTTTATTCGTGATGCGATGAAGTTTCCGGATATGATTCATGCGTTTAAGGCAGACCCAGTTTCTAACGTGCCAAACCCTGAGCGTATGTTTGATTTCGTTTCTCGTACACCAGAGGCGACACATATGATTACCTTCCTCTTCTCTCCATGGGGTATTCCAGCTACATATCGGCATATGCAAGGTTCTGGTGTGAACACATATAAGTGGGTGAATGCAAAGGGCGAGGCAGTGTTAGTGAAATATCACTGGGAGCCAAAACAAGGGATTCGTAATTTAACACAAGAAGAAGCGAATGAAATTCAAGCGAAAAACGTAGGTCATGCCACACAAGACTTGTATGAAGCGATTGAGAACGGAGATTATCCAGAATGGGAGCTCTTTGTACAAATCATGGAGGATGATTACCATCCCGAGCTTGATTTCGATCCGCTTGATGATACGAAACTCTGGCCAGAAGATAAGTTCCCATGGTTGCCTGTGGGGCGGATGGTCCTTGATCGTAATCCAGTGGATTTTCATGCAGAGATTGAGCAAGCTGCTTTTGGTACAGGAGTTCTTGTTGATGGGATGGACTTTTCGGATGATAAAATGCTGCAAGGTCGCACATTCTCCTACTCAGATACACAGCGCTATCGTGTAGGAGCAAATTATCTAAAATTACCTGTGAATGCGCCAAAATCCCCTGTGCGGACAAATCAGCAACGCGGACAAATGGACGTGCGTGACCCGAAAGAATCAGGAGATAATCCACATATCAACTATGAGCCATCCATGCTTGGGGGCTTTAAAGAAGCGAATACAGAAGGCCGCGCACCGCATCAACCGACATACAATGCAGCGGCAATGAGTGCGCCAATTGACCGCCCTAACAACTATGGTCAAGCAGGGGACACATACCGAAGCCTTGAAGATTGGGAGCGCGATGAGTTAATTAAAAACCTATCTGAAGCACTAGCAGCATGTAATATAAAAATTCAGGAAGCTATGATTGAACACTTCACAAAAGCTGATGAAGATTATGGTCGTCGTGTGAAGAAAGGCATCGAAATGAAAATGATAGAGATGAAAGAAATGAAAACCGGACAGGTTCCAGGCCGTGAATCAGGGCAATCAAAATATGGACAAGGTTCATTAGCTGCGAATGAAGCAACAAAAGATGCTGTTAAGAAAAGCCATGAAGCAGACCCATATTAATAATAATTCATTCCCGTGCAAGTTAAGACCCTCTACAAAAACAAACAGGATCGTTTCCAGCAAAAAAACAGGCTCATCACGGCCTGTTTTTTTGGCTATTTAACGTTATCGTGATTATCGCCTTACTCTGCACTTGATTTTACGTTTTCTTCTTCAGATGTATTGTTCTTCTTTTTAAGAAATATCCATCTTAAGAACGGAGGGACAACAAAGAAAATGAATAAGAGGCGAAAAATTTGATAACCGGTTACCATTGAAACATTGGCATTTGTTTCGTGAGCAAGAATCCCCATTTGATCCATGCCTCCGGGAGCAAGGCTTAGGAAACTAGTTGAGAAGGAGACACCATATTGATAGATTAAGATTCCACTTAAAACCATGCTGCCCAAAATCATAAATACTCCGCTAATTAACGCAAGTGTAATCATTTTTGCCTTTGACTTTAACCCCTCTGGTTTTAACAACAGTCCAATATAGCCACCAATCATTAGTTGCGACACATCTAGAATCCAGGTAGGTAAAAATGGAGCCTGAACACTTGTAAGATTCAGCAACGCTGTTGCAATAATTGGGCCCAATAAAAATGGGGTAGGTGCATGAACTTTTTGACCAATGAAGGACATCAGTATACAGAGACCCATATAAATAAGGGCATTGGGAAGGAATGGACCGGAAAAAGTTGTTACTTCTGTGAATTCCACATTTAAGTTAGTTGAATCTGAAAAGGGACCGATCAACATAATGAAAGGAACTGTAAAGACAATCATTAACAGACGCGCGACCTGTAAAAAGCTAACTGTTGTAAGATCAATGCCTTTATGTTCTTCAGCAAATAAAATCATTTGCGATAAACCACCAGGGATGCTTCCTGTTAATACGGTCGGGTAATCGACTCCCGTTAATTTTGAGACCAAATAAGCAATTCCTGCACAGAAAAGGATCAATAGAACCGTCAAACCAAGCATTGAGGGCAATTTTTCACTTATTTCGATGAGAGCTTTTTTCGTAAGGGCCAACCCAAAAGAATAGCCGATAATCATCAGTCCGGTATTCCTAACAAGCGGGGACCAGCTCAACTGAACCTTTTTAAAGCGCGATGCCACCATTGTTGCCATGATTGGTCCAAGGAGCCAAGGGACTGGAGTACCGATGAGGGAGAAGAGGAGGCCCCCGAAAAAGGCTGCAACCAGAGCAGTTAAGTACTGCGTGTTTTTATTTGCGCGATTCCAAAATCTGTTCATTCGACCCCTTCTTTATCAAGATAATTCCATTATGTTATGTATTCTACAGTATATAAGATAAATAGTCTTTCAACTATACTTCGTTGGGGGTGAGGCTAGTTATTTTTCTTTACACACAAAAAGCAGTAGGTCTGATTGTCCCACTGCTTGGATGAACGTTACTTCCAAAGTTGCCACCATTTCTTCAAAGGGTCTTTCGCAGCAGCTGCTTCACGATAGGTAACAACCATATCTTTGAAGATTTCATCACGTTTTTGAATTTCACCTCGAAATTGTTCTCTTTCTAATTTAAGCGTTTCAAGATAATACTCTCGATCCATGGCAAGTTGTTCATTCATCGTGCTTAACTCCGAAGTGGTCATTTCTTTGTTTTTAGAAAGATAATCAGTTAGAATTTTAAATTCTTCGGAAGATTCATCTAATCTTTCAGCAAGGGCACGAATTTCTTCGGAACTCCCCTTTGAAAGCTTCGCAACGTTATCTGTAAGAGCCGCCATTTCTTTCGAAGTACCTTTTGAAAGCTTCGTAACGTTCTCTGAGAGATTTGAAAGGTTCTTAGAGGTACCTTTCGATAGCTTACTCAAGTTCTCTTTAATAGCGGAGACTTCCTTTTTTGTCCCGTTGGTGATTTTCGTAACATTTGAAGTTAAATTCGATATTTCCGTCGTTGTCCCTTTTGAAAGCTTCGTAATGTCTTCTGAAAGCGAAGTGACCTTCCCAGCTGTATGCGCGGTGACTTCGGAAAGACTTGCGACGGATTCGGAAGTCCTTTCAGAAGCTTCGGACACATGCTCCGAAAGTTCCGTTAAATCGGCTTTCATCCGGTCTTTTGAGCGTTGAATCGATAAAGATAAGGCTTTAACTGTTTCACGGGAATTAGAGGCAATTTCTTTTCTCACCTCATCGACAATTTCAGTTCGGAGCCCATTGCGAATTTCCGCTCTTACATCTTGAAGTAGATCATGTTTATACGTTTCAAGCGCATTAAAAAAGCCCTCAACATCAAATTCAGGAGCTTGCTCAGCCGGTAACTGCTCTTCCTGAACAGCAGGAAGTGTCGTTTCGACTGGTTCGGAATCCTCTTGCGAAATCATGTTCATGTGCTTTTCCATGAGTTCACGTATCATATCCTTGCTCAAGTTCTTACTACGCATTCTTTTTATATTTTCAAGAAGTTCAATTTCATGATCAGTGTAAAATCTAGCTCCTTGTCTTGTTCGTGGGATTACAAGTAAACCGTCCAAGTCTTTTTCCCATTGACGGATAGTACCCGACGGAACACTGATCATTTTTGAAACTTCTTTAATCGTATACGCCTTCGTAAATTGATTCATTTTGCCAACCCTTTCTTTATTTAAAATTTGTCCGTTGTAGTGATGGAACCAATTTTTTTGTTTGTAGTATTGAAATTCCGCAAAGGGGTCCCCGTTTTCCTGCTAGATGACAAAAGCTATCAAAAGAAGTGGGGATTCCCTAAGCACCTGCAAAAAACAACAATTACATAGGGCTTTTGACAAACAACAATACTCAAAATCAAGGTTATAATCTTGGCAAAGGTTTTTATGTTTCGGTTACAATAAGGGAGTATGATGAAAAAGGTTGTGGAGGAGAGTATGAAATCAATTATTGTCAATTTAGCAGTAGAAAACTGCAAGGATGCACTTAGCTTCTATCAAGAAGTGTTTGGTGGGGAAGTTAAAAACACTCAGCTTGCCGATGGAGTTGAAATGTTCAAAGGACATGAGGGAAAGTATATTCATTCCGAATTACATATCACTGAAAGTTGCATTCTATACTTAACTGATATTTTTGCATCGAATCACATACCAGGAAACAACTTTCAACTTGTTATGGAAATGAGCAGTGAGGAAGAAATCTCAACTGTATATGAAAAGCTCGCTGAGAGTGGAACGGTTTCGTTTCCATTATCAGACACCTTTTGGGGTGCAAAGCATGGTGTTGTAAAAGACCGTTTCGGTATCACCTGGGGCTTGAATTATTCAAAACAGCAATAGGAGGAATGCACACTTGTCTGAATCACAAATTAGGATTGAAAGAGATTTTTTAGGAGAAAGAGAAGTACCGATTGATGCCTATTATGGTATCCAAACATTAAGAGCGGTTGAAAATTTTCCAATCACAGGTTACCGCATCCATGGCGAGTTAATCCGGGCATTAGCAATGGTGAAAAAAGCAGCTGCCTTAGCGAATATGGAAGTTGGTCGATTATATAAGGGACTAGGAGATGTAATCGTTCAAGCTGCAGATGAAATCATTGATGGCGAATGGCATGATCAGTTCATCGTAGACCCGATTCAAGGTGGAGCAGGTACTTCCATTAATATGAACGCGAATGAAGTGATCGCCAATCGTGCACTCGAAATTATGGGTGAGAAAAAAGGCGATTATTTTAAATTAAGCCCAAATACACATGTCAATATGGCACAGTCGACCAACGATGCTTTTCCAACAGCGATGCATATCTCGGTGCTATCATTATTGGAGCAGTTGCTTGTTACAATGAAAACCATGCACGAAGCATTTGAGCAGAAAGCAGAAGAATTCGACTCCTATATAAAAATGGGACGAACCCATCTACAAGACGCGGTTCCAATTCGGCTAGGCCAAGAATTCAAGGCATATAGCAGGGTGATAGCAAGAGATATCAAACGGATAAAAAACACGCGGATGGATCTTTATGAGGTAAATATGGGTGCCACTGCCGTTGGTACGGGCTTAAACGCCAACCCAAAATACATCAAACGCGTAGTTGTGCATCTGGCCGAAATCAGTGGACAACCACTCGTCAACGCTGAACATCTTGTCGATGCCACCCAGAATACAGATGCCTATACAGAAGTATCGGCTGCATTAAAAGTATGTATGATGAATATGTCGAAGATTGCCAATGACTTAAGATTAATGGCATCTGGACCAAGGGTCGGTTTTAACGAAATTTCTTTGCCGCCACGACAGCCAGGTTCCTCGATTATGCCAGGGAAGGTCAACCCGGTAATGGCCGAGGTTATCAACCAAGTGGCTTTCCAAGTAATTGGAAATGACAACACAGTTTGCCTTGCATCAGAAGCGGGCCAGCTTGAATTAAATGTGATGGAGCCTGTGCTCATATTTAATTTAATTCAATCAATTTCAATAATGAACAATGCCTTCCATGTCTTTACCGAGCACTGCGTAAAGGGGATTGAAGCGAATAAAGAAAAGTTGCAGCAGGATGTCGACCGTAGCGTTGGGATCATTACCGCAGTTAATCCACATCTTGGCTATGAAGTGGTTGCTAGAATAGCACGAGAAGCGATTCTAACTGGTAAATCGGTTCGTGAGCTTTGCCTTGCTTACGATGTATTAACAGAGGAAGAGCTTGATTTAATTCTAAATCCTTTTGAAATGACCAATCCAGGAATTGCAGCCGAAGAGCTATTAAATAAAGATTGATGATAGTAGAACCCACCTTCTTAAAACTAGAAGTGGGTTCTTACTTTATGTTAATTCTGAAAATTCAGTTGACTCTCAACCAACCTCCTCTTATGCTATATCTATAGTACATATAAAAATGAAAGCGTTGTATTTCTAAGAGGAGGTAGGATTTCGATGAGTTATGGCAATCACGTACAGTTAAAGGTATACAAGGAGCAGGAGCAAGCGGTCGTTCCGGTTTCATATGAAGAGCTTGAAGCAGCTGCGAAGGAAAAGCTCGAAGCTTCTCCTTATTATTATGTTGCGGCTTCAGCTGGAGCGGAAGTGACGGCTAAGTCCAATCAAGAAGCTTTTAACCAGTGGAAAATCGTTCCGCGTATGCTTCGTGATACGACAAACAGGGATTTAAGTGTGGAATTATTCGGTCAAACACTCCCATACCCCGTGCTTTGTGCACCCGTTGGTGTGCAGTCAATTGTGCATCCCGAAGGAGAAATTGCCTCCGCTCGTGCTGCCGCTTCTGTCGGAGTACCATTCATTTCAAGTACAGCCTCGACCCATAGCCTTGAAAAGGTCGCAGCTGCTGGGGAAGATGGACTAAAGTGGTTTCAGCTTTATTGGAGCTCGGACCGAGAAATTGCAGCCTCAATGGTGAAAAGGGCAGAGAATGCTGGGTACAGGGCGATTGTCGTGACCCTTGATACACCAATGATGGGATGGCGTGAAAAAGACATTGAAAATGCCTATTTACCGTTTTTAATGGGACAAGGAATTGGCAACTACCTTGAAGACCCCGTATTTTGTTCGCGATTAGCCAAACCGCCACAGGAAGATCTCATTGGAGCGGTGACGCAATGGTCTCAGGTGTTTGGAAATCCTGGCTTGACATGGGAGGACCTACAATTTATTCGAATGCAGACATCTCTACCAATTTTATTAAAAGGTATCCTACATCCTGAAGACGCAAAGCTTGCAATTGAATATGGTATGGACGGAATCATTGTGAGCAATCATGGTGGTCGCCAAGTGGATGGAGCGATTTCGGCGATTGAGGCACTACCAGAAATTTGTGAAGTAGTAAATGGCGAGATTCCGGTGCTGATGGATAGTGGAATCCGACGTGGAGCTGATATCATAAAGGCGGTTGCGCTAGGTGCCAAAGCTGTGCTTGTTGGAAGACCTTATATTTACGGACTTGCTCTCGCTGGGGATGCTGGAGTGAAGCAAGTGCTGCGTAATTTGATTGCGGACTTAGATTTAACCCTAGCGCTGTCTGGAAGGACATCGGTTCGAGAGCTTGATAAGTCGCTTCTGAGAAAGATGTAGATGATTTTCAAATAAGAGAAGGGACCTATAAAAAAATAATAGGTCCCTTTATTTTACTCCTCTATTAACCCAAGCGATTTTAATCCATTATACACTCCGGAATCTGTTACCGATGTTGTTTTATGCTTTGCATATTGAAAGAGATTTTCATGCGCATTTCCCATCGCAAATCCTTCGCCAACGGTGCTTAGCATCTCCTTATCATTCATCCCATCCCCAAAGGCAATCGCGCTGCTTTTTGGGATACCTAGGCGATCAAGCAAAACCTGGATGCCAACCCCTTTGTTGACTTTGTCGCGAATGACGTCGAAACAGTGTCGCATGCCGTTCACATGTACTTGTGAAAAGTGGATGCCCTCTTCAAGGGAATAGCGATCATTACCGGTTTCACTATCAGTAATAATCGTCATCCCAAGAATATCTCCCACGTTGTCGTCTGTATAATTTTCGTTTTTCCGCAGATCAAACGTCTCAATGAATGCTTTAACCTTAGGGCTTTCCAATGAGGTAAAGAAATTTGTCGTACTCGAATATAAAACGATATCATGCTTGTGGATAGCGGCGACTTCAAGGAAATATTCGACACTTTTTACATCCATCGGCTCGGCGAAAACTTTCTCCCCTTTGTAAAGGGCTAAAGCACCATTGTAGCCAATAAAAGATTCAATCTTGAGCTCAGTACCAAGCTCGGTAATTTCATGAATCGGCCTACCGGTCGCTAGCACAGTTTCAATCCCTTGCTTCTGGACTTGAGAAATCGCTTTTTTCGTGGACTGTTCCATCGTGTGGTCAGGACGAAGAAGGGTCCCATCAATATCGAGAAATAATATTTTGTAGGCTGTCATTATTACTCTCCTAACATGAACATAGATTCTTTTTCCCATTTTACCGTTTTTAGATGTTTGGCTCAAATCTTCAGTCAAAAATACCTTCTTCACAAAAGATGCCCTGATTCTGACGTAACCGAAAAAAGCATTTGCATCATGTTTCTCCATGTTTAGTTGTATAATAAAAAATGACCGTATAGGAGAGGTGAAAATGATGGAATCTAAACAAATCCTAAACAAACTAAAAGGCAGAAAGCCGGGTATCCTCGGGGAAGAGGATTTTTTTAAAGTTTCTGTCCTTTTGCCCCTTGTAGAAAAAGATGGAGAAACGCATGTTTTATTTGAAGTAAGGGCGAGTCACATGCGCAGACAACCAAACGAAGTGTGTTTTCCTGGAGGGAAGTTAGATAAAAATGACTTTGATGAGAGACAATGTGCTATCAGGGAAACAACCGAAGAACTTGGAATCCATGAAACCGACATTTCCGATGTTATTCCACTAGATTACATGGTTTCCGCATTCGGCACAATTATCTATCCATTTGTTGGAATCATTGAAGACATCGATAAACTTCAACCTAATCCAGACGAAGTCGGCGAGGTTTTCACAGTCCCTCTTTCTTACCTAAAAGAAACGGAGCCCGACCGATATAAGATTCATTTCGAAGTCCAGCCAGAAGATGGGTTTCCTTTTGACTTGATTGTTGGTGGCGAGAACTATAATTGGCAAACAAGACATATGGATGAATATTTCTATTCCTATGATGGACATGTAATATGGGGGCTCACTGCTAGAATTCTAACGCATTTTCTCAAAGTAACCGCAATAGAATAGTTTTTATACCTAGTACTCGGTTCAGTACTTTATATTGACTTAACTTTGTAATGTTCATTTTAGTTTAATTCTTCTAACAAAAGGGAAAATTCTTGCATCTTTGAAAGTTAAAGGTATAATGGAAAACAAAACTATAGCGGAGGATGAAAAATGAAAGTCGTTAAATTTGGGGGCTCTTCTTTAGCCTCCGGTGAGCAGGTAGAAAAAGTATTTAATATCATAACTTCAGATCAAGAAAGAAAAGTAGTCGTTGTTTCTGCACCAGGTAAAAGGTATCCTGACGACATTAAAGTGACGGACCTTTTAATTGCTTGTGGAGAGCATGTGATGGAAACGGGTGAGGGTGGCGAGTTTTTTGATGCCGTCATCCAAAGATACACCGCAATTGCAAACGAACTAGGGCTTACTGAGGAGATTGTTGAAATTATTACAGATGATTTGCTTAAGCTATTGGCAGATCGCTCAAAAAGTCGTGAGCATTTTATGGAATCTGTTAAGGCAAGTGGCGAGGATAATAACGCCAAACTGGTTGCCGCCTATTTTCAATCCAGAGGAGTAGACGCTCAATATGTTAACCCGAAGGATGCTGGACTACTTGTAAGTGATGAACCTGGTCATGCTCAGGTCCTTCCTGAAACGTATGATAATTTATACGAGCTTAGGAACAAACCAGGCATTTTAATTATTCCAGGATTTTTCGGTTATACGAAGGACGGGGATATTGTTACCTTCTCCCGAAGTGGTTCAGATATAACAGGTTCGATTTTAGCCAACGGCGTAAAAGCAGATGTGTATGAAAATTTCACTGATGTGGATGCAGTCTGTTCAGTAAACCCTGGTATCGTGCAAAATCCGAAAGAAATTCGCGAGCTAACTTATCGCGAAATGCGTGAACTTTCCTACGCTGGATTTTCAGTTTTTCACGATGAAGCCCTTATGCCGGCTTTTCATGCAGGTATTCCTGTACATGTTCGCAATACCAATAACCCAACTGCACCAGGGACAAGGATTGTAAATAAGCGTAAAAATGAAAATGGTCCTGTAATCGGAATTGCCAGTGATAAAGGATTTTGCAGCATTTATGTAAGCAAATATCTAATGAATCGAGAAATTGGTTTCGGCCGGAAACTCCTGCAGATTTTAGAAGAATACGAGCTATCCTACGAGCATTTGCCTTCAGGTATTGATGATATCTCGATTATTTTAAACCAAGGACAAATGAATTTTGTGTTTGAACAAGATATCTTGCAGCGGATTAAAAATGAGTTGCAGGCAGATGAAGTGAAAATACAGCACAACCTAAGCCTAATTATGGTCGTTGGTGAAGGAATGCGTTGCAATGTAGGGACTATGGCAAGAGCTGCAAAAGCCCTTGCTACCAGCGGAGTTAATATTGAAATGATCAACCAAGGATCATCTGAGGTCAGTATGATGTTCGGTGTCAATGAGACCGATGAAAAGAAAGCGGTCCAAGCATTATATGATGAGTTTTTTGCTGGTGTGATCGCGTAAATAGAGTTAAGAAAAGCACGGCCTTCATTAGGAGGCCGTGCTTCTTTAACTATTCATTCTTTGTAAGACTTAGTATTTTTTATAACGGATGTATTCATAATGTGAGGTCGGCTCTTTTCTTTCCACTTCACCATTTTCATTGTAGTACACTTCGTACTCTCTATACGTTTCAAGAATCTCCTTGCCCTCATCCTCTTGGCTTACGAGAAACATCTCTAAAGAGGGAATTACTTCATTTTGGAGCTCTGACTCATCTTTAAACGAACTAACCATAACCGCTCCATCAGAAGAGGACTCCAATACCTCATTTATCGTTAATTCGATGACTCCTAATAGTAAAATGAAAAACAGTCCTAAAGGAATAAAGGTCCGCACGTAATTTTCTCACCTCCATCTTTTTTTACCTTCTATTGCATTGAAGAATCGAAAGAAAACCGCAGCTCACTCCTTCTAAACTATATGCTTGTACCGATTGGGTCATACCATTTTTAATGATACTCCCCTGGATTTACCCAATTTGTCATAAAAGCATGATTCCATCATAGATTACCTCTGAATAGGAGGGACCCCCAGATGATAAAACCAAAAAGACTACAAAAAGGAGATACCGTTGGAGTCATTGCTCCTGCTGGGACGCCACAGCCCGAGAAACTAGAAAAGGGCCTTATTTTTCTCAATCAATTAGGCTTAAACATAAAACTCGGAAATCATGTTTTTAATCAACAAGGCTACCTTGCTGGTACGGATGAAGAGCGAGTAGAAGACTTACATTCCATGTTCAGAGACAAGGAAATAAGTGCGATTTTTTGTGCTCGGGGTGGGTATGGAACAGCGCGAATCGCCTCGATGATTGATTATCAATTGATTAAGGAAAACCCAAAGATTTTTTGGGGCTATAGTGATATTACTTTTTTACATCTAGCCATTACCCAACTAACAGATCTCGTTACTTTTCACGGACCTATGATTGCCTCAGACCTGGGTGAGGAAGAGGTGGACCTGATAACAAAGCTATCTTTTAGCCAACTTTTTTCACCCAGCCCGATTGAATACACAGAGCAGATTTCGACTCTTGAGCCGATTGTTAATGGGATCGCTGTTGGCCCACTTGTTGGCGGGAACTTATCTTTAATCACAAGTTCACTAGGAACTAGGTTTGAAATCGAAACAAAAGGGAAGATATTATTTATTGAGGAAATTAGTGAACAACCTCGTGTGATTGATCGTATGCTAAACCAACTATACATGGCTGGCAAACTTCAGTCCTCAGCAGGAATTGTTTTTGGCGATTTCAATCATTGTGTCGCAGAGTCAGGGCCATCGTTGACGCTTGAAGAAGTGATTAATCATTATGTTAGGTTAAGCAATAGGCCTGCGTTAAGAGGCTTTCAGATAGGTCATTGCTCTCCGAATTTTGCTATCCCATTAAATGTAACCGCCATGCTAGATACGAAGATGAGGCGATTACATGTGGAGAGTGGAATTCTTAGTTAACAGCAACAACTATTTCTCGGGGAAGCGCAGAACACGACAGTTTTCTGAATTCTTTTATAGTTCAAAAACTAATTTTGGCGTATTTACACGATTTCTGCCGAAACATTAATCAAACGTTTGATTAATGTCGAAATAAGTAGATAGATGATGATAGCTTTGTGCTATCATTTAATATCACATAGATAACAAATGAATATCGACTTCTATACGCTTGCTTATTTCTTGACAGCCTATATATCCTTTTGTATGATTATCAATCGATGAACCATGATCAGTCTGACTAATTAATCTAGTCAGGCTTTGTTTCTATGCAGATGATAGGCATTAGAACATTTTCCAATATTGGACATAAAATTGTATCCATTCCACTGGGGATGCTATATAATGATTGTCGATGTTTTTTCTTGGTTCGAACATTTATCTAAAGCTTGGGGGGATTATCGTATGAAAATGAGAGTTTCTGCAGTTCAATATCATCTTCATACCATTAAGTCGTTTGAAGAATTTGCGGCCCAATGTGAGCACTACGTTAAAACCGCTCAAGAATATGGGTCCGAGTTTGTCCTGTTTCCCGAGTTTTTTACAACTCAGCTGCTATCAATTGGCAGTGAACAAGAAACAAGCTTGACAATCAGCGAATTACCAGGGTTCACGGAACAGTATTTAGACTTATTTCAGGCTCTAGCGATTAATACAGGAATGCATATTATTGGTGGCACTCACGTGATTTCTCGGAACAATAAACTATATAATGTCGCACACTTGTTTTATCCAAACGGACGGATTGAGGAGCAAGCTAAGCTCCATATTACTCCAACTGAAGTGGATGAATGGAATATGTCTGCTGGAGATGACTTCCGTATTTTCGATACAGATAAAGGTAGAATTGCCTTGTTAACTTGTTATGATATTGAATTTCCTGAAATCGTCCGTATGGCCAAAGCAAAGGGTGCTGATGTTATCTTTTGTCCGTCTTGTACAGATGATCGCCACGGATTCCATCGTGTGCGCTATACAAGTCATGCCCGAGCAATCGAAAATCAGGTTTACGTTGTTCTAACCGGTACGGTCGGTTCATTGCCGACAGTTGACTTTATGAGAGCAAATTTCGGGCAGGCTGCCATCATTACACCGAATGATATTCCATTTCCACCTAAAGGCCTTATGGCTGAAGGGGAATTAAATGATGATATGATTGTTACTGCTGACCTTGACCTGAATTTACTCTACGAGGTACGCGCTCGTGGGTCTGTTACAACATGGCGTGACCGTAGGACTGACCTCTATACCGATTGGGAAAAAGAAGCAGAGAGAATCTAAGGAAAAAGGAGCTACTTTTTGATGGACTATATTCGAGTTACTAGCATTGATGATCCACTATTCGCTAAACTCCATCAATTAATGAAAGAAGTCTTCCCACCTGAAGAGGTGTTGGACTTTGACTTATGGAAGGGGCCATTGGAGGATCCATCGATACGTGTTTTTGTTGCTGTGCATCAAGAGGAAGTGGTGGGAGTAACGGAGTACCGTTACTATCCGGAATGGAATATTGCGATGACCGATTTTACCATCATTGGAAGACCTGGACTTGGTCTTGGGCGCTTCATTGCTAACAAGCGAATGGAAGACCTACAGGAGCTTGCAAGTCAAAATGGCGTTGAATTAAATGGGATGTTCGCAGAAATCTATGATCCATATCGGATTGGCGACCATGACTTTGGTGGCGTAAAGACCATGGATCCTTATGTGCGGCGAGAAGTTTTATCCCATTTAGGATATAAGCGACTAGATTTTCCGTATGTCCACCCATCGTGGGAAAATGATGGAACAGCGGTTGAAGGGCTCGATTTGTGTTTTATGCCCTTAGATGATTCTGTGAATGAATTGAAATCGACTTTGGTTGTTGATTTCCTTTCAACGTATTATTCAGTGCTGCCGGATAAACCGCAAGCTTGGTTAGATATGATTGAACAATTAAAGAGCAAAGAAATGGTTCATCTTTTAGAGCTATAGGAAAGCTATAGAGATAAAACAACTTGGGGCCGACTTTTGTTGGTCCCAATCTTTTTGGGCAAACTATACAAGGTAGTTCTTTAGTTTGCTTTCTATAATACCTGACAACGGAAGGAGAATGTATATATGCAATCACTTAAAGGAAAAACAGCTTTAGTAACAGGAGCCGGTAGAGGAATTGGTCGCGCTGCTGCGATCGCTCTGGCGAAAGAGGGGGTTAACGTCGGACTGTTAGGCTTAACGTTAACCAATTTGGAAAAAGTCACAGAAGAGTTAGAGGAATATGGCGTAAATGTTTCTGGAGCAGCTGCTGATGTAGCGGATTTAGCATCAGTTGAGCATGCTGTCGAACATATTCGCTCTGAGTTAGGGCCTATTGATATTCTAATCAATAATGCTGGTACGGCAAAATTTGGCGGCTTTTTAGAACTTGAGCCTGCAGAATGGGAAAAGATTATTCAAGTAAACCTAATGGGTACATATTATGTGACAAGAGCCGTTCTTCCTGAAATGATTGAACGGAAGGCTGGCGATATCATCAACATCTCTTCTACAGCGGGTCAAAAGGGTGCTCCTGTAACAAGCGCCTATAGTGCTTCTAAATTTGCCGTTCTAGGTCTGACAGAGTCGTTATTAATGGAAGTTCGAAAACACAATATTCGAGTAACAGCAATGACTCCAAGTACAGTTGCAACGGATCTGGCAGTTGAAAATAATCTCGTTGGCGAAAATACTGAACGAGTCATGCAAGCAGAAGATCTTGCTGAAATGATGATTGCCCAACTCAAACTCCATCCGCGTGTGTTCGTGAAATCAACCGGTCTATGGTCAACGAATCCATAAAAAAAACTAACTAAAAAATACTGTCATGCGTTCAGCTGACGGGTTCTGATTTCGAATACAAAAATTGAATTAGCACACAAGTTAGCAGTCCTATTCACAACTGAATTAGACTGCTTCTTTTTTTGTTTATATATATACGGGTTTAATAAAATAAACGGGGAATGCGACCTGAATTTCGAACCCCCTTTGAACATTGTGTCATAGATTTTGTCGGCATGAAAATAGGTGGTGCTATAAATGATTTTTAACTAGCAAGAGGTGCGTGTTAATGTCTGGAAGGTAGATAATGAAGCAGACATTCTTTCTTATCCTTAATTGAGTAACTTCTGATTGTTTAAATAAAGGGAGTTTTTCCCCTTAGCCAGCAGAATAGCGCTTGGTTTGGGGATATAAGGGGAGTTTTTCCCTCTAAGGCAGTCAAAATGGTCCATTTTCATGTTTTTCTAGTAAATAGGGGGAATCTTTCCCTCTATTTAATCTATTTTTCGTGCTATTTCCTTAATAAGAGGAATTTCTCCCCTTATTTTAATTGCTAATTTACTGGCATTTCTTGAAATTTTGGAAATCGCTAACCAGCGCATAACTGGGATAAAAAAGCTTGGAGCATATATATGTCTCCAAGCTTTTTTCATTTCTGATTTACTTACCAAATTGTTTTTTATTTTTTGTGCGAATTACTTTCCGAATGCAAGGTTAATTCGTATTTTTTACTTCAAAGCAGAACCCACTCACGTTCAGCATGGCAGTTTTTTATAGGCAAAGTCTATTTTTCAACCCCCACAATAACCTCCGATAGGGGAGGGGAGGTTATCTACTAGGAAACACCGAAGTGTCCGCACCAAGAGTACAACTCAATGGACATAATTAGTACCAGGTGCTAATATGAGAATGAAACAGTTAACCCTCGCGTGTAATACAGTTACTCACTTGTGTTATAGCTATATACCGTTGTTCTTAAAAAAGAAAAACGAAGTTACTATTTCAATAATTGTGGATAACTTCTTTTTAGGCCAAAAGACCTTGTGGACAAGTTGTTTTGTGAATAAGTTTTTCAAATTGTGGATAATTAACCAACAAAGAATGGGTGGTGTGGACACCGTTTTATTCTTCCGTCTCGCCTTTGTCGAATAATATCAATTAACTAAATTACAGATAATGGTGCAAAATTCACTGGTCTTCATGTAACATTTTAGTGTGGGGTATTTGCAATAATGGGAGGGGAAAATGGATAACAACAGGGAAGAGAGAAGAAGGATTTTTAGAGATGAATTATATACATTAAAACGGCAAGGATATCTAGAGCAAGAAGAAATCGATCATCTCATCGCAGTACATAATCAATACTCCCGTGATTTAATCACGAAAGAAGAGGAAGCTCGAACATTAGCAGCAGCTCAGTCCATAAGAGAAAAACCTAATGTTGCAACGACGCAGGTTAAAATGCAAAAATCCACGAAAAAGCGGAAATTAACTAATGAAGAAATCCGAGAGCGAAACATTTCATGGCTACTTAACCTAGGGGTTATTTTACTGCTTATCGGCGGGCTGTTTGTTGCTACAAGTAATTGGGCAACTATGTCCGACTTGATGAAAGCAGCATCCATTGGTTTGGTTTCACTTCTATTTTATGGAATTGCGTTAATAGCCCTTAAACTATTAAAAATTGAGAAAACGGCATTCGCATTTATTGTCCTTGGAAGTTTATTTATTCCGATCTTTATCCTGTCATTAGGATGGTTTCAATTATTGGGCGAATTTCTCTCTTTTGAAGGAGAAGGGAAGTTTCTCTTAGGTGTAATTGGTAGTATATTGATTTTGCCAATATACGCAATCATTGCCCAAAGACTTACCTCGCGTCTATTTGTGTGGTTTTCGTTGATCGCCTTAACAGCCGGGGCAGCGTTTTTATTAAGGGCAGTTGGATGGGGGATTGACGCATTTTACTTAGGTATGATGCTTTACAACAGCGGACTTGTGATTGGAGTTCAAACGATGAAAAAACGTGGCACGCAGCCTCTGTTTACGAACGAACTCGCACCTTTCGCTCAGGTAAATTTAGTTCTATCGACTTTATTGCTTCTGTTTTTCTATGAACACCAAGTATTTTATGGTTTCAACCTCATACTAACAGCTTGTATCTATTTAGCGATGATCTATGTGAGCGGTAAAAAGCAGTACCATTTTGTTTTTAGTGTGATGCTCGTTTATGCGGCTTACCAGATCTTTGAGAGCTGGACTTTTGACGCTATCAGTCCTATGGGCTTTGCTCTTGTAGGTATCGTTTTTTTATTAGTGCCTCGATTTATAACCAAGGAATTTGGGTTGGATAAGGCATTCAGGTCGACAAGTGCGGTTGTCTCCATCCTTGCGTTTCTGTACATAAGTGTTGAAGGGATGTTACTAAGGGCAGATGAACCATCCATTATTCTGTTGCTTGCTTACCTAATGATTACGGCAAATTTTATTTATTTAGCTAATACCGAATCTGCCCGTTTATTTCGTTATTTAAGCCCAGTGTTTCTCGCATCAGCATTATTTGAAGGGGTTCGGATTCTTGATCAATGGCTGGATTTTACTATCTATACTCTACCAATCTTTTTTATCGGATATATTCTGTTTTTAATTGGTTGGATGATTGGTCATAAATGGCTGCAAGTAATCAAGCAAAGCTTCCGAGACGTAGGTTTCATCATTATGAGCTTAGTTATTTGGGTCGGCTTTTTGCTTTCTCAATGGTGGGAATTAGGTTTGATGCTGTTGTTTCTCGGAACTGTCTTATTTGTGATGGTAAAAATAGATAAGAGAAAGCCTTCTCGCCTCATAACCCCTTGGCTATTTCCAATAGTCATCGGGATTTCCATTGTGTGTTTCGGAGAAGAATTGTATTTTCATTCATTGTTTTATTCCGAGGATCTTGGCAGGCCGTTTCACTTTGCAAGTGCAGGAATCCTTACACTGTTCACATCTTGGATTTTATTGAAGCTTCAACTGAAAGAACTTACTAACCGTTCATTTTTAACTGGGCAAGTTTTCTACGCTTTAGCGTTGCTTTATTCAGTGATCTTACCGATGGACAACATGATAGTCAGGCCGTCCTTATGGTTTGTCGGGATTTTCCTATTCTATATCATGTATCGGTTTACCGATTATAAATGGATGAGAAGCGTTGTAGCTGGGAGCTCGTTAGCCTTTTACTTCATCATTCAAATCCCACTTCACGACCAAATCGAATTTACGAGGACAATGGACTCCTTTGTACTTGGAATGGGTGGAATGGTTGTATTGCTCATCTCGCTGTGGTTGAAAAGAAGGGATAGGGAATTGGCTATCGCTTTTGCATGGGTGGGTCAAATTTATCTTGTTCCTGCGTTATTACTCACTTACTTTGCATTTGGTGCCGAATCAACTTGGCCCTTGCTGATGGGTGTGGTTATCTATGTGATTTCCATCCGTTTTACCCGTGTGGAATGGTCCATAAAGCTATTCCTTTACGGCGCTTTTACAACCTTATTCTTAGCATTGGATGCCGGGCTCCGACTGTTTGTTGGGGAGGCATTAAGTCATTACGCATTCTTACTGGCGAGCATAACGCTTGGTGTATACTATACGCTTGCAAATAAGCTGTTTAAAAAAAGAACGTTTTATTATCTTGTTCCATTTTCGTTACTTGGCTTAATCGATTTACTAAGCGTTTATCCGTTTACAGGAACTTTATATCTCATCCTCACAGGATACGTGGTCGGATTGCTCGTATTGCTCCATCAAGGAAAGTGGGGTAACCTTGCAATTTTACCACTTTTGTTCTTCCTATTTGGGACATTGGAGTTTATTCGTACGGCTGAATACAGTGCATTGGTTGACGTCTTTTTGCTAGCGGGAATAGGTGTAGGTCTTCTTGCTACAGGCTGCATTATGTACAAGAGATTATGGGAACCGGGGGAAAAGCTTCCTGTTGTAAAAGTGGATGGGTATACGATAGCGGCATTTTTGTTCTTTGCTTCCATATATTTGTTCCGGTCGGAAACCTTCTGGGCAGGAATTGTCCATGGGGTTCTTATATCCGTTGCCTTATGGACTCAACGGCTAAGAGTTCCTAGTGAAATTCGTTTTAGCTTAACCTTCCTTGCGGGTGCCTATTTGTTGCTACCATACTATACAATCTTGAACGAACTAGAGTTACACCCTTTATGGCAACAAGAAGCCATTCTCCTTCCTTGGGTTCTTTTAATGATTTATCTAAAAGTTACTCTGAGGGGGAAATGGAATAGTCTGATGAACTATATTCAATGGGCCGTTCTCCTTCTAGTATCCTTGTTGCTAGTAGCAGATGGCCTTGCTAGTTCAACTATATACGATGCACTTATCCTAGGGTCCCTTTCGCTTGTATCATTACTCGCTGGTATGTGGCTTCGGATCAAGGCTTACTTCTTTGTTGGTTCAGGTGTCTTGTTGCTAAACGTATTCTTACAGACAAAACCATTTTGGGGGAATTTGCCTTGGTGGGGTTACCTACTCATTGTTGGAACGCTTTTAATAACAATTGCGAGCTTTAACGAGTGGAATAAACAAAAAGCTGCCAGAGGAGAAAAGACATTGCTCAGCAAAATAATAGAAGCAATTAGAAAGAAACTAAAGCAGTGGGACTAAAGACAAACCAATCAAGACCAATCTTCCTTATAAGATTGGTCTTTTTTATACGTGAAAGGGCTTCTTTATTGGACACTTTCCACCTTAATTTAATAAATTGTATAAACGAACAAATTCTGATAATTGTAACTTTTTCTCGCAAACCACTTGTGAAGGTTAAAAATCTATGTTATCCTCACAAAAATTATCAAAAAAGTGAGTTGGCAATTTTGAAAGCATGAGACATTTTAAAAATGATATATAGCAAAAATAGATGTTAAGGGTACGCTAAAAACAAAGGAGGAATGATTCATGAGAGACGTCACCTTACTGAATATTTTCGAACATCATATTACGCAGAAATACGTTAAGCGCTCGGGATTTGCCCACGCTATTGCTGTTGCGTACCATGCGTTTCATCTCGCAAAACAATACAAAGAGAATGTCGACATAGCTGCCAAAGCGGGATTTCTCCATGATATTGGTCATTTCACTTGGTACCGGAACGGGAAATGGGATTATGAATTGTACCGAAAAAACGATATCCACCCGATTAAAGGCGCCGAAAGAGCACATAAATTGCTAATCCGGTTAGGTGAAAATCCAGTTCAAGCGAAGGAGACCGCACTCGCGATTTTATTTCACACCGATTCTTTCCTGCCTACAAATGATATAGAGCGGACCACTCTACAAAAAATCGTCAAATGGGCCGACGAAAAGGATGAAGAAGAAGGGGGCGCCCATCATTATCGAACAATCAAAATAGACAGGGCAAGGGAAAGCATAATTCGCCTCGATCAACTGATTGATGCCGAACTTGGTTTAGCTAAGGAGCAAAGGCTGTCTTAGTCTGTTTAAAAAATAGGCATGTGAAAAGCGAGCCAGAAGGTGCTCGTTTTTTTCTATTTAATGGCTTATCTGCGGTGGATTCTTACCAATGTCGGGGAGGAAATGTTGCTGAGTAGAAAATATCCTAAAGCATGTAGAAAACGCAGAGAAAACCATGTTCGACATGCCTTGGACGTTCCCGAAGATCGGCGTGTGGTTGCAATCTTAGGTTTGGGATACCCAGAAACAGAGCCGGTCGCGAAAGAAATGCTACCGAGAGAATCAATGGTGCATTATGAAAAGTTCAGCCAATCTTAAGTCAACTAAAAAACGAGCCTCAATAAGGGCTCGTTTTTATTTCACGAAAAATCTTGATTTCTCCGATATATAGTCGGCAATAATGACCAGAATCAGATAGCAAATCAACAGGAGTGTGATCTCGGTATAATGGAAAAAGCTCATGCTAAGTTTAAACTCTTGTCCTAATCCGCCCGCACCAACAAATCCAACGACAATGGTTGTACGCATAATGACTTCCCAGCGGTAGAGGATGTACGTTAGGAATTGAGGGAGTACAGTTGGAAACACCCCATACATTAGTATTTGTGCACGATTTGCGCCGGCTGAAGCAAGATTTCTGATCGGGCGAGAATCTGTATCCTCAATGACTTCAGCACAGAGTTTACCAAGTATACCGAAATTATGAAGAGCTAAAGCAATGGCTCCTGGAAGAATCCCAGGCTTAAAAATAAAGATAACAATCATTGCCCACACAAGCTCAGGAATCGCTCGACTAAAAATATAAGAAACACGAATGAGACCAAATACAAACCAACGGTACCATCTTCTAGAAAGCGTTAAGGTTCCGTCAGCAACATTTCTAGCCGCCGGAATGACGGTGAGAAACATGACAATGGTCGAGAATCCAATCGCCATAATACTCATTTGCAAAGTTTCAACCGTTAGTTTAAAGGCATCTGACCAGCTGTCACGATTCAAAAAGGCAATTTCCTCTTGACCAACCCCAAGTAAACCTTTAAAGAACTTAGTTGCGTACTCAAGATTTTCCTTAGAAAACAGCTCCGTTAAGCTCGCATTTTTAATTCCAATTACAAAGTACCAGGAACTAGCAATTAAGAGGAGGAAGGCATAAAAGGAAAAGGTGAGAAAAGGAGATCTACGTTTTTTCATTGCGCCATCCTCCTTCTTAACATATTGCTCCAACCATCAATAATTACGACAAGGATGATAAGGAAATATAAAAACGTCCATACTTCATCATAATGAAGGTCATCTAACGAAAGCTGAATTTGATAACCAAGGCCGCCTAAACCTACAAAACTCATAATCGCTGAAGACCTGACTGCACACTCGTAGCGGTACATTGTATAGCTAATCATACTGTTTTTTACACTGGGAAGGTAACCATAAAAGAGACATTGTAACCTAGAGGCTCCGGTCGCTCTGAGTGCTTTAATTGGCTCCTCAGGTACATCATTAATCATGTCAGCAAAGATCCGGCCAAGAATGCCTCCATACGGAATCGCTAGTGCAAAAATTGCTGCATAGGGGGAAAGGCCAAATGAAGCAACGAATAACCAGGCCCAGACAAGCTCATGAATCGCTCGCATAAACCCAAGCACTCCACGAAATGAACCCTTCATCAAAGTTCTCGACCGCTTTCCAGACGAAAGCACACCCGAAGCGAGGATGCCAAAAATGAGTGCCAGTATAAGTGCAAGGCTCATCCCGGCGGTTGCATAAGCGAGTGTAAGCCAAGAAGATTCAGCCGCTAGGAGCAGAATATCCATGCTCAAGTCAGGGGTAAACATGGCAGCAAAAATTTCACCTGCCGTACTAATCCCACTGGAATGCATAACACCTTCTTGCCAATTTACACCCATTAAACTCCATGCAAATAATAGGAGTAAAAAGACAGTTAAAAACTTTCTTTTATGAAGATCAAATGAGAGCATCTTTAACTCAGCTCCTTCAACTGATAGAGCTCCTCAAGCTGTTTATCGGTTACTTGGTCAGCAGGGAGGTCAAAGAATAATTTCCCATTTTTAAGAGCAATCAATCTTGTAAAATACTTACGTGCATAATCAACAGAATGGAGACTAGCGATAACGGTTTGATGTTCCTCTTTTGCCAGTTTTGTCAGCATATCTAAAACATCGTCTGCTCTCGCTGGATCAAGTGAGGCAACTGGTTCATCCGCAAGAATGATTTCTGGCTTCTGCATTAGTAGCCTTGCCAGAGCCACGCGCTGCTGCTCTCCACCTGATAGATTTGAGGTGCGTTCATACAATTTGTCAGGAAGGCCGACTCGCTTTAGAGCTGTTGTTGCTTCCTGCCGTTCTTGTGGAATAAATAAGTTAAATAAGGATTTGAAGAAGCCCCAATCTGCCAAGCGCCCGGCGAGCACATTATGAATAACGGGCAATTGACCAACGAGGTCAAACTGTTGACGGATGATGCCGATTTTTTTTGCACGCTTCTTTTGGTCAGAAAATTGGCTCATTGGCTTCCCATCAACCAACAACTCTCCACTATCCGCCTCAAGAATCGAGGCTAGTAAGTTGAGGAGTGTGGTTTTTCCTGCTCCACTCGGACCAATAAGAGCGATCAATTCGCCTTTTTCCACAACAAAAGAAAGGGAAGATAAGGCTATCTTCCGCTCATAGTTTTTCGATATTTGGTTAATTTCTATTATGTTCTTTTCAGACACACGGTGTCACCTACTTGATAATCTCTAGTTCTTTCGCAACTTCCTCAATCGCAGAGTAGTTTTCATTCTTTGTTTCAATGAATTTCTCAGCAGAGAGGAGGTCCATTACTTCATTGTCACCAGCTTTCATTGAAAGAATCGCCTCTTTCAATGTTGCTTTAGTTTCTTCGTCCATTTTATTGACTGTCCAGTTATAGTCATAATACTCAGGAGTCGTATAGAAGGCTGTAACCTTGTTTGTATCGACATTGCCTTCAGCAACCGCTGCTTCCCAAACAGAAATATTAAGAGCACCTGCTTGGAAGGCACCTGACTCTACTAATTTATAAGTTTTGTCATGCGAACCTGAATAGTTTGGATTTCCATCAAGGTCTTCGTTCGGGTTGACTCCAGATTCCATCATAAAGTAACGAGGCATTAAATGTCCAGAAGTTGAGCTTTCACTACCAAAAGTTAGGGTTTTCCCCTTAAGATCCTCCAATGATTCAATTCCTGAATCTGCTTGAGCAACAAAAACAGATTCAAATTTCTCATCAATCGGGCGCTGAGCAATTGCTTCGGCCTCAGGGACAAGGTTTCTAGCCTGCACACCTGTTAATCCACCAAACCATGCTAGCTGTATTTCGCCACGTTCAAACGCTGTAACAAGCGCAGCATAATCAACAGAAGGAACGAATTCAACATTAAAACCTGTCTTTTCAGCTAAGTCTTTTGCAAAATCTTCCATTCCACGGTTAATTTCCGCTGCATTTTGATCGGGAATCATCCCAATCTTAATCATCTCTACTTGTTTGTCTTCAGTTGTCTCATCTGCTTCATTGTTATCCTCAGAGTTCCCGCAAGCTGCTAAGAAAAGAATCATGATCATTCCTAATAAAAAAGTGAGTTGTTTTTTCATCTTGTAATCTCCCTCGTCTGTAAAAATATCTACTCCACTATACCATTGAAGACTAAGGGAGTAACAATTCATATATCCGATAATTTGTACTATCTACTATTGATAAAATAAATACATGAACAAGCGACAAAATCCTTATTACAAAATGACATACTTTCTTTTAAAACAAAAAGCCCATATTGGGCCTTTTGTTTTATTTAAGATCTACTCTTTCTCTGCCCACTCTTCAACATTCCAGACCTTTGTAACCCAATCTTCATAAAAGTCAGGCTCGTGACTAACTAGAATGATTGTCCCTTTGAACTCTTTCATAGCCTTTTTTAATTCTGCTTTGGCTGTTATATCCAAATGGTTGGTCGGCTCGTCAAATAAGAGCCAATTGCTTTCTTCCATCATCAATTTACAAAGGCGAACCTTTGCTTGCTCGCCACCACTTAACTGGCTTAGCGGGCGTGATATATGCTCGTTTTTTAGACCGCAGCGGGCAAGAGCTGCACGTACTTGATGTTGGTCAAGTCCAGGGAAGGAGGCCCAAACATCATCAATCGGGGTAATGTCTTTTGCCTTTACTTCTTGTTCAAAATAAGAAGGGTAGAGGAAGTCCCCGCGTTCTATTTGGCCGCTTAAAGGAGGGATTTTACCTAAAATGGTTTTCAATAGTGTTGACTTTCCGACACCATTCATCCCGACTAAGGCAATTTTTTCCCCGCGCTCAATTGTCATCGTAAGCTTAGGTAAAAGTGGATGGCTATACCCAATTTCAACGTCTTTTCCTTCAAATACATAACGGCTGGAGCTACGGGATTCCTTAAACTCAAAGGTAGGTTTTATCGCTGTTTCAGGACGGTCGATTCGTTCCATACGGTCCAACTGTTTCTGACGGCTTTTCGCCCGGCCAGTCGTGGAATAACGCGCTTTATTTTTCGCAATAAAATCTTCCTGCTTTTTAATAAATTCTTTCTGCTTTTCATAGGCATTGATATGTTGATTTTTATTGATTTCTGCAAGCTCTAAGAACTTTTCATAGGTAGCTGTATAACGGGAAAGCTTAGAGAATTCCAAATGGAAAATTACGTTAGACACAGAATTCATAAACTCTGTATCATGTGAAATTAATAGGAAGGCATATGGATATTCTTTTAAATAACCTGATAACCAACGAATATGCTCGACGTCCAAATAGTTTGTTGGCTCGTCTAAAAGCAGAACTTTCGGTTGCTCTAATAATAGTTTTGCGAGCAAAACCTTTGTTCGTTGGCCACCACTCAAGGCGGAAACATCGCGATCAAGCCCAATGGCATCAATGCCCAGTCCGCGAGCCGCTTCCTCTACCTTCATATCTAATGTATAAAAACCACCAGCATCTAATTCGTCTTGGATTGTTGCCATCTGTTCTAATAGTTCTTCAAGCTCTTCCGGAGAGGCATCTGCCATTTTCCCTGTTACTTCATTTAACTCTGCTTCTCTCTTAAAGAGAGGAAGGAAAGCATCATTTAGTACATCACGGATCGTCTTACCAGGAGTTAGAATAGTATGCTGATCCAAGTACCCGTAATGTGTTCCAGGTGTCCACTCTACTTTACCAGTATCATGGATCAACTGATTGGTGATGATATTCATCAATGTTGATTTGCCAACACCATTTGCACCAACAAGGCCAGCGTGATCCTCTGCTAGTAGGCGAAACGAAACATCCTTAAAAAGAGTACGGTCACCAAACGAGTGACCTAATTTATCTACAGTTAGTAAGCTCATCTATTAATCCTCACTTTTTATCTTTGTCATCGATACACTCATTATTCGATAATACTAAATTTGGACAGATTGTGAAAGTTCTTTTCTTTGGAGTCAGTTATAATTTTGTAAACCTCGTAGTTTATTCCTGTAAAATAATTCCTCCATTTGCTATAATTATGGTAAGAAAAAAGGAGGGATTTAGATGAAAGCGACTGGTATTGTTCGAAAAACGGACCAACTAGGACGTATCGTCATTCCAATGGAATTGCGCAAAAAAATGGACATTCATGAGAATGACCCACTAGAAATTTTTGTTGATCAAGATACAATCATCCTCCACAAGTACGAGCCTCATAAAACATGTATGATAACCGGAAAAATAAGCTCTGACAATTTAGAACTCGCGAACGGGAAAATTATCGTTAGTCAAGAGGGTGCAGAGTTATTAATGAAAGAGATTGAAGATTTTTTGTTAAATGCCGTTAGATAATATAGTTAAATGCGACGTTTACAAAAACGTCGCTATTTTTTTGCATGTATTTTTGTTATGATTTTAACCATGCCCCTATTTTTTTGAATATAATGGAGGATATGGAACATATTATTAGAATTGCACTTATTTTTCTCCATTACATCTATAATGAAGGATAAACGATTAGAATTATAAAAAGAGTTTAAAATTAGAAAGGCGTGCGACATGAAAAAACACATACCTAATTTACTCACCTTGGGAAACCTATTTTGCGGATTCTTAGCCATTACTTATATTATTAATGGTGATATGCGCATTGCCCCTATTTTAATATTCATCGCGATTATGCTTGATGCCGTAGATGGTAGAGTAGCGAGAATCCTTGGGGTCTCCGATGAACTGGGAAAGGAACTCGATTCACTTGCTGATGTTGTTTCCTTTGGCGTCGTGCCAGCCCTACTTGTGGCTTATACGTATTTAGGTGATTATGGAATGACAGGCATACTTTTAGCTGGATTATTCCCATTGTTTGGTGCGTATCGGCTGGCAAGGTTTAATATTACGGATCAATCAGAGAGTTTAAAGTTCTTTAAAGGAATTCCCATCACATTAGCAGGAGGAATTGTTACATTTTTAGTGTTATTCTCAAAAACAATTCCTGTTTGGCTATTTATGATTATTTTTTATTTACTAGCCATTATGATGGTTAGCCGGATGAAAATTCCTAGTTTAAAGAAAATTGGGCTACCAAAATACAGTGTGCTAATCACGTTGTTTTTATTTTATATGGTGTATTTATTTACGAAAACGCGCACTGAACATGTGTCTGTCTATTTCTATGTAGCACTTGCTACGTACATCCTTTATGTTGTGGTGCGTTTCTTCAAGGAAAAAGAACCCAGATTTCCGATTCGCAGACGAAAGCTACCTAAACGATTTAAATGGAAGTTACGAAAAAAATAGATGAAATAGCAGTCTAATCATGACGAAAGAAAGGAGGGACGAAATGTCCCTTCTTTTTTTGTTAGAATTCTGTCTCTCCACAATGTACAAAGGAATAAAATATTGGTAAAGTATAAGAAGTAAACCTTAATTATAAAGGTTCAATAAGAAGTATTACTGTCCACTCAGAGAGTACAGTTGTATATTCAAGGAGGGCTTAAGATGTCTAGTAAACAATTAGAGCAATTTTTAACAGAAAATCTTGAGGATTTAAAAGGGAAGGGTCTCTATAATGTGATTGATCCTCTTCAAAGTGCAAATGGTCCAATGATTACAATCAACGGAAAGAGTTTAATCAATCTTTCCTCAAATAATTATCTTGGTTTAGCGACTGACTCGCGTCTAAAAAAAGCAGCGGCTGAAGCCGTAGAGAGATATGGCGTTGGTGCGGGTGCGGTTAGAACCATAAATGGGACGCTTGACATCCATCTAGAGCTAGAAGAAAAGCTAGCCAAGTTTAAGCAGACTGAGGCAGCAATTGCCTATCAGTCAGGCTTCAATTGTAATATGGCGGCCATCTCTGCTGTGATGGATAAAAATGATGCCATTCTTTCCGACGAATTAAACCATGCCTCAATCATTGATGGCTGTCGTTTATCCAGGGCGAAAATCATCCGCTTTAACCATTCAGATATGAAAGATCTTAGAGCAAAGGCTAAGGAAGCGAAGGAATCCGGGCAGTACAATAAAATCATGGTGATTACCGATGGGGTATTCTCCATGGACGGAGATATCGCAAAGCTTCCAGAGATCGTTGAAATCGCTGAAGAGTTTGACTTAATTACTTATGTCGATGACGCTCATGGTTCAGGTGTCCTAGGCAAAGGAGCAGGTACAGTTAAGCATTTTGGGTTATCTGACAGAATCGATTTTCAAATCGGGACACTCTCAAAGGCAATTGGTGTCGTTGGTGGCTATGTAGCTGGAAAGCGTGATTTGATTGACTGGCTAAAAGTTCGTAGTCGTCCATTCCTATTTTCTACTGCACTTACACCTGCTGATGTAGCGGCTTCAATTAAGGCAATCGAACTATTAACTGCTAGTTCTGAATTAAACGAGCGGCTCTGGGACAACGCAGATTATTTAAAGGAAGGATTACAAAAGCTTGGCTTTGATATTGGAAACAGCGAAACGCCAATCACTCCATGTATCATTGGAGATGAAGTGAAAACACAAGAGTTCAGCAAACGGTTGAACGAAAAGGGAGTTTATGCAAAATCGATTGTTTTCCCAACGGTTCCAAAAGGGACTGGGCGAGTGCGTAATATGCCTTCTGCTGCTCATACAAAAGCCATGTTAGACGAAGCGTTGGCTATATATGAGACGGTTGGTAAGGAAATGGGCGTTATTCAGTAAATCCCAACCATTTTTCAATGACTGGAATAGGATAATATCACAACTTGGATGGAAGCTTGGGGGAATACCAACATATGAAACGGATTATGATTACGGGAGCTCTTGGCCAAATCGGTTCAGAGTTAACGGTTAAATTGCGAGACTTGTACGGTCGAGATAATGTATTAGCAACCGACGTCAGGACGAACGATAGTGAAGCAGCAACGGAAGGACCATTTGAGATTTTAGATGTCATGGATGCAAAAGGGATGATGGAGGCTGCAACTAACCATCATGCGGATACAATTATTCATATGGCAGCTTTACTGTCTGCTACTGCTGAGGCGAACCCTGTTTTTGCCTGGAATTTAAATATGGGTGGTTTGATGAATGCTCTTGAAACAGCGAAAGAGCTAGATGCACAGTTTTTCACACCAAGCTCGATTGGTGCATTTGGCCCAACGACTCCTAAAGACGAGACACCTCAGGATACAATTCAGCGCCCAACCACCATGTATGGTGTAAATAAAGTCGCTGGTGAACTTTTAGCAGATTATTACTTCCACCGCTTTGGGGTAGACACTCGGGGACTTCGCTTCCCGGGACTCATTTCCTATGTCACCCCACCTGGAGGAGGCACGACGGACTATGCTGTCGAGATATTCTATGAAGCGATCAAACATGGACACTACACGTCTTATATTGATAAAGGGACCTATATGGACATGATGTATATGCCAGATGCCCTTAATGCCATCATCGATTTAATGGAAGCAGACCCTTCCAACCTGAGGCACCGGAATTCGTTCAATGTGACCGCGATGAGCTTTGACCCTGAGGAAATTGCTGAGGCGATAAGAAAAGAAATCCCTGAGTTCACGCTTGGTTATGCAGTAGACCCAGTCCGCCAGCAAATCGCAAGCAGCTGGCCAAACTCCATCGACGCCTCTGCCGCCAAGAAAGAATGGGGCTTCACAACCAAATATGACCTTCAAACGATGACTAAGGATATGCTCAACAAACTAGCATTAAAAACGATCTAACTAGCAGAATTCTGATAGAGTCTTACTTTAAATGGACAGTTTATCTGTCCATTTTTTTATGGAATAAAGTCATCGCCAGATTTCTCTAAATAATACTAAAAAACTATTAAGTTTACAGTTAGGGATACCTTTATGTATTCTCTTATATAGGAGAAAATGAGTTAGGAGGACGAACACATGCAAATCCTTGGAATCTTCTTTGGTTCAGTGATTGTTGCAGTCGCATTTAACTTCTTCCTAATCCCGCATGAAATTCTAAGTAGTGGATTGACTGGTGTGTCAATGATTATTGGGATGCTGACACCGATGAATACAGGGGTTGCAAACTTTTTGTTGAATTTCCCACTATTAGTACTTGGGTATCTGAAACTTGGAAGAAAATTTATTCTATATACGATTCTGTCGGTCACAGTTATCTCAATCGGCCTCTACTTTGTTCCGATTGTAAAAGTCGCACAGGATATTATTTTGTCCTCCATCTTCGGTGGTGCGCTCACTGGCATTGGTATCGGCTTGATTTTCCGCAGTTCTGGCTCTTCTGGTGGATTAGACGTAATCGGAATGCTGATTGCTAGAAAAAGGGACTTCCCGATTGGCACGATGTTAACGGCGATGAATGGAGTCATTATTTTGATTAGTGGGTTCCTGTTCAACTGGGATTCGGCCTTGTACACGATGGTGTCGATTTTTGTAACAGGCAAAGTGGTTGATGCTGTATATACGCATCATGAAAAACTTACTTTGATGATTATCACCGAAAAAGGAGATGAGATGCGCGAACATTTGCTTCAAAATGTTTACCGAGGAGTAACAGTACTTGATGGAATGGGCGGATACTCTAACCAAAAGAGAAACATCCTGATGACAGTGATCTCACGTTATGAACTCGGGGAAGTAAAGTCATTGGTATCGAAGGTTGACCCTACAGCATTTGTGAATATCACGGAGACAGTGGAAGTAATGGGCTTGTTCCACAAGCCACATGCCTAAGGGTAGGATAACTAAAAGTTCAGGTATATAGAAAAAAAGCAGTCTGCCAGGTGGCAAACTGCTTTTTTTACAATCGCTTAACGCACAACATGGATAAGCTTGTCTTGTTTCTCAGTAACATGTCCCACAATAGCGGCTTGTGTTAAACCTGCTGTATGTAGAGCTTCCACGTATGGGCCGGCTTCTGCCTCAGGAAGAGCAACCAGCAACCCACCTGAAGTAATTGCGTCGCATAGTACGAGTTGTTCTTCCTCGGCAATGTCACGATACTCGATATCGTTTTCAAGCCACTTATGGTTCTCTTTCGATCCACCAGGGACAACCCCTTGGCTAGCAAGCTCGAAGGTCCCATCAAGTACCGGAACTTTTGATAGGGAAATCTCGAGTGTAACCTCACTACCGCGAGCTATTTCGCTTCCGTGTCCAAGAAGGCCGAAACCTGTTACATCTGTAACAGCATGTGGGTGGAATGGTTTTAACGCTTCCGCTGCTGATTTATTCAGAAGGGCCATTGTTTCAGTAACGGCTTTTTCCTGATCTGCAGTGACCGCATTCCGTTTAATGCCTGTCGTCAGTATGCCTACTCCAATTGGTTTCGATAAGACCAATACATCTCCAGGTTTGGCACCGACATTTTTCCAAATAGCGTCTGGATGGGCGATTCCTGTGACCGATAACCCAAACTTAGGCTCTTGATCATCAACAGAATGTCCGCCGATTGTAATTGCACCCGCTTCCTTCACCTTATCTGCCGCACCTCGCATGATTTCCGCTAGGATATCCGGCCCTAGTTTTTTTACTGGGTACCCTACAATATTGAGGACCGTTTTTGGCTCTCCACCCATAGCATAGACATCACTTAAAGAATTGGCCGCCGCAATTTGGCCAAACATATATGGATCATCCACCACTGGGGTGAAATAGTCTACCGTTTGGATTAAGGCAATTGAATCTGTGAGCTTATATACACCAGCATCATCTGCGGTTTCATTGCCAACCAATAATTCAGGAACTGGCTCTTGTTTTGGTAATAGACGCAAAACTTGCATCAAGTCCTCAGGACTAATTTTGCATCCTCAGCCTGCTTTCGAAGACAAGGATGTAAGACGAATCTTTTCTTGTTCACTCAAACTAAACACCTCCAGTGAATAGTATACCGAAGCTTTTTCAAAAAATCACTTTTCAAATCCTTTCGGTTGCGAATTAGATAGGTTTTTACTAAAATAACATTACTAACTAGTCCTACTTCTGGGAGGGATAAAAAATGGAGAAGTTTCAAATTAAAGTCGAATTTTGCATGATGTGAAACTACGCCCCAAAAGCTGCGAGTATCGCAGAAGACCTATTTACACACTTTCGAGGGAAAATTGAGAAGATGGAGCTGGTTCCAGCAACCGGTGGTGTCTTTGAAGTATCGATGAACGGAGAAAAACTCTATTCAAAGGATGAGACCGGAGTGTTTCCATCATCTGAAGAAATTATTGCAAAATTAGAAGCATAAAATAAGGCGCCTGGTCTTTTCCAGCCGCCTTTTTTCATCCCTTATTTCGTGTTAAGTGGAGGAGGAACAAGCCACCCTTTATCTTTATTCATTTTTAGAAGTTTGTTATGGAGCTCTACTCTTTGAGTGTGAAACTCATTGTACATTTGCCCAATATCCTCTCGAATCGCCATGCTCATGATATAGCTGCAAAGCAGCTTTCCAGCCAACATTTCCTTACCGATTAGGGCGGCGACTTCTGGATCGTTGATTCGGGCACCTGCTGGGATGTCTTCAAGATTGACCATTGGTCGATCAGGCGGAGCAGGGGGCAGCCTTAGACCATTTTCTTTCAGGAGGCTTTCTACTTGTTCTTCTTCCTGCTTAATACAATCTTTCGAAAAATCACCAAGAAACTTTTTTAAATCCTCATCACCGGTATGGTTCATTAAAACTTGTAAGGTAACTAATAAAGCTTTTGATTCGAATAAATGATTCCAAAGATGATACACTTCACCTGCATGCAACGGCTCCTCTTTAGGATCTCCACTCATAATCCCCATACTATCCCTCCTGTTGTTGTCTTTATGCTAGTTTTTCAACAACAGGAGCGTTTCATACTTGGAAATCCTCGTTTTTATCCGATTGGTTAGTAATCAGTATCAATTACTTCTTACACCATACAAAATGCATCCAACACCTAGAAGAACCCAAAACATTTTTCCAAAGGAAATTTTATCTGCTAGTCCTAAAAGACCGATTGTCGTTGTCAAAATAAGAATGACAGGACCGACCAATGCAAGGGAACTATTGACTACTAGAGCTTTCCCAACATCATTTAGTTTCAACATTAAAATTGCCGCGAAAATTTCGATACTTCCTGATAAAATCCTTAAAGACGCCATCCCTAATACGGCTTTTTCAATTAAACTGAACATCAATTGTTTCCTCCCGATCTTGTCTTTTGTGAACAATATATGCACAAAAAGGAAAAAGAAGGACAAGGAATCGTTTTTCCATCGGTGATGTTTGGAAATAATGCTATAATATACGGGCAATTGTTAAATGGAGGGAATACAAGTGAAGGAAGTTCTTAGGCAAATGCCACCTGTCCACGAGCTACAAAAGGATGCTCGTTTTGCTTTAATATCTGAAAAAATAGGAATCGACCCGAGTATTCTCACGAATCATTTAAAAGACCTTTTAAGTGAAGTACGTCAGGGTATCGTAAAAAGCACCTGGAATGGTCCATCCCCAGGGGAAGCGGCCTTTTTAAGTCATTTATTTGAAGAATTAACAAAAAGAATGGACCAACAGCAAGGCTACACACTTAAACCAGTAATCAATGCAACTGGCACCATTTTACATACGAATTTAGGCAGGGCCCGCTTAAGTGATCGAGCCGTAAAACATGTCGTTGAAACAGCGCAGAACTATTCAAATCTAGAATATAAGCTTCAAGAAGGAAAACGAGGCTCTAGGCATAGTCATGCTGAAGAATTGCTAAAAGAAATCACTGGGGCAGAAGCCGCAATGGTGGTCAATAACAATGCAGCAGCCGTTTTTCTGATTTTACGTGCCTTGGCTGAGGACAAAGAAGTTATCGTTTCTCGCGGCCAGTTGGTCGAAATTGGTGGTTCCTTTCGAATCTCTTCGATCATGGAAGAAAGTGGAGCAAAGCTTGTCGAAGTCGGTACCACTAACAAGACGCATGCTTTTGACTACGAACGAGCCATTTGCGAAGATACGAGAATGATTCTAAAAGTACATACTAGCAATTTTAAAATCATGGGCTTTACAAAATCGGTTGAAACAGAAGAACTTGCAAGCATAGCCGAAAAACATAAAAACGTAATCTTTTATGAAGATTTAGGCAGTGGGGTACTTTATGACTTTCGTAAGCATGGAATTGGAGAGGAGCCGGTCGTTAGCGAAGTATTAAGGATGGGAGCCGACATTGTTTCTTTTAGTGGAGATAAACTACTAGGAGGACCACAAGCAGGAATGATTGCTGGAAAAAAAGAATGGATTGATAAGTTGAAGAGCCATCAGCTTGCCAGAGTTTTACGGGTCGATAAAATGACACTAGCCGCCCTAGAAGCTACTTTAACTGATTATCTAAAAGGGGAAAAGGGGATCGAGCAAATCCCAACGATTCGGGACCTCCTGATGGATCCAGAGCAAATTAAGGAAAGAGCCAAAAGCTTTATAGAGAAGTGTAATGGACTCTCTAGTCAATACACGTTTCGCTTAAAGGAAGGTACGAGTCAGGTTGGCGGCGGGACAATGCCTGACGTAGAATTGCCAACCTTCTTAGTTGCCATCTCCCATACGGATTTCTCTGCGGAACAGCTCGCAAGGAGGCTAAGAATGGAATCTACTCCAGCGATTATCGTTCGGATTCAGAAGGAAGAAGTACATCTTGACCTCCGAACGGTGGACGAAAAGGAAGAAAATGTAATTGTAGAAGCTTTAGCATCATTTCAATAAGTAAAACAGGTCCCGACCAAATTTGGTTGGGACCTGTTTTGGTCTTCTACATATCGTGGTTATGACCGTGTTTTTGCCTTGAATGGTTACGGTTTTTCACTTTTTTAGAGCCACTTAATGGTTCAGGTTGGCCCTCATTATGGCCTTTAGGAGCATTTTTGCGCATATCTTTGCCATCGTTTTTATTCATCCTTCATCCCTCCTGACTTTAGGTTGTTAAGAGGGGGGATAATTTATACTGAATAAATTCGCACGAACATGCACAATTTACGAATACTCGAGCAGACATCAAGCTTCGATATGGGAAATTCACTAATATATAGGAGGTAGATTAAAATGCCTTATCATAAAAATAAACAACAGGCTTATCAAGCTGCACAACAAGGATTTGAAGAAGTTCAAGATTTTTACCAGGAGATTGTACAAGATAGTGAAAGCTATGGACATCAACTTAAGCATTTGAAAAACGAAGTCAACGAAGCCTATCAACAAATTGAAAATGCGCTAGAGGTGGCATCTGAAACGCAGAGACCGCAACTAGAACGCTTTATGAGTGACCTAGAGCAAATTGTCGAAGAGGTCAATCTACCATAAGACATAGGCAAAACACAAAAATTTTGCAAACTAATCACTAATGGCATGCTCTAGATTTGGATGTGAAATCCCATCCGTAAAACGATCCATAATTGTGAGTAACTTTAACATTTCGACCACCCAAAAAGCGGAAGGGAGCAGCCTTCCGCTTTTCTATATGAGCTCATTAGATTTCGTTATTGGTTCTTCTTTCGTTTCTTATTGTTTTGCTTTTGTAATTCTGTTAAAGGTTCGTTTGATAGCTCCTCATTAAAACCTGCACCTTTTCCTTGGGCACTTGCCGCGTTCATCCCAGGAATAACATGATTTGCTTTTCGTTTTGCCATTCATCTCACCCCGTTTCTAGTAGTTTCATGAGTATTTTGCCCGCATTCGATGAATCGATACTTTTCCGCTATAGTAACAGCAGGAAAAGCATGTCTTGTCGGGGAAATTAAAAAAGTTTAAATAACCTGTTTAATCACGTTTGCACAGTAGGAATACGCAATACCATAAGTTTTTCTTATCAAAAACAATAACAATCTTGTCATTTACTTATACATAGAGTTATATTAAGATTAGAATTGTGAGAAAAGTTAGGAGAGAATCGACAATTCTAACTTTTCGACAATTACATTTATTTAGTGTATGATAGGTATCGACCAAAGGGGGTAGTCAGATGACTAAACAATTAACTGACCTTGATGTATTTAAAGCCCGCACTTCGTTTGAATCCAGCGGGAAACGCTATCATTATTACCGTCTAGCTGCACTTGAAGAAGCAGGACTAGGCAATGTATCGAAGCTTCCTTACTCTATTAAGGTGCTTCTTGAGTCTGTTCTTCGCCAATATGATGGCCGCGTTATTACAAAAGAACATGTTGAAAATCTAGTAAAATGGGGAACTAGTGAAGTTAAAGAAGTGGATGTACCTTTTAAGCCATCCCGTGTTATTCTACAAGACTTCACAGGTGTGCCTGCTGTTGTTGACCTTGCTTCTTTAAGAAAAGCGATGGCCGACCTTGGTGGAGACCCTGATAAAATCAATCCTGAGAAGCCGGTTGATCTTGTAATTGACCACTCTGTACAGGTTGATAAATACGGAACTGCTGATGCTTTACAAGCAAACATGGACCTTGAATTCGAACGTAATGCTGAGCGTTACCAGTTCCTAAGCTGGGCACAAAAAGCATTCGACAACTATCGTGCGGTTCCGCCAGCAACTGGTATTGTTCACCAAGTTAACCTTGAGTATCTTGCTGGTGTTGTTCTTGCAACCGAAAATGAAGATGGCGAATTCGAAGCATTCCCAGATTCATTAGTGGGTACTGACTCTCATACAACGATGATTAATGGTATCGGTGTTCTTGGATGGGGCGTTGGTGGTATTGAAGCAGAAGCAGGAATGCTTGGACAGCCTTCTTACTTCCCAGTACCAGAGGTAGTAGGGGTTAAATTAGTAGGCGATATGCCAAACGGTTCAACTGCAACTGACCTCGCATTAAAAGTAACTCAAGTTCTTCGTAGCCACGGTGTAGTTGGAAAGTTCGTAGAGTTCTTCGGACCTGGTGTGGTAACACTTCCATTAGCTGACCGTGCAACAGTTGCCAACATGGCTCCTGAGTATGGTGCTACTTGTGGTTTCTTCCCAGTTGACTCTGAGTCACTTGATTATATGCGTCTAACTGGACGTTCTGAAGAGCAAATTGACTTGGTTGAAACTTATTGCAAAGAGAACGGTTTATTCTTTGATCCAGCTCTTGAACCAGTTTATACAGATGTTATCGAAATCGATCTTTCTGAGATTGAAGCAAATCTTTCTGGTCCTAAGCGTCCACAAGATTTAATTCCTCTTTCTCAAATGAAGAAAAGCTTTAACGATGCGCTTACAGCTCCTGCAGGAAACCAAGGATTTGGTTTAGAAGCAGCTGAAGTTGAGAGAGAAGCGGTTGTTGAGTTCAACAATGGCGATAAAGCAACAATGAAGACAGGTGCAATTGCCATCGCTTCAATCACTAGCTGTACAAACACTTCTAATCCATACGTACTTGTTGGTGCGGGATTAGTAGCGAAAAAAGCAGTTGAATTGGGAATGGAAGTACCTAAGTTCGTAAAAACATCTTTAGCACCTGGATCTAAAGTTGTTACAGGATACCTTCGTGATTCTGGCTTACTACCATACTTAGAAACAATCGGATTTAACCTTGTAGGATACGGCTGTACAACATGTATCGGAAACTCTGGTCCACTACTTCCAGAAATCGAAAAGACAGTTGCAGACTCTGATCTACTTGTTACTTCTGTTCTTTCTGGTAACCGTAACTTTGAAGGACGTATTCATCCGCTTGTAAAAGCAAACTACCTTGCATCTCCACCATTAGTAGTTGCTTATGCATTAGCAGGAACAGTTAATATTGACCTTCAAAATGATGCAATCGGTAAAGACAAAGATGGTAACGATGTATTCTTCAAGGATATCTGGCCATCAACTGCAGAAGTAAACGAAGTTGTAAACAAAGTTGTTACACCAGAATTATTCCGCAGCGAATATGAAAATGTATTCAGCGATAACGAGCGTTGGAACGAAATTCAAACAAATAATGATGCACTTTATACATTTGATGAGGATTCAACTTACATTGCGAACCCTCCATTCTTCGAAGGCCTAAGCCCTGAACCAGGTACGGTTGAGCCGTTAAGCGGACTACGTGTTGTTGGTAAGTTCGGCGATTCTGTCACAACTGACCATATTTCACCTGCTGGTGCAATCGGTAAAGATACACCTGCTGGTAAATACCTACGTTCAAAAGGTGTTGAGGTACGTGACTTTAACTCTTACGGATCTCGTCGTGGGAACCATGAAGTCATGATGCGTGGAACATTCGCGAACATCCGTATCAAGAATCAAATTGCTCCTGGCACAGAAGGTGGCTACACAACTCACTGGCCAACTGGCGAAGTGACTTCTATCTATGATGCTTGTATGAAGTATAAAGAAGAAGGTACTGGCTTAATGGTCATTGCTGGTAAAGATTACGGAATGGGATCTTCTCGTGACTGGGCAGCAAAAGGCACAAACCTACTAGGAATCAAAACGGTTATCGCTGAAAGCTTTGAGCGTATCCACCGTTCTAACCTTGTGTTGATGGGTGTTCTTCCACTTCAATTTAAAGATGGGGAAAATGCTGAAACACTTGGATTAACTGGTAAGGAAGCATTTGATGTTCAAGTTGATGAAAATGTCCGTCCACGTGATTTAATTACAGTAACAGCTACTGATGATGCTGGGAACAAAACAACATTTGAAGCAGTTGTACGTTTCGACTCAGAAGTTGAAATTGACTACTACCGTCATGGCGGAATCCTACAAATGGTTCTACGTGATAAATTAAAAGCTTAATAAATAAAAGCCCTTATGTTTAAAACACATAAGGGCTTTTTCGTTTCTCTAATTGTCACTCAATTCTCATAATTCACCGCTAATTTGTATTGTAAACTCTGTAAATAAATTCTATTGTTAAGGTAGGAAATACTGAAAGGAGAGATTTCAATGAGCCTTTTTTCTATTGTGGCGAGAGAGGATTTTATATCAATCGTGCTGGATTGTAATGAGTTTCAAAGCAACGACGACCAATACCCACAAGAAATGACCATTTTCCGTGAAATTACTCCTAATCAATCTTTTTATATTTTTGCCGGACAAATTGAATATGGAGAGGCATCCTGGGAAGTAGCCAAAGCCCTCTCTGTTCAGGACTTAAAATTAATAGATATAGCAAACATTATCCATGATTATTTAAATAGGAAAGATCGTACTTCTGCTAAAATGGAGGCAGTAATAGGCGGTGTCTCCGAAAATGGCGAAATTCAATATCACATCATTACAGATGCCGAGGAGGTTCAATCGCATTATCCTAAAATAGGCGAGAGTCTATATTATGCAAATGACCTTTCCTATCGACTGAACCCGATGGAAGAGTTGGCAAGAAAACTAATGATGGAAGGAATGTCTTCAATCAAACAAGCTCAGACAGCTCAGTTAGCCTTATTAAGGAAGTTCACGGGAGCTAGGGCTGGAAACCCTGTTGCCCAGTGTATGGTCGTAGAAAAGCAGCCACACTAAAATTCTATGGAACATAAAACAAAGAAGCAACCGGAGCATAAAAGGATGCATGCCCGGTGCTTCTTAAGTTCGCGCTAAAATGCATATTGTAAAACATAATTACTAATAAAGAGAAGGGCAATCATATAAAGTGCAGGATGAATTTCCTTCCCTTTCCCCATCAACAATTTCATCACTGGATATAAAATAAAACCAATCGCCATGCCATCAGCAATACTGTATGTCAGAGGAATCAGGACGATAATTAATAACGCAGGGACACTATCCGTTAAATCATCAATTGGGATATTAACAATGTTTTGTAACATTAAGAGCCCGATTAAAATAAGTACGGGTGATACGGCACTCGGAGGAACAGCTTTAATAACTGGTATAAACAGTAAAGAAACGAGAAATAGCACGCCGGTCACAATACTCGTCAAACCCGTTTTCCCTCCAGCGGTAATACCTGCTGCACTTTCTACCGATGCAACTGTTGGACTTGTTCCAAAAACTCCAGAAGACAGTACGGAAACAGCCGTAGCCTGAAGTGATTTTTTACTGCTTTCCGGGCGTTTTAACATTTTGCTGTGCCCATGAATTAGGCCGATGTTTTCGAAAACAAGAACCATAGCCAGGCTAATCGCCGTAAGCCAAAAAATAAAGTTGCCAGCTTGCGCCCAAGAAAGTTGGCCAAACACCATGAAGTATTCGCTAAAATTCGGAGTAGAAAGCGTCACTCCCGCTGATTGAGATTCCCCAAACCCTACGGCTAAAACCGAGGTAATCACAATACTTAGCAATAGATTCCCGGGTACATTTTTGATAAATAATAGTAGAGTAATAATCAAGCCAATAAAAGTAATAATTGCTGTGGAACTGCTTAAATCTCCAATTGCAAGGAGGGTATGCTCTGAGTTGGTAATAATACCAGCGTTGTCAAAGCCAATTAAGATTAACAAGATTCCAATTCCAACTGTGATTGCTTCTTTTAACGAATCTGGGATGGAAGTCGTGATGATCTTTGCCAATGGTGTGAAGGCAATAATGATAAAAATAATCCCTGCAACAAACACAGTAGCCAATGCTTCTTGCCAAGAAAAACCCCCAGATTGGACAATCGTATACGTAAACATCGCGTTTAAGCCCATCCCGGGAATAAGTAGGATCGGTGTATTACTCCACAATCCGATAATTAAACAGCCAAAAAAGCTCGTTAAGATTGTGGCAATAATTCCAGCCTCCATCGGAATTCCTGCTACAGATAAAATTGTCGCATTTACAATAATAATATAAACGACAGTGATGTAGGATATAAATCCGGCAGAGAGCTCCTTTCCAATCGTAGTTTCATGTTGTTTCAAGTTAAAAAAACGTTCCATTTCAAATCACCTTTCTTAATACGTACATGATGCAAACGTTAATAAGCTTACCATGGACAATATATATATGAAAAATATATAATTCAAATAGAAACCATACTTTTTTTATATAGAAGGGACCATCATGGATATTAAACAACTAAGATATTTTATTGCGATTGCAGAAGAAAAGAATATTACCGCAGCAGCCAACAGGTTACATATGTCCCAGCCACCACTTAGTATGCAGTTAAAGCAACTAGAGGAAGAATTAGGGGTTAAGCTAATTGAACGGAACGGTAAAAGTATGGAGCTGACAGATAAAGGCGTTGTTCTTTATCAACATGCCCTGCACCTTGTTAATAGTTTAGAGGAAGTAAAAAATGAACTTATCGAAACAGAAGAGGGAAAAAAAGGAGTTTTATCGGTTGGTATCAACACGTTGTCAATCCCGGGATTTTCGGATATGCTCGTTTCATTCCATAAAAAATACCCATTAGTGACCTTGAAAATTGTTCAAAATGATTCGTTTTACTTGTCAGAAATGGTGAGATCTAGAGGAATTGAACTGGCATTTGTCCGGTTGCCACTCGAGCATCGAGGGTTGGCTTATCACCATCTCTTTCATGAACCTTTTGTGTTCGTAACTCGTGAGTCGGTCGAGAGCATTTCCTTAGAGGAAATCACAGAACTTCCCTTGATTATTCCTAGTACCGAGGGATTAGGGAGCTATAATACCATTTTAAACGCATTTTCAAAACAACAGCTAAAACCACATAGTATTGCAGAATGCTCCGATATGCATGTGTTAATGGACTTGGTTTCAAATGGAATAGGCGCTACGATTGTTCCAAAATCGGTTATGGATGTGTACGGGAATAGCAAGTTATTCTCCATCCCCATAAAGGACGTAAATTTATATTCCTCTGTCGGGATTATTTGGCTTGAGCAACACTTCACGTCGGCCCCAGCTCGGAACTTTATCACCCTTGTTAAAGAGACAACGAATTAACCTACTAAAAGGAGTTAAGAACCATTGAACGCAATTCAAGCAGGACCATTTATCATTAAATACACTTGGCTTTTCGCAATCACTGCGATCGTCGTTACCTACTTTTTATTAAAAAAATTATTAAAAGAGGATCAGGAATTTCGTGATCAGTTTCTCGATGCTTTAATTAATACATTATTAATAGGAATGGTTACATATAAACTGAGCATTCTTGCCTATAGACCAGAGTTGTTAACCACTAACCCACTCGCTGCTCTCTATTTATCAGGAGGGTTTAAAGAGTGGCTGACAGGCATAATTGCTGGTGGATTATACCTAGGCTGGCAGGGCCGTAAACAGAGTTGGTCTCCTCACTCAACTGGAAAGGCAATCGTATATGGAATTGTTACATTTATAACGACTTATTGGTTAACCCGCACCTTATTTTTCCTCCTTTTTTAGGGTAAAATACACGAAATTGAATGGATTAGGGGTGGGCAGTAAGATGATAAAAAAGGTGCTGATGATTTCAACCTTGCTTCTATTGTTTATGGTTGGGATAACTCAAGCAACGGATAGCGAAAGCAATGAGGAAAAAATAAATTTACAACAAGGGATGAAAATGAGTGCTGATGTAAGTAAACAAGCTCCAGAATTCTCATTGCGAACACTAGAGGGAAATGAAGTAAAGCTTTCTGATTATAAAGGAAAAAAGGTAATCATCAATTTTTGGGCAACATGGTGTCCGCCATGTAAAGCTGAAATGCCGGCAATGCAAAAATTGTATGAACGGGTGAATGGGCAGTTTGATTTACTAGCCATTAACATTGATCCTAAAAATGATGTAGCTGGTTTTGTGAACGACAATAGAATTACCTTTCCCGTGCTTCTTGATGAATCAGGAAAAATCAATGAATCTTATTCCATCCTTTCGGTACCGACAACCTTTTTAGTTGATGAAAAAGGGATTATCGTTAAAAAGCATATTGGTGCGATGACTCTAGATCAAATGGAGGAATTCATTAGTTATTAAGACGTTGGGTATATCCCAATGTCTTTTTTTTACGTTCACAAAATATTCACAATTAAAAATGTTTCCTCATAGAAATATTGGGTATTTAAAAAAGGATTAAATTTTCAAAAAGTTGTAATAATTGAAACCGTTTCTGGGCATACTTACTGTTACAATGATAACAAAGGAAGGTGAACATTATGAGAAAACCTAGAAAACGTTCTTTTGAAGAACTTGTTTTAGAAAATAAACGCCAAATCCTAAACGATCGCGATGCTCTAGAGAAGCTAGAAGCAAAATTAGAACAAAAGCGTCTAAGCAAAGCTGAGTAATAGCATTCTTTTTCCATAAATGATTCCCTCTTGTTCCGGTAAAACTATCGAAAGAGGAGGGGATTTAAATTGGGTAATCCAAAACGCGATAGTAAACACTTTGTTCCGAGCCATTTAGGGACACAACCTAAAAGCTTCGGACATAACAAAGGGAAAAAAATGCAGGATAAATCAGGAGAACATGCTCAGGTCATCCAGACTAAAGGCGAATAACTTTTTATACAACCCCGTCTTTATATAGGCGGGGTTTTTGTTGTGAAAATAAATTCACCTTGGGTATTTACACTCATTTCCTTTATATTTCTATGCCTTTAAACACAAACTAAACTCGGTCGCAAAAAAGGGGGAGAAAACATGGCTCACAATAAACCAAATCCGGATGATCGTAGTGATAATGTTGAGAAATTACAATCGATGATTCACCATACGATTGAAAACATGGAAGAGGCGGAAGAGGCAATGGCCTTTTCATCTGCTGAAGACCAATCACAAATCAAAGCAAAAAATGAAAGACGCCGAGATTCCATTGATGCTTTTCGTTCTGAAATAAGAGACGAAGCTAACGCCCGTAAAAAATAAATTTTGCGACCTAAGACCTGTCCAAATTGGGCAGGTCTTTTCATGTTTTGTTCTGAAATATGATAAGATACGAGATAATCCTATATTAAAGAAGTGATTTTTAATGAAACAACAACGAAAATTATCAGAAGAAAATCAGCTATTGCATAAGTGGGAACATGAGTTAACATTAAACGGTTATATTCGAGATGAAGGTGCCCTCCTCACTTATATAAAAACATTATCTGATGAACAAAACAGAAAAGAAAAAGCAGAATTACTAGCCTTAGCTGCCCTTTCAAGATCTTATCAGAACGGGCACGATACCGTTGTAACAAGCTGGATGGAAGAAGTTTTAAATATTGATCCGGAGAATCAACGTGCAATCCTCTACATTGCAGCTCATAGGTGGAAGGGAATGGAAGAAGTTTTTAATAAACTAAGTTTCCCTCCATTAAGAGAAACCGATAATCGGGCTGCCAAAAAGAAAACTGCCGAACAGTTCGTTTCTATTTGCCGACAATTCCTTGATTACTCAGAAAAACAATTAGATGAACTACAGGGGATCAACCATAGAGAAACGAGCGGGTATGAGGAGCAATATCAAAAATTAAAAAACCTCTTAGATGATGCCATTAAGGAAGCAACGTCTCTCCTCAAAGCCGCTGAGGAGTATGAAGAGTCCATTTCAGGTGTTTTTCATACTTCAGTCCATTATGAAGAAATGAAACTGCGTGTTAAGCATCTGGAAGAGATAAAAGTATTATGGAAAAATGAGTTTCTCTATAGCAAGAACGAAGCTCCCGAGAACGAAGATCCACTAGTTGAATTAAACAAATTGATAGGCCTAAGTTCTGTCAAAGAACGAGTGAATCGATATTATCAATTTCTCAAATTTCAAAAAAAGCGGAAAGATCTTGGATTCCAATCGAAGGATGCGCTTAGCTTCAATATGATTTTAACAGGGAACCCTGGAACAGGTAAAACAACAATCGCCCGTCTGTTAGCGAAGATTTATTACCAATTAGGCGTGCTCCCGAGGGCTGAGGTGATTGAGGCTGACCGGTCACAGCTGGTAGGTGCATATGTTGGACAAACCGAAGAAAATGTTCGTAAAATGGTTGAAAGAGCACTAGGAGGCGTTCTTTTCATTGATGAGGCCTATAGCTTAAAAAGGGAGGGCCAGTCAGGGAATGATTATGGACAAACGGCAATCGATACGCTTGTTTCACTGATGACTGGTAGTGAATATGGAGATCAGTTTGCTGTCATTCTAGCTGGATACCCGGAAGAAATGCGGCAATTTCTTGATTCAAACCCGGGGCTTAGAAGTCGTTTTCCTCAGTCAAATCTGATTCATTTACCAGACTACACCGATGAAGAGCTTCTCCAAATTGGTGAAAAAGCAGCCGCAGATAACGATTTTGCGCTATCAGAAGGAGCAAAAACTGAGCTCTTAGGCCGTATTGAGCAGGAACGGGTTGACGACACCTTTGGCAATGCCCGAACGGTCAGGAACATCGTCCAGGAGGCTATTTTTAATAAAGGTTCCCAACAAGAAGGAGAACTGGATTTTTTCAGTTATTCCCTTTTAGAGAAAGAAGATTTTATCAATGAAGAACAACAACCAACCAAAGATGCACAAGAGCAATTAAACAAGCTGATTGGTCTAGAAAATGTTAAGAATGAGGTTCGATCTCTTATTTCATTTGTTCATATGCAACAATTACGCCGCGATAAAGGTTTACCGGCTGTCCCAATTCAGCTTCATTCTGTTTTCACTGGGAATCCGGGAACAGGGAAGACAACTGTCGCAAAAATTTATGCTGAGCTGCTTAAGGAATGTGGGATTTTAAAGCGTGGCCATTTAATGATCGGAAGCCGAGCAGACTTTGTAGCTGGTTATGTTGGCCAAACAGCGATAAAAACAAAGAAGAAAATCCGGGAAGCACTGGGTGGAGTGTTATTCATCGATGAAGCTTATTCTCTTTTAGCTCAGGGTAACGGGGATTTTGGAAAAGAAGTCATTGACACCCTTGTGGATGAAATGACTCGCCATAATGAAAATTTAGTGGTAATCCTTGCTGGATATCCTCAAGAAATGAATCAGTTACTAGAAAGCAATCCAGGGCTTCGATCTCGATTTAAGAAGTTTTTCCACTTTCCTGACTATACCGCGACAGAATTATTAGAGATTATGGAGGATTACGCAGGTAACTATCAATATCAGCTTACTACAGAGGCAAAGGACTTTATCTATACTTCCTTAGAGACAACAAGCCTAGGCGGAAATGGTCGTTTGGCAGCTAACTTAATCAATGAAGCCATCCAGGCCCAGGCGTTTAGATTAATGGAAGATGGAATGTCTGATTTAACAGAGGAAGCGTTTAGGTTAGACAAGCAAGATTTTGAGCAAGCACTTTTAAAAATAAACAAAGGGGATTACTAAATGCACATATCAACAAAGGAAATTGAAGTTCGTTACGCTGAAACCGATCAAATGGGTGTTGTTTACCATTCTAACTATTTAGTGTGGATGGAGCTTGGACGGACAAAACTAATTGAGGATTTAGGATTTAATTATGCAGCGATGGAAAAGGAGGGAGTCATCTCTCCTGTGATTGACATCCAAGCATCATATAAAACCCCCGTCCGCTATGGTGAAAAAGCACTCATTAAAACTTGGGTTTCTGAGTATGACGGATTACGTGTTACATATAATTACGAGGTTTATAACGGTGCTGGGGAACTCTCATTAACAGGAAATTCTCGACACGTCTGTGTCAAAAAAGACTCCTTCCGCCCAATCTCGATCAAGCGTTCTTATCCTGAATGGCATGAGGCCTATATGAAAGCAAAAGCACAACCAGAGGAAGTTAGTGGGTCATAGGCGATGGCGTTTGGTATAAAGAGGTCCGAACTAAAAAGGTGGAAGGAAGAGGTAGCTCGAGGCGAAATCGCTTTTCTTACTCATTATTGGCTAGATGACCGATTTCCAGATTCTAAAACGGTCACGAAGGTAGGTTGCTCTGATATACAAAAATTGATTGAGTGGGGCAAGAAGCATCACCTTCAACCCGAATGGATTGACCAGCGAAAAGCAAACCTCCCACATTTTGACTTATTTGGGGCAAGACGGGACGAGATATTAAGAAAAGAAGGGCTTGACCATCTTATTTGGTAAGAACAAAAGCGCAAGCGCCTTGAACAGCCCCGAGGGGCTAGGCGCTGAGCTGGAATGTAAAGAACGAACACAATTATCCACACCCTTAACTTTTCCTAAACAATATAAAAAAGAACAAAGCAGACGCCAAAATAGCGTCTGCTTTGTTTTAACTATATTTGTACATAGGCTCTAAGGCATCGTTATTGTATTCAACAATAAGATTATGTCCATCAAAGTACCATAGGTCTTTTTCAAGTACATAATAGGTAATTCCGTTCTTCTTCACACTTGACCCCACCTCTGCCTCAGGTTCTTCATTTGAAATCCCTAAGGAAAAACCTTGCTGAATTGGACTCGCTCCGCCATAACGGGCAAAAAAACGAACAAAACTACCCTCGGTTAGGTCCATCTCAGATTGGTACCATGAAGCCGCTTCATCGCTGATTGTTAGTTCCATGAATATGTAAGCTCCCTTCCGTTTAACGTAGGTTCATTATAAAACCCAAATATCAACCTGTCGAAGTTTTTGTTTCACCAGTTATTATTATGGAGGAAAAGTGGAAAAAAACTCCCATCAAAGGATGGGTGTACCATTAGTTTACATTCAGAGGATCCATCATATGAGTTAAAATTTCTTCATATTTGGCAGAAGCATTTTCAAGACCAAAATCACTCGCTTGTTTTAACGGAACTACCTTGTAATTCCGTTGCCCCTTACTAGAAACAAAGGTAGGAAAGAAAGACGGATTAGCCAGTTCCACTGACATGCCTGAAGGGCTAACCTGTTTAATGATATCAACGGAGGCCATCCCGCCTATATCTTTATAATCCCACATCTGTCCTGATAGGAAATTTCCTAAAGAATAAATGACCAACGCTTGCCGCCCGTCTTGTGCTTTGAGCCATTCCATTGGCTGAAGGACGTGAGGATGATGGCCGAAGACAACGTCAACCCCTTCATCAACAATAAACTGAGCAAGTTCTTGTTGAATCGTATCAGGGAAGCGTTGATATTCATTTCCCCAATGAATACTCATGACAACGACATCAGAAACTTCTCTTGCGCGGTGAATCTCCTCCTTCATCGCCGCTTTATCAATTAAATTAACAAGAAAGTCCTTACCTTCAGGAACTGGAATACCGTTCGTCCCATATGTATAGGAAAGATAGGCAATGTTTATACCGCTATGGTTTAAAACTCTTAACCTTTGCTTGTCCTCATCATCTTTAAAAGAACCGACATAGGGAAGACCGACTTCAGTCATATAACTCATTGAGCTTTGTATCCCTTTTTCACCTTTATCCAGCGTATGGTTGTTAGCCGTAGAAACAATATCCACTCCAGCATCCATTAAAGCTTCTCCAACCTCACGCGGACTATTAAAGGTTGGATACCCCGATAAACCTAATTCAATCCCGCCAAGGATGGTTTCTTGGTTAGCGAGCAGTATATCAGGCTTCATCAACGCTTCTTTTACAGGTGCCAGCATTGGTTTAAAGTCAAAGGAATCAGTGGTTCTTGCATCCTCAAAAACCGTATCATGAATTAAGACGTCACCAATTGCAGCAATCGTAATCGTTTCTTGATACGTTTTCCCTTCGACAGAACTATCTCGTGTAATATGTTTAGTATTAGACAATTTGTCTGCATCTAAAGCGTTGGCTTCACTCTGTTCTTTTTGCAGGAACAGCAATCCTCCAGCTAATAGTATTACTGTTATAATCCCAGTTGTATAGAAACGTCGCTTTTTCTTCATCATTGCGGCTTCTCCTTTAGCCCTGTTGGAGCATTTTTATTTTCCATTCCTTATGGATAATATATTATAGATGTAGGAATATAGGTGAATTTGACGAAAAACTACAAATAATGTCCACAAATTGATTATAAACTTATCGTAGTCAAACGAACAATGAATTATTTAAGCTAGGGGGATATAAATGCTTAGTCTAACTGAGAAAGCGTGCGAAGTTTTAAAAAGCGTAGTTACAAAAGAACAAAACGAAAATGAGAGGCTCTTTATCCGTCTGTCAATGGGCATTGGTTGAGGAGGGCCAAAGCTACAGTTGTCTCTGGAGGAGCAACCCTTATCCGATGATCAAATTTTTCACATTTATGAGCTTGATCTTCTCATACATAATCAAGATATGGTTTATTTTGAACATACGAAATTAGATTATGTCATCGATACCCTGGGATCCGGACGATTTCAATTACTGAAAGTGTGAAAAGAATATTTACTGAGATGAATAGATTGCAAATAAACAAGGAGGGGCAAGTGCTACCCCTCCTTGTTTTATTTCTTTTTATTAAACCATTTAACTTTAGGCTCAGTTTTTTCGCGGATTCTTTTAATGTTTGCCCGATGACGATAAACGACAAAGGCCATTAGGAAGAACACAACAAGAATTAAAGCAACATCTCCAGTAAACAGGGCATAAATGAACGTGGCAATCGCCGTTAAAATCGAAGACAACGAAACATATTTACTCGTAAGTAGACTGAGCAGGAAAAAGGTAAGCATAAATAAGAACAAATAAGGCGCATAGGCTAGCAGAATCCCACCTGAAGTAGCGACTGCTTTTCCCCCTCTGAAACCTGCAAAAATTGGATACATATGTCCAATAACCGCAAAAATCCCCACTAAAAGCATATGTAAACTAGAATCAAAGAGAAGGGGAAGAATTGCTGCAAGCGTTCCTTTTAAGATATCAGCCAGTGTGACAGCGATGCCTGCTTTCACACCTAGAGTACGAAACGAATTCGTTCCTCCTAGATTTCCGCTTCCATGCTCGCGGATGTCCTTTTTGTAGAAGAGCTTGCCCACAATCAGACCTGACGGAATCGATCCAAGTAAGTAAGCCAATAAAAGAATAAGACCATTTACTGCCATTAAAATTTCTCCTTTAAAAATAATATAGTTATTGTACCACGTTCTAATAATATTTCTGCTACTTTTCGTTCAACAAAATTCATAATTGTCCATTAAGTAGTTTCAAGCACATCGGTACATTTCTAGACAATCATGGGTTAAAATGAAGAAGAAGCATAGAATACAAAGGGAGTGGGTTGCATATGGCTATTGAATATCCAAGCCGCGAACAAATTGGTCAAATATTAAAAAACTCAAAAAGAATCGCAGTTGTAGGGTTAAGCGATAATCCTGAGCGAACCTCCTACATGGTTTCCAAAGCGATGCAGGATGCTGGGTATGAAATCATTCCTGTTAATCCAAATGCAGAGGAAATTCTAGGGGTGAAGACTGTCTCATCCTTAAAGGAACTGGAAGGGCATGTAGATATCGTGAATATTTTCCGACGTTCCGAGTTCTTACCTGAATTAGCTAAAGAATTTGCTGAAATCGACGCGGACATTTTTTGGGCTCAGCTTGGAGTCGAAAATGAAGATGCTTATCATTTTCTAAAAGAAAAAGGTTATACTGTCATCATGGACCGCTGCATCAAGGTAGAACATGCAATGACCAAGTAAATTACACGCGGAACCAACTTTAGGTTCCGCGTTTTGCATCGACTTTCGCTAAGTTCTGGATGAAATTGAAGGTATCAACTACTTTTAGACATAATATACATATTGTCAACCAATCTGTGGTCTTTCCAAGGAGTGATTTGATGAGTGAACCCGAACAAACAGAAATACAAGAAGAACAAAACAGGGTAGAGTGGATTACGGACATAATCAAGAAGAAATTCACAAAACTCAAGAAGCATACGGACAAAATCGAATCTGAAGCGCTTCATATCCGCAGCACGTTTTGGGAAGATGTCACCGTTAACTTTGATGAACCCGATGATGTCGGTGAAACTTATACAAGCATTAAACAGCAGGCCGAACTTCTGTCTGAACGTGAGCGTAGCCAAACGCAAATCGATAAACAAATCAAAACGTTTACAAGGCTTAAAAACTCCCCTTATTTTGGGCGTATAGATTTTCACGAAGATGGAGAGCGTCGCGCCGAGTCCATTTATGTAGGCATCGCATCTTTTATGGATGAAAAAGACGAAGAATTTTTAATTTATGACTGGAGAGCACCGATATCAAGTCTATACTACGACTATCCACCAGGACCTGCTGAGTATCAAACTAGTGTTGAGAAGGTGACGGGGAACATTGACCTTAAGCGTCAATTCGTCATTAGAGACGCAAAGATCAAAGCTATGTTTGATACCGGAGTGACCATCGGGGATGAGATGCTTCAAGAAGTGCTCGGAAATCACGCAGATACACAAATGAAAAGCATTGTGGCTACCATTCAGAAAGAGCAGAACCAAATCATCCGAAATGACCATAGTAAGCTCTTGATTGTTAAAGGAGTAGCCGGCAGTGGGAAAACATCGGCAGCGATGCAGCGGATTGCCTATTTATTATATCGGTACCGAAACATTATTAAATCAGAAAATATCATGCTATTCTCTCCAAATCCAATGTTTAATAGCTATGTGGCGACGGTTTTACCTGAATTAGGCGAAGAGAATATGCAGCAAGCAACCTTTCAGGAATACCTCCTATCCCGAATGGGTAGAGCATTGGAATTAGAAGATATCTTTAGCCAAATGGAATATTTGCTCTCCAACAGCAATGACAAAGACTATTTTGTCCGCCTCGAAAGCATTCGGTTTAAATCTAGTTTGAAATACAAAGATTTAATTGACAGTTATGCGGAAGGATTAATGGAAGCTGGATTGATTTTTAGAGATATCCGTTTCCGTAAAGAAGTACTGTTTAGTCAGGAACAGCTCTATGAATACTTTTATTCACTAGATCGAACTATTTCCATTCCAAACCGAATTCAGCTGGTGAAAGAGTGGCTGCGTCTTGAACTGAAAAAAATAGCAAAACAGGAACAGAAAAAGGAATGGGTTGAGGAAGAAATTCAATTTTTAAACAAAGAAGAATTTCTCGATGCCTATAAACAGCTTCAGGAGAAAAAACAGTTTAATGAAGATACCTTTGATGATCTGGAACGCGAACAGAAGGTTCTTTCAAGAATGCTCGTGAATAAACGGATGAAACCATTGTTTAATGCGGTGAAAAGATTGAAGTTTGTTGATATGAGGGCTATTTATACACAATTATTTGAAATGGCTCACCCTTCCGTAGAACTACCATCCTCTTGGAAGAATATCTCGACAATGACGGTGAAAGAGTTACAGGAAAGAAGAATAAGATACGAAGACGCGACTCCATATCTTTATTTACAGGACTTAATTGAGGGGCGGAAATCAAACACAAGCATCCGTCACGTATTCATTGATGAGGCGCAAGATTACACTCCGTTTCAATATGCGTTTATTCGGCAGCTATTTCCTTACAGTAAGCTGACATTACTAGGAGATCCAAATCAGGCTGTCTACTCGGGGCCAACAGACTCTGAAACCGTATTAGCAGAGGATGCCCTTGGGATTGTTGAGAAAGAAGTGATTACCCTATCCAGAACGTACCGGTCTACAAGGCAAATTGTGGAGTTTACTCGGCAATTGATAGAAGGTGGGGATTCAATTGAAGCGTTTAATCGAAATGGCGACAAGCCACATTTAACGATTCAAGAGAATAAAGGACAACTTCATAGTTCCATTGTTGAAAGGATTAATAATTGGAGGGAAGAGCATAAAACCATCGCTGTGATTTGTAGAACGGAGCAAGAAAGTCGGAAAGTTTTTCAAGCAATCGGAGAAAAACTAAGTGCCAGGCTAATTGAAAAAGGTACAATCGCTTATGAAAAAGGAATTAGCATTCTACCTGCCTATCTAGCAAAGGGAATTGAGTTTGATGCTGTCATTATCTATGATGCCTCTGCATATCAGGAAGAGGGCGAACGGAAGCTTTTTTACACTGCATGTACGAGGGCCATGCACGAATTGCATTTGTTCTCTACAGAGTATCCACCATTTCTAAACGGGGTAAATAGAGATACTTTCATACAATAGTGAAGAAGGGGAGGAATTTCATCCTCCCTTCTTTTCACAGTAGTTAAATTTATATCTAAAAATAATTAATACCCAAAAGCAACAAAATTTGAGAAAAGAGCATTAGCGAAAGATATTTAATCTCTCCCTTATTTTATTACGGGTGGTTTTACCCCCTTCTGCTACTTGTGCCTCTTTTAAGGCTTGGTTCACATTTATTAAACCATTTCCAAACTGAATATCCTTTCCTCTTTTCCCGAGATCTCGTGCAGAGTTTTGGATGATTGACATGATATCCTTATTAGTTAAATTAGAATTCGTGGCTTTCATTAATCCAGCCAAACCAGCTACATGGGGAGCTGCCATCGATGTTCCTGAAAGCGAGGCATATTGCTCGTTAAAATAGGTGCTTGGGATATATTCACCTGGAGCAGAAATATTGATATAGCTTCCGTAATTCGAAAATCCTGCAAGTGAGCCATCGTAACTAACAGCTGAAACACTAATGACTTCGGGATAAGCTGCTGGATAGGAAGGTTGCTGTGAGCTATCATTTCCGGCGGCTGCGATTAACACCACATCTTTTTCATAAGCATAGCGAATTGCTCGTTTTAAAACGTTCGACTCCTTGTAATTCCCTAAGCTAAGATTAATGACATCTGCACCATGGTCAACTGCCCAAATGATTCCCTTTGATATATCAAACGTCGTTCCATAACCCTCAGCGCTCATTGCTTTTATCGGCATGATTTTGTTATACCAAGTCACCCCAGCAATCCCTTCGCGGTTATTGGTTTCTGAGGCGATAATCCCGGCGACATGAGTACCATGACCATTGTCATCATCAGGATGCTGATTTTCACCGAGCACGTTATAACCTGCCACAAGTCTATTTACTAAATCTGGATGATCCAAATCGACTCCGGTATCTACTACCGCTACCGTAATGTCTTCATTGCCACGAGAAATCGTCCATCCCTGTTCTGTTCCGATAGCAGGTAAATTCCATTGATACTCCTCTTGATAATATTGATCGTTTGGCAGGTTTAGCCCATTTGCATTCCTAATTGAATTTTGCATCAGCAAGTACTGTGGTTCTGCATAGTCCACTTTAGGCTTTCCTTGAAAATATTCAAGCATTTCAGGGGTTTCTATGCTGTTCGACCGGAACAGGAGAAGGAGTCCATCCTGTTTGATGACTCGTCCATCTATATCTTGTAATATTTGCTCTAGGTCAGCCTTTGTTGGTGCAGTTGTAAAGTTCACCGCAACTTCATGGTCAAGATAATGACTGGTATCCTGTTGATTATGGTGAAAATGAGTAACTTCCACGCGATTATCAAGATGATGTTTAAGCTTGTTCCCACGAGTAACATTGTTTATTTGTAATAGGTGAGAATCCTTCTTGGTTCCGTCTAATATCAAGGGAGTTTCTTTGATATTTTGAATCCTATTTATTTCTTGAGTCTGAAACAAACTACTTGATGCTATAATAACAAGCACCGTGGAAACGGCTATGAGTAAGATGATTTTAGAACGATTCAAACAATACACCTCCTAAAAGTTTACCTTGTTACCTATATGTTATGGTTTAAAAAGAAAAATAACGGCGGGAATCATTGGCATGTAGGAATTAAAAGGTCAATTATAATCGTGTCGAGATTTCCGAATTTGTACCCAAAATGACAAAATTTATGACAAAAATAACTAGAGAAAAGGGAAATCAATTTGCCAAATCATGAGAAATCGCTAAAATAAAGCATATAAGGCTTTTAAAAATATGATAAAATAAGCCAGGAACGAACGTTTGTTAGTTCTTTTTCATTTTTAGGGGAAAGATTCTCCTAAGAAACATTCGAATTCATTGACACTAGATAAAAAATTTAGTCAATGTCGTTTTTTGCTAGTTATGAAAGGGGTATTTTAGTGGCTAGAAACCAGCAAGCTTTTGATTACAACGATGATGCCATACAGGTATTAGAAGGTCTTGAGGCCGTCCGAAAACGCCCAGGAATGTATATTGGCAGTACAGACACGCGTGGCCTTCACCACCTAGTTTATGAAATTGTCGACAACTCTGTTGATGAAGTGTTAGCGGGGCATGGCGACCTTATCATTGTTAAAATACACAAGGATAACTCCATCTCGGTTTCAGATAAAGGGCGCGGAATGCCGACTGGCATGCACAAGCTCGGTAAGCCTACACCTGAAGTCATTCTTACTGTTCTCCATGCTGGAGGAAAGTTTGGCCAAGGCGGTTATAAAACAAGTGGGGGGCTCCACGGGGTTGGTGCTTCTGTCGTAAACGCTCTTTCTGAAAAGTTGGTTGTAACAATCAAGCGGGATGGATTCGTTTATGAACAGCGGTTCGAAAACGGTGGGAAACCTGTTACTACACTTGAGAAATTAGGCAAGACCAATCAGACTGGAACCACCATTCACTTTAAACCAGATCCTACAATCTTCTCCACAACTACTTATAATTACGATACATTATGCGAGCGCCTACGGGAGTCTGCTTTTTTACTTAAGGGGCTTAAAATTGAAATCATTGATGAACGGAACGATGTCCGCGAACTATTTCACTATGAAACAGGAATTCAGGCGTTTGTTGAATATTTAAACGAAGAGAAAGACGCTCTACACCCTGTTGTCAGTTTTGAAGGAGAAAGTGGAGGAATTGAGGTTGACTTCGCTTTTCAGTTCAATGACGGATATTCTGAAAATGTCTTAAGTTTCGTTAACAATGTCCGTACAAAAGACGGAGGTACGCATGAGGTCGGAACAAAAACGGCGATGACTCGTGCGTTCAACGATTATGCACGGAAAGCAAACCTTTTAAAGGAAAAAGATAAAAATCTCGATGGGGCAGACATCCGCGAAGGCTTGTCTGCAATCATCTCTGTGCGCATCCCTGAAGAGTTACTTCAATTTGAAGGTCAGACAAAAGGCAAGCTTGGAACAAGTGAGGCCCGGTCAGCAGTTGATTCCATCGTTTCTGAGCATCTATCTTACTTTTTAGAGGAAAACCCAGAGAAAAGTTCCCTTTTAATAAAAAAATCGATTAAAGCTTACCAAGCAAGAGAAGCCGCACGTAAAGCAAGGGAAGATGCACGTAGTGGAAAAAAACGAAAGAAGTCAGAGGCTGTATTGTCAGGGAAACTTACACCTGCTCAAAGTAAGAACCCGGCAAAAAATGAGCTATATTTAGTCGAGGGTGACTCTGCTGGAGGTTCTGCAAAGCAAGGGCGAGACAGAAAATTCCAAGCTGTACTACCTTTGCGAGGAAAAGTTATTAATACGGAGAAAGCAAAACTCCAAGATATTTTTAAAAACGAAGAAATCAACACAATTATCCATGCCATTGGTGCTGGTGTCGGTGCGGATTTTAACCTTGGAGATATCAATTACGATAAAATTGTCATTATGACTGATGCGGATACGGATGGAGCTCATATCCAAGTCTTGCTGTTGACTTTCTTTTATCGTTATATGAGACCACTCATTGAAGGTGGAAAAGTGTTCATAGCCTTACCACCTTTATATAAGGTTAGCAAGGGGACTGGAAAAAAAGAAGTCATCGAATATGCCTGGAGTGATGATGAACTTTCAGGAGCAATTAAAAAGATTGGCAAGGGTTACATGATTCAGCGTTATAAAGGTCTCGGAGAAATGAATGCGGATCAACTATGGGAAACAACGATGAATCCAGACTCGAGAACACTGATTCGCGTCAAAATTGACGATGCAGCCCGTGCTGAGCGCCGGGTAACAACCCTAATGGGCGATAAAGTTGAACCTCGTCGAAAATGGATAGAGTCCAACGTCGCATTTACGTTAGATGAAGGCGATAATATTTTAGAAAATGAAAACATCACTGTAGCTGAGGAGGGTTCAGAAGAATGAGCGGTATAGAGAAATTTCGTGACCTCCCCCTTGAAGATGTAATTGGTGACCGATTTGGTCGTTACAGTAAATATATTATACAAGAACGGGCCCTACCTGATGCCCGCGATGGTCTAAAACCAGTTCAGCGGCGAATTCTTTACGCCATGCATTATGAAGGGAATACCCAGGAAAAAGGGTTCAGGAAGTCAGCAAAAACGGTCGGTAACGTTATCGGTAATTATCATCCACACGGTGATTCTTCTGTTTACGAAGCAATGGTCCGGATGAGTCAGGATTGGAAGGTTCGTAATCTTTTAATTCAAATGCATGGGAATAACGGTAGTATTGACGGTGATCCACCAGCAGCAATGAGATATACAGAGGCAAGGTTATCGGCCATCGCCTCTGAACTATTACGCGATATTGACAAAAACACCGTAGAATTTATTCCGAATTTTGATGATACATCAAAGGAGCCAACCGTGCTCCCATCCATGTATCCCAATTTGCTAGTAAATGGATCAACAGGGATATCAGCTGGTTATGCAACGGATATTCCACCTCATTCCTTAGACGAAGTGATTGAAGGGGTCTTCATGCGGATGGACAATCCGGAGTGCTCTATTGAGGACTTAATGACTGTCGTAAAAGGTCCGGATTTTCCTACTGGAGGGATCATTCAAGGGGTCGATGGCATCCTAAAAGCTTATAAAACCGGAAAAGGAAAAGTCATTGTCCGGGGAAAAACAGAGATTGAAACGATTCGCGGTGGCAAGCAGCAGATCGTTGTTACAGAAATACCATTTGAGGTCAATAAAGCCAATCTTGTTAAACGAATTGATGAGTTACGAATGGACCGCAAAGTCGAAGGAATCTCTGAAGTCCGGGATGAAACAGACCGTACTGGCCTTCGTATTGTTATTGAATTAAAGAAAGATGCTGATGCGAATGGTGTCCTGAATTATCTTTTCAAGAATACGGATTTACAGATCACTTATAACTTCAATATGGTTGCAATTCATAATAAGCGCCCAAGATTAATGGGCCTTGCGGAGCTTTTAGATGCCTATATCGCTCATCAGCGTGAAGTCGTCACTAGACGTTCAGAGTTCGATTTAAATAAAGCGAGAGAGCGGCAGCATATTGTTGAAGGACTAATTAAGGCTTTATCCATCTTGGATGAGGTTATAGCAACGATTCGTGCTTCAAAAGATAAGCGCGATGCGAAAAACAATTTGATCAAACAATTTGACTTCACCGAAGCTCAGGCCGAAGCGATTGTTTCATTACAGCTTTATCGATTGACAAATACAGATGTTACCGCACTTCAAGCAGAGCAAGAGGAGTTATCAAAAAAGATTGACGAACTCGTTTCGATTCTTGAAAGTGAGAAAAAACTCCTATCTGTCATCAAAAAAGAATTAAAAGATGTGAAAAAGCGTTTTGCAGATGGACGTAGATCCAAAATCGAAGAAGAAATTGAAGAAATTAAAATCAATTTAGAGGTTCTAATTGCGAGCGAAGATGTAATCGTCACGGTAACAAAGGATGGTTATATCAAACGGACGAGTCAGCGTTCGTATGCTGCTTCGAACGGCAAGGATTTTGCGATGAAGGATACGGACAGGCTCCTTGCTCAATTAGATATGAACACAAAAGAGGTACTGCTGTTATTTACAAATAAGGGAAGTTATCTATACCTACCTGTTCATGAGCTTCCAGATATTCGCTGGAAGGACCTCGGTCAACATATTGCAAATATTGTCCCGCTTGAACGAGATGAACACATCATCAAGGCCATTCCTGTAAAAGACTTTGAGGAAGAAGTATTCCTTCTGTTTGTCACCAGAAATGGAATGGTGAAGAAAACGGAATTGAAACAATATCAAGCACAGCGTTATTCGAAAACATTAACGGCAATGAATGTTAAGGGGAATGACGAAACGGTTGACGTTCATCTCACTGATGGCAAAAAAAGCTTGTTCTTAGTCACCCAATTGGGATATGCGCTTTGGTTTACTGAAGATGAAGTGGGCCCAATCGGGATCAGGGCTGCTGGTGTTAAAGGAATCAACCTAAAAGATGGCGATTCAGTTGTTGGTGGAAAATTAATTGAAAATGAGAAGGAACAGTCTATTGTCCTTGCCACTCACCGTGGGGCTATAAAGCGAATGAAGCTTTCTGAATTTGAGTTGAGTACACGGGCAAAACGAGGAATGATTACACTTAGAGAATTGAAATCAAATCCTCACAGGGTGGTAGGATTTGAAGCCGCAAGAGCCACCGATGAAATCTTTTTACTTACCGAAAAACAAAAAGTCTTCTCACTAAAACCAGAATCTCTCCGTTTCAACGATCGATATTCAAATGGATCGTTCCTTTTTGATGAAAATGAAAGTGGCCAACTTCAAGAGACTTGGAGAGTTGAATCAAAAGAGGATCCGTCGGTTAAACAGTAGATTAAAGGCTATTTTAGGAAGTAAAGGTACCCTAGTGTAAAAACTAGGGTGCTTTTACGTGTTAAATAAAGAGAAGGCTCCTGAGTTCTTTTTAGATTACTTCGGAACAATAAGATACACCAAAAAGAAAAGTCACACTTATCAGGCATAAGAAGGAGTTTTTAAATGGATGCACTAAACGAAATTATCAATTTACTTAATGATCTTATGTGGGGATATATCCTCATTGCGGTATTGATTATCTTAGGAGTTTATTTTTCTATCCGGACTAACTTTGTTCAGGTCCGGTATTTTGGTGAAATGTTCCGTCTTCTTGGGGACAAAGCACTCTTATCAAAAGAAGGGAAAAAAGGGCTCTCATCTTTTCAAGCATTCACCATCTCAGCAGCCTCCCGTGTGGGTACTGGTAATCTTGCGGGTGTGGCGACCGCGATTTCAGCAGGGGGACCCGGGGCGGTTTTTTGGATGTGGTTGATTGCTTTTATTGGGGCTGCTTCAAGTTTTATTGAGAGTACGCTTGCACAAATCTATAAAATTAAAGATAAGGATGGCTTTAGAGGCGGTCCAGCTTATTATATGGAAAAGGGTCTTAATATGAGGTGGATGGGGATTCTGTTCGCCATTATTATTACCTTTTGCTTTGGATTAATCTTTAACTCCGTCCAATCTAATACTATCTCGCTCGCGGTCAATGAAGCATTTGGCATAGACCGAATATGGACAGGTGCTATCATTGCTATTTTAACAGCCATTATAATCTTTGGTGGGGTTAAGAGAATTGCTCATGTTTCTCAGGTGATTGTACCAATCATGGCTATTCTTTATTTAGTTCTAGCATTATTTATCGTAATCACGAATCTTCCTGAAATTCCAGGAATGGTTTCTCTCATCTTCCAAAGCGCATTTGGTTTACAAGAAGCCGTCGGTGGAGGAATGGGAGCAGCAGTAATGATGGGAATTAAACGTGGATTGTTCTCCAATGAAGCAGGGATGGGTAGTGCACCGAACGCGGCTGCAACAGCTGCAGTTTCTCACCCCGCAAAACAAGGGTTAATCCAAACTCTAGGTGTATTCGTCGATACAATCTTAATTTGCTCGGCAACTGCTTTTATTATCATTTTGTCAGGTGCTTATACAAATCCTGATCTAACGGGAATTCAACTTACACAAGCTGCCCTAAGTTCACATGTAGGTACTTGGGCTCCTGCCTTTGTAAGTATTGCAATTTTCCTCTTTGCTTTCTCATCTATTATCGGAAATTACTACTATGGTGAAACCAACATTGAGTTCATTAAAAATAGCCGACCAGCATTATTTATTTATAGACTTGCTGTTCTAGGAATGGTCATCTTTGGTTCGATCGTTGATTTAGCAGTAGTCTGGAATCTTGCTGATTTATTTATGGGTGTAATGGCACTAATCAACTTGGTTGCGATAACATTGCTTGGAAAGGTTGCTTACGCTGCGTTAAAGGATTATCAACTACAGAGAAAAGATAAGAAAGATCCTGTGTTCTACGCAGACTCAATTCCTGGCTTAAAGGGCATTGAGTCTTGGGAATATCAAAAAGGAAAAGATACAAACTAAGCAAACAGCCTTCTGATTTATTTCAGGGGGCTTTTTGCTGTTTAACTAATGTTAATGCATAATTATCCCATTTATGGACATTTTAACTTGTATAAAAGATTAGATAGGTGGGAAGTTTATGAAAAAAATAATTTTGTTAATAACCTTCCTCGTTTTATCATTAACAGCATTTACTGCTTACGCTGTTGATAAAAAACAAGCACAGGATGTAACAACTTATCTAAAACAAGGCGATATTACTGGAGATAAGAAGGAGGATTTAATTGAAATTAGGGGAACCCCTTTTGAGGAAGGAAGCTTATTTTTAAAAGAAATTACTTTAAAAATTAAGACTTCTGAAGGCAAAACATTGAAAAGTAAGCTTGATGCTGGTTATGAACCGGCGATAAAATTTAACGACCTTAACCATGACAAGATAAATGATATTCTTTTGCGTGTTGAAACGGGGGAGAGTGGTGGCTCCTCTAACTACTATCTTTATACCGCCATAAATGCAAAGCAGGAGGAATTACCAGTACCAGAACCTTTATCGATTATCAGCCAGTTTGAGGAAGGTTATAAAGCGATGATTAAAATTGATGCAACAGGTGAATCTCATATATTTGATCTGTCTGACCGGAAAGCTAAATACGATCAACTTGGGTTATATAATGAAGGAAAGCTTAATGAACCAATGGAACTAATTGTCTCTCCATATAGTACCCTAAAGCCTGTGAAAATCAGCAAGGATAAAAATAAAACAGGGTTAAGAGGGGTTCAAAGAATTAGTGGAGTAGCTAATAATGATACAATCGGTTTTGTTGAATCATCATGGGTATATGAGAATGGAAAATGGCGAATTATTGACACATCGATACGGAAAAATTCGAAAACAAAGCAGAAAAAACAGGTAGATGTAACGAACCCATCGAATGTAACATAGGCTATGGTAAGATTAGGTAACTTCCTGAAAGGGGTTTTCTTTCCATGACCACATTCGAACCAGACAGATTGAGTATTAAATATATTCCCCCTGTAAATATATTCGGTCCGATTGAAGGAAGAAGATATACATTGACACACTCGGATGACACGGGCGAATTATTTTTATCAATCGGTAAGAACTATGATTTAGCTGCTGTTGACCCAAAGCTTCGTGACGAGGTTCTTGCGGAGTGGCAGACGAGATGCGGAGAGTATCTTTTATTAGCAAAGGTTTATGTAAGCGGTGGGGAATATGATATCAAGTTCTCTCAAGTACGCTACATGATCTTTAAGAAGGAACTTGAATTGGCTTTAACCGGAATCATTTATGGAGATCGGCAGTTTTATACAAACTATCCATGGTTAATCGATTGTCCGATTTTGGTCCAATTTGATTCCGTATACCCAGAATTCAATGAACTTCTTTATTATGGTACACCAAGACAATACTTAACAGCAGCTACCAATAAATCAATGACAAAAACACAGGCTTAAGCTTGTGTTTTCTTGTTAGTAGGCAAGTTGACGTTATGTTTTTAATGATAATATTATTATGTAAACTAAGAGAGGGGAAAATTCAGCAAGAGATAATAGTAACTAATTAGAATTCAATTCTTTAAAACTTCTCAAAAACACTACATGATAATTAGAGAATGGCCCAGAACAACAACTACATAAACATTTATACATAAGTTGATTTACTCTAACAAACTAACTTTATAGATCAACTCAAAACAATTAATAAAACCATTTAAGAATTGGTTGAATGCTAAATTGCTCAAAAAATCTGTTTCCGTCTCACTATTATGAGTATACTTAGTCATTGAGACTGGTATTGAAATTGATTTTATAACTTCCGAGAATATATATTATGTCGGGGGCGTTTCTTTAAATGAGCAATAATTCATTCCACCCTATTCCTATAAGCGCTATTTTTTATGTTCTCAAGATTAATGTGTTTTACACTATACTCAATAACATCATTGATAAATAAACCATGCTGCTTTGCAAACTGTTTTACATTTTCTAGTAAGTCTTTATCATATGTAGTTTTATATTGCACACGGTCCTTAGGTCTTAATTCTTTGTTGTAGGAAATAAAACCCTCAGAAAGCACTGCCACTAATCCACTTTCGATTAAGTAGTTCACATGCGTGTTATTTTCAATAGCTAACTTATTAAGTTGATCTAGGATTGATTTACTAATATTCGTTCTAAATTTAACCCTAGATTCATCTGTAATTGAGATTAACCTTCCGTTACCTTTAATCCACATAATATCCTCTCCTAATGAAATTATCGTTGATCTGAATGAGTTGTCATGTTTTCTTTTTTATAAGAAATAAAATTATCATTAGCATTATTATAAATTATCATTGCAAGCTTAGGAAGATGGCTTTTACCTTTAACCCAGACACGATAGATAGGCCTGCCAGCTGTGCTGATTGTTGATGTGATTTCCGAACGTAAGCCCCATCTCTGAAAAATAGACAAGAGACCTTCCGAAAAAAGTTTACTGCCAGTTGTAATATTCATTACATATCCAGTCTTCTGAACCCACCCATCCCCATCAATAACACCTCTTACAAATGCTGGCAGTAATTCTTCGGGTACATCGGGAAATGGAAGCGTTAATGATTTATTCGCTGTTATCCCTAGTTTTTCTAAATCCTTTTTTATTTCTTTTGAATTAATAATTAAAGTTGGCGTTTTACAAGTTGGCCCTGTTGCTCCCAGGATATAATCAGCCTCCATATAGTTTGCAATCAACTTTAAAATTCGTTCATCCTTCTGTGCAAATGAAATAGAATGAATATGTTTGTTTACCGTCCCATCCGTCACAAAAAGACCTAATACCCAAGCCATATCATGGGTCCAGACTTTAAAGAAGTTCTCATTGACTTTATGCTTGCGAGGCTGTCCTGACGATTGTTCCCTATTCATTTGTACACCATGCTTATAAAGCACATTACGTATCTGCCGATCAGACAGACCAATCAGTGGCATCATGTCTTTGAAGGCCATCCCACTCTTATACATGTTAATAATCACTTCATCTGTCATACCTGGTTTTCTTGGCATGTCCATCTCTCCTAGTGACTTTATGTATTTATGTACATTATACCACATTTAGAACGTTTGTTCTACCGCAGGGTAATAACTTATATTTAATCTCTGACCTTTTTTTCTACTACCTTATTTGAAAACAAAAAAGGCTGCCTATAAATGGCAACACCCCTTTTCATTCCTTTAATTGATTAATTCACTCTCGTAAGCATCCTTAGGTAATTGAAACTCAACGTCCTTCACCGGATTAAACTCAATAGTGTATAAAAGATGGCGAGGATAACGATCTAATATGCCCACGCTCTCAGGTCTAATTGGCTGCACATCAAAAACAATAGATTTGATCTGGTTATCTATCACCGATATAATCAAAGTAGATTGCTCTTGTTCTTTGAGCATTGAACCGCGGAAATCATACTCATTAAAATCATTAAAACCCACCTTATACTTCACTTGTTCACCATGAGTGATTACCTCTATCTTATCGGCTTCATCGAGCAACTGACGGACCCATTCAAAAGGCTGATCAAGCGGTGCTAATTCCTCCACAAACCGAGTATTAACTTTGTTTTGATACCATTGATCACCTGATAACACAAAAAACGCTTCATCCTCAAAATAGACTTGAAAATCAAAACTACTATCGTCAGAAACAATCGCAGCTATTTGATAATGGCTTTTCTGTAGTGACCACTCTCCTCGCTCTGTTGTAGCCTTCTCCTTATCATACATAAAAGTACTGTCAATTTGATAACTAGTCGTCTCCCATTGTTTTGTCCTAGCTAATAATTGCTTCCATTGATGATCCATTCTAGAAGGTAAAAGCCATAAGGTTATCGATAGCGCGATTAACAATGACACAATCGGAATCATGACTTTTTTCAATGGCCTATAAGTACCCATCTAAATCATAGCCTCCACTCTGCTGCCAATAACCGATTTCCCGTGAATCTTTTACGTGAATGCGTACCAGCCACTTCACTGACTTGTACCCGTACATATTAGGTTGATAAAGACGACATGGATAACCTTGTACGGATTTCAAAGGTTGCCCATCCATTTCATAAACTAAGTAGGATTCCTCTTCTATTAATTGCTTTGAAACGAAAGAATCGAAATACGTCTCATCTCCCGAGTAAGCAGTAACAAACTCACCGTTTACTTCAATTTCATAAGCCTTAAGTAAGTCCTTTAACAAAACTCCCTTCATCTCCACGTTCGTCACGCTCCACCCCGTTACACAATGAAAATCATCAATGATTGTCGTCGAGGGTAATCTCAATAAATCATAATAACTCACTTCCACTTCCTTATTCGTTAACCCATCAATTTTTAATACCCAATCATTATTAGGATAACTGGGTATCTCATTGGTAACATTGTAAATTCGAAAGTAGCCACGTCGCTTCGTTTCACTATTCGCTACTGATAAAATCGGCGTAATCCATTTGACACCGCCTCCTATCAATAAAAACACAAACGTGAATCCAAACAGCTTTAAAAAGTCACGGCGCTCTAATTGATTTTCTTGAATGCTAGGTGGCAATGGGACTTGTTTCTTCCACCACGAGGGCCAAGGCAAGTGGACCTTAAATAAATGCCCGATGATATGAGCCCCAACCCATGGTAAAAATAAAAAAGTGGCCCAATCATGAACAACGACCGCGCCGTTTCTTATCTCAGCAGGTAAAGAGGCTTGAAAATACATAAGAATTCCGGAAATCGACCATGTAAAGAAGAAAATCGTATTAAAATAAAAATTAAATTTCTTTATCCGCGGTTTTTTTAACAAATAACGCTTTACGCGAGCAAGCGAAGCAACGGTCAACAATAAGTAACCGCAAGCGATCACTAAATGAAACTGAACTAACGGAAAGCCTATTTGATTAAACCACGTTCTTGTCCCCGACATAAACAAAAATAAGCCTGTTAGTAGCATGACACTAAACAGAACTCCATGTATTAAATGGATGATTCGCAACCATTTCATTAACTTCTCACCTTTTCATTTATTAACTGCCTACCCATTTTTCCTATTTTATATTTCAGTGTAACACAACATGAATTTCTTGAATTTTTATTTGTTCCATTTTTCGTTCTAAAACGAGAAGCGATTCAATACGTTGAAATTATAGACTAAATTATAAAGGAGATAATAATATGATTGTCGTAAAATATTTAGAAAATAATGATCACGTATTAAGTCAATTGGTCCAACAGATTCCTTCAGGCGACAACGTAATAATAAAAGGCCGTAAAGCAGATATTCTAGGTGTCGATAAAGTGAATGAAGAGCTTTATCATATAAATATCGCCTTTAAAAAGAAGCCTAAGCAAAACGAAAAGGATTCAAAGAAGAAGTAAATAGGTTAACAATAAATCTAGGTCTAATCTAGGAAAAAACCTTTTTCGTCAAAAGCGAAAAAGGTTTTTTATTCGCTTATTAATCCAGCACTGTATTGCTCTTCCCTCTATACCACCTACGATAGAAAAGAATCACAATCAGAAGAAAGCCTATATAAATAAAAATGCCAGAAAACAACGAATGGCTCGACGAAAAAAGTCCATTTCCTAAATAGGCGTAAACAATCATCCCAGGAATTTTTCCAATCGCAGTTGCTAGAATATAGGTCTTAAATAACATCTTACTCAGTCCTGAGTATATGTTAATTACCGGGGTTGGTACCACTGGAATCATGCGGCTAAATAACACAGCAATAAATGCATTTTCACTAATGATATAATCGAATTTCTTAATTCCGCTATACTTTGAAATGTATTCCTGAAACTTCTCAACAAAAAAATACCGTGCTAGCAAGAAAAAGATGGCAGCCGCTCCTACGGTACCGACCCAATTAATCGACGCACCAATCCATACTCCATACTTAGCCCCCATCAATCCAGCAAAAACCGTAAAAGGTATAATTGGAATTGTACTAAATAAGACAGCTAGTACAAACATCAATGGCAGCTGGGAAAGATTGCTTTGATGCAACCAATCCAATAAAGGTTCTCGATACAAAAAAGCGACAAATAGGATAATTCCATAAAGAATAATGAATGCGATTCCTTTTTTCATAAGAAAGACTCCCTGTCAACAACACTTTTTGCAAGATTAAATAGATAAAGTAGCTAGTAATGGTAAATGGTCCGAAGCTATTGGGATTGCATCCAAAACCTCTGTTTTATCTACTTTAAAGTCCTTTGTAGTAAATATATAATCTAATCTTGTGCGCGGCTTTCTTGAAGGATAAGTAAAACCCGCGCCCTTTCCCGACTCTAACCACACATCTCGATATTTTTCACTTACGCTCTTCCATTTCCTAGTGTTTGGTTTCATATTCCAATCTCCAAGGATAATCGCCAGTTCCTTGGTATTTTTCAAAAGAAATCCGCTTTGTTTTTTATGTAAAAAAGGATTTAAACTTAAATGAGTGACATAAACGTTAAGTAATTTCCCATTTACATTAATGACCGTCTCTAATATCGATCTTCCTTCAATAAGACGAGGGATAAAGTTTAGTAGATGATGATGACTCGATACGATGGGATAACGAGAAAGGATCCCATTTCCGTACTGACGAATGGTCTTGGCGTTTTTAGTCTTTAGTGTTAGTGAAGGACTAAACGCATAGTGCAGCTTTAATTCCTTAGCGAGAAAATGAATTTGATCTACGAAATGACTGCGGTTTGAAAAGTGCTTATCTACCTCGTTTAACCCAATGATCTCTGCACCGCTTTGTGTGATAACATCGGCTATCCTTTTCAAGTCCACTATTTTATCGGTTCCCTTACCATGATGAATATTATAAGTCATGACTTTGATGTTCAATGAAGCATACCTCACTGATTCTGTTCATTTTTTTGTTCTAGAACTCGGAGTATCCACTCTTTCAAATCCACGATTCGCTCATATTTGGGCTCTAGTTCCGTACCAGCTATAATCATTGGAAAAAACGTATCTTGCTTGTGCAAAGACCCATGCCCCGCCCCACCAATATGGGTTGGTGACCCCTCACCAACAAATTCATAGCCTGGTTTTGCATTCACAATAAGATAATTTCCTGAATGTGACTGAAATGAACTATATAAACGAGCAAGGCCGTCCGGATAGTCGTTGTATGTAATTCTTTTATCGTTCATCATACTTAAATCTAAAATTTGCGCATTCCCTTCAATCGTCCATGTCTGCTCATACTGATCGGTGTATTCTCCATTAGGCTTGAATGATAACAATCCGTTATAATCCGAAGAAACAACGTTAACTTTCTCACCTTCTTGCCAAGCGATATTGTCAATACGGTCATCCCTACTAAGGAGATTAATGATATTTTCCTTAAAGATCGTTTCATCTAATAGATAAATAAAAGACATCCGTTCATTTAAGCCGAGGACAACTTGGTCATTCTCCTGTACTGGTCCGCTTATTTTATAAATTTGATATTCTTTAAGGAGGTCTCTTAGATCAATTAATGCTTGTTCTTTGTGAACAAGAACATCTGTTTGCCCACTATCTCCCATCACAATCCAAACAGTATCCTTTAATGCCCCTTCCCATGAGGGATACTCATTAAGAACCTTCTGTAACTGTTTATCGGCATCTTCAATCCCCTTTGTAACATTGACCCCTTTCTCGTGTACTTTCTTATCATTATCTGAAAAATAAGCTAAAGTATAAGTGGGTAATCGGTTGTGTTCAATCAAATATTTCAATTCGTCAGCCGCAAATCGGTCATTAAACCCAAAAGCTTCCCATACATGTTTATGCTTATTAGTTGGGTTAATCATTGAAAGCAATCCGTAGGAAAAGTAATTAGGGCCTTTAATAGAAGCATCTTCTTTCAGGAGGCCGGCAAGGCTAACAATTTTCGGTACATTTAAAGGTTTTGTATGATTTCCCCGATACATAAGCGTGTTAATCGATGCCGTTTGTCCATTTATTTCTTCATGTATGGTTTTAACATTCGGGCTTAGGTGTTGGTGATTTAAGCGAAATAAACTTTCGTTAAGAACTTGCTTTATACCAAGTTTTCGAATTTCTTTTTGTGCACTACCATAACTGATAAAACGGTTTTCATTTGTATCGAACCAAACGAGTCCAGGCACTTTATGTTGATCAGAATAGGTCCCTGTTAATAAGGTGCTGTCCACCACCACAGACATTGTTGGAAAACTACTAACCATTTCAGGATAATACTGACCATTATTAATGAGGAATTGCAATGCAGGCGCTTTACTTTGTGAAATGGTAGATTGTAATGGCTCATCCATGATTGAATCAATGATGATCATAACAACCTTCTTATCTGGTGTAAGATCGTGTTGATTGAGTTGATTAGATGTCTTTTCGGTTGGTTTGATTAGATTTAAATAGGCTGTTGTTACTAATAATAAAAATAATAAAATTGGAATGATAAATTTTAACAGCTCGCAACAACTCCTATGGTAGATTCATTAAGGACACGGGAAAACGCTTAATATGTATACTATTGACCTTATGATTGCTAGTCTTCATAGTATTTGCAGACAACCGGAAGTTTCATTCATTGACCTATGGCCTCAAAAAAGGGTGATTCTTCAAAAGAAATCATCCCCTTTATAAAAATGCTTGATAGAAATGATCATCAATTACTCCTTATCTAACTATTCTCCTCCTTTTCTTCTTTCCTAATTTTTTTTGTTATCATTATCGCAAACAGATTAGAACCAAAGGCTTGCAAAGTTCTAGTTTCAGTCGCTTATGTTCCTATAATCCGGTACAAGGAAAAGTGTGAGGCTAACTCAACACAAAAAAGGAGCAGATTTTACAGCTCCTTTTTTTCTTATATAATGCCTGTAATAAAGTTAATAACCTCTTTTTACATCGACAATATTTGAAAGCGGGCGATTCCCTTCAACTTTTATTAATGTTTCAATAAAACACTCTACTCCTTCGCTTGGAGTAGTCACAGCGGATATATGTGGAGTGATGAAGACATTCGGATGACTCCATAAGTCATTTTCATCTGAAAGTGGCTCTTGAATAAAGACATCCAGTACAGCAAATCTAACATGCTTAGTATGTAATGCAGCTAATAAAGCTTTTTCGTTTACTGTTGCACCGCGGCCTACATTGATCAACCCGACACCCGTTAACTTATTTAGAATTTCCTCATTAAATAGGTTGACTGTTTGTGCCGTTAACGGGAGTGTATTAATCAGAAAATCCATTTCACTTAATTTTTCATAATGATTTTCAAGATTCATGACTTCATTAAAATGTTCTTTGTTTTCCCCACTTAATGAGACACCGTATACTTTCACTCCAAATTGAGAAAGGATCTTCGCTGTTGTTTGTCCAATCTCCCCCGTGCCATAAATCATGACCTTCTGTTCACTTAATAATAGAGGTGTTTTGGGTTTCCATTGTTTTTGTTCCTTTAATGTTTGAAAGCGATCGTGAAGCTGTAAGTCTTTCAATAAATAACTTAAACAATACTCACCAATTCTTTGCCCGAACGAACAAACAGTTCTTGTTAAGAGTACACCTGTTGGCCATTCCTTCCCAAATAAAAACCGATCAACACCCGCTCCAAGTGAATGAACCCATTTAAGATTATGATAATCAAATTGGTCTTTCATACTAAATGAGACAAAGGCATCCGCCCAATTTAAATCCTCTTGTGTCACCTCTTCATCGGAATAAAAACGAAAATTTTTCTTTACACCTTTTCTATTCAAAATTTCTTGTATTTCTTTGTACATCGGACTCGCAACAATAATCTTGTTTATTTCCACCTTTTCTCCCTCCCATAATTCCTCTTTGTTTATCATAACAAACCATAGGTAAATGAACATAAAAAGAAGCAGCCGATTGGCTGCTAATTTTAACGATTAGATTTCCCCTTGTTAACATTATCATTAGGAGAATCACCAGTTCCATTTTTACTCTTGCTATTAGGTGTACCAAAGATTTGATTATCCTGAGTCACCTTAGCCCCCTCTAGAAATTGCTCTTTCTTCTTCATTTTTCCCACTCCTTTTTTAGCTAGCTCGTTAACTCTTATCTTATTTGCCCAGTTTTCCATTATCACCTAACATCGTCTCGCCAATTTTAGGTTTGCTTACGACTTTGGAATCCTTCGTATCCCTATCAAATCCTTGTTCCGTGGTTCCAGTAGACATCAAAGGCTGCTCCAAACGTTCAGCCGTTTTTTCATTTTTAGCCATTTTATCGCCCCCTTTACCCACTTTTGTATTATCTGTTGTCAGCGAAAGAAACATACACACACCTCATATACCCTTAATGCGTTGTTAATGATGAATACTGATATTTTTTCACAAGGCAGAGAAAGATAATGGGAACCAATAGGAAAGCGCATCGGGAAAGGAGGTTACTCTTTTGGATCTACACTTTATATGGAAATCTGTCGTCATCGTGTTCGGGGGCATTCTTATTTTGCGCTTAGCTGGAAGGAAATCTATTTCCCAACTTACCGTTGCACAAACGGTGATGATGATTGCTGTTGGATCATTAATCATACAACCAGTAAGCGAAAGAAATATATGGATTACGATGGTCATTACTTTATTGCTTGTCCTTACCCTACTTTTCATTGAATATCTTGTTTTAAAGTTCGATCCGCTTGAAAGGTTTTTTTATGGCAAATCAATCATAGTCGTCGAAAATGGAAAAATAAATGAACGAAATCTAAGAAAACTACGCCTAACAGTTGATATGCTCGAGGTTCGTTTGAGACAACAAGGTGTTCAGAATATTAGCGATTTACAGTGGGCTACAATTGAATCTAATGGTCAATTAGGCTATATGTTAAAACCTGAAAAGCAATATGCAACAAAAGAGGATATTAACATGCTGATTTCTCTAGTACAAACAAACATCCATGCATCCCCTTCGAAACTACATAGTATTTCATCAAATCAGTCATCCTCAATATTCTCTGAAATTAAAAACAATGAACATGACAAAGAACCACCAAAACATTTAACATGAGGAATGAAAATGAATACTAAACAAAGCTATCGTACATTTATCTTCACTTTGTCGAAATGGATTGTCTTTGGCATTCTTATCGGTCTAATTATTGGCTCCACCACGGCCCTTCTATTATCTGTGAATGATTTGATTGGAGAAACTCGCGAGAAGAATTGATAGATAGGTCTGGTAGATTATCAATCATCATTTTTTCTTTATGTTTAACCCCCCAGGCTGATACAGTTACATAATGGCCAACAAAACTTGCGACTAGGCAGGGGACGAAGGCTTGCTCAAGCATTTCTAAACCTCGGCCATTGTAATCTTGTGAACCGATGATAAGTGTTAGAGCGACAATTAAGATGCCACCAATAAAGGCTTGGCTAATCTACTTTCTTCCAATAGAAGGAATTACAATAGGCTATTTATATATGCAATACGGGAAGAGTGACGGAAATGACATCGCTAAAGGGAATAACCTTATCTTTGGCCTTCACAAACCATACACGAACCTAAAAGCAGATTGTATGGGCTCCCGAACGGCGAGTCTATCGGAAATATTGAAAAACAGAAGAAGAAAGCTAAGTAGTTTTTTCCTATTGGTTTTCTTTTTAATGAATCTTGGTTATAATAAAACTATAATAGACATAAATAAGAAAAGACCGCTGGTGCTGGTAACACCAAACGGTCGATACAATAGAAGGTCCCTTAAAAGGGGATCAGCTATAGAGGGAAATAATCCACCTGGCTGCTAGGCTCAAGGGTGGGTTATTTTTTATTGGTAAAAGACAGGATTGCAACAATTAAGCTTGCAAAAGCACATGCAAACATCAATGCTTCAAATACCGTCACAGCATCACCCCCTTTCATTAGGGGATTAGCTGACCACCCTTGAGAAACCTATTCTATTGCCGTTTAATTATATCACATTGGTAGAACATATGCTCTGATTTATTTATAAGTAGCATCAAATACAGATTTAGTTAGTTGATAGATTACTATGTATACTCATTGTGAAAAACTGAAAAAACCCGCTTCAATCGAAACGGATCCTTCTAATCCTTCTTTCCCCATGTTTGCATGAGGGTTTGAATTTCGTCTTTATGAGCTATGCCTTCATCATCAGGCGTTTCCAGGATGAGGGGAACATTTCTTAGCGCTGAAGACATAACAAATAACTCTAATTGTTTCTCGGTTATATAGCCATTTTTAAAAATATTTGCATGCCTGTCCTTTTTAGAACCAGTTGGGTACTTAGAATTATTAAGATGGATGACGTCTAAATCCCTCCAGTATCCTAACTCTTCCCCTTTAGCGATGACTCCCCCCGTATTTTCACCATTCCAAAGACCGCTTGCAAACGCGTGGCATGTATCGAGACAGAAACCGATTTTCTCTGGGTAATCACATAAATTTCGAACCTGAACCAATTCTTCCAAGGTAGTCCCCAATCCACCTTTTGTTCCGGCGTTATTCTCTAATAAAATTTTACAAGATCCACCCCAATCACTTAAAACACGGTTTAACATTTCCAACATTAAATGGTAGCTGGCTAAAGGATCAACATCGCTGATTTGGTTTCCAAAATGGACAACTACACCGATGGAACCACAAGCGTCCGCAATTTCTAAATCATTTAACAAAGAGGCGTAAGTTAGCTCTACTTTATCTTTAGAGGGAGTAAGGCTTGTAGAGTAGGGTGTATGGGCTACAGATTGGATGTCATTTTGCCCACAAAATTCTTTGCAGCTCAGAGCATCATCATGGTCAAATGATTTCACCGAAAGGCTCCTCGGATTTTTGGGGAAGTATTGAAAAGCGGATGCCTGATTAGCAACGGCCTGTTTTGCTGCCCCTAGGTATCCATTTCGAATGCTAACATGACTTCCAACTCTCATTTCTAATCCACATCCGTCCTTTGTTCTTAGATAAGGTATTTTTGTTTTTCATGTTAGAATAGGTCATCGAAATTAAGTCTATTTTGCATGAGTTCTTGTACAGTTCCAATCTTTTCAATGCTTGCAATTTGGGTTTTATACTGGTCCCCTGCAACCAATAAATCAAGCAATTGATATTGGTTGCTACTTGAATTTTCAAAGCATTCTTGATAGACCTCGCGCAAGGCGGGATGAGTCGTCCCTAACATCGTATTACTAATGCTCTGACAACGCCCTTTCTCTAACTCAAGGCATAGCTGGAGCATTTCTTTGTCAGTTAAACAATGATTACGCATCTTCTTTACACCCCATAATGAGAATTAGTGAAGGTTAGTTGAGCGATTAAGATAATTGGATAGTTCAATTACTTTTAAATGGTGACTTTCGGCCATTTTATGTAACGTTTCTTTCAATCCAGCTTCCTTGCACTGAGAAGCACACCAACTCATTGTTTTTGCTGTAATTTCTTCCGCTCGAATTTCATCCTCGATGAAAGACAATTCCTTTGTCGTTAACTGTATCAATTCCCTCACCTCCCAAGGTCAAAGTATTCTTTAAGGAATTACCGCTAATATAGTTTAATCCTGTAGAATTTCAAAAATTTTATCCTTATTCTTCCCTAAAAAACGGTCGTCTATTTAACATCCGAAACACAAACAAGCAGCACAATTAAATGTGCTGCTAAGCCGTTTATCAGTTAGATATTTTTTGACCCTTTGAAAACAAGTCTTGTTTCTTCCATTTTCCAAACTTAAAATACCCAAATGAAAAAATGCTACTTAGAACAAAACTAATGCCCATTCCAAAAGCGATCCCATTAGGACCGAATAACGATGAAAATAGATCCGTTAATGGGTAACGTAAGACCCAAAAAGAGATGACGTTTAGCACTAGTACTTGATACATCGCCCCAGACCCTCTAACAATTCCATTTAAAATAAAATTGAGTCCGATGAAGGGATAAAAGAACGCAATTATTTTTAAATAATCGGTACCGAATGTGGCCGCTTCTCCTTCCGGGATAAACAATCCAATGAGAGATTCAGCCAATAAAACAATAACAACAGCCATTACAAGCATGATAGCTAGATTATAAAGCGCTCCATAAATGGCTAGCTGTCTAACTCTATCCCAACGGTTTGCACCAATATTTTGGCCTGCCATACTATTTACGGCTGTACCTAATGCCATCGCCGGTAAGGTGATTAGGCTATCAATCCGCTGTGAGGCACCAAACCCCGCGACAACTTCTTCTCCAAACGTATTAACAACACTCAAAATCGCTAAAACGCCCGCATGAATGACCATCATTTGTAATCCGGAGGGTATTCCTAATTTTAAAATCAGCCACACTTCTTCCTTACTAGGAAGAGACGGTAATGTAAAAGGAACTAATTTCCGTCTAAGCGTATAAATGAGTCCATATAAAAACGAGAGTCCTTGCGAGATGACGGTAGCATAAGCAGCTCCTTCCATTCCCCAACCAAACACGCTAATAAACAATGGGTCTAACACAGTATTCAGCAAAACTGCAGCCATCACAAATTTCAACGGTGTTTTACTATCTCCTAATGACCTTAAAACCGAACTTATAAAATTATAACCTAATAAAAATAGAATTCCGATAAAATTTATTCGGAGGTAAGCATTCGCATCTGCGAGCATTTCTGGTGGGGTGTCCAATAGAACTAAGATTCGTTCGGAAAATAGGAAACCACTGACACCGGCAAATAATGAAAGTGTCGCTAGGACAACAACAAAGGCATTTAAATATGATTTAAGGCCATGATCATTCCCTTTTCCTCTTTGTTGAGACAAAATCGTTAATGTCGCATGATTGATTCCAATGATAAACGATAGGACCGTTACAACTACAGTTGAAGCGATCGTGATGGCACCAAGTGCATTGGCTCCTAATAAATTTCCTACCCAGAGGCTATCAATAAATTGATAAGATACTTGAAGTAAATTAGCTAGCATAATCGGCGTTGAGAATAAGAATAATTGCTTAACAAGTGGACCTTTCGTAAAGTCATATTGCGCCAAAATCAAAGCACTCCTTTATTTCTGTAGAACATTTCCATATTTTATCACACGATTATCCACCAATCACGAGACTTGCTCACGTTCCAAATATTTAAGCCTGACATGAGCAAAAAAAACTGGAGAAAGCATCCCCAGTTTTGGCATCATTACTTTACAATTAATACAGGACAATTTGCCCGCTTGGCAACTTTATGACTAACACTTCCTAAAACAAATTCCTGAAGACCGTTTAGCCCTCTACTACCAATGACTACGACATCAAAGTGATTTTTATTTGCGTATTCAACGATCGCAGGACCTGGTTCACCGTGTAATATTTTCGTTTCGTAATTTACTTCAGAATCAATAGCCATCTGTTCAATCCCCTTAAGACGACTTTTATGTTTATCCCCTATTTCAGCCGTATTCCAGTTACTTAGGACGTCAGATTTCACCTTATCATGGTCGATTACATAAACGATCTCCATTTTCGAATCGGAATTACATTTACCAATCGTTAATGCATTCTCTGCCGCTCTTTTTGAGTGTTCAGACCCATCTGTAGCTAGTAAGATCCTTTTGTACATACCTAGTTCACTCCCTTAATGTGACCCTAATTTATTCGCTAATTTATTTACTAGTTCGGTACTGTCTTCGTTTAACCCTTTTACCGTAACAATAATATTATTTTCTTCAAACTTCGAAACGATTTTATCTACAGCCGCTACCGCAGAATCATCCCATATATGCGTTCTACTAAGTTCAATATCCACACTTTTCACCTTTTCCTTAAAGTCAAATTTGGCTAGAAGATCTGTTACGGAAGCGAAGAACAATTCGCCTTTTACAAAGTAAGTCCTGTGACTTCCTTCTAATTTACTGTCTACCTTAATATTAGAAATTTTTGAAACGAAAAAGACAGCACTCAGGAGAATTCCGGTAAAAACCCCAATCGCTAGATTATGGGTAAAGACCACAGTCAGGACAGTAACCACCATGACCAACGCGTCTGTCCTAGGGATAAGGTGTAGCGTTCGAATGGAGTTCCAATCGAAGGTACTTATGGATACCATAATCATAACACCTGCCAGAGCGGCCATTGGTATTTGAATGACAATATTACCTAACACAACAATTAAAAACATGAGAAATACACCAGCGACTAATGCTGAAAGCCTCCCACGTCCTCCTGACTTTACATTAATTACGGATTGACCAATCATCGCACAACCAGCCATGCCGCCAAAAAAGCCAGTAATAATATTAGCAATGCCTTGACCACGGCTTTCTACATTTTTATTACTATCCGAATCCGTCATATCATCGACAATTGACGCTGTTAGCAATGATTCTAACAAACCGACAATCGCCAAAGCAATCGAGTAGGGGAAAATAATGGCTAATGTTTCAAATGACAACGGAATCTGAGGGAGCAAGAACACAGGTAAGGTTTGTGAAATAGCCCCCATGTCTCCAACTGTTCGGATGCCATAGTTCATAAAAATTGAAAGGGCTGTAACAAGGACAATAGCTACTAACGTTGAAGGTACAGCTTTCGTTAAATAAGGGAAAAGATAAATAATCGCTAAAGTTAGACCCACCAACGCATACACAATACAGCCTTCTCCTTCAAAATGCGGGAGTTGAGACGTAAAAATCATAATCGCTAATGCATTAACAAAACCAATCATCACTGACCTTGGGATAAACTTCATATACCTCGCCAACTTAAATACTCCAAAGAGTATCTGTATTACACCCGTTACTATCGTGGCAGCTAAAAGATACTCAAGACCATGATCCGCGACTAAATCAATGAATAACAACGCCATCGCACCCGTTGCTGCTGAGATCATCCCAGGTCTACCGCCAACAAAAGCAATGGTAACCGCAATGGTAAAAGAGGCATATAACCCGACCATTGGATCAACACCAGCAATAATTGAAAACGCGATCGCTTCTGGGATTAACGCGAGCGCAACGACAATTCCCGAAAGGATATCTCCTTTTATATTTCCGAACCATTCATTTTTGTAAGAAAAACCCTCCATCTGTACATACCTCCTCGAGGGTAGTATGAGCATATCTTTGAGTGACCATTAGATAATCTCAGACAATATAGATGTAAGTGGCATAAAGTGGAACGATTAAATGATAGTAAGAAATAACAGACTTAAATTGAAAGAGCTAATTTACGAACAAAAATTGTTAATGTTTCCAACTAAAGTAGGTATTCCGTAAAAAAGATGGGGGTAAAAATATGGCAGAGTTCATGGATTCAATCGATTACGAAATAGGGGTACCGATTCGGACGTTCAATATTCTTGATACGAGCGTGACAGAAGAGGGATATGAGGTACTTTTAAATATTGACTTAGATAGCGGGTATGAATTAGAGGATGTCAAAATGAAGCTATCATTTGAGGATTTAGCAGGCTATGAAACAGAGGATGTTCATGAAGGGGTTAAATACGCACTTGGATTTTTTGCAGAGTAACTTTCAAAACAAAGACAGTACCTAAAGCAGGCACTGTCTTTCTTTTATATAGCTCTTTCTCAAACTTTGTTGCTTTTAGAACTTAAATGGACATTATTAGCTGTTTTTTCATTTAAAAATTAACTTCAGTTTATGAGAAAAGGCCTTTACGAAAACAGCTTTTATAATTTACTTCCACGGAATAAGTTTTCGCTCTAACCACTGCAATCCTCTGTTAAACGTTAGACCTAATAAAGATAGGATTAGAACACCTGCCATTAATTTGGTGGTAATCATTAAATTCCCATAATGTAACACCATTGCACCAATGCCGTACTCAGCGGCAATCATTTCTGCTGAAACGAGTAACAGCAAGGCTGTTCCTGCTGCTAATTTCAATCCAGCAAAGATGGTAGGAAGGGCACCGGGTAAAATGACTTTTCGAATCACACTTACATGGCTAGCCCCAAATGTAACAGCTGCTTTAATTAAGCTTGGATCTACATTTTTCACCCCTGAAAATGTATTGATTAACACGGGGAAAAATACTCCAAGTGCAATGATTGCAATTTTCGGCATTTCACCAATGCCAAACCATAAAATAATCAGTGGTAATAAAGCGATTTTCGGGATTGGATAGATTGAATAAACGATGGGTGTGAAAATTGCATCTGCCCACTTTGAGAACCCTAGGATTAAACCCACCGTAATACCGAATATAGCTCCGATTGCATAACCCCCAAAAATGCGATAAAGGCTAGCGATTAAATTCTTCAACAGCTCCCCGCTGCTAATCAACTCCCAGCCATCGGTAACGATGGCGGTAGGGGCAGGTAGAAATAAAGGTGGTACAATATTAAGTCGGCAAACCAGCTCCCATAAGAGGAGAATACCTGTGATACCTAACACCGACACATAGCCTGGTACCTTTTGCTCAAGAAAGGCGACACGGTTTTTAATTACTTTTCTAGTAGTGGTTTCCATCCGTTACGCCTCCTTTAATGCTTCTTCGGCATCATGACGGATTAATTCCCAAATCTCATTTGAATATCGTTCGAATTGTGAACGATATTTTTCTTGATCACGGCCAATCTTTGGTAATTCAATTGGAATGATCTTTTTAATATGTCCAGGGTGTCTGGACAACACAATCACGCGGTCCGCCAGATAAACAGCCTCTTGGATGTTATGAGTAACATAGAGTGTACTTAATCGGGTCCGATTCCAAATCGTTAACAATTCTTCCTGCATGATTGTACGTGTTTGGGCATCTAGTGCAGAAAAAGGTTCATCCATTAATAATAGATCAGGTTCAACAGCTAGTGCGCGCGCAATTCCTGCTCTTTGCTTCATCCCACCCGATAATTGTTTTGGATAGGCAGCCTCAAAACCAGTTAGTCCGACCATTTCAATATAATGCTTCCCTTTTTCTGCTCTCTCTTTTTTGCTAACGCCTCTCTCTTCAAGCCCGAATGTGACGTTCTCGAAAACCGACCTCCAAGGGAATAATGCAATTTCTTGGAAGACAATTCCTAGAGTAGGATCTTTATCATTACTACTTTCAAAATAAACTTGTCCTTTAGTAGGTGATAATAATCCCCCGACAATATTTAATAAGGTCGATTTCCCACATCCGCTAGGCCCGACTAAGACAACAAATTCTTCTTTCTCAATGGAGAAGTTAATATCCTCTAGCGCAAGTACCTCGTTTTTTTTAGAATCAACAAACGTTTTTTCCACATTTTCAACTACGACTCTCATGCTGTCACTTCCCTAATTCAGTCAATGCTTCCTCTAGCAATTCTGTATTAACAATTTCATTAACATCAATTTCCTTGTCAATTAGCTTTTCTTTTGCATACCACTCTACTTGAGTTTGAATATCTGATTCTAACAACCGGCCATCACGGTCCATGTATGGCAACCCTTTTTTAATCAGTTCAGGGTCTTGGTCGGTGTAGTTGGCAATAATCCCGATGACTTCATCATAATTTTCACCAGGAACAAGCTCACCATTTTCTTGCGTTAATACTGCATCATAATAATATTCTGTAGCCCTTGCATACGCCTTTAAAAATCGAACAGCTGTATCTTTATCTTCAGCAAACTTAGGTGAGAAAAAGATACCGGAAGTTTGGTAGTCCATTTCTTCACCAACTTGGGTGATGACTTTTCCATATCCGTCTTGTACAACTGTAGAAATATTTGGTTCATTTAAAATGACTGCGTCAACCTGTTTGCTATTCAATGACTCCATCAGACCTTTAATGCTATTTAACGGTACTAATTGCACATCGTCTAATGATAAACCATGGTTTTCTAGAATTCTACCAGCCATGTAATGGAATGTAGAACCAGTCTGAGTAATTCCAATTCTTTTGCCTTTTAAATCGGCGGGAGTAGACGCATCCGAATCGTTTGGAACAAGTAACGCAGAAGAAGAGAATCCTTCTTGCTCTCTACCTTTGTCCGCGACAATCCATAATTTCTGACCTCCAGCAACCATATTGTACAAGCTTGCAGTAATTCCGGTTGCACCAACATCAACACTTCCACCTGCAGTTGCTACAGTAATCGGCTGTGCTGCTTCAAACCACTGAGGGTTAACCTCAAGATTCTCTTCTTCAAAATAGCCCTTTTCAATGGCAATAAATAATGGTGCCGTACTAGTTAATTTTAGCATTCCCACATCAATTGAAACCTTTTCAGTACTTCCCTCATTTGTAGCACCGCTTTTGGATGAATCGTTGGTCTCTGCATCATTGCCACAACCAACTAATGCTAGCACTAGTGTTACAATCGTTGCTAGCATCCCCAGTAATGATTTTTTCACAATTTAAGCCCCCTAATAAACTTAATGTTTTTAATTTATAGACTATTATAACGCAAGCTCACTATTATTCTACAACAATTTTAAAAATTTCTGGGAGAAATTCTCTCCCTTCCGAAAATGAATAGTAAAATAGCAGTTAAATTTTTTTTGTTTTAACGAGACTACGTTATAGTTGGCTGTTTAATCCCGCTGAAATAACTAAAGGAGCAGCAAAATGGCTGCTCCAGCTTTAACCCATTCCAGGTTGACGTCGCTTTAACTGTTTTTTAATTACTTGATCACTTTCTCCACCTTTTGAGGATCCGTGGTCTTGCTGCAAACCGTTTTTACTGACTAGCTTTGAATTATTAATCGTTTCGGGTGAAAGATTATTATTTGGTGCACCTTCTTGGTTCCAGTCAGACATGGAAGCAACCTCCCTCCTGCTTATTAACTTGGGTTAACCTCATCATAAGAAAGATTTGTTACCTCTGTGTATTCACCCTTTTCGACTTCCGATTGAGTAGCATTTTGCTCAAGTTCTTCAGTATCATCCATCCCAGGAGCAACAGTAGGACCGGTGCTTTGTTTACGTTTATTTTCTTTATTCATTTCCTTATAAGTCTCCTTTATATTCATCCGCAGGTGCAGCATCAACTGCTATTTGATAAGCATCAAGAATGGCTTCTTTTTCCGTTTCATTCGACAGACCTACAAGGTGTTGGCCTTGCTCATCCTCTTCAACCTGCATTAATATCGTGTCATCGTCTGATCTTAATAGAGCATACGTTTCTCCTTGCATGTCAAATAAAGCTTCTACCTCATATGACATTTCTTTACCTGTCTCATCTTCCACAGTAATTAAATCACGAATTGATTCATCTTTTTCCAAATTATCCACCTCCATTATTAAGAACCAACAAGATATAGGAAAGCAAAAGGAAAAAACCTTTTCAAATAGTTTCCCCTCACAATTAGGAAAAATCCTAAAAGTACAAGGTAGTTGAAATATGAAATGGATAACAATCTTTCCATGGATATAATTTTGGTTTTTACGGAAAATAAGTCAGGCATAAATGAATAATACAATGTAAGATTTATTACATTAAAAAACCCCTTCCTTTACAAGGGAGGGGGGCTGAAGCCTATTTATAAAATTCATCCGGAATTGGCCCGAATTTTCTTTTGTGATATAAAAGTGGTTCTTTGTTGTTGCTCTCAATTTCGACTACTTCACCAATTAAAATGGTATGATCACCAGCATCAATCGTTTTAAAGGTTTTACATTGTAAAACTCCTGCTGCTCCTGCAATTACTGGAAGCTTTTGATTAGATAGCTGCCATTCACAATTGCTAAAACGATCTGTCCCCTTTGTTGCAAATAATCCGCAGATATCACTTTGGTCGCCAGCTAGAACATGGACGGCGAATTTATCTGTGTTTTTAAACACATCATGCGAGGAAACGCGCTTATCAATGGACCAAAGGATAAGTAATGGATCAATTGATACCGATGCAAAGGAATTGACCGTTAATCCAAGTGGAGTTCCATTTTCATCAACCGTTGTAACAACCGTCACTCCTGTTGGATAATTCCCCATTACTTCCTTAAAAAGCGTTTCATTTGTTTGATTTGTCATATACTTAACACACCTTCCAATGAACATTGTCTTTATTTTTCATATATAACAATAGTAACAACTTTCTTACCTTGTGTACATTTATCAGAACTGTAAAATCATGTTTTTTTCGGTTTAGAAGTTTATTTGTTTAATACATTCAATAAATTTTACCTTGGCGAATCCATTTTGTCGCTACCCATTTTTCTCCCTTAACGATAGGCACACTGCTATGGACGGACATCCGGTCCACTTGCTCTTTGCTATTTCCATAATGGAAATAAACCGCTGAACCTTTTTTGGGAACGATGGAGACACCTGCTTTTGGAAACACCGTCTCGCCACCCTCAATGACATCGTTTAGGTAAATTAAAAAGGTACCAACCCGTTGGCCACCTTTATCGTGGTCAACTTTATTCGGCGGAAAATAGTCAAAATGCTGTTTATACTCTTCCCCAATGTCATAATTTAAAACCTGTAGACCTTCCCCATTCTCAACTGGGAAATCGGTTAATCCAGCTATCCGATTCTCAATTGTCGTGATTAATGCGTTTTCACGAATGGTATAATGCATCCCTTTACTTGTTCTGCCAGGTGCTACCTTCTCTTCCCCAGTAGTGGGATCGACGATACGAGATGGTTGCAGGCGATCTTTTGACAGGTTTATAAGTTCATCGCATTCCTCAATACTTAAAACATGATCAAGGTGCAGAATAAATGGCTTCTCTACTCTTGAAAGAACTTTAACTTCCCTATCAGTAGTAGTAATAACATTCCCCTTTTTTCCAATCTCGGGAAGTTCAGATTGATAGGTGTTTAAGTTAGTTTCACTTGTTTTAATTGATTCGTTCCCGACTATTCGAAAAAGAGCTTCATAAGCAAATTTTGGATCAAATCCTTTTTTTATCATAGCATCTGCAATTGCGACGGGACTGACACCATTATTTAAGGTACTAATAATCCAATCTCTGAGCTCACTAGAGATTTGTCTTATTTTATCCATGAAATCCGTCTCCTTTGGGAGTTGTGATCGACTGTGCAAATTTCTGTGGGGAATCCTTGATTCATTTTACCTATAGTTAGATTAAACAAATTTTTGTAGAATTACAACTGATTAGATTAATAGAACATGGGTTGGAACCCTACTCTCAATTACCGAAGAAAAGAGTGTCCTTATTCTTCATAAATCATTTTTCTTGTCATGCCACCGTCAATAACAAGGTTGACCCCAGTTACAAAATCGTTTTCCTTCGCTGTCAAATATAGACAAGCACGTGCAACATCCTCTGGTTTTCCCACTCGCTTGGATAGATGCTGGGCATGATCCGCTTCTGATAATTTTGAGTAGTCTCCGGTTTCAATCCACCCAGGAGAAATTGCATTTACCGTGATTCGGTCTGCACCAAGGGAGGTGGCGAGTGCGTGGGTGATGGCAACAATTCCGCCCTTAGATGCTGCATAAGACTCCGAGCTGGGCTCAGACATGAGGGCTCTTGTCGATGCGAGATTGATAATTGCGCCACCTTCATGATTTCCACGCATATACTTCGCTGCTTCACGAGAGGCAAGAAAGACACTTCTTAAATTGGTATTCAATACATCGTCCCATTCTTCCAAGGTAACCTCATAGACGGATTTAAATAACCCTTTTCCTGCATTATTGATTAAAATATTGATTGTTCCATATGTATTCTGTGCCGTTTTCATCAACTGGACAATACTAGCTTCTTGTCTAACATCGGTTTGGACAAACATAGCTCGTCCGCCTTTTGCTTTTATGTTTCTTGCTGTTTGCTCTCCTGCTTGGCTATCGACGTCGGCTAAAATCACATTGGCCCCATTTTCTGCATACATTTCAGCGATAGTCTTTCCAATTCCCTTTGCTGCACCAGTTACAATGATTGTCTTATTTAAAAAACTCACAAAAATTCCTCCCTATGATCTTGTATGCATTAGTGTTTATTTTTATTGTAATTTTAACCATTCGTCTAAACAAGAACAATGTCAAATGAGATAGAAGGTACGATACCCCTGCTAAGGAATTAACATTTGAATTTGAAAAAAGCCGATTTCTAAAATAGTAGAAAACGACCAATTATATTAAGACAGACTCTATTCTTTTTTTAGACTTAACGGTGCTTAACTTACCTGAGTTTTGCGAGACCAAAGAACAACTGGAATTAGGATTAGTGACAGAACTCCTCCTAAAATTGAAAGGACTGCAAAACTAGAATGAGCGACAACGACTCCAGATAATGCGCCACCAGCTGCCCCAGACAAAGCAATCATAACATCAACGGAACCTTGTGTTTTTGCACGCGTGGCTGGGGTTGTTGAATCCACGATTAGCGCTGTACCACTAATTAGACCAAAGTTCCAACCAAGGCCAAGTAAAGCGAGAGCGATCGTTAGGATAATCATTGAATCACCAGGTGCAACAGCAGATAATCCACCCGCAACAAGTAAAGTGGCACCTGATGCAATCGCCATTGCTGTGCGTCCAACCTTATCGACAAGAATACCCGTTATAAGAGAGGGTAGAAACATCGCACCTATATGAATCCCGATAACCAATCCAATTCCATTCAGATCATGTCCGTGGTGACCCATATGAACGGGCGTCATGGTCATAATAGCAATCATCACCATTTGAGTTAAAACCATAACTGTTGCACCGACAACGACCCCACGTTTATTTAACTCGATAGGATTGTTATCCGAAACTAGTTGCCGCTCATCCGGTTTCTGAATACTCGCTAGTGCTTTTGCAACGATTAAAGGGTCTGGACGCATGAAGGCAAGAATAACCAATCCTGCTAGAAGATAAGCTGCACCTGCAAGGATAAACGTACCTGCTAAAGGGGGGACCCCAATCCTGATTGCAACATTACCCATAACCTCCACCAAGTTAGGTCCTGCCACAGCTCCAAAGGTAGTGAAAACCATTGCGATACTCACAGCTGTTGCACGTTGTTTAGAATTGGCCAAGTCTGTACCTGCATAGCGAGCTAGTAAATTCGTTGCGGTTCCAGCACCATAAACAATGAGTGACACAAACAGAAGTGGAACATGATTGGTAACGGCTGATATGACGACGCCCAAAGCACCAACTCCACCAGCCAGGAAACCTGAGGCAAGACCAAAGCGTCGCCCAAAACGTTGGGAGAGTCTTCCTACTAGAAAGGCCGCCCCAGCTGAACCTAGAGTGAATAGTGCAATCGGAATTCCTGCAAAACCGTCTGTGCCCAGCATGTCTTGGGCGAGAAGGGCACCCACAGTTATCCCCGCCGCAAGTCCTGCCCCACCAAAAATTTGGGAAATTACTACAATAAGCAATGTCCGACGATAGAGCTGACGTTGCTTTTCCGGGGAATCAATATATGTTTGTAGCCAAGCTGGTTGTTCTTTGGCTTTTAAAGTTTCAGATCTATCTGACATCACATAAGCCTCTTTTCGAATGGCCGATTTTTATTTTCAATTAGCATGATTTCCTCCTCCTCCTATCGTCTAATTTTATCTTAATTACCCCACGGGGTAAACAAAAATGTTTTAACAACGATAAAAAACAGCACCATAAACATCTGTTTATGGTGCTAACATATAAAATAAGATTATCACAATCTACCAATTTATTCAGTTTTCTACACGCTCTCAATAATCATTGAGATCCCTTGCCCGCCACCAATACATAACGTAGCTAAGCCGTATTTTCCTTGTCTTGCTCTTAATTCCAACGCAAGGGAATGAAGGATTCTCGTTCCACTAGCCCCAACTGGATGACCTAGAGCAATGGCCCCGCCATTTACATTCACTTTTTCCTGACTAAGGCTAAGTTCTTTCATTACAGCTAAAGATTGCGCAGCAAACGCTTCGTTTAATTCGATTAGGTCAATCTCATTCCAGCTTAATCCCGCTTTTGAAATAGCTATCTTACTAGCTGGAACTGGACCAATTCCCATTACCGTAGGGTCAACCCCAGCGACTCCGTAGGAGATGATTTTGGCCAACGGTTTTACTTCTGGATGTTCTTCAAGATATTGTTCGGAAACCAATACAACTGCAGCTGCCCCATCGTTAATTCCACTTGCATTTCCAGCGGTAACTGAGCCATCTTTTTTGAATGCAGCCCTTAGGCCTGAGAGCTTCTCAACCGTTGTTTCTGGTTTAATATGCTCATCTTCAAGAACGATTGTTGGTCCTTTGCGACTAGGTACTTCCACCGAAACGATTTCCTTTTGAAATCTTCCTGACTCCCTTGCTGCGGATGCCCTTTGATGGGACAATTGAGCAAATTGATCTTGTTCTTCTCTAGTAATCTCGTATTGTTCAGCTAAATTTTCAGCTGTAATCCCCATGCCACAACCTGTATATTGGTCTTGCAAAGTCAAGGTAAGCATATCATCAATTTCAGGTGTTTTTAAACCAGTACCAAAACGGGTGTTTCGTAAAACATGCGGAGATTGACTCATATTTTCAGCACCGCCTGCCAAGACTGTATTGGCATCACCCAACATGATCGCTTGAACACCTGAGACTACAGCCTGCAACCCTGATCCACAAAGTCGATTTACTGTTAAAGCAGGGACTTCGATAGGAACTCCCGATTTAAGAGCAATATGACGAGACAGGTAGGAAGCAGCCTTGGTTGTATGTATAACATTCCCAAAGAAAACATGATCGATATCCTTTGCAGGTACTCCACTTCTCTTAAGGGCCTCCTTACTTGCAACTACCCCTAAATCAATGTCTGATACGGATTTTAACGAACCTCCAAAACTACCAAAAGGTGTTCGAGCCCCTTCTACTAAATAAACCGCTTTCATTTCATCCACTCCTTAAACATATGTTTCGTTGATTAATAGTTCTTTTTCAATAAACTAACCTCCTTTCATTTTATAACTGTCTGTTCTGTTTTACTACACTTTACGGATAATTTTGATAATTTTCAAGAGAATCCTTTTTTAGATCCTCTATTAGATTCTCTATTTCGGCCTTTTCTTTAAGAGCCTTCTGCCTTATAGACCGCCTGGTAGGAGTTTTCTCCCGCATGTACAGCTAATAGCGTATCAGCATAACCAACAAGGCGGTTTATAATTTCATCTACAATGGAAATCACAACTGGCTGGATATTTTCATTATGCATATCTGGGTCGTCAAAAATAATCGTCGTATTTATATAAACATCCCGGTTTCCATAGAGATTATAATGGATAATTGCTTTACCAGCTGCCCCTCCAGTTTGTGGGTCCTTAAAACTAGGAAGGAACACATACCATTCCTCCGCCGTCGCAGAGCGAAAGTTTTTTGTAAAAGTTAACCCCTCTATTTCATTTTTTATGCGGTTATTTATAAATAGGTTTTGATCATTTACACTCTGTTTGCCCTTTTTATTCTCTTTCATAGCGTACACCTCTAAACGCAATTCTTTCCTTTTTAGTTTGTTCTTAAATCAGTTTCTAAACTTTTATGCCTAATTTTTCCTCCATACAGGCGTTAACCCAATAGTAGGACTAGGTAAATGCATATAATTCAGTGAATAAAAATAAAGAGGAGGAAATTTGGGGATGAATTATGGCCAGGGTATGTTAGTAAATCCACATGACACGAGAATTATAGGGCGCCGCCCATGGGGGTATGGTCGACCATTCGGTAGACCATTTGGCTTCGGTAGACCCTTCGGATTTGGAGCTCCGTTCGGATTTGGCTTCGGAGCCCCGTTACTTGCTGGTGCGCTAGGAGGCGCTTTAGGAGCAGCAGCATTCGGTGGTTTCCCTTATGGATACGGATATGGATATGGAGCCCCTTTCTATTTTTAAATAAATGGTAATCTCTTTTAATGTAAATAAGCATGAAGCTCTTACCTTTTAGCTTCATGCTTATTAATCTTTTTAAATAAAGTTTATTTTTCACGATTAAGAACCTGTCCTAAAAGATATTCGGACATTGTTTTGGATTCAAGCCTAGCAGCAACGTAAGGAGGTTCCACTTGGCGGGCTCCTTCAAGGGGCATCCCTAGCCAACATAGACGCTCATCGATAATGAGGAACGGGAACGGAAAGGCTTGATAAACCAATTGATTAGCGTCTAACTCCTGCCAATCATCATTAGAAATAACTACCAATTTAATTTGACTCTGCCTATTAACCAATTGTTTTCTCCATTCGGCAGTTAAAATCGTACCCTCCGGCAGCGAGAGGACAATGGTAGACTTTGCCTCCAATATATCCTGAAAAACATATTCTAACTTTCGCGCATGCATCCACTGAAGGTTTGGATGCTGATTTTTAATCCAACTTCCAATTTCTTTTGTCGTAATTCGTTGCTTATGGCTTACTTGGTGATCAACAAGCTGCCGAAGCGTCTTGTCCCTATATACATGACCACGAATAAATGCCTCGTTACTGACATGAATAAACTTTCCTCTTGTACGTGTAATTGCTACATTAATTAATCGTTCACTGTCTTTACCAATGAGCAACATCCCCGCACGTGTTTGTGGAGCACTATCTACAGTATCAAAAATCATGACATCACGTTCACTGCCCTGGAATTTATGGACTGTTGCGGCAATGATGTCTGCATTTAGTCGTTCTTCTTGATACAATTCCTCAAGCAACAGCTGCATTAAGTTAGCCTGTGCTCGATAAGGCGTTACATAACCGATTGAAGTCGCACCACCAAGATATGCTTCATGAATCAACTGAAACGACAATAATAGCTGCCAAGGATTTATTCGAGAATTCGTTCCTTTTTCATTAATGCAGTGCGCCCCAGTATAACTTGTGTCTAAAAGAATCGATGCACGCTCAGGGAAGGGTGGGCGTGCAACAATTTCGTTTCGATTCCGAAACACCGTCTCATGATCGGTAACCAATGACTGATAAATATACCGATTTGTAAATGCGGAGATATCAGGATGCATCCTTCGCTGTTCTTTTAATAAAAATAGGTGCGGATGAAGTGTTGCTTCGCTCACCCAGGTGGTGACACCAGCTCGATGAAAGACGTCCTCTTTCAGCCATTTTGTTACAAGCGAATCCCTACTCGAGGCAATTGGCGGTAATTGCTTAAAATCTCCGCAAATGATGACTCTCTTTCCCAAAGTTGCTGCATATGCGGCTTGAGGAACATAGGCCATACTTGCTTCATCTAGAATGACAAGGTCATAATCCTTTTCATAAATCGCACTGTCACTCGCAGCCTTCGCAAGCGTTGTACCGACAATCAATGCTTCCTTTAATAGCTCGAGCTCTTTTTGCCGAACCTTATCAAGTATTCTCGCGATTTTTGTTTCTATCTCCAATAAGTCATTTGAATCTCTTTGACTAAAGGAACGAGCTAAATCCTGTTTTAAATTACGTCTTTCTACTATGAGGAGTTCCTTCTGTTTCGAAAGTTCGGGATCTAGCTTTTCAATTAACTGATTGGTTGTAATTCCCGTATGACTCCCAAGGGCTTCTCCCGTGTTCGTTCCATAGCGAAGGACATCCCCTTCACGAAAGCGATCTTGTTTTTTTATAAAAGCAGAAATTTCACCAATTAAAACGTCCACTGCCTGATTGCTATGAGACAAGACGAGAACGCGTTTTTCCTGAAAATATTTATTGGCAGTAACTCTGGCAAGAGTATGCGTTTTCCCGGTACCAGGTGGACCCCACACAAAAGTAACAGGATTATACTTCGACCTCAAGATCAGTTCATGAACATTGCTTTTTATCTTCTCCGTTGGATGCTTCGCTTCCATCGATGGATCCATCAGCCTTTTCACACGTAACCTTTTTGATTTGTTCTTTTTGATTTCATCAAAGCGCTCGATTAAGTGTTCAAGCAGCTCCCAAGGATCATGTAAGAGAAACGCCTCGGAAATCAAGTCACCAAGATATTTCTCAAGCGCTAAAATAACCCCTTTTCCTTCTGAAGAAAGCACCCGCCCCTTCGTTTTGAGCCCACCCCATTCCAAACGAATAGCAGAGCCGACAGGTATCCGTAGCGAACCTGAAGTGTCAAAATAATAGGTGAATAGCACATCTTTTGATAACAGACGCCCGTTCGTCACACTCTCCTTGTTTCCACCATATTTTTTTAAGTACGAGATTTCGTTTTGCAGCGCTTGCTGCCATTCTTTTATATAGGTTTTCGTGTTTGTCATGTTTTCTTCCTTTTTAAAAATTCTGAAATAAAGTCTATTTTCGAGCCAAAATAAAAAAAGACAACACTTATAACATGGGTTACAAGTGTTGTCTTTATTATCGCATATTTTTATGAGGACATCACTTGGCCACCATTCACATGCAGTGTTTGTCCGGTGACAAAACGAGAATCATCTGAGGCTAACTACACATACGTGGGCGCTAGCTCGAATGGCTGTGCTTGGCGCTGCATCGGATTTTCTACCAATGAAACTTGGTCTGCGGAAAAACTAGCTGGGATTAGCGGTGTCCAGACACGGCCAGGGGCAACGGCATTGACCCGAATCCCTTTCTCAACTAAATTGTTTGCCAAGGCGCGCGTAAACCCAATAATTGCTCCCTTTGTCGCCGTATAATCGATTAATTGCTCAAAACCTACATAAGTTACCACAGAGGAAGTGTTGATAATCGAACTACCTGCCTTCAAGTAAGGGAGCGCCGCTCGAGTCGTGTAAAAATGAGAGTAAATATTTACTTTAAAGGTATCATCAAATTGTTCATCGGTAATATCGAGCAAGCTTAATTGTTGAAACTGAATTCCGACATTATTACAAAGGATATCTAGCTGACCAAATGTCTGAACCGTTTTCTCGACAATTTCAATGCATTGCTGTTTATCTCGTAAATCGCCAGGTAAGAGTAAACATTGCTGCCCGAGTTCTTCAATTCTCGTTTTTGTTCGGTTGGCATCCTCGTGTTCATCTAAGTAAGAAATAGCAACATTGGCACCTTCTTTCGCAAACGCAATCGATGCAGCCGCTCCAATTCCACTATCGCCACCTGTAATTAAAACCACTTTTCCGTTTAACTTCCCGCTACCATGATAATTTGGATTCTCGATGATAGGTCGTGGAACCATTAACTTTTCTACCCCAGGCTGGCGAAGTTGCCTTTGCTCAGGTACAGTGATCGGGACGTCTTTATATTCTGTGATCTTGCCATAATTAGGGTACATCGGATATTCTTGGTGATTTGGTTGTTGCTGATTTTGGTTTTGATGATGATGTGACATAGCATCCTCCTGAAGAGTACAATTTCTCAAATACACTATGTCAATTAGGCGAATGAAGTGTCTGTCCATTATGTTATAAATAAGGACGGGCTCCATATCTACATTGGATGAATAGACTAAATGGATAGAAGATTGCATAGGAGGTCAATAGCTTGCAAGCTTATGTATACAACCCCGAAGTAAAACTATTATTAGTAAACCAATCCAATGAAAAAGAAACCGTTGTTTACAATCACAATCCTTATGGTTTCCAACTTCCAAAAATCGGACCTAGACCACCATATTATACGAATCCTAGATATGAACCGTATTATCCTAAGATATAAGAAAAAAGCCCTGAATGCCGCTAGCGGATACAGGGCTTTCTAAATTAAGCCATTACTTTACAAATATTGTTTGTAAACTCAACTGGGTCTTGAATAGGTAGGCCCTCAATTAATAAAGCCTGGTTGTACAATAGGTTCGTATATAGATCAAGTTTTTCTTTGTCACTTTCATATGCTGATTTTAGTGATTGGAACACTTCATGGTTGCTGTTGATTTCCAGTACTTTATCGGCTTTTACATTTTGATTATCAGGCATTGCACTGAGAACCTTTTCCATCTCGATGGAAATGTCACCTTCAGACGATAGGCAAACGGGATGAGATTTTAAACGTTTAGATACACGAACATCCTTTACTTTTCCTGCTAATATCTCTTTCATTGCCTCAAAGAGCTCTTTATGTTCACTCTCTTTTGAATCATCCTTTGCTTGATCTTCATCTTCAATTCCTAGGTCACCACTAGCAACGGATTTAAATTCTTTTTCTTTGTAGTTCATCAACATTTTGATGGCGAACTCATCAATTTCCTCGGTGAAGTATAAAATTTCATAACCTTTATCGGCAACAAGTTCTGTTTGTGGAAGTTTTTCAATTCTCTCCACAGAATCACCAGAAGCATAATAAATGTATTTTTGTTCTTCTGGCATTCTTGAAACATATTCATCTAATGTAACAAGTTGCTTGTCCTTTGAAGAATAGAACATCAATAAATCTTGTAATGTTTCCTTGTTTGCACCAAAGTCATTGTATACACCAAATTTCAACTGTCGGCCAAAAGAATTAAAGAATTTAACGTATTGTTCACGCTCATTTTTTAACAGGCTTTGCAATTCACTTTTGATTTTCTTATTAATGTTTTTCGCAATTAGCTTTAATTGACGGTCATGCTGTAACATTTCTCTCGAGATATTTAGAGATAAATCCTCAGAATCAACCATTCCCTTTACAAAGCTAAAATGATCGGGAAGTAGGTCCGCACTCTTATTCATAATTAATACACCATTGGAGTAAAGCTCTAAGCCCTTTTCGAATTCTTTCGAATAATAATCAAATGGAATATTTTCTGGAATAAACAAAATGGCATTATATCGAATCGTACCATCAACGCTAATATGAAGATGCTTTAACGGCTTATCAAAACCGTAATGCTTTTCGTTATAAAAGTTTGCATAATCCTCATCGGTAAGCTCGCTTTTATTTTTCTTCCAAATCGGCACCATGCTATTGAGGGTTTGTTCCTCAGTGTATTCATCAAACTCAGTTTCACTATCTTCTTTTGGGCTTCTTTGGATCACATCCATTTTAATTGGATAGCGAATGAAATCAGAGTATTTTTTAATGATTTGCTTTAAACGATATTCTTCAAGGTACTCATCATAATTTTCATCTTCTGTATTTTCTTTAATTTTCAGCGTAATTTCGGTACCAACTGATTCTTTCTCAACTGGAACAATCGTATATCCATCTGCTCCTTCAGATTCCCATTTATAGGCTTGGTCACTACCTAGAGCCTTACTGATGACCGTAACAACATCTGCAACCATGAACGCTGCATAGAATCCAACCCCGAATTGGCCAATAATATCATGACCATCCTTTGCTTCATTTTCAGACTTAAATGCTAAAGAACCACTCTTCGCGATGATACCAAGATTGTTCTCTAACTCTTCTTTTGTCATACCAATCCCAGTATCCGTGATTTTCAGTGTTCGATTATCTTTATTCGCAGCTACTTTTATGTAATAGCTATCCTTATCAAAGGTCAAAGAGTCATCCGTCAATGCTTTGTAATAGATTTTATCAATCGCATCACTAGCGTTGGAAATCAACTCTCGTAAAAACACTTCTCGCTTAGAGTAGATAGAGTTGATCATCATCTCTAATAGTCTTTTCGATTCTGCCTGAAATTGTTTCTTTTCCATGAATACCTCTCCTTTGAATAAATAGAAATTTTATTTAGTATGATAAATATTGCAACGATTAGCACTCTACCTATTCGAGTGCTAAACAATCCCAATAATTTAATATCATATTTTATGGGCTAGTGTCAATAAAAACAACAAAAGGCAGTAGCCAAGAACTAAGTTCCTAGCTACTGCCTCTTAATTTCTTTAAACTTTTAAAACGCCACCTTGACTTGCGTTGGTTACCATTTTGGAATAGCGAGCTAAGTAGCCTTTTTTCACTGATGACTCAAAGCCTTTCCAATTGGCTTTTCGCTGTTCAAATTCTTCATCTGAGATTTCCAAGTTGATCGTCCGGTTATTTAGATCTAACTCGATGATGTCTCCGTCCTCAACGAAGGCAATTGGGCCGCCCTCTGCTGCTTCAGGGGAAATATGACCAATACTGATACCACGAGATGCACCTGAGAAACGTCCATCGGTGATCAAACCGACTTTTGCCCCAAGTCCCATTCCAACAATTTGGGAAGTAGGAGCTAACATTTCTGGCATTCCTGGTCCGCCTTTAGGACCTTCATAACGAATAACAACTACATGTCCTTCTTTTACCTTTTTATTGATGATCCCGTTTAAGGCTTCCTCTTGGGAATTAAAACAGATTGCAGGACCTCTGTGGTAACCACCAACTTCTGGGTCGACTGCTCCGACTTTAATGATGGAACCTTCTGGTGCTAGGTTTCCAAATAATACGGCCAGTCCACCACGCTCAGAGTGTGGGTTGTCTAATGGACGAATGACATCTTTGTTTAAAATATCGGCGCCTGCCACATTTTCTCTAAGTGTTTTGCCTGATACCGTAATTAAATCCCCATTTAATGCTCCTGGCTTTTTCAACAACTCATTGATGATTGCACTTACGCCACCCGCATTATGTACATCCTCAATATGATAATCAGATGCCGGGGCAATCTTTGCAAGATGTGGCACTCGGTTGGCAATTTCATTGATGCGCTCAATTGGGTAATCAATTTCTGCTTCATGTGCTAAGGCAAGCGTATGAAGCACGGTATTCGTTGAACCGCCCATTGCCATATCTAAAGCAAAAGCATTATCAATCGTATCAATTGTCACGATATCACGAGGCTTGATGTCTTCTTTAATGATGTTCATCAATTGTTTTGCAGATTTTTTAACAAATTCCTTCCGTTCTTCAGCTACAGCTAAAATAGTTCCATTACCAGGAAGAGCTAGTCCTAGTCCTTCCGCTAAACAGTTCATTGAGTTTGCTGTAAACATCCCTGAGCAAGAACCGCATGTAGGACAAGCAAGCTGCTCAAGATCCATTAGGCCTTGTTCGTCGATTTTCCCTGCTTGGTAAGCTCCTACCCCTTCAAATACGGATGATAGCGAAAGTGGGTTGCCATCTTTATCTACACCGGCTTTCATTGGGCCACCACTAACAAAAATCGTCGGGATATTTACACGGAGAGCAGCCATCATCATACCCGGAGTGATTTTATCACAGTTTGGAATACATACCATTCCATCAAACCAGTGAGCAGAAACAACTGTCTCAATTGAATCCGCAATAATTTCACGACTCGGCAAAGAATACCGCATTCCGATATGTCCCATTGCAATTCCGTCATCTACACCAATTGTATTAAACTCAAACGGGACACCACCCGCTTCACGAATCGCTTCTTTTACAATTTTCCCAAATTCTTGTAAGTGAACATGACCCGGAACAATATCAATATAGGAATTACAAACCGCAATGAATGGTTTCCCAAAATCTTCTTCCTTTACGCCGGCTGCACGTAGTAAGCTACGATGCGGTGCTCGGTCGTAGCCTTTTTTAATCATATCACTTCTCATTTTCCCATCGGACATAGGATGCTAGACCTCCATTTATCTTTAAATTCAATAATATTATTCTATTATTATATGGTATGATAACACGTTTTTTGAAAAAGTGAAATGTTCTAACAAATAAAATCCGAACTCTTTATCCTATTTTCCAGCAGTTATTGTATTATTATTCAGAATTTTTATAAAAAACCCTTTCATTTCGATGGAAAACTTCGTAATATACAGTTAACACTACCTATAGCTAATTTATATGTGTAAACCATTAGGGAGGAAGATTTTGTGGACATAAAAATGATCCGTGTACCAATCCCAACTCCAACACTCTGGCCTCATACATCAACCAATTGCTATTTGATTGGTAATGATCAAGAAAGCTTATTGATTGATGCAGGCTATGACCAACTTGAAACGAAACTTGGATTAGAGCAGGCCATAAAGGACCACGGGTTAGCTACACCTAAATCAATCTTGCTAACACACGCCCACCCTGATCATGCTCCAGGGGTTCGGCAATTAGTAGACTGGTCTCCCTCTGTGTTCTGTCACTGGAAGGAACAAAAAGCTGTCTTAAATGCTATTTATCCAATGACAGAAGTAACCACAGTTGATGACGGGGATAGTATAAGAGTTGCTGAAGTCGACGTAGTGGTGTTTCATGCCCCAGGTCACACAGCTGGTCATTTAAACTTTTATCTTCCTTCGAAAAAAGTCCTGTTTGCCGGAGATAATATATTGTCGGAAGGAACAACTTGGATTGGCAAACCGGACGGTGATATGACAGACTATATCCAATCATTAAAACGCTTACAAACCATGAATCTCGTAAAATTAGGACCTGGCCATGGAGACTGGGTAGTATCCCCTCAGCGGCAGATTGACTTTGTTCTGAATAGAAGATTAATGCGCGAAACGCAAATAAAAGAACTGATTATAAAATACAAGCAGTTAACTTCTACTAAGTTAACCGAATTAATCTATCAAGATAACATTCATCCAAGTGTCTTTGAAGTGGCGCGAAGAACAACAGAAGCACATCTGTTAAAACTAATAAAAGATGGATATATCATCCAAGATAAACTCAATTATTTAATGAAACCCTAACTTTTAAATGGAAACGGGTGGTTTTTCTGTTTCGGCAACATTAATTCCCCACCTTCTTTATGATTCAAAATGGTTTCAAGGGAATCAATCGTTGGGGGGACTAACGGCATCTGGCCATCCTTGTAAGCGATTAATGCATCTTCAGGAAACATCCAACAAGCTTCCTCAACTTCTGTTTCATCCGGTTTGGGAATTTGATTACTGGGAAGCTTTGCAAGAAAAAAACGTGTATCAAATCGGATGGGGCTCTCCTTTGGTGTGATGCGGTGACCAAAATAGTTCAAGAAGTTAAAATCGAAAAAAAGATTTTCGTGCCTTAAAATTTCTGTGAAGGAAATATTCCCTGCAAGAAGCTGACGGCGGTATTCCCTTTCAGTTCCTAGGTTTAAATTTGCCATTGACCCATCGTGGTTGTTCGCAAGAAGAACTCCAACTTCCTCAAATAACTCTCTGGCCGCCGCAACATAATGACTTGATCCAAAAGCTTCGTCACTTACGCAATTTCTTATATGTTCTGTGTCAATATCCATATCCCCTTGTTCAACAGCCCCACCTGGAAAAACATAGTAGCCTCCTAAAAATTTCATTGTGCTTGGTCGTTTTGTCAGGTAGACCCTAGAATGCTGATCAACTAATACAACTGTAGAAGCAGGCTTCGGATTTGATTTCACTGTAACGCCACCCTTATCATTATTTTAAATAGTAAACAGTCATTATTAATCTATATACACAATCATTCTTCCTTTTGAGCTTTTTATATAGAAGAAATCCACCTTAATTTCAGGTGGATTTTTGAGCTTCGAAGTCAACTAGGTTCTATTATGAAAAATTGTCCTTTAACGCCTTACGTAATAACTGTTCCCCTCGATCTAGGTCTGCTTTTACTAGTTTTTTATAGGCTTTTGCCTCATCCTTATTTTTAACTGAATATACAGCAACTTCTTTGTATCTTGATCCTTCTTCTATTATCTTTTTCCGAGTTAGGATTCCGTCCTCCAATAAGTCATGAAGGGCTCGATAAATTTCAGAATGCTGTGGTTCATATCCAAATGGCCTAAACGCTGCCTTCAACTCATCTAATATTTGCATGCCATACCAGCGTTCTTTTTCAATGCTGGTGAGTATATACAGTTTCAAAAAAGCACGTTGTTTAATGAGAAATCCAGTACTTTCCCTCTTTTTAGTCATCGATCCTCACCTCTATACAGGATTGGTTTACATAACTATGTTATTGAACTCTAGTTGTAAAATAATTTAAATATTCAATCACATTATAGCACAATGTACGAAATACACACTACCATTTTGTTCCATAAAGTGTTTTTGGTTTACCTACATCGGACTTAATATTAGTGAATTACACTAAGATTAGGTGCGAGCAGCTGGTATTTTTTTGAATGTGTATTTAGCACATAGTGTAAGAAACACTTTTAATCTACCAAACTTCCTGACTGAAGTAGTAGTTATTGCCGAAATACATGAAAAAAACCCGAAGTTTGTACTTCGGGCTTTGGACGTTATTGATATCTTTTAAAAATTAGTGAAGCGTTATGACCACCGAATCCCAACGAATTGGAAAGTACCATATTTATAGATTTCTTTTTGGCGACATTTGGAACATAATCTAAATCTAAACTATCATCCTTGGTTTCATAATTGATTGTTGGCGGGATTATCCCTTCTTTTACTGCTAAGAGTGAAAAAATCGCTTCAACAGCTCCAGCGGCCCCTAGCAAATGACCGGTCATTGATTTTGTAGAGCTAATCGAAAGTTCGTAGGCGTGTTCTCCGAATACTGCCTTTACTGCCTCTGTCTCATAAAGATCATTGTAGGGAGTACTAGTTCCATGTGCGTTAATATAATCAATCTCTTGCGGAGTTATCATAGCATCTTTTAAAGCTAGAGTCATTGCTCTTTGTGCACCCTCTCCTTTTGGTGATGGAGTGGTGATATGATACGCATCACCTGTTGCTCCATATCCGACCAATTCACCATAAATTTTAGCCCCACGTGCCAAGGCATGTTCCAATTCCTCCAAAATAAGAATACCTGCACCTTCAGCAATCACAAACCCATCTCGATTTTTATCAAACGGTCGGCTCGCCGTTTGCGGATCCGGGTTTGTCGAAAGAGCTGTCATATTCGTAAATCCAGCGATCGTCATTTCCGTTATCGCGGCTTCGGTACCTCCTGCAATCATGATGTCGACTTCCCCGTTTTGGAGAACACGAAAAGCGTCTCCGATTGAGTTCGCACCTGAAGCACATGCGGTAACTGAACAGTTATTGATCCCTTTTGCGCCTACTTCGATCGATACCCTGCCTGCAGCCATGTCCGGAATGAGCATAGGAATCGTAAAAGGATTCACTCGGCGCGGGCCTTTATCTAGAAATCGTTTATGCTGAACTTCAAACTCATCAAGACCACCAATACCGGATCCAATCCAAACACCGACACGTTCAGCACTCACGTCTTTACCAATTACAAGCTCTGCATCTTGGACAGCCATTTTGCTGGCAGCTACTGCAAATTGTGTGAAGCGCCCCATTCTTCTTGCTTCCTTCATATCCATAAAATTCTCTGGGCTAAACTCTTTTACTTCACCTGCTACTTTCACACTGTTATTTTCGGTATTAAATTTTGTAATTGGAGCAATTCCTGATACACTATTTTTAATGTTTTCCCAACTAGAAGAAACATCATTTCCTAATGGAGTCACTGCTCCAATACCTGTAATGACTACGCGTTTTTTCATAATCTTCTCCCCTATATTGTTATGACTAGGTACTAATATCTACTGTAAAACATTGTAGCATATTTTTAACTTTTTTGCTTTGGCTGTGTTAAAGGACATTGTTGATTTTTTACAAGTTGATTGGAGAGGAAGGCACGAAGACTCCTGCGGGAGTACGGGGCTGGGGAGACCCCACAGGCGCTTTTGCGCCGAGGAGGCTCCCCGCAACGCCCGCGGAAAGCGAAGTGCCTGGAGCGGAAATCAACAACTAACTTTAACAGAGCCTTTTCTTTAAATAGAATAAAAGTAAGACTTAATCCCACTACTGCAATATGATATAGTAGATAAAAAGATTTACTAATAGTAAAAATATATTTAGAGGTGCAAAACGATGAGTGTACATAAAGACTTAATAAAGCATGCAGTAGATCAAAATAAAGCCTATAATGAATTTCTAAAATTAGACGAACTTCGTGAAGTGTTTATTGAAGAAGCGATAGCATTATGTAAACAGGGACAGCCATTTTCTACTGATAAGATCAATCAAGTTACGAATCAAATGAACCGACTAACCGTGCGGATGCTCCCAAAAAGAAAATATGTGACCGTTGAAATGGTTCAGGAGTATGTAAAATCCAAATAAAGAAAAAATCCACTCTTAACTGTAAAGGGTGGATTTTTTGCCCTATACGGCGTCAATCAATTCTTTAGCGATTAATTCATAGGAATGAATTCGGTCTTGCGGAGAATGTGTGATGGTGACAATCATGATTTCATCGGCCTTGTATTGTTTCTGTAACTCCTTCAGTTTTGTTGAAATCCTATCGGGATCACCGATGATAACCTTTTGCTTTAATACATCGATAACGTCTGGGTTCTGCTCATTCTGAAGGTATTCTTTTGCGTCAAGTATTGCGGGAACACCGTTCTTCCCTCCGCTTTTTTCTTTCTGTAAAGACCAAATAAGTGAGCTTAAAGCAATTTCCTCTGCTTTCTGATTCGTTTCAGCACAAATGCAAGAAACAGTTAAAATTACTTCTGGTTTCTGTCCCTCTTTTCGCGGTTGAAATTGATCTTTATATTGTTGAATGATCGCTAAATCATTCGTTTCACTCATAAACTGTCCGAATGCATAAGGAAGTCCCTTTTTTGCTGCAAGGTCCGCACTTTTTTTACCGGTTCCAAGAAGCCAAGGCTCAGGGGAAATATCAGGCACCGGAGCCGCTGACAAACTAGCATGCTGGTTGTCTGTTACATAATCATCATCTAAAAAGTGTAACAAGTCGGTAACTAAGTTAGGCAAATTCCAAACCTGTTGCAAGTAGTTATCGGATAAAGCATTCGTTGCCTCGGCAGATCCTCCAGGTGCGCGGCCAATACCAATATCGATACGACCTGGAAACAGAGTTGCCAACATATTGTATACCTCAGCAACCTTATATGTCTTGTAATGAGGCAAAAGAACGGCTCCAGATCCGATCCGGATTTCACTCGTGTTTGCCCCAATATAGCTTAACATTACTTCCGGTGCCGAACAGGCAAGGCCTGACAGATCATGATGTTCCGCAATCCAATATCGTTTATACCCCAATCTTTCCCCAGCCTGTGCAAGCTTCATTGATTCAACCAACGCATCTCTAGCTGTTTGTCCCGCGGAAATGGGAGCTTGATCCAAAATGCTTAATTTCATTTTACTTCCTTCTTTCTTCATTCTGAACCTCAAGGAGACTTAATAGATAATCGCCAACTTGACCTTTTTCGTATAAATTCGTAATGGAAGTGGAATAATTGATGATTTTCCCTTTAAATTGCAACTCTCGTTCCGGCACACTTACTTCAAAGGTTTCCTTATATAGTAATGTTGCAACATCATGATACTCCTCACTCGTTACCTTAAATCCAACAGAAATTTTATGTAAGCCCTGTTGATTCTCTTCTTTATACTCATAGACTTGAATCGGTATTTGGTTTAACTGAATTTCATTTACCAAGAAAGATTCCCCCTAATCGTTTATTTTTTCGCTAACAGGTGCCCAGACCCTTCCCCAAAACGTTCGCTTAGACACTTTTTAAACGAAAAAAGGATAAAAGCTAGAGTCTTTTACCCCTTGTGAAAGATTCTTTCTTTTATCCATTAACCACATTATTTCTTTCTTCAATATTCTTTAAACGTTGCTCTACTTCCTCTTCCGTTAATTCATGCTCTTTTACATAACGGTTTCTTGGATGTGTTCTGCATTCATGACTGCAGCCACGCATATAGAAATGCTCATTTTCCTCAGAGGATAGAATTTTTTTATTGCATTCAGGATTCGCGCAGTTGACGTAACGCTCACAAGGTTCACCTGAAAAATGATCTTTCCCGACGATTACATGCTCCACTTGGTTCACTGGAACACTAATTCGGTTATCAAACACATAGCATTGACCATCCCAAAGCTGACCTTTTGCTTCTGGGTCCTTCCCATAAGTGACGATTCCACCGTGAAGCTGGGAGACATCTTCAAATCCTTCCTGTTTTAACCAGCCAGAAAACTTTTCACAACGAATTCCACCAGTGCAATAAGTAAGAATTTTCTTCCCCTCTAAAATTTCTTTATTATTGCGAATCCAATCAGGTAATTCACGGAAGTTGTTGATATCTGGCTTCACAGCACCACGAAAATGACCTAAATCATATTCATAATCATTACGAGCATCGATGACAACCGTATCTTCCTCTTGCATTTTTTCATAAAATTCTTTAGGTTCTAGGTAATTTCCTGTTAATTCTAAAGGATTGACATCATCCTCTAACCTTAAGGTAACAAGCTCCTTACGGGGGCGCACATGCATTTTCTTGAAAGCATGCTGAGTAGACTCATCAATCTTAAAAACCATATCTGCGAATCTCGGATCTTGTTTCATAGCCTGCATATACTGTTCTGTTTGTTCAACCGAACCAGATACAGTACCGTTTATCCCTTCATTCGCTACAAGAATCCGACCCTTTAATCCTAATTCGTTGCAAAAACGCAAATGTTCCGCTGCAAATTCTTCTGGATTTTCAATGTGAACATATTGATAATAGAGTAAAACTTGATATGAAGTATTTTCCATCTTAAACCACCCAATCTAATTTATATGAATTAAAAAAAGACCGTGAACTCTACCGTCCGAGGTCCTGTGATTTTATCACTATTATCGTATTATAAACCTTCTTTTAAACGGTGGTAAAGAAATTTGTTTCTATTGCCTAGCTGAAGATTCCCTTAATCAAAACAATAAACAAAAACTATCTCACGCTAAGTTGAGATAGTTTTTGTTTGATATTTAAGCAAAGAGTAACACGGCTGCACCGACAATAAAACAGTAGATACTAAAATAAATTAAGTTTCCTTTTGCCATAATCCCCATAAACCATTTTAGGGCAAAATAAGAAGCGATGAAAGAAAAAATGAAGGCACCTAGGTAAGGGATAAACAATTGCGCCAAGTTCGGATCATTGGCAATATCGGTTATGCTAAGAAGCGTGCCGCCAACACTTACCGGTATATACAATAGGAAGGAAAAGCGCAAGGCTGTTTCCGGTTTCATCCCTAGACCCATGGATGCAACTATCGTTGCTCCAGAACGGCTAATCCCCGGTATTAATGCAACTGCTTGAGCAAAACCAACGATAATCGAATCTTTTAATGTGATGTCGCCGTCCTGTTTTCTGCCTTTAAGATTGCGAATAAGAAATAGCGCTACTCCGGTGACAATCAAGGTAATTCCGACGATATGCACACCACCTTTTAATGCTTCAGAAATCACATCGTCAAACAATACTCCAATGACACCTGCTGGAATCGTTGCAACCACTAAATAAACGATAAACATAAAATCGGCTTTATATTCTGGGTTCCTTGTCATCACAAAGCCCACCCCATTTTTAGCTAGTCGGATAATATCCTCCTTATAGATGAGTAGGACCGCTAATAATGAGGCTGCATTAACAAGAAGTTCAAAGGACAAACTCCTGGTTTCAATGCCCATAAAATATTGAGCAAGAACAAGATGACCACTTGAAGAAATCGGGATTGGTTCGGTGAACCCTTGTAACAAACCTAAAAATAAGTACTTTAGCAGGATGATTAAATCAAATTCCATACACTTTCTCCTTATATATTAAGATCAAAAACACATCCTGTTTATTTTAGCATATTCCATTCAGATTGCTAGAATTGATTTTTCACTCCCCCATCACAACCAATAAGTGATCGTATCGAGGATGCCGATGAGAATAAAAAGTCCCGCTGCTGCTTTTTGAATGAAATTACCAATTTTTCTACTTTTCTTCATTATTGAACCGTCTAAACCGATATAAGTTATGATGCCTGCAAAAACAAGAACTGGAACGGATGTCCCAATAGCAAATATTGACGGAAGCACTGCACCGTACGAGCTGCTTACAACAAGTGGCATCAGTGAAAAGAAAAATAGAGAAAACATCGTCGGACAAAAAGCGATAGAAAAGCTTACACCTAATAGAAAAGATCCAGCTTTACCGCTCCCCTCCAATTTGGGCAACCGCTTTGTCAGCAAATCAAGCCAGCGAAGCTTGATCATCCCAGCTAACACCAAGCCAATAACAATAAATAAAGGTCCAATAAACTTTCTAAAAACGGAAAAAAACTCAGGGAGGAGATCTTGAAACCCCCGTCCTAATCCCCAAACTGCCAAGCCTAAAGCGGTAAAGACTACAATTTTCCCAAGAACAAAAAAGCCAATTTCAACCCATTGATGCCTTGTTTGGATACTCTTACTTCCGTAAAGAGTAATCGCACCAATGTTTCCAGTTAATTGACACGGTGCCAAAGCGCCGATTAAACCTAAAATCAGGGCTGCCAATATTGGAAACTGTTTCGTTTCATTAACGATATTAAAAAAGGGGCTGCTTAAGACTTGACTGATTTCTGAGAGAAACTGATACATACTAATACCCCCACTATGTGAATAAAGTTATTATACTGTAAAACTATCAAATAAATATGCATTCCTCGGTTTGCTCACATATTTGACAAATTCTCTTATTTTTTAAAACTTAGATTTATTTCTTCATCAATTCTTGATTTTCTCCTACTATCATTAAAAATTAGAAAGGAGCTGAAACCATTGAAAAAACTGATGATTGGTTTGATGAGTATCGCATTTCTTTTAAGTGCTGGTACGTTTGCACTTGCACAAACAGATGAAATTGGAGAAGGTAGTACAAATTTTAAGGAAATGCTTCCATTTATGAAAGAAATGCATCCTGATTTCTCTGATGAGGAACTACAACAAATGTATATCTCTTGCCACGGAAACGGCAACAAGGCTGCACCAGCAGTCCAAACGACGAATAGTTTAAATAAATTTTAAGTATCATATGTGGGATTGGTTCTAGTGACCAATCCTTTTATTATTCTCTTAATCTGAATATAAAGAGCACTCTCTTAAAGAGTGCTCAATGATCCACAGAAATATTTAGTCCTCAATAATAGCGTGCGTGCTATGCTTCGACTCTTTTGGGTCATATAGTTGAACTAAATCCTGGCGAATATAAGTAATAACATCGCTAATTTCTTGTTCATCTAGTTGACGCACTCCATCTTGTCCTTTTAAAGATGGACCCATTCTCGTTTCTTCTCGACCGTATGCAGTGGAAATCCACATTTGTTGAGGGGTCATATTTTCTACAGTAATTGGGTTTCCGATGGCGGCAGCTTTTGTAAGAGTACCGCTCCCAGTCTCCCCATGACATGTAATACAATATAAATTGTAAAGTCTCCTTCCGTTCGAAGCATTGCCTTCAATGACAGATGGGGCTTCAAGTTCCAAAGTGTCTGTTTGCCAATTACGGATGAAAGAGACTAAAGCGTTAATATTGTCTTCTTCGAGAAAGCCAAACTGTGGCATCATCGTTTGTTCTTTACCCTCATTAATAATTTTAAAAATGTCTTTATTTGAAAAGGTGCTTAAAAAATGTTGATTATTTAAAGCTGTCCCGATTTGAGCACCTTCCCCTTTTCCATTTTCACCATGGCAATCAACACAGTATTCCGAATAGATTCTTTCCCCTTTTACAATAAGGTTCGTTTCTGCCTGAGGCTTGAAATCAGGAGAAGGACTCAACAACACAATTATTACAACCGAGATAAATACACCAAGAGCTATCAGCCATTTTTTCATTGTTATCCCCTATTCTGGTATTGGAGTAGGAGTTGGAATTCCATAACTTTCATACTTCTTTGTAATTAACCGATTGACTTCTTTCAAATCTTTTCCACTATTATTAATATCAATCGCCTCCCGGGCGATTTCTACACAAATGTCTCAGGCTATACCATGTGGATCCCATTCTGTTACAACATTATCAGGCCCTACCTCTTTAATAAAACAACTTAGATTGCTAGTATGACCAGCAGACTCATAGCAGTTACAGTAACAAGGAACAGAAGCCAATACATCTTGATGATTCGCTGCCATTACATAAGTCTCCTGAACGATTGGTGATGAATTAAGTACATAGTCCGGCATGGAACTATGCTTTGCGTCAAGCGTTTCTTCCGCCTGACTTGAACTGCAACCTGATGCAACTCCCAGCGAGAACATCCCCATCATCAATAAAAGAACTAGACGTTTCACCCTTGTCCCTCCTTTCTATTCTCTTATTTGCAGATGAATAATTAAGTACATTTAAACTTTAATAGAAAAGTGTGCAGAAATTAAGCAGAAAAAGTGTATAAACAATAACATTGGAATTCTCATCATAGTTTGTCACTGATTCTTTAAATCTCAACCTGAAGTAACAATTAAAAGCTGCTACACTTTCTTGTGCAGCAGCTTCTTAGAATTTATTTCCTATCTATCTTACTTATCGTTAGTGGCCGGCATGTCCACCTCCACCCTCTGAAACAATTTCAAGCATTTGGTCTATCATTCCTTGAGTTTCCATGGTTATAGACTCTCCTGAACCAATGATGTAAGCATGGTTATATGGACCCACTGTAGGATCATCGATGAAGGTTGGTTGTCGGTCGGCCAAGAATACATGCGTTTCGTTTGCCAATTCACCATTTTCAAGCCAGATGAGAGGTGCATGCTTACCTAGATGCGCAAACGGTGCTGCAGTAATCGCATATTCAGGCTTTTCTGTTGAGGTGAATACTAACCCAATACCTGGTTCATTCACTCCCCAACCAAACCCAGTTTGTTCATCTTTAAACTTTGCAAAAGCAATCGATGTCTCAACAGCTGTATTTCCTTCAATTCGAGTCACTGTTCCAAATTCCTTCAAGCTGTCTTCAATTTCACTGGAAATAGCTTCTTCTGGTCCGAGAATATAAAGGTTTGCCTTATTGTTACGCTTATTTATTGCTTCTCTTGTTGCTTCTGGGATTCCGTCCTTTGTGATATATAAGATTGGTTCCGACATATGCGAAATCCAGTTAGCAGCAATCAGCGAGTAGAGCTTTGCCTCTTCTTCTGCAGATACAATGATGATACTGTTTGGCAACTCTCCAGCTGCTTCTGCATACACTTCATCAATCTTCGCTGCAAACTCAGCTGGGTCAGAGCCTTTTACCTGCTGAACAGAATAATCCTTCAGCTGGTCAACTATTTTTTGATTTGGCTCACCCATAAGCATTACTTCAGTTCCGTCGCTTCCTCCAAGTGGAGCTAAACGTTCAATTTCCTTAACAGTCTCATCAGAGATTTGATCCTGGTCGTAAAACAAAACAGGACCATTTGTTGGATGATGAATCATATCAGCGGAAGCCAAAGCAATCTGCCAATTGTCTGTAGGAACAAGAATCACCGTTTTCGGTTTGTTTTCTTCAATGGTTGCTGGCCAAATAGTTCTTGAAGTCATAATGGCTGCATCGACAATATTTTCTACATTCAGCCGAGTGACATTCTTTGTGCTGTAAACCTCGTCATCAGCTTGATTTTCATCTTTAGAAGCTGATTCTTCAGTTTTTTCAACTTTATTTTCATCAGCTGTCTCCTTCTCTTCTTCATCCTGGTTACAAGCAGCTAACCCCAGGGATAATAGAACAATTAATAATATGTACCAACCTTTTTTCATTATTGATTCTCCTTTTCACTAATTGATTCTATTAAAAGATACAATATAAAGATGCAAAAAGAATGCAGACTCTACATCTTTTCAAACATAAGTTTTCATATTTTTAATTGCCTTATGTAAAAAAACTTACTAGATTATCCAGTAAGTTTTTTTACTTAATTATTTGTTTTTTTAAATAATAACCAGATAATAGCCACAATTATCCCGATAAGGAAAGTGAACAAAAAAGTTTGACTAAACAAATAGGATAGATGATGAAACATCCTATGCTTTCCCATCATCATACCCATTGATGCAGGGGGAAACCAAATCACCCGAAGCACAACTAGTAGAAATGACAACCCAAGTGCAGAAGAGAAAATCAAGACCATTAGTGGGAGATACTTCTTCATATATTTTCACCTTATTCTATTTTATATCCGATACCCCAGACCGTTTGAACAAAGGATTTATCTACTCCAGCTACTTTCAATTTATCTCGTAAATTTCTAATATGAGAATCAACCGTCCGATCTTCCCCCATAAACTCAATTCCCCAGACAAGGTCAACTAGCTGTTCTCTCGATAAAGCTTTCCCCTTGTGTTTAATCATAGCTTCGAGAAGATCAAACTCGGTTTGAGTCAGATTCAGCTTTTTATTAGCAAAGGATACATCCCTTGCTGATAGATTTAACCTTACCCCTTTATAAATTAATACTTCAGCTTCCATATGGTTTGACTTAGATCTTCGCAATAAGGCTTGAACTCTTGCCATCAACTCCGCTTCTTCAAACGGTTTTACTAAATAATCATCTGCACCACGTGTTAGCCCGGTTACTTTGTCCTCAACAGCCCCTTTTGCTGTTAGCATCATAATTGGAATATCCGATATTTGTCGGACCTGTTCGATTGTTTGCCACCCATCCATTATCGGCATCATCACATCGAGAATCATTAAATCGAAATCGCTTCTTACAATAAGATCAAATGCTTCCTTACCGTTTTCCGCTTCTTCAACCAAATAATTTTCCTGCTGTAAATATAACCTTAGCAGCTGCCTCATTTGAAATTCATCATCCACAACCAAGATTTTTTTCATCGCTAGTCTCCATTTACTTATGAATTTGGCTTAGCTTTAACATAACCATTAATTTAGGTGAATCGTAAAAGTAGATCCCTTATCTTCTGTACTTTCCACTCTAATATCGCCATTATGAGATTGGATAATATTCTTAACGACATACAGCCCCAGTCCACTACCACCCGTTTTCCTCGTTCGGGATTTGTCGACACGATAAAAACGTTCCCAAATACTTGAGAGATGGTTTGTAGGAATACCAATTCCTGTATCCTCCACTTCAATCACTATTAATTCATTTTTTTGATAAGTTTTAACAGTAACCTTGCCCTCATTTGTATACTTGATGGCATTCTCTACCAAATTATAAATCGCTTGTTCCATCCTTTGACTATCAATAGAGATGTATGTAACTTCAGATAGAGATGCCGTTAGGATTAATCCTTTTTCATCAGCCTCAGGTTTCAGGTTCGATACAACTTTTTTAATAATCGGATTGATACTCGCAAGCTCTTTATTTAACTCAAATTTACCAACTTCGAACTTACTCATGTCAAATAAATCATTGACTAGAAAAGTAATCCGGTTCGCTTCTTTATTGATGATTTTTAAATATTCCACTTGTTCTTCTTGTTTCTTCACTATTCCTTTATTTAAAATATCACTGTAACCTTTTATATAAGTCAATGGTGTCCGAAGTTCATGAGAAACTGTAGCGAGAAATTCATTTCGACTATCCTCAAAATCTTGAAGCTGTTCTCCTAACGATTGAATCGATTCTCCCAATTGAGCAACTTCATCATCCCCACTGACTGGAATCCGTTGTTTATATTTGCCTAATGCCATTTTATTGGTTGCTTCCTTCATAGTAATGAGTGGTTGCGTTAGCATCCTTGACATAAATCCAATCAACCCTAATGCCAAAAGGACAACACCCAGTCCAGTCACGATCAGAACAATATTCATGACAAACACAATCTCCCTAAGAATACTAGTTGGATAATACATATAAACATATCCTTCATGATTGCCAATTGGCGAAACTGAAATAAGATAATCGTGCTCACGCCAATCCTCTTCAAGCAGCCCTCCAGAATGTTTTTGACCGACTGGCAGCATATGATCATTCATATCCTTGTCTGGCTCTATGGAAGAATCGAGAACCTTTTGCTCAGAATCTGCAATCAATACGTTTGTCGTTACATCCGTTTCCATTTTCACGACATGTGAAATCGTTTCATGGTGAAAATGTTGGCCTAAGACATTCGCATGATTATTGGCTCTAACCACTAGATCCTGCTTAATATAATCAATAAACAAATGGGTGAACGCACCATATAAAATCGAGCCTAAAATGAAAAATAACGCAATAAAAATTCCACTGAACAAAATACCTAGTTTTACTGAAATGCTATTTATTTTTAACTTTCGCTTCATTGTAATGCTCCTAAGGAGTTAGTTGTAAAAGACTATAGGTTTATCATAGACGAAAATTATTGAGATTGTATGGAGAAATTATGAAAATATCTAGATTTGCATTTATAGTTATAGGAAGTAGTTGATTTTATCCAGTTGAATGAAGCGAAGTCAACAGCCACGTTTTACACAGTATAAAAAAAATGGACCCGATAAGACTCGGATCCATAATTTTAATGGTTTTTTTCTTCCATATAAGGCGTTGTATCTGGCTGAAAGGTGGTAGTATAGATACCATATCCACCGATGACAAGGAGCAAATAAACAATACCAGCAATCGTCCACTTTTTTATCATCATAAGACTCCTTTACAATTTAACTTTCTGTAGTCGTAGTGCATTCAACACAACGGATACAGAACTAAATGCCATCGCTGCACCCGCGAGCCAAGGAGCAAGGAAACCTACTGCTGCAATTGGTATACCAAGTGAGTTATAAGCTAACGCCCAGAAGAGATTTTGTTTAATATTTTTTATCGTTTTTTTGCTCATAAAGATTGCGTCAGCGATACTGTTTAAGTCCCCACGAATGAGAGTGATATCGGCAGCCTCCATCGCAACATCGGTTCCTGTTCCAATCGCCATGCCGATATCAGCAACAGCAAGTGCTGGGGCATCATTGATTCCGTCGCCAACCATCGCGACTTTCTTGCCTTCGGCTTGTAGTTTCTTCACTTCATCCGCTTTCCCTTCAGGAAGAACTTCAGCAATGACATGATCAATACCGACTTGCGCTGCAATTGATTTAGCCGTTTGTTGATTGTCACCGGTAATCATGATGACATCAAGTCCCATATCTTTTAAACGTTTAACAGCTGCTTTTGAAGTTTCTTTGATTGTATCAGCTACCGCAACCATTCCAGCAAATTTCCCATCCACTGCAACAAGCATCGCTGTTTTTCCCTCGCGTTCTAGTGTATCCATTTTTTCAAGGGAATCAGAAATGCTAATTTCATATTTGTTCATTAATTTTCGTGTTCCAACTAACAGATCCTTACCTTCTACCGTAGCTTTAATACCGAATCCTGGAATCGCTTCAAATGACTGAACATCTTTTAATTCTATTCCCTGTTCTTTAATCCCAGCAACAATTGCTTCAGCTAAAGGGTGTTCTGATTGTTTTTCTGCAGAGCCAACAAGAGAAAGAAACTCAGCTTCTACGAATGAATCAGTTGGAAATACATCCGTCAAAACAGGTTTTCCATTTGTCACTGTTCCGGTTTTGTCTAAGATAACGGAGTTAATACGGTGAGTCATCTCTAGATGCTCGCCGCCTTTAAACAAAATTCCAAACTCTGCGGCGCGCCCAGAACCTGCCATAATCGATGTTGGCGTTGCAAGTCCGAGCGCACACGGACAAGCAATAACAAGGACAGCAATCATTTTTTCCAATGCCTCGGCGAAATCTCCTGGAACAACCATAAAATACCAGATTAAAAATGTGATTAAAGCGATACCAACTACAATCGGGACGAAAATACCTGATATTTGGTCCGCTAACCGTTGAATGGGAGCCTTCGATCCTTGTGCCTCTTCCACAACTTTAATGATTTGAGCAAGAGCTGTATCTTTGCCGACCTTCGTTGCTTTAATTTTTATGAATCCATTTTTGTTTATTGTTGATCCAATGACCTCATCATCAAATTTTTTATCAACAGGGACACTTTCTCCTGTCAACATGGATTCATCAATAGCGGATTGCCCTTCGACGATGATACCGTCCACCGGAATTTTTTCACCAGGCTTTACATGAATAATATCGCCAACAATAACCTCATCTAAAGAAACCTCTTGTTCGAGCCCATCCCTTTCAATGACTGCTGTTTTTGCTTGAAGGCCCATTAATTTTTTAATCGCCTCAGACGAACGACCTTTTGCTCTTGCTTCGAACAACTTACCAAGAATAATTAATGTAATTAATACAGCACTTGTTTCATAATAAAGCTCAACTGTATGAGCATTGCCCCCGATGGATGCAAACGATAAATAGAGACTATAAAAATACGCAGCCGATGTCCCAAGAGCAACTAAAACATCCATATTTGCACTTTTGTTTTTCAAAGCTTTATAGGCACCAACATAGAACTGCTTACCAATAACGAATTGAACAGGTGTCGCCAAGGCGAACTGAACCCATGGATTCATGAACATGTCAGGTACATAAATAAAAGCAGTAAACGAGAAGTGCCCAACCATAGCCCAGAGCAACGGCAAGGAAAGGATGGCAGAAAAGATGAACTTACCAGTCTGTCTTTCGACTTCCTGCTGTCGATGGTCAGCGGCTTCTTGTTTACTTTCATCTTGCTTTAAATGAGCCCCATAGCCTAATGCCTCTACTTTTTTAATAATGTCGGTTTTTGAGATAATCGAAGGATTATATTCCACAGTTGCCCTTTCTAACGCTAGATTGACGTTCGCGCTTGAAATTCCCTCAAGCTTATTTAGTCCTTTCTCAACTCTAGTCGAACAGGCAGCACAAGTCATGCCCGAAATATCAAACTCTGATTTTTCGGTAACCACTTCGTATCCCAGGTCCCTTACCTTGTTCTCAAGAGCCGAAACATTGGTCACCGCAGGGTCAAATTTTATGGAAGATCTTTCTAGAGCTAAGTTGACATTCGCCTCTTCAACCCCATCGAGTTTCTTTAAACCTTTTTCTATTCTTACCGCACAAGCTGCACAAGTCATTCCTGAAATTTGCAAGGTGGTTTCTTTAACACTTTGACTCATAAACTCATCTCCCCATACCTATATAGGGTATATATTTTTGTAAAAATGAACGTGCTAAAAATTAGCACGCATTTTGTTTCAATTAAGCAACATCATATCCTTGATCATCAATCGTTTCTTTAATTTTATCAAGTGTAACGGTTTCGTTGTTGTACTCAACATCAACTGTTGAGGCATCAAGGTTTACTTTTACACTATTTACACCCTCAAGAGCTCCAACGCTACCTTCCACTGCCTTAACACAATGTCCACATGACATACCAGTTACGTTTAATGTTACTTTTTCCACTATAATACCCCTCTCAAACCTTTATTTTTTCATTAATTTTTGAATGGTTACAAGCAGTTCATCAACAACTTCATCGTCACCCTCCTGAATTCGTTCGACCACACAGCTTTTCATATGGCCCTCCAAGAGAATCTTTGCTACACTGTTGAGTGCTGCTTGAGTTGCGGAAATCTGTGTAATGACATCATCACAATAAGTATCCTTTTCAATCATCCCTTTTATTCCCCGAATTTGGCCTTCAATGCGATTAAGCCTTGTAACCATATTGCTCTTTAGCTTATCTGAATGATGACTTTTACGATCTGAACAGCCGCCTTCACAGGTTTGTGGAACAATTTTAGGGTCAATGATTTCCATTACACCACCTCCTCGATAGCTACATGTTACTATACCCCTCTATAGTATGTAAAGTGCTTTGATTTGTTATTCATAAATTGTTCACATTAGCAGTTTCTTGTATTTTCTTTTCCGATTGCGCAAACAAAGCTGCTGATTTATCAGCAGCTTTGGTATTACATTTTTTGAAAGTTATTGCTGTTCGAAGATCCACCTGTACCATGCATCGTTTTATAGTGTTCAATCACTTCTTTATTCGTTAGTTCAGGGTGCATTTTCTGAATATGCTTTTTCATCTGCCCAAAGTTCATTGTTGAATGATCCATTTCACCCCCGCATTTTAATTCAGTTTGTACCGGCTGAGTCTCATGAGTTTCACTTGCAGATACAAGACCCGCACCCCCACCTACTAATAAAGCTGCTGTTAAAATGACTGTTCCAAAGGTCTTTTTCATTTTGTTCTTCTCCTTTTAGAGGAATTTTGTTCTTGTCCTTAACCTTAAAAGGAAATCATGAAGAAAGTATGGAGAGAGAGCATGAACAAATAGGACCTTAAACCTCTTTCATTTATTTGTCACATTTCATCAGGGTATTAAGAATGATTAAATACCTTTTGAAATAAACATAAGCCATGAAAGGATGGATGTTTACTTATGATTCTAAAATCAATTGATTTAAGCCTCATGGCAGAACATTTAATGATTCACAAAGGAGTTTTAGCACGGCTCGAATCTGCCTTTTGTAGTGTTCACAGCAATGAATTAAAGCAAATTATTTATGAGCAAATTGTTATCATGCGCAATCATGTAAAGGTCATGCTTCTTTTGATGGACCCAAACCAAAATGAACTTGTGACTGTTGCTGCACTTAACGAGTTAGACCCAGTATCCATCAAGTGCCAAGATCAAAATGCACACCCAAAAGAAAAGAATGTTGCTATAGAGTTAAAAAACACAGCCAAAACAATGGCAAACGATAATTTTAATTCGGCACTACGAATGAAAGCACAAAATGTTCGCGACATCCATATAAACATGGCCTTGCAACAAGCCTCTTTACAGCGTCGTTACCATCATTTCCTTGAACAAAACATGAAAGAGGTTTCACCCGAAAGCTCCATACAAGAGCAAGTAAACACCATGAATTCAATAAAAAATATGTTTAAAACCGGATGAAAAGAAGGCGAAAAAATCTAGCAGAAAGGCAACTGCTAGATTTTCTTTATTACTTTTATATTTTTTAACAGGAAGCCCCATAAAATTATTCCTTTCTTCTCTTCCGTTTTGTTACTGTGAAATAACTAATAACAGCAGCAATTCCAATCAATGCCGTCCATATTTGATATTTTGTTTCCATGTTTAGGACAGAATGAACAGAATATGCTTCAATCCATAACGCAGGGATTTTCCCTACAGTACTTGCAACAGCAAAATGGATTAGTTTCATTTTACTCATAGAAGCTGCAAGGGTTACAAGTCCTGATGGAATGAATGGGAAAACCCTTAATCCAATCACTAGAAGTACTGCTCCTACTCCTTTTGTTTCCTTCAGCCTTTCCAATAAACGATTGTCTCGCTTATTCTCCCATTTGCGCTCTATTGCTTTGAAGCCCTTTCGATATAAATAGAAACTTACGACTGCTCCCAAGGCTTCTCCTATTATCGAGACAATTAAGCCATTAAAAAATCCAAAGTACAGTATATTACCGGCTGTAATAAATGCACTTGGGAGTATTCCCGCGATGGCAATAAATATATTGATTAACAAACTAATAATGATGGCAAGTAGACTATTATTAGGTAGAAATTGTTCCACTTTATGCTCCTAAACTTGACTTAGAAAAGAAATTTTATATTAAGTTGTGCATCAGTCCACAAGGACGAAGATTAAAGAATTGGTTCCCTTTAGGACAGTAAAAAGGGGGCTAAACCCACATAATACTCATGCTATCAGGTTTACTAACGATTTCAAGCTAAAGTTCACCTAAGATTAGATCTTTATGAACTCATTTCGCTACAATAGCGAACTTTTTGCAAATTGCCTTGTTGAAAAAGGTGTTTGAGAGAATAAACCCATTAAGAAACCTGCCATCTTACCGTTGGCAGGTTTCTTGTTTATTGCAAATGCTTAGGCGGAACATTTTCATTATGTGCTTTACGGTCGACTTCGGTAAATAAATTTTGACTTTCATTTGATTGCGATTGTTGCTTAGGGTGGATTGTAGGTAATAATAGTAAATCTTTTATTTGTTGAATATCTTGTTGCAAGGCCTGAAATTGTTTATTCGTTATAGGCTGTGCTTCTTGTTTCAAGGTAAAACCAACCTGCCCATTCGGTTCTAATGTAGCCCATTCCACATCACTTATTCTTGTCACATTTTTCTGTCTTAAATTCATTTCTAATTGGTCGACAGTAAACCTTAGCTTCTTAAGGTTTTTTTCATTCAATTCCCCGTTTTCGATTAATATTTTTGACTTACCTGTAATCAATTTCTCTACCCCATCCGATTTCACTTGAATAAACTCCATTACAAAAAGGGTAACAACTAAGACACCCCCTACCACAAGTGTCGACCAGATTCCTCTCCCCGCTATTGGTTGAATTAATAAAGATCCAATCCCAATCATAATTACAGTTTGCGCTAGGGTCATCTGAGAAATTGATTTTCTCCCAGCGATACGTAAAAGCATTGTACCACCTATTACAATGATGACCGCCTTCCAAATCAAATCCAAATCCATTTAAGCGACCTCGTTTCTTTTAAGGATAGCATTTCAAATAACTGGCTCTGTTAAACAAGGATGTTGATATGCGCTCCAATCAACGGTTAGCAAAATCAACACTGCCCTTTAACAGAGCTAATAAATTAATTAAGAACGATAAATTCTATCTTTAAACCCGTTTGTATTCTTTCCAAAAAAGCTCAAAATATTAGGATTAAACTAAGAAATTCAGGCAAAAAAAAAGCGACTAACGTCGCTTCTTAGCTAGGAACTAATGTCAATCTATCCCCCTCTGGATTGACGGTTTTCGTTTGATGGTAAATTCCTTCAACCCAATCCTTCATTTGATCGTCGTACCATTTGCTTTTTACATGACCAGATTGTCCTGGACCAACAAGGTGATAGCCTGTGGATAAATCAGCTACATCAATAACAAATCTCCAAGAAGCGCCGTGGTTTACGGTTCCTTCTTTTGTGAAAGCAGCCGCTTGAACGGTTACACTACTTCCACCTACAGGGATTCCACCCTCAGAGTTAAATAAATACTGTAATGGGGACACACTTGAGAGTGGATGATTAAAACGCACCTGATGGAATTCTCCCCACTCCCATTTCTCAAGGTTCTTGCCTTGATTTTCGATACTTTCATTGATGGCTAAGGAAAGAGAATCTACCAACACTTTTTCAATTCCTCCAGCTTCCTTGATCCAAGGACCTGAATCTCCTCGTAAAGCCTTTCGTAGCATTTCGTCAACTACTGGCTTTTGGCCTTGAAATAATTTCAATGTCTCTTCAGGTATATGCTCTGTAAAAAGAACCTCTGGAACTTTCGTCATCCAAATATTAAAAATGACAGGTGCAGCTGAATCTTTTGAATCTACGAAATCCCACTTTTCTAGTATATCTAGCGCTTGCTTTTGTTGCTCATCTGAAACTCCTTCGAGGGCCGCAAGAAACTTTGGAACAAATTCTTGCGCCTGCAAATTCTTTTGGTCCATCTGTAAAGCCTGCATATCCTCAACTGTTAATTGGTCTTTCTTGCTTAAGACCTCTTGAATCCTCAATTGGCGGTATGGTTGAGCCCAGTGGTTGCTAATATGATAAGGGTAATCGTCTGAAATCACTTTATTGTTTGCAGTTGAGATGAAACCTTCCTTCGGATTTACGACACGTGGCAGCTCATCAAATGGAATATAACCAGTCCATTCATGTTCATCATTCCAACCAGGGACTGGTATTAACCCATTGCCTTTCCGTATTGGAATTTTCCCATTGCCTTTATAGGCAATTGTCCCATCGGCGGAAGCAAAAACGAAATTTTGAGCGGGAGTTTCGAACTTTTCCAGTGCAATCTCGAATTCTTCCCAATTTTTTGCTTTATTCATATTTAAGACTGCCTCAAGCTCGGCCGACGGATCATGTGCCGTCCATCTTAAAGACAAAGCTGTATTACTCCCCAATTCTGCGGCAAATTCCGAGAGAATTGGACCATGACGTGTAATTGTCACTTGGTAGTCAATCGTTTGACCGTCTTTTATCTTTATCGGTTCGTTGATAACAGTTGCTTCTTGCCAATTGTCCATATATAAGAACTCATTTTTGTTTTTCGGATTTCTTTTTTCAATATATAAATCTTGAACATCCGGACCCGTGTTGGTTACGCCCCAAGCTATGTGGTCATTATGACCAAGAATAATCCCTGGGATTCCCGCAAATATAACACCGCTTACATTTACTTCAGGTGCCTCCAAATGCATTTGATACCAAATGGATGGTGTCGCTAATGAAAGGTGAGGGTCATCCGCTAGCAAAGGTTTGCCTGAGACAGTTTTTTCTCCACTAACCACCCAATTATTACTTCCATTAAACTCATGTGGAATAACGGCATGCGCAAAACTTTTTTCAATATCTAACTCATTTTTAGCTATTATATAAGGTCCCTGTTCAGGGTAGGTCGGAAACAAGTCATAAGCCTTTTCCTCCGGGAAATTCTGTAGAAGATACTGTCTGAACGCCTGATTCTCCCAGTGACCTCCTAAGTCATGGGCCATATATTTACCGATTGTTAATGAATCTACTGGAATCCACGGTTCGGGTTTATAACCAAGAAGAGTAAATTCAATCGGCCATTTATTTGATTCTTGCAGTTCGTCCATATAAAGATTAACGCCGTCTGCAAACCAACCCAAAACATCTTTTCCCGATTCCGAATATTGCTCATACGAAGCTTCCGCTGCTCTTCTTAACCCTAAAGTCCGAAAAAATTTATCATTATTGACGGTCGCTTCCCCGATTACCTCTGATAACCGACCTGATGCCTGTCTTCGGCTGAGGTCCATTTGAAACAGACGATCCTGAGCCTGAATATAGCCTTGAGCAATAAAAAGATCTTTTTCATTTTCCGCTTTGATATGAGGAACTCCAGAAGAGTCTCGGATAACCTGAACAGGAGCAGTCAATCCAGCGAGCTCAATTTCACCTGTCGTTTTAGGTAATCCTCTAGAAAGAAACAGATTTCCCCCAATAAGAACAATCGCCAATAGCAGGATTAACACACCACCTGACCATAAACCTACCTTCTTCCAAAGTCTTGTCTTCCGTTGACTTTGTTTTTGTAAAGACGTTTCCAAATCCACCACCCCTGTCATTATAATTATCTGAATATTTATTAATTTCAACAAATACTGTCAATATCCTCTTTTCTTCTGAAAACCTTATGGTTAGGAAAGGCAATATAAAAAGGCCTCCACAACTGTGAAGAACCTTTTTTAGTAGAAAAATGAGTCAAACTCTATTAGACTTTCCTTGATTCACTTTTTCTTATTTATTATTCATCTGCTACTTTGACTAATTGCTTGCCGATATTCTCCCCACGGAATAGTCCCAAAAAGGCATCAATTGTATTTTCAAAGCCTTCAACTATGTTTTCCCGATAGGTAATTTTTCCTTCCTGAACCCATTTTGTTAAATTAACTAAACCTTCCTTGTTATGTTCAGCGAAGTCTGAAACGATAAATCCTTTCATGAGAGAACTGGTTTTCAGCAATTTATCCATCACTCTAGGACCCATTTCTGGTTTATCTAGATTGTATTGCGAAATTTGTCCGCAAATAATGATTCTAGATTGAAAGTTTATTAGTTTCATGACATTATCTGTAACACTTCCACCAACGTTATCAAAATAAATATCGACTCCATTTGGACAAGCATCCTTTAATGCTTCGAAGAGATTAGCAGTAGTTTTATAATTTATTGCCGCATCAAAGCCAAGCTCGTTAGTTAAAAATTCACATTTTTCAGCTGAACCTGCAATCCCTACTACCCTACATCCTTTCAGTTTCGCAATTTGTCCAACAATCGTCCCAACAGCACCTGATGCCCCTGAAATTACCACAGTTTCTCCTTCTTTCGGCTGACCGATGTGCAGTAATCCGAAATAGGCAGTTAAGCCCGGCATTCCAAGCACATGTAGAGCGGTTGAGACCGGTGCCAACTCTGGCTTAAGTCTACGGATATTGCTGCCGTTGGATACATTGTATTCCGCCCATTCCATCCGGCCTTCAACGTAGCTATTCACTTCGAACCGAGTATTCTTTGAAGCCATTACTTGTCCGACAATTCCCCCGATGATAGGTTCTCCGACTTTATATGGTTCAGCATAAGACTTTGCATCCGACATCCGACCACGCATATAAGGGTCAACTGATATATAAACGGATCGAACCAGTACTTCTCCATCCTTTATCTCAGGAATATCAGTATCGATTGTATTAAAATTACTTTCATCAGGCATTCCGACCGGCCTACTTGCTAATAAAATTTTCCTATTCGACATAATATAGAATCCCTCCATACCCTTCACAATTTATTGGACTTCACCTATTACCTATTCTGTTTAAAGTTTGAAATCCCTCTCAAAAAAGGATAACACCATAAAGATAGTTTTTTATTAGTGGTCAAAACAAAAGGTTTATGATAAAATAAATTTAACTATAAGTTAAAAACAATATTGATAAAGGCAAATCCATTGAAAAATGGAGACGCAAAGCTATAGGGGCTAAAGTATAAGATACCACGCCAGCCAGCTACCGATTAAGATGGGAAGTGACTAATCGGTTTTTCGAGTAGTCATTTTTTATTGCAAAAAAGGCATCATGCGTGACAAGTGAATCTAATTGGTAAGTGACGGTGCATCCTTATGCTTTCCCTTAAATGAGGAGGTAACGATGAGTAATTTGGAAATTTTAAGCCTAATTGAGAAGCTTGGTCAATTATTTACAGATTACAAAAATTGTAAGGATCCAAAAATGAAAGAGCAAATCTATCGTGACATCCAAATTATAGGAAAAGCGATTGATGTTTAATCGATTATAAGGACAAATAAATGGGAAAGGAGACTACTACTCCTTTCCCATTTTTATTTTCATAACGCACCCTTAAATGTTTCTTAGATGATGTTCGATTAACGAACATCGTTTTTATTATCGTTTACCTTTATATTTCTTCCGAAAACGCTTCAACTAATTCGGTGAATTTCTTTAGCGCATTTTCAATCGGTTCTGGAGTAGTTAAGTCCACACCAGTCTTTTTCAATAATTCCAATGGATAATCTGAGCTTCCACTTTTCAAGAAATCCAGATAATTACTTAACGTGTTCTCATCCCCTTCAAGAAGCTTTGTTGCAATGTGGATAGCAGCAGCAAAGCCGGTAGCATATTTATAGACATAAAATGGCCTATAAAAATGAGGGATTCTAGACCATCCGTATTTTACCTCCTCATCTAGTACGATTTCGTCACCATTGTATTCCCTAAACAATTCCTCATAAATTTTATTAAACACTTCAACATTTAATGGCGCCCCAGCTTCTGCCAATTCATGTGTCTTTTTCTCAAACTCAGCAAACATTACCTGCGTAAAAAAGGTCCCTTTAAATTGATCGATAAAATGATTAAGTAAGTGCTTTCTTACTTGAGAATCATTTTCTTTCTTCAATAAATACTGAATCAATAGGACTTCATTTACAGTCGAAGCTACTTCTGCAACAAAAATGCTGTAATGGGCGGTAATCTGAGGCTGGTGTTTAGAGCTTAACCAGCTATGAACCCCATGTCCGCATTCATGTGTCAGAGTAAATAAACTGTCCAAATCATCTTGATGATTTAATAGGATATAAGGATGCACCCCATATACGCCTAGATTATAAGCTCCTGAACGTTTCCCCGGAGTTTCGCGAACATCTAAGTAACGCTCCTTTTTAAAGGTCATTAGGATTTCAATATACTCATTGCCCAGTGGTGCTAATGCATCACACATTGTTTCAAAAGCCTCATCATAGGAGATTACCTGCTTCACGCCACTAACTAGTGGGACACTCAAATCATACTGACGCAGTTCTTGAAGTCCGAGTTTTTTCTTACGAATCCTCGTATATTGATGCATAGGTGCAATATGCTTTTTCGTTGTCTGAATTAGGTTTTCATAAACCTCCCGAGGAACCTTATCTCCAAAAAGCCCCTTCTCTAATGCAGATGGATACTGACGAAGTCGCGCTGTCGTCACATTATTTTTTATTGCGCTCGAAAGTGTGGTCGCAATTGTATTTTTCATTCCAAGATAAGGTTGATAATAAGCCTTATAAGCTTCTTGTCGCGTTTCTCGATCTTCATCTTCTATTAACTTAGAGTACATCCCTCTTGTGAGTTCAATTTTCTCTCCATCTTCCCCTGTGACCTCACCGAATTTTATATCCGCATTATTAATCATCCCAAACGCCTGACTTGGAACGGAAAGAGCCTCTCCTAATTGAGACAATATACTTTCTTGTTCTTTACTCAAGACATGTGATTTATAACGAAACGATTCCATTAAGTCTTCTTCGAAATACTTTAATCCCTCCTCAGAGGCTATGTATTCTTTTAATGTTTCTTCGGATAAACTTAATAAAAAAGGCATGAAGAAAGATGTTGATGAGCTAACTTTTACACTTAACTGCCTCGCTCGGTCAAGATAAGATTGTGAACCTGTTACCCTCGTGTCTTCATCCACCTTCAACATGGCATACGCAAAAACCTTTCCAAATAAAAAAGATAGCTCTTCTCTAAGCTTTAAATAATGATACAAACTTGAACCGTCGTGAATACCGCCATCATATTGCTTCAAGGACTCGCCCATTATTTTAATTTGACGGTAGTCTTCTTCCCACTGTGCAAGATCGGAATAAATATCAGCCAAATTCCATTTTTCTTGCTCTGGTACTTCCGTTCGGTTTTTAAAAGTCGTCATTTAAACACTCCTTTGTTTACAAGATGGTTTATTCATGAGTATATTCTAATGGAGGTGTCCTAAAACCTTCAAATCAAAAGATTAATTGGTTACAATGGTGTAGAAAGAAAGGATGTGGAACCATGGCAGTCACTTTACCACATATCGAAGATTCAAGTCGTACACATTATATTCCTCCAGTAGGCAATTACGAAACATTCACAGATGCAGACCATTATGCTGAAAAAGTAAAAGAATGGGGTTTATCTGCAGGGAAGGAACAGTTCTGGTATAAGGACAAAGATCATCAACGTTTAGTGTCTATCAGAGGATACATAGTATACGGTGAAACAGATGATTTCAATACGGTTATTATCGAATTTCAAGATGGCAACCTCAGTTGTATTCACCCTGCCTATTTAAAGGAAATGCAATCGTCAAACTTTGGTAAAGCAGTGATTTCCAATTCGGCAGCTCCAAGTTCCGAGAAACCAACGGTTCCAGTAAATGTGAAAGAGCCGGAGAAGAAAACGAATACCAAAGAGAGTAAAGCACCGAAAACGAGTAAAAAGAGTGCAGAAGTAAAAAAGGACAAGTCAGCTAAACTAGTTCTCCCCGAGGAGAAAGTTCATTTTACAGCAGTTGTAAGGCAATTCGCTTTAACTTGGAATCATTTTAACGAAGAAAATGATGAAGTCGTTATTTTAGATAAAGTCATCATCCACCAAGACGAGCAAATAGATGTTGGTCTTGCCTGGTGTGCTCACTCGAAAACACTAAAAAAGTTTGAATTAGCCCCTGGTGAAATCATTGAATTTGACGGAAAAATTGTTAAAAAGAAATTGGCCAAGGGCAAAGACGTTGACGAAGAGTTTATCATCAGTGAACCTGTTCAATATAAAATAAACAATCCATCAAAACTTAAAAAGAGCTAGAAAGAATCATTCTTTCTAGCTCTTTTTTTCGTTATATAGAAAAGCTTTAATATTATCCAATTTTATATAAAGCAATATTATTCATTAAGCTAGCTGTGTTCTTTGTCGCACCATAAACTCGGCCATAATATTAACCCCCTTTAATAAATCCGATATCAATTCAAAAAGAGATGATAAATATTTGTAAACGCTTTAATTTTTTGAACTCATTTTTTTTTCAGAAAATACATTGATTTTATTATTCTAAAACAGTAAAATATCCTCAAGTCTAAAATTTCAGATAATATATTTTCGTCTCAGGGGGATTCAAATGGTTACTTTTTTAGGTTCAATTCTTTTATTGGTAGCTGGTTACTTTATTTATTCAAAAGTAGTTGAGCGTATTTTTGGCATCAATGATACAAATCCTACACCAGCTTTTACTAAATCAGATGGTCTTGATTATGTTCCAATGAGTTGGTGGAAAGGAAGTTTAATCCAACTCCTAAATATAGCAGGACTCGGTCCAATTTTTGGAGCGATTGCAGGTGCCCTTTATGGCCCAGTTGCTTTTATTTGGATTGTCATCGGCTGTATCTTTGCTGGAGCTGTACATGATTATTTCTCAGGAATGATGTCTTTGAGACATAATGGCGAGCAGTTCCCCGGCCTTGTAGGTCGTTATCTTGGAAAACATGTGAAAAAATTTATTAATGTGATTTCATTGATCTTAATGGTACTAGTAGCTGCGGCTTTTACAGCAGGACCAGCTCAATTAATCTCAAGTTTAACATCTCTAAGTTTTATTGGATCACTGGTTCTGGTTTTTCTCTACTTTATTATCGCGGCTGTTTTACCAGTAAATAAAATTATCGGCAAAATTTATCCTGTTTTTGGGGCAATTCTTATCTTTATGGCTATTTCGATTGCCATTGCATTATTGTTCAGCGGGAAGCCAATCCCTAACTTAACACTTGAAAACCTTCATCCAGGAGAACTCCCAATTTGGCCGTTATTAATGGTGACAATCTCTTGTGGTGCCATCTCAGGTTTCCATTCAACACAAAGTCCAATCGTAGCGCGTACCTTAAAAAAAGAATCAGAAGGTCGGAAAGTATTTTTTGGAGCAATGATTGGTGAGGGAATTATCGCTATGGTATGGGCAGCCGCTGGAATGACCTTTTTTGGAGGTACCGGAGGCTTGCAGGAGGCATTAGCCGCTGGTGGACCGGCAGGTGCAGTTAATGAAATTTCTCAAACTTTACTAGGTACACTAGGCGGAGTGTTAGCGATTTTAGGGGTAATCATCCTGCCTATCACCACAGGCGACACTGCACTAAGGTCTTCACGAATGATGCTTACAGACATGTTATCTTCTGTTATAAATATGGATGGAAGATGGAAAGTTTTCTTTGTAACAGTTGCCGTAGGAGTACCAACATTTTTTCTATCCACGATTGATTATACTTTCCTTTGGAGATATGTTGGCTGGACAAACCAGGTAGTCGCCACTACGATGTTATGGACTGGGACAGCTTACTTACTAAAGTATGGAAAGTTCCACTGGATTTCCGGAATACCAGCATTGTTTATGACTGGGGTTGTTACGACCTATATTTTTTACGCACCTGAAGGTTTCCAGTTAGCTTATAACTCATCACTTGTCATCGGTGCGATTCTAACAACCTTTATTGCGATTCTTTATATGATTCAAATCATAAAATACCGGCGCATTTCTAAAAACAACCTTACAACTAAAGCTGCCTAAACTTAATTTTATTTGTTTTATAAGACGGGGGTCCCCCCGTCTTTTTTTTATTTTTTTGCTCATGACAATCTACATATCCCCCTTGAATAATAAATCAGGAAATCAAACAAAATATTGTACATAGGAGGTTTTGCAGCATGAAGCATTTAACAGCGATTGCAATAAAATTTATTGCGTGCCTTGTTCTTTTATATGTCGTTCTCGGTTTGTTCTTTGGAATGGCATTTACGAATATCTTTGTCATATCTTTAGTACTTGGTGTTGCTTCTTATTTACTAGGGGATATGCTGATTCTGCCGAGAACAAACAATGTTACAGCGACCATTGCTGATTTCGGTTTATCCTTTGCTCTCCTTTGGTTGCTAACGCTCAATATGACTGTTGGCGTGAGTACATTTGGAATCTCATTGGTTGCAGCTATTGGAGTTACGCTTTTTGAATTTTTCTTTCACCAATACCTTAAGAAAAATATTGTCGATGGGGACAGTACGATTAATAATCGTGGGGAATTGCCTCGTTTACAATACTCAGCTGAGAATGCAGAGGAATTCGCTCCTGTCAAACCCGATGTGAGAAGTCCTGAGGGGAATAATAACGAAGAAAAACAAAAGTAACTTTCACTTTTGTAAGTAAAAAGCAGCCTGTCTTTAGGACGGCTGCTTTCAAATTATTTCTGATTTAACATCTTAAATACTTGTTCAACATCTTTATCCCCACGGCCAGACACATTGATGATAATGATATCATCTTTTGTAAGTTCTTTAGCCAGTTTTACCGCGTGAGCAACAGCATGAGAACTTTCAAGCGCAGGGATGATCCCTTCTGTCTTGGACAGTAACTGAAAAGCGTCTAATGCCTCTTGGCCACTAGCGGTTACGTACTCCGCACGCCCACTAACTTTCAGCTGACTATGTTCAGGTCCAACGCCTGGATAATCTAAACCGGCTGCAATCGAGTAGGTAGGTTTTGGTTGACCTTGTTCATCTAGTAATGTCAAACATTTGAAACCATGGATCACAGCAGGAACACCTTCGGCCATTGTCGCGGCTTCAGCAGGCTCGACACCGATTAACCGAACGCCTGGTTCATCAATATAATGAGCGAATGAACCAATTGCATTGCTTCCTCCCCCTGTACAAGCAAGGACAGCGGTAGGCAACTTCCCTTCTTTTTCTAGAATCTGCCGTTTAGATTCTTCACTTATAACCGATTGAAAGTGTTTGACCATCTCAGGATATGGATGAGGACCGACAGCTGAACCTAGCAGGTAAAAGGTGTTTTGGTAGTTTTCTACTAAATCTCCAAGCGCCGCATCAACAGCATCTTTCAAACGCCCTTGTCCCGCTTCTACCGCAACGACCTTCGCACCTAGTAATTCCATCCGAAACACGTTTAGCGCTTGGCGTTCGGTGTCTAGTTTCCCCATGTAGATTATACATTCCATCCCGAACATTGCACAAACGGTAGCCGTTGCAACTCCATGCTGGCCCGCACCGGTTTCTGCAATCACGCGTTTTGCACCCATGCGTTTTGCTAATAAAATTTGACCTAGCACATTATTAATTTTATGCGAACCTGTATGGTTTAAATCTTCTCGTTTTAAGTAAATTTTTGCCCCGCCAAGTTGAGTTGTTAAATTTTCAGCATAGGTAAGCGGATTCTCGCGGCCTACATATTCTTTTAAATAAAACTTAAATTCTTCCTGAAATTCGGGATCATCTTTATACTTTAAAAATTGTTCTTCTAAGATATCCATTACTTCTTGAAGGTTCTCAGGAACAAAACTCCCGCCAAACTCTCCATAAAAGCCCTTCGTCTCTGTGCTCATACTCGTCATTTCTCTTCTCGACTCCTTCTCAACTATTTTTTCAGTAAACCTTTACTCTTTAAATTTAACAAATATTCGATTAATTTTCCATAAATTTGTTTCGGTAATGGGCGAGGGTGAGCAACGGAAAGATATATCGATAACTATGATAATGAATATAAAAATTCCCAGCCATTCCCTGCCCTTTTGGATAGTCTGTCGTCCAGTCCTCTCTATCAAGGTTTTTCACTAAAAATTCTATCCCCTTGATAATTGCTCTGGTTGGCTTTTCCGATACCGAAATAAGAGCATCCAACGCCCAAGCTGTATGTGTTAATGTACTAGCTTTTAATGGCACATACTCATTATTTGAATCGCTCCTACACGATTCTCCCCACCCTCCATCGGGGTTTTGAATGCTTTCAAGCCAATTTACCGCTTTTTTGATTGTCGAATTATTTGAGCGAACTCTAACGGATCTTAATCCAGTGACAGCGGCCCAAGTTCCATAAATATAGCAAATTCCCCACCGTCCATACCAAGAACCATCTTTCTCTTGGTTTTGGATGAGCCAATCGATACCGGCACTTATTGCTGGATGAGTTTTAACGAGGTTTGTAGATGAACCGAGAAATTCCAATGTCCTGCCTGTTAAATCTGCTGAAGAAGGATCAGTTAAAAGATACTCTGCTTTTTCAACGGGCAAGAGCTTTATTAACTTACTATCAGTATTTTTTTCAAAGGCTGGCCACCCACCATCATCATTCTGCATTGATAATACCCACAAAGTTCCACGCTCCCAAGCCCCGCGAACATTTGGTTGAAGGGTAACCTCACTTGCAATAGACCTTAAAGATGCGGTTGTATCATCTACATCAGGGTGAATGGTGTTAACATCGGCAAAGCCCCATCCTCCTGGAAATGCATGTGGATTATGAACGACCCAGTCACCGTATTTAACATGTTGCCGGCGAAGCAAATAATCATTTGCTTGTTTTATCATAGGATCCTTAGGGGATACACCTGCTTCCTGCAGTGCATAACTGATTAAGGATGTATTCCACACGGTTGCCGTTGTGTACTGGATATGGGGGTGACCATCTAGTTCTGTCCTCATAGATTTTAGGCCGTTAACAGCGTTTGTTATCGTTGGATGATTTTTCGGATACCCAAGAGCTAAGAGTGCAAAGATCATTAAAAAGGTTGAACTAAAATAACCATAAAACGTCCCGTCCGGTTCGATTCTGTTAAGCATATATTGTTTCGCTTCGTTTATAGCCAGTCGATGAAGTTCCTGTGGAAAACCTACGATTTTTTTTATGGAAGACTTTACATCCTTATAAAAAGAACGCCACTGTTCTTCCTCCCTTGTATGATAAAAATTTCTATCCCGGCTCACAAATAAATCGGTCATGTCAGGACTTTCCTTTGTCTTGATATGAAACTTCCGATTGGCAAGGATCATTATCGGAGTCATGTTTGCTCTTCCGTATTCTGAAAAGCTATAGAAATTAATTGGAAAGGTTGGTGGAATTAAGATGACTTCAATTGGAATTGGAAAGAACACAGGCCATTTATGTTGTCCTGTCACGGCAAGCATGATTTTTGTGAACATATGTGCCTTCTCTAAGCCACCGTTAGCTAGGATGAATCTTTTTGCAGCCTGTAACCGCTTGTCGTTTTTAGGATAATACCCAGAATAAAGTAGTGCATAGTATGCATCGATGGTTGCCGTCAAATTGCCTGCTCCCTCATCATAAAAAAGTTTCCATGCTCCGTTGTCCTGTTGCTTGCTTAAGATGCGTTCCGTTAACTGCTTTATCAAGTTTTCATCATGACTTTCTAATGTCCTTAATAGAATGATCATATAACTATCAGTAGAAATTCCTGTTTCAAATGGATAATTCCAGGTGCCATTAGGAGCTTGATCCTGCTTTAAGGTTTCAATTATTCGCTCCATTCCCTCCACTACTAGTCTATCCGTCATTACCGTCCACTCCTGTAAGAATGACTTCATCCATACATATTCATTGGACAAAAGAACCATTCATCAGAGAGGTGAATCCATTGTTTCTGTTTAATAAAGATGAATCAAAATCACTTTCGCCCTCTCTTTTAAAAATTAAAAAAGAGTTAAAAAAACAAATTAAAAAGCCTAGTCTTCTCCCGACTTTAACACCTACAGAACGAAACCTTGTTAAAGAAATCAACGAGCAAACAAACACTTTGAATAAAAATAATATCACCAGGACAAAAGCCTACCTAGATTTTTATCAAGAACACCCAGAAATCCATTGGTCTTTTATGGCTCATATGGTCTCGCGTAATGGTGGCTATAATATGACTGATTTAAAGGGTGGGTTTTTGAGTAAGCTCATGACCTTAAAAGAAAGAAAATCCTTCTTTTATTTTCTAGAACGTAGCAACTGGCTTATTTTTCAAGATGCTTTTCCGCAATTATTGCTGTACAAAAAGAGCTTGGGTCAATCTCAAAACCTTTTTCACCTCTTGCCTCATTTGCGTGTATCCACCTTTATGGAAACCGTTTGGAATCATTTCTGGAAAATTCGTGACTCCTCTTTAGTAACGATAGCCCTAGTAATTAACGAGCAAAGTTATCTCGAATCAAGAGTAGTCCAAAATCCAGTTTATAAAGAGAAAGTGTTAAGTACTTTTGAATTTAAGCTCCAGGATCTTTTGTCGATGAATCATATTCTCTTTCCTTATTCGAGTGATGATAAAACAAAGCTGGTTGGAAATACGGTTCATCACTTCGAAAGCATGCACGAACGAATTTTAATCGGGAAACGTTTGTATAAGATTCTCTTTGGTGATCAAGAACGCTTGAAAGCAATTGAAAGCTGGGCTGTTAAACACCCTCACACAGGTTCGCGAATGGATTATTGGCCACACCTTTTCCATTATGTGGATGAAGGGGTTCCTAGTTTACAATGGAAACCAAGAATTGTCGCTTGTAAGCTGACAACTGGTTCTCCACGCATTTATAGTCCAAAGTTGGAGCTAGCTTGGAAGGACCAAACACATGAGGAGGCAGAGATTGCTGATTGGTTCGATGACTGGAAGGTCGTATACTACCTTAAAGACGACAATGTAACGGCAAATGGAGAGATACAAAGTGAATACTGCCGCACACTTGAAACCCTCGAGCTCGCTGCTATTGCTAATAAGGCAGTTTCGATTTTCGACTAACCTCCTGCCATGGTTACTCTTTTGAAAAAAAATTCGGTTACGTGTGCTACCATTATAAGGAAGATTCAGTAAGGAAAACAGATGAGTAGTGGATCGGGAGGTTGGAAGCCGAAGAAATTGACGTAGCTCAGAATTGGTAACCCCATAGCTATATGCCACGAAACAAAAAAGGGCAGACTCTAAATCTGCCCTTCCAACTCAACCTAATTCAAATACTTCCCATAATCCGGTACTGCAATTTGATCGAACTCACGAGCAAGTTTATCTAAGCTCGTCGCCAACAACTCACCGGCCATCGGTAATCCATGCCCTGTAACAGCAACGGATGGCTTAAGCGCCTCCAATTTTTGTACCGATTCCTTAGCTGCCTTCCAATCAGGCGTCAGATAACGTGGCGGACCGCTAATTTCCTGTTCTTGCGTCAGCACCTTATGAAGATATTCTTGTTTCACAGTAATAAAAGCATCTCCAGCAATCAACGCCCGGTCTTGTTCCCTAAATAACGAGATATGTCCTACCGTATGGCCTGGAGTGTGAATCCATTTAAACCCTGGCATTTCCGGCACGCTACCGTCCGCAGGAAGTGCCTGAACATGATCCCCTAACTGTACCGGCTCGTTCGGAAACATTGGAGACATTTTCGCCACCATGCCCCCTTCCACTGTTGCATCCGGTTCTGGGTACTTCTTTTTCCCAGTCAAATAAGGCAATTCTAATTCATGAGCATACACCGGCACGTTCCAATATTTGACCAATTCAACGATTGCTCCGACATGATCAAAGTGTCCATGTGTTAGAATAATCGCTTTTGGTGGTGTATTCGCACCAAATCGTTCTTCTGTTGCGGAAATAATCTCATCAGCTGATTCAGGCATCCCTGCATCAACCAATACGAAATCTTTTTTATTAGGATCTCCTACCAAACAGATATTCACAATTTGAACTGTATGAGAATAAAGGTCAGGCAGAACCTCAATCCCAATTCCACTACCTATTGAAGTGGCAGGAACGTATTTATAATCACTTCCATAAGACATGTTTTTTTCCATTAATAAACCACCTTATTAAGAATGTGTGTGAAACCTATAATAGTTTTCGCCTATTTATTTTTCCTTATCCAAAATAAAGAAGAAATAGCATGTAAGCTATTTCTTCTCTCATTTGCTACTCACATATACTTTACCGTCATCAGGCACAGTTAGGCCCAACCGCTCGAGATGCTTGCGTATTCCTGTCCGCTCCCATGTCTTAAGGATTCCATTCTCTAATGTCCTCTTTGGATAAAAAATCCCAATGCTCGTGAGCTCATCAAATGTCAGCCCCTGACGGACATAATACTCAATTTTTTCATCCCGCTTCTCAATGATAGCGAGATAGGTATCCATTGCTTGCTCAAATTCTTGTTTTGTAAAAACACCCTTTTGATGACCAGTTATATAGGTATCTGCATCAAGCTCCAGTAGCCTTTTCCCTGAACGAATAAAATCATCAATGTCACCGTCTGTTCCGTTATACCACGGGCCAAAAGAAGTCATATCATAATCGCTAGCAAAGACGACACCAAGTTCAGTGAAATAAGGACAGGAAAGACCACTAGTATGTCCTGGTGTATGTAAAAATTCAACCTTTACCCCACCGAAATCATACTCTTTCTCGTATTCATACGTTCCAGACAGTTGCCCCAAGCTCTTCATCCATTTTGGCGGAAGATTTTTCTTCCATACCTCAACTCCCTTGGGTCCCCACTCCTGATAGACACCGTTAGCTCGTGCAATTCCTTCGATCGATTGAGCCGTATCATACTCGATTGGATTGATTAATTTCGTTGCATTTGGAAACAGATAATTATGTGTCGTGTGATCGGGATGATAGTGAGTATTTACAATCAACTCAATCCCATACTCTTGATCAAGCTTTAATAAGCTCTCAGGATCTGCACCAGAGTCGATTAACACCTTCTCAGAGCAATCAATATACAAACTTCTGGAATACGGCACCTTGCTGCTATTATTAGGACCCTCAATAATCATTATTGGACCGATGCGTTGCATTTTTACCACCTCGTAATGAAAGAAGTTTCACAAAAATGAGTGAATATTCATTCATTATAGCACAATTATATCTTTCATCAACCGAAGTGCTCTGAAAATTAAAAATGCTTCAATAATGGCAATAAACAATCCATCATCAAAGCATTTGGTAACAATTTCATTTTTTTAATTTGTATTGACGTACCCGCTAATTTAGACTAAGAAATTTAAAAATGAATGGTTTTCTGGTTAATTGTTAACTCATCAATCACCTGTAAATTCGGTTCATAGCCGATCCCTGGTTTATCCGGAATCACGATATACCCGTCCTTCATTTCAACTTCTGGTTCAATGATGTCTCGTTTCCAATAGTGAGAAGAAGGTGCCGTATCACCTGGGAACGTAAAGTTAGCCAAAGAAGTAATCGCAATATTATGGGCTCTTCCAATTCCAGCTTCAAGCATGCCGCCACACCAAAGCGGAATATTGTGTTTTTCACAAATATCGTGAATTTTCTTTGATTCTGTTAAACCGCCCACCCGGCCGATTTTAAGATTGATGATTTTACAGCTTCCTAATTCAATCGCCTTTCGGGCATCTTCGGCACTATGGATGCTTTCATCAAGGCAAATCGGTGTTACAAGTTTTGCCTGTAGCTTGGCATGGTCAATAATATCGTCATGTGCCAACGGCTGCTCAATCATGGTTAAATTGAATTCATCTAGATGACGGAGATGATCAAGATCATCTAGAGTATAAGCACAGTTCGCGTCTGCCATTAGCTGAATATCTGGAAATTGCTTTCGGATGCTCCTAAGGATTTTGATATCCCACTCCGGTTTGATTTTCACCTTGATTCTCTTATAACCTTCCCGCAGATACCCTTCAATTTGCTGAAGCAATTTAGATTCCGATTCTTGAATTCCGACACTAACGCCGACTTCAATTTTATCCTTTACACCACCCAAGGCCTTAGCTAAGGGTAGATTCTGTTGTTTCGCAAATAAATCCCAAACTGCTCCTTCAATTGCGGCTTTCGCATTAAAATTGCCACGAACGAATTCAAATCGCTTAATCACTTCATCAGGGTGAATAATCGGCTCATTTACTAGTAAGGGAATTAAAAAATCATTCATGATATGCCAATTGGTATGAACCGTTTCTTCGTTATACATGGGCTGAACAATTGAGACCGATTCTCCCCAGCCTGATAAACCATTTTTATCAAGCGCTTCTACTAAAATAATATCCTTATCATACTCAGTACCTACGCTTGTCGTAAATGGATACAGCAAGTCCATTTTAATATGCCTTAAAGTGATTGATTTCAGTTCCACCTCTAAAACCTCTTTTCCAATTGATACAAGTACTGAGTCGGATTGTTTTCATCTTTCACCAAATTCGTCACAAACCAACCATGGTCTAAATAATGAGTAAAAATCATCCGGGTAGCCTCTCTCCAAGCTAATGCTAGCGAAAAATCATGTTTTTTCATCTCTTGAAAGTTTCCTGGGACAGGAACAAATAAAATTTGATTGTCCGAGGAGAGATCTATATCTCCTGGGTGTAAGAAGCTACCATGAGTGATTGACTCCATCACATGCGTACGGTCATTCACATTCAACCTAGGCGTTTGCGGCTCGTCCTTCGTCCGCCATTCCACTAAGAATCGATCTGTCGGAAGGCCAGAATTTAACCCATCGTCCATTTCCCCATACGCATCAACGAGATAGGTCGAACAAACCGCTCCTAGTTTATGTAAATTCAGATTTCCGTTAACTGTTTCAAGTGGGTCATAAGTCCAAGTGATGAGATCATAGCCTTTCTCTAAAGCTAATTCTCTCTGAGCCCACTTTAACTTCTCACCAATCCCTAATTTCCTGTATTTAGGGTGAATACCTAGTGAATGAGAACATAGATAGATTTTGTTTCCGTCATACCCTGGAAAACTATACTGAAAACCAACTAATTCGTTATGTAAAAAGGCACCCAAAATGAATCCACCATTTTTAACAACCGTAATGGTTTGGTTCACTGGTACCGAATCTTCGAAACTCCAAACATTTGCTTCTAACTTACGGACTTCTTCTAGTTCCTTTACGGTCTGCAGGTTTCGGATTTCAATAGTTGAATTCACCTGTTGTTTCATATTTAGTCCTCCATTCCGCTAAGATTACACCCAGTTTCGCTGGTCGGCTTCCAACATCATTTTTGTTAGGATTTTTGTCCCATATATCAATGCTTCCAGATCAAAGCTCATATTAGGGTGATGCAAACCAGGTGCTAAACCACAGCCTAAGCCAATCATCGTTGCTGAGAGACTTGGGTTCTTTAATGTATAAAAGTGAAAGTCCTCTGCTCCCGGTGACACACATATAGGAACGACATTTTCTTTACCAAGGATTGCTGAGATTGCGCATTCAGCAGATTCTACCGCCTGCGGATGTTCGACGGCCGCTGGTGAAAACTCATCATCTAAGCTAAAATCAATTTTAGTTTCTGTTAATTGGGCAATCTGCCGAACGATATGATCTGTTTTAGCAATTAAGGCCTTCATTCCTTCATTTGTCTCTGAACGAAGGTCAAAGGTGAACCGCGCTGTTTCTGGGATCGCATTGGAGACTGTGCCCCCATGCAGCTCTGTTATTTTAATAGAATAACGACCTACATTTGATAATCGTATCTGTTTGATGGCCTGAATCAATAACGATGCGGCTTCAATTGGATTATTCCCCTCTTCAGGTCTTGCCGCATGGGCCTGTACTCCATGAATGACTCCTTTGAGCGTCGTTGTTGAACCGTGTAAAATAATCGGTGCCGCTTTCCCGTACGGGATTTCGAAGGAGGGGCGGAGATGAACCCCTCCTAGAAAATTCACGTTGGTGAGGGCTCCATCTTCCATCATTTTTAATGCGCCCCCAGCTACTTCTTCTGCTGGCTGAAAAAGAAACCTTATCGTGTGTTTAGGCTTCGTTTTACTTAAAGCTAGGGCCGTCATCAACACCATTGTACTATGTGCATCATGACCACAAGAGTGATTTGCCTGAACTTGGCCGTTTACCTCCTGTATGAGGGCATCCATATCGGCACGGAGAGCGATCACTTCAGGTCGCTCCCCTGCTATTTCTGCGATAATGCCATAATGACCTGGAAATGTTTTTACTTTCATCCCTGAATCAATGAGTTTTTCAAAGAGATAACGGGAGGTTTTCTCTTCTTTCCAACTCGGTTCAGCAAGAGCATGCAACTCTTGATAGATTTTTAAAACTTCTTGGCGTTTGTCCTCAATAAACTTAATTGGATCCATTCGAATTCCTCCTCCCGTTTTTTAGGTCTTAAAATATAAGGTGAGCTATCGTAACAACAATAGGTAAAGTAATCACTGTACGCAGGATAAAAATTAGTACTAAGTCTTTAAAACTTACTGGCAGCTTAGAGCCTAGCAGTAAACCACCCATTTCAGATAAGTACACAAGCTGTGTAACAGATACACATGCAATGACAAATCTCGTTAACTCACTTTCAATTCCTGAACCAATAATCGCTGGTAACAACATATCAGCAAAACCAATCACCATCGTTTGGGCAGCTTCAGCAGCTTCCGGAACTTGCATCAGCGTTAGAATTGGTTCAAAAGGTTTTCCGAGGATGGTAAAGAACGGTGTGAATTCGGCGATTACTAATGCCACTGTACCAATCGCCATAACGATAGGTAGAACTCCTAACCACATATCCATTACATTTTGTAAACCTTCTTTAAAAACATTCGAAAGACGGTCATTTTTCTTCGCCTTGTCTACTGCTTTATTAAGTCCCCATTGAAGCTGGGAAACTCCTGCGGGGATTGTTTCCTCTACCTTTAATTCTGTTTTTTCATAGGCTACATCACCCTTTTTCGAGAGTGGCGCAATTCTTGGCATGATAACTGCAGCAACAAGTCCAGCAAAAATAATCGTTAAATAATAAGGAACAAAATAGGCTTCTAATTTTAAATATTGAAGAATGACAATCGAGAACGTTATCGAAACAACCGAGAAAGTTGTTGCGATAACGGCAGCTTCTCGCTTCGTATAATATCCTTCTTCATATTGTTTAGCTGTTAACAGTACCCCAATGGTTCCGTCACCAACCCATGAAGCTAAGCAGTCTAGTGAAGAACGCCCAGGCAATGTAAACACAGGTCTCATTACTTTCATTAATAGAGCGCCAATAAATTCAAGCAATCCAAAGTTTAAAAGAAGTGGTAATAGTATTCCTGCTAATAAAAACGTTGTAAATAAAATTGGGATCAAATCATAGAGTAATAGGCTACCAGTATTTTCAGAATGGATCATTTCAGGACCCATTTGGAATAACGTAATAAATGCAAAAATAGTACCTAGTAAACGTGCAATTACCCAGAACTTACTTACATTAAATAATGTATTCATTGTTTTATTTTGAGTGATAAAACTCGGTTTAAATAGAGCGGCAATAACAGAGCCTAGCACCGATATCGCCATAATACCTACTACCATTGCAGGAATATAATCCCCAATTGCTGCGTTGATTTGATTAGATAAAAACGCTACAGGAATCGTAATCCCATCTTCGGTTTTAATTGGGGTAATAAATAATAAGATTCCTATTAACGAAGGAATAATAAATTTTAAATAATCACTAACGGAAACACTCTCCTGGATTTTCTTCTCTACTTTTACTTTTGCAAAACTGCTCATGAACTAACACCTCTAGTATATTTTATTATTCAATGAATAAGCCTTGGTCGGCATATAGTTGTTCTAACTTCTGCTGCCTTCTGCTAATTCTGTCTTTATCTTCTTTTTGGATTCCAGCCATTAGTACCTCGAGGAGACTGATTACTGAGGCGATTGAATTATGACTAGATTCAATATGCTCCTCTGTTGTTAACGTGATATCGGCTAATTGCCCCACGGGAGATAATTGTCTATTTGTAATGGCCACTACAGTCGCCTTTTGTTTTTTTGCTAAGTTTACAAGCTTAAGAGTTTCTTTTCGATATCTTGGAAAGGCAAAGACCATCATAATCGAATGCTCGGATAGTTCACTTACCTCTTCCGGCATAAACCCGTTTGGACTAGAAAGATAGATATTTTCCCTGAATTGCCTTAAAGAATAAAACAACCAGTAAGCCGCAGCATATGAACTGCCAAATCCACCAATATACACTCGGTCAGCCCGAATAATGCAATCAATAGTTTTGCTTAATTCCTCAGGCCTAATTTGTTGGAGCAATTGCTGTAAAATGCTCTTCTCATGTTCAATCACTCTCTCAAAAAGTTGGTTTTCGTCTGAAGTTTCAGCTGTAGCTGAAACTTCCTTTGTATAAGAATGTTTATCCTCTAACCAATCTTTACGAATCTTTTCCTGCAAGTCTGAAAAGCCTGTAAATCCAAGTGTATAAGCCAACCGAATAACTGTCGTTTCACTCACACCAGCTCGTTTTCCAATCTGATAAGCCGTATGTAGTGCCCCTTCATCCATATGACTTTTTATAAATTCAGCTACTTTCTTCTGTCCAGGAGACAAAGATGGAAAACTTTCTTTAATAAGTTCATTCAATTGTTTCTCAACCATTTGCCATCTCCTTTCAAGAAATGATGAAGGAAAAACTTCTTTTTCTAATATAAAGCATGAAATCCTTCCTTGGCAAGATAAATTTGCATAATAAATCATTTTTTATGATATTTATACATTCATACCGCGATAGTTTCCAATAAACTGGATGGTGCCTGACACCTGTTATTTCTTACCATCCCATATGTGGTAGTTTTTTTGGTACAATCTTTAAGCATGTATAAAGGAGGTATAAGTATATGAAGGTAAAACTTCTTTTTGCTCTTGTAGCCGTCTTCCTTTTTGGTGGAGGATTTCTTTCTGGAGTACTTTTTTCGAAGCAACAATCGGATGAAAAGGTGGCACAAGCTACTATAATAGAAACTCCTTTATCAGGGAAAAACCCAAATCCTAAACAAACACCAAACTTTCCAGAATCACAATCAAAGGTTCTTATAGGTTATGTCCAAGATTTTCGTGATTCAGGTCAATTAGATATGACCCATTTAACTCATGTTGTTTTTTCATTTGGTCATCCAACAAAAGATGGCGACCTTTTACTAAATGGGGACACCGCATTAAAAAACCTACAAGAAACCGTGAAAATTGCTCATAAACAAGATAAGAAGGTCCTTTTAGCAGTTGGAGGTTGGTACCACATTTCAGGTGGAGAATCCTATGAATATTTTAAAACAGCACTAGCATCCTCTTCATCGCGGACGAAACTAGTGAATGAGCTTATTAATATCGTAGAGCGCGAGAATCTAGATGGAATTGATATCGACTTCGAACACCCACGTTCGAAAGAAGATGCAAAAAATCTTACAACTTTTATCCAAATGTTAAGTGACCAACTTAAACCCAATGGGAAAGAACTCACCATTGCCGTAAATGCTAAAGTGCATAGTGTTGCCGGAACAGAGATTACATCTGTTGTTTATGAACCAACCATGTTTCAATACGTGGATTACGTGAATATCATGGCCTATGATGGACAATGGGATGGAGGCTACAATGCCGCGAACCTAGCACCATATTCCTTCATTGAGAATATCGTAAGCTATTGGACAGACTTATTTGAAACCCATCAACTAGATAAAGAAAAGCTCGTCTTAGGAGTCCCATTTTATGCTCAGCCTGAAGATCCTAATGTAAAACAAGTATCTTATGCAACGATTATCAAACACAGTTCAAAAAGTCCAGACCAGGACAAAATAAATTTAAATGGGACAACCTATCATTTCAATGGAACCAAAACGATGGAACGGAAAACAGCCTTAGCCTTAGAACATGGTTTCGGTGGCATGATGATTTGGGAGGCCGGTCATGATGCATTTGGCCCCCACAGTTTGACCGCATCTATTTCTGCCAAGTTACAAGAACAAGCGGTCAGCAATCGAAAATTATATACACGAAACTAAACAATGAAAAAACACGAATCCGTTAATGAATTCGTGTTTTTTTATTCGTTTTTAGAGCTACATGATTAACAAATACCTCTAGCTATCTTTAATCCTACTCTTCCAACTCTATCTTTACTAAGCCATCTTTTCGTTCTTCCTTATCAAAATAAACGATAATTCGGTCGTTTTCTTCAAGTGGCTCACGGACATTTACATTCTCTTTTTTTATGTAGATGCTCTGCCCATGATCGGCTTCCCCGTGATATCCAGATTCATCAACTTTTGTAATCGTATATTTATAAGTGACATACTCCTTTTCTAGTTGCGTTGAAACCGTCTTTGCGGTGTTTAATGTGACATGGAGATAAATTAATACACCTAAAAGAATGGTCAATAACGATAAAATGAACACCTTCATCAACTAGTTCCCCCACATAAATAAAATTCCTCTGTCATTATATGTTTGGGTGGTTGTTTCATGACACAAATCGATATTTTTGCGAACCTTTTACCTTTTCCGCACAGCCATTAACACAGATTGTCCCTGAAAGGATTGCACTTGATTGTTATGAACGACGATAGAAAAATAATCTATTAACTCTCGTGGAGCAGACCCCATCATCGTATTTAATTCATGTTTCTCCTCTTCACTCACATCCATCATTTGACACCAAGTATCAAAGATGAACTTCTTTTTAAAAGTAACCAGTTCTTCAACGTAAAAACCAGTTCTTTCAAACTTTGAAATCCATTCAGACTTTTTATATGCACGTACATGACTGGGGTCTCGTTTCTTTTCTACCTGGTTATAAAATTCATCGAACGCTTGAATTTCAGGTGCGACATTATCAACGAAAATAAATAAGCCTTTATCTTTTAACACACGGTTTACTTCATTGAGAAAACTATCTGGGTTTCCAAAATGATGTGCAGCAATTCGGCAAGTTACCGTTCCAACTGATTCATCCGGAAATGGTAAATTCTCAGCGTCTCCTTGGACAAATGCTGCATTTCTAATCCCGTTTGATTCAATAAATCCCTTCGCTTTTTCAAGCATTTCAGGCGTTAGATCGAGTGCCACTACCTGTTTAAAATAAGGGGCCAGTGCGTTGGCCACATGACCTCCTCCTGTCGCAATGTCTAACAACTCACCAGAAGACTCCTGTGTAGCGACAATTTCAATGACCTTCTGTAGGTCTTCCCCCTTAGCATGTGTTTTACTTGTTACATAGTTGGCTGCGTGTTTACCAAATTGTTGAATAACGCGTTTTTTTTCGTTCAAGTTTCCACCCCAATTCCTTCTTTCACCTTATATAAATCTTATGATGAAATTAGCAGCTTAAACCTATTTTTCATTATTAAGGACCATAGTGACAAATAAACCCCTGTAGAATTCTCTCGTTTCAATTATCTTAAAACCATACTTTTTTACAAGAAGGTCTGTCTCACGGTTTAAACAACAACCATCACAAACCTTTTTCCAGTAGGGTGTTAACCTTTCCTGCAATTTAGCTAAAAATGGTTGGTCCATCTTTACGTGTTCGAACATGAGAATCTTGCCATCCGGTTTACAAACCCTCTTCATTTCCCCCATCGCTTGATCAACATCTGGTATCGTACAAAAAACCAACGTCGCAACTACTGTGTCAAAGCTATTGTCACCAAATGGTAATAGTTCTGCACCGGACTGTACCAGTTCGATTGGTACCTTTGCTTGCTCCCTTCGTTTCAATGACCGATTGAGCATATATTCACTCGGTTCAATGGCGGTCACTTCAACACCATGATAAAAAGGGAAATTAATTCCTGTACCCGAACCTAGCTCAAGAACTTTTCCGTTAGATTCTTTGAGCAAATCACTTCGAACTCGCTTAAATTTCCCCTGTTCTAATGGTTTCATAAAAAAATCATACCATTCTGAAAATGTCTTACTCACTTATGTACCCTCCACCTGTCTTCAATTACCGATTTTATACAAAGGGAAGCTATCTGAATTTTACCATAATACTTTCCAATGTGAACTCTACCATCGTCTATTTAAAACAACAGATCAAAATTTTCATTCAGAATAAAGAGACCTAATCATTCTGATTAGGTCCATAAGTCCTCATTATTTAGAGTGAAAATTTTAGATTAGGCTCCATTTCCTTCTCTCAAAATTGGCAATGTACAGCAACGGAACGAACCACCAGATTTAATAATTTCAGTAATGTCCACTTCAATTACCTCAAATCCCCGGTCACGTAGTTGTTTATTTACTCCTTTATTTACAGGTAAACTCAAAATACGTTTGTTTCCAATTGATAAAACATTTGTTCCAAGTGTGAATTGCTCTTCCTTTGAAACTTCAATCAACTCATAACGTGACCCAAAAAATTTGATGTCTTCCTCGGTTAAAGCCTCAGGGAAGATTAACGCTACTTCAGGAGATACAACATTGAATACACAATCAAGGTGAAGATAAGTTTCCGTAAATGGAATCGCCCTCACATCGAAACCTGCTAGAACCTTACTTATATGATCCACGGCTTTTTGATTAGTTCGATCGCTCAACCCAACATAAATGGTTTTCCCATCGATAATGACATCTCCGCCTTCGATGTTATCGCCGACAATATTATAATAAGAAAATCCTTCGTCCTCTAACCATTGCCGCAAAACATTTTCTTCTCCTTGGCGAACATCACTAGCCATATCGGCAACAAATACAGTTTCCCCTAGCGTGAAGCCAATATCACGAGTAAACACTTGCTCAGGGTATTTTTTATGATAAGGAAGTAAAATCACTTCGACATTGTTTTCCCTCAATGTCCGGACAAAGTTTTCATGTTGTTCAAGAGCCGTTGCGATATGTATTCCTTCATCTTTAAACTTTTTTTGCGTTTCATTGATGACATCTCGAATGGTCATATATTGAGGTTGACAAAGAATCACTCTTTTTAATGTATCGTATTCGGTAAAACATGCAGTTTTATGCTCAATTTCTGAATGAACTGTCATGTACAAGCCCTCCCATTATTAAAATTACTTTGGTAGTAATATGCCCCTTCATGGTAGGAAATAATTATAAAAGGCTATTTTCGTAAATATTGATGTTAAAATCCTAAAGCCTTTTTTTTAGTATGATAAGCTATTGAGTGTTTGAATTCTATGGCAAGCTCTTTTCTCGTAAATACAAGTTTTTTCTGCGATATAAACTTTAATCCATCAAAAAATATCCCTAATGAAAAATTCAAGGACCCGCTGAAAGAATCAACCGGTCCTTAACAATATCAGTTTACCAACGTGCCGTTAGCATTTTTCTTTTTGTGTAAAACTCAACTCCATCCTGTCCGTTTGCATGAAGATCTCCATAAAATGAGTTTTTCCAGCCGGAAAATGGGAAGAACGCCATCGGTGCTGGGACGCCGATATTGACCCCAAGCATACCTGCTTCGATATTCTCTCTAAAATAACGCACATGACTGCCGTTTTGCGTAAATAGACAAGCACCATTGCCGAAATCAGATTCGTTTGCAACCTCGATTGCTTCCTCTAAAGTGTTAGCACGCACAATCGATAATACTGGAGCAAAGATCTCTTCCTTCCATATTTTCATTGAAGGGTTTACTTGATCGAAGATAGTCGGTCCGATAAAATAACCATCTTCAGTGAACTTTGCGTCTTTTCGGCCATCACGAACTAAAATCGCTCCTTGCTGTTCTCCACTTTCAATATAGTTAGCTGTTCGTTCCTTATGTTCTTGGCGAATGACTGGTCCTAAAAAGACCCCTTCCTCAAGGCCATTCCCAATTTTAATTTCGTCTGCTTTTTCTTGTAATTTCTCTAAAAGTGGTTCCGCAACCTTGCCAACAGCTACGACAACAGAACAAGCCATGCAGCGCTCACCTGCCGACCCGTATGAAGCCGCAATGATTTCTTTAACAGCAGAATCCAAATCTGCATCAGGCATCACAATCGAATGATTCTTGGCACCAGCCAATGCTTGAACCCTCTTACCATTTGACGCACCCGTTTTATAAACATATTCTGCGACAGGCTGAGATCCAACGAAAGAAATCGCTGGTACATCTTTATGCTCAAGTAGGGAATTCACTACATCATGAGCCCCGTGTACAATATTAAACACGCCATCTGGAAGTCCAGCCTCTGAAAACAACTCTGCTAAACGATTTGCAAGAATCGGAGTTCGTTCTGACGGTTTTAATACAAACGTGTTTCCAACCGCAATTGCTAGAGGAAACATCCAACACGGAACCATCATTGGGAAATTAAACGGAGTGATTCCGCCAATTACTCCCACAGGATACCGATACATCCCCGATTCCATGTCTGTTGCAATATCTGGAAGTTGACGACCCATCATGAGCGTTGGTGCACCTGCTGCAAACTCGACACACTCAATTCCCCGCTGTACCTCCCCATAGGCTTCATTAAAACTTTTCCCGTTTTCCTTGGTAATTAATGTCGCAAGTTCATTCCAATGTTCAACCAAGAGCTGTTGATATTTAAACAGTATTCTAGCGCGTTTTGGAACAGGTGTCTTGCTCCATGTCTTAAAGGCTATTTTCGCTGAGGCTACCGCTTCATCCACATCTTCTTTTGTAGAAATCGGTACTTCCGCAAGTGCTTCTCCTGTTGCTGGGTTGGGAACAAGCTGACTTTTATCTGTTTTCGCTTCCACCCATTTCCCGTTTATGTAGTTTTTTAATAGCTTAGTTGATGTTGTTGTCATTCACACTCTCTCCTTTGATTATTAGAATTGGTAAAGGTGTTAGTTCACGATTGCTGGACCATTAAAATTATAGCTATAGCAAATGTCATATAGCTCCTCAATTTCCTCCTGTGTGGGTACCCTTGGGTTGTTCCCAGGACTGCCACTAGCAAGTGCATCGATAGCCATCTTACTGACGGCTTTGTCAAATTGTTCTTTGTTAATTCCCCAGCCGCGAAGATTAGGGATGTTCAATGTCTGACATAATTTTTTAACTGCAGAAACAGCACTTAGAGAAGCGACTTCGTCTGATTCCTGTTCAAGTTTTGGGTCAAATATTCTTCCCACATCTGCTAGTCGCTCGATACACGAGTTCTGACTGAATTCTAGTACAGCCGGAAGCAGCATCGCATTCGAGTAACCATGAGGTACATGGAATAACGCACCGATTGGTCGAGACATCCCATGAACTAAACAAACCGAAGCGTTGGAAAAAGCCATTCCTGCTTGCATTGAACCTAAAGACATCGCCTCTCTCGCATCGAGGTTTTCTCCATCTTCATAAGCGGAAACAAGATTATTTACAATGAGTTTCATCGCTGAAAGCGCAAGTGTGTCTGTCATAGGATGAGATTTCTGAGAAATATACGCTTCAATGGCATGACTTAAAGCATCTACTCCTGTTGCGGCGGTTACATGTTGAGGTGAAGAAACGGTTAAGAGTGGATCGACGATGGCCACTGCTGGCATAAGCGCAGGTTGTTTAATCATCATTTTAATATCGGTGACTGTATCAGTGATAATTGTAACGTCAGTGGCTTCGGAACCCGTTCCTGCTGTCGTTGGAATCGCTATATGAGGAATAGGTTTCACCTTTGCTACTTTCCTTTGACCGATGTAATCCCCTATAGATCCGCCATTCGTTGCAAGAATAGAAACAGCTTTTGCGGTATCGATACAACTACCGCCACCAATGGAAATGATTAAGTCACAACCAGCTTGTACAAAAACTGACATAGCTTCTGATACGTATTGGTCAGTTGGTTCAGACTCAACCCCTAGATAGATACTAAAATTAACCCCTTGGGATTTTAGCATCGTTTCACATCTGTCAACATACCCAAGATTTTTCATGATTTTATCACTAATAATTAAGGCATTCTTTCCAAGCAAACTAGCTTCAGTTCCTGATTGATCAAAAGAATTCCGTCCATAGATGATGGTCTGCGGTGATCTTAATAAAGCAAAATTTTCCATTCAGTAATCCTCCCGCCCATTCCTTCTTTCCAAAACAAGCAACTAAACAAACTTATACCTGAATTTTAACATTTTTCAATCTATTTTACTTACACTACCACCCAAAAAGTACAACCATCTTAATACTTATTTATGAAGATAGCTTTATATTACCTTCAACAAAAAGAATGCTTTTCCTTTATATTTTATATGATATATTTTTAATGGGGAGATGATGAACTTATGAATGAACTGAATCGAATTATCAATACACCTGAATTCCAATCAAAAGAAACTATAAAACAGCAATTAATTGACCTCGGGATAAAGCCTGGAGATCATATAATTGTACATGCTTCGCTAAGTTCAATGGGCTGGATTGCAGGAGGTCCGCAGGCTGTAGTTGAAGCTCTGATTGAAACGGTAACAGATTTGGGCACAATCGTTATGCCGGCCCAATCAGCAGATAACTCAGATCCATCCTACTGGATGGCACCACCGGTTCCAGAGGAATGGCATCAATCTATTCGCGAGTACTATCCAGCCTATCATCCCGATTTAACCCCACTAAGAGGAATGGGGAAAATCGCAGAATGCTTTCATCGACATCCTGATACAGTAAGAAGTCCCCACCCTGCACATTCGTTTATGGCATGGGGAGCCTACTCAATCGAATGGATGAGCGAACAGCCTCTTGAAGACTCCTTTGGGGAACAATCACCACTAGGAAAGATGATGAAAGCTAACGTAAAAATTATCCTTATCGGTACAGACTTTGACTCGTGCACAGCGCTCCACTATGCAGAATATAGCCAAGATTCTCGAACAACTTCTCCGCAGGGTGCAGCAATTATGTTAGATGGTCAACGAGTGTGGAAGGAATATGATTGTGTTGATATGGATTCCGACCGTTTCCCTGAGATTGTGCGCGATTATAAAGGCAACATTCTTGAAGGTAAACTAGGTATGGCCAAAACTCTCGTTACCGAAATGCGCCCTTTAGTTAAATTCGGGATTCAATGGTTAAAAGAACACCCTGTTCCTAAGGAATAGGAATAGACAAATTCAAAACAAATAGCCGCGTTGAACAACTCAACGCGGCTGAAACAAAAACCTCTCTATTTCTTCTTGATTCGCTAGAAAAGTCTCTTTTCCAAATTGAATCAATTGATCCATATAATCCACATCATCAAACGGCATTTCTTCTCCTAAATCTTTGTTGATTCGGAAATAATTATCACCAAGTAGTAAACGACAATGATAAGAAACCGACTCCGAAGAAATATCCATAGCTAAATCAATTAATTTCGGCGTTACTTTTAACGATGGTAACTCGAATGGAAGCCACTGTTTAATGCCCCAATACTTTTCATCATCTATCGAAAAATCAATATTTTGTTTTCCTGTCCCGATTGACAAAATATTAGTTGATTCTAAACTTTCGTGATAATAGTGTAGAGCATCTGTTAAGCTTACAAGCGATGGATTATTCGCCCATAATCCACCATCGATTGAGAGATATTTGTTGCCAATATTGTTGGGCGGAAAATAAACTGGAGCCGAGCAAGAGGAAAGAACGGCATCCCATAACTTGATTGAGACGTCGTTCATTTCACTTGGTCCCTTTGAACGGTGAACGTATGGTTTTCCATGCGTAAGATCAACCGTTGGAATCAATAATGGCTTCGAGACCTCTGCTAACTCCATTTCACCAAAAGATTTTTTTAAAAGCCTTCGCAATTGACGATCGCTATAAACACTTTTAAATAAACCAACCTTTGCTTCACGCAAAAAAATCTTTTTCCCATACTTTAAGTACAGCTCTAATAACGCTCCCATCTCTGTATTCAAAGCAATGGCAGCTGCGACAATTGATCCAGTACTAGTTCCTGCTATTAAGTCAAAGTGAGAGCTAATCTTTTGTTGATACTCATCTTCCATCGCTTTTAGAATGGCAATCGCAAAAACACCACGAATACCACCACCATCAATACATAAGATTTTCAATTTGATCACCTAAGAAGTGTGCAATATGAAATAGCTTACCCAGATTAATGGTAAACATTACTGTTTACTCAAACTCCTTGTGGCCTTCACTGAAACTCAATGACTTTTTCAAGCTTTTCAACTAGAACGACACATTTTCTAGGGCCAATTTCATATATATACATTTTTTGCTCATTTTCTTGCAAAAACTTCTTAAATTGGACATCTCCATCAAGATTGTTTTTCTTAACGATATCGGCGATCATTTTATAAATTTGACTAATAGTAGGTTCAGTTGGCGATGCAATCTTAATAGGGACAGGTAATCCTTTTACCTTAAAAGTTACGATTATAACTGTTTCCAATTATCTCATCTCCCTTAGGTAATTTAATTCGACTAAAGAAGATGTTTTCCTGCAAATATATCCCGCTTTAAAGTAAAGCTTAGTTCGTCTGTGAAAGAGTTGCTGGCTCCTGCTTCTCAACCTTGACAGTCCAACCAAATGGATCAGACTCTGTACCAAGTTGAATCCCCGTTAAAGTATCATATAGCTTTTTAGAAAGCTCGCCAGTCTTCCCACCATTTATAACTAACTTTTCATTCTCCCAGAATAATTCACCAACTGGAGAAATGACAGCTGCTGTACCAGTACCGAATGCTTCCTCTACTAAACCTTGCTGATAAGCCTCGTAAAGCTCTTCCATTGATAGTTTGCGTTCAGAAACTGGGATGTTCCAATGAGCTAATAATTTAAGAATCGAGTCTCGTGTTACCCCTTCAAGAATACTGCCGTTTAACATTGGGGTCACAACTTCGCCGTTTATTTTAAAGAAAATATTCATGCTTCCTACTTCTTCAATATACTTATTTTCCCGACCATCTAACCAGAGAACTTGAGAATATCCATCGGCCTCTGCTACTTCTTGTGCCTTTAGGCTTCCTGCATAGTTCCCTGCTGTCTTTGCATTCCCTGTACCACCAATCGTCGCACGAACAAACTGACGTTCAACTGCAATTTTAACTGGGTTAATGCCTTCCTTATAATAAGCTCCTACTGGAGAAAGAATCACAATAAATTGGTATCTCTTCGAAGGTGCAACACCTAGATAAGGCTCGGTTGCAATGATGAATGGGCGAACATAAAGGGATGTTCCTTCTGCAGTAGGCACCCATTCCCGTTCAAGATCAATCAGTTTTTTAATCCCATTTAATGCTAACTCCTCATCAATATGCGGGATACAAAGTCGGTCATTCGAACGGTTCAACCTTTTCATATTCATATCAGGTCTAAATAGTAGAACTTCCTCTTCACTAGTGTGGTATGCTTTTAGTCCTTCAAAGACTGTCTGACCGTAGTGAAACACCATTGCTGCTGGGTCAAGTGTGATTGGCTGATAAGGAACAATACGAGCATCATGCCATCCTTTTCCCTTTGTATAGTCAACGATAAACATATGGTCAGTAAAGTTCTTGCCAAAGTCCAGATGAGCAAAATCTGGCTTCTGTTTTGGGTTTTCAGTTAGTGTGATATCAATCTTAAATTCCGTCATTTCTCAATCCCCTGTCTAATTAATTATATTTTAATAATATTATGACATTTATTTTCGAATTTGACCATTCCCATAAACAAAAAATTTACTCGAAGTTAGAGCTTGTAAACCCATCGGGCCTCTTGCATGTAATTTTTGCGTACTAATTCCGATTTCAGCTCCATATCCAAATTCAAATCCATCGGTAAACCGAGTGGAAGCATTATGGTACACGGCGGCCGCATCAACCTTTGTTAAAAAGGTTGCCGCATTTCTTTCATCAGCAGTAATGATTGCCTCTGAGTGCTTCGTTCCATACTTATTGATATGTTCAATTGCTTCATCAACAGATGCTACAACCTTTACACTTACGGATAAAGCAAGATATTCTGTGTACCAATCCTCTTCCGATGCAGGTTTTGCATTTGACCACAAGCTACAAACCCGATCATCACCATATACCTCTACCCCATGTTCATCAAGTACCTCAAGGAGCTTCACCCCATGCTGCTCAAACCACCCCTGATGGATTAACACCGTTTCAATCGCATTACAGACCGATGGACGCTGGGTTTTTCCATTTATCACAATCTCTTTAGCCATTTCTGATTCAGCCGTTTCATCAATGAATATGTGGCAGTTCCCTGCGCCCGTTTCTAATACCGGCACCGTGGACTCACGCACAACTGTATCAATCAAGTTTTTTCCACCCCTTGGGATGAGAACATCTAAAAACTCATTCAAATGAAACAATTCTTTCGCCGTTTCCCTACTTGTATCTTCAATGAGTTGTACTGATTCAATCGGCAATGTACTTTTTTCCAAAGCTCGATGGATGGATTGAATTAAAGACATGTTGGAGTATCGTGCTGATGAACTCCCTCTTAAAATGACGCTATTTCCTGTTTTCAAGGATAAAGTTGCTGCATCAATTGTTACGTTTGGTCGAGCTTCATAAATCATCCCAATGACCCCGATAGGGACCCGATTTTTCTTAATGATTAAGCCGTTGTCCTTTTGAATGGTTTCAAGGTTTTCTCCGACTGGATCCTTTAATTCCACCAATAACTGAATCGCATCTGCCATATCATGAATTCGTTTTTCATTTAGCATAATACGGTCGAGAACAGACTCAGAAAGACCATTTTTTCTTCCCTGCTCTAAATCCTTTTGATTTTCGACAAGGATACTTTCTTTGTCTTGAATAAGTTGATCCGCAATCAACTTAAGGGCTGCATTTTTTTCTTCTGTAGATACACCTACTAGTAAATGACTAGCGTTTTTAGCTGCCTGACCTTTATTCTTAACCTCACTCATTGTTTTTCCTCCAATCTATACTTTTACCCACTTATTGCGGTGGATGACTTCCATTAACGGCATTTCAATTTCACTACTTTTCCCGAGCACAGTCTTTAATTCGTCTGCTGAATAGGTGACTTCCCCTTTGCCCAACAAACCACCAGGACCAAAGACTTCGACTACATCTCCGGAATCAAACGTTCCTCTTATCTTTGTTACACCTGCAGGAAGCAAGCTTTTCCCATTAAAAACAATCGCATTCTCAGCTCCCTCATCAACAAAGATGGCCCCTGAAACCTCAGAATGCAAGGCAATCCATTGTCTTCTCGTATTAATCGCTGGGAGGCTTTTATTTTCAATATAGGTTCCATCACCATTTCCATGAAGAATCTCAACTAGCTTCCTACTTCCTTTTCCTTGTCCAATAAACACCGGAACCCCTAGAGACAATGCGGTCTTTGCGGCCAATAATTTTGAGCGCATTCCACCAGTTCCTACCTTCGAGCCTGAACCTTCTGCAAAGCCAACCATTTCATCTGTAATATTCTCAATAAGATCCAACCTTCTAGCTTCGGGGTTATTTCGCGGATCAGAATCATAAAGACCGTTTATATCTGTTAAAATGATTAGTTGATCGGCATGGATAAGCCCGCTAACTAGAGCTGAAAGCATATCATTATCACCGAATGTCAATTCCTCGACAGATACGGAATCATTCTCATTAATAATCGGTAAAAGACGACGTTCAAGTAGCTCCATTATCGTTGCGTAGGCGTTTTTATAGCGCTCTCGGTTTGTAAAATCAGTTCTTGTCAGTAAAATTTGTGCAGGAATAATGGAAAACTGGCTAAATTGCTCAATATAAGATTGAATCAATAGACTCTGCCCAACGGCAGCTGCAGCCTGTTTTCCCTTCAAAGTCACAGGTCTTGACGGGTAACCTAACCGAGTGAACCCTGCTGCCACCGCTCCGGAGGAGACCATTAACACTTCATGGCCCTCTTTTCTGAGGGAAGCAACTGCTTGTACGTGATCGCTTAACTTTTCCTGATCGATTTCACCTTTATCATTTGTTAATGAACTGCTTCCGATTTTTACAACAATTCGTTTTCTCTCCATTTTGTAAAAGCTCCCTTAAAATGATAACAACCTAAAAAAAGCCCAATCATCCTCTAAATATAAAGGACGAAAGGGCTTACTTCCGCGGTACCACCTATATTGGATGCGACTAGCACATCCCGCTTTGCCTGATAACGCTAGGTTGGCGCCCATGTTTGGCATAGGACTCAGGAGGTAGGTTCTGCGGCTTAAATGTGACAGGGTCTTCCAGCAAATAACCCTGCTCTCTAACACATAAAGACCCGCGTACTAATCCTCCATTAACGTTCAACTGTTTTTATAAATATTAAGATGAGCAAAGCAAAAAGTCAAGATACTTTGAAGCCCATTTTAGAAAATAATAGAAGTTATTTCTCTTCTAACTTTTTCAGTCTACCTCTCATTCTGTAGACCTATACAGGGTTTTCTACTCCATGACTTTCCCATAGTTTATTCCCACGACAATAAACACTTGATACGTGGTTCACCCCAAAATGATACGGTAAATATTGATAATTTGGTAGATTCCAAATGACGAAATCAGCTTGTTTTCCAACTTCCACTGTTCCTGCGACCCTTCCCTGCCCAATCGCATGCGCTGCATTAACGGTGACCGCATTCCAGATTTCTTCTGCTGTCATCTGCAACTTCAAACCGGCGAGGGCCATAATAAGTTGTAGATTTTCAGTTACACAACTACCGGGGTTAAAGTCGGTTGCGAGTGCAACAGCCACGCCTTCGTCAATCATCTTACGCGCTTGAGCATAAGTATCCTTCCCCAAGTAAAAAGTGGTTCCTGGTAGAAGAACGGCGACGGTATCACTACTACTAAGGGCTTTAATTCCGTTATCAGAAGCAGCTACTAAGTGATCTGCACTTGCAGCCTCAAGACTTGCAGCTAACTCCGTACCACCTAATGAGTCAATTTCATCGGCATGTATTTTTATGCCGAGTCCCTTTTCTTTCGCTTTTTGTAAAAAATCACGAGATTGTTCTATCGTAAAAACGCCAGTTTCACAGAAAATATCTGCAAACTCTGCAAGTCCTTCGGCTTTTATTTCCTCAAGCATATCCACCATTTCTGTGAGAAAGATATCTTCCTTTCCCCGATAGGAGCTCGGAATCGCATGTGGCCCCAAAAATGTTGAAATAATACCAATTGGGTATTTCTCTCTAAGTCTCTGGGTCACCCGTAGTTGCTTTAATTCAGTATCACGCTCCAATCCATACCCGCTTTTTGCCTCAATTGTTGTGACACCATAGGAAATCATTCTTTCTAAATGAAAACTTGCTTTTTCAATAAGATCTTCCTGGGTTGCTTTTCTGGTTGATTCAACAGTCGAGAGGATTCCTCCTCCGCTCGCTAAAATCTCTAAATACGGTACCCCAGCCTGTTTTAATGCTAATTCGTTTTCCCGAGAACCTCCAAATACAAGATGGGTATGAGGATCGACAAGACCAGGAGAAACAACCCGGTTCTTAACATCTACCTTTTTTTTAGCTTGAACACCATCAGACTCTTCAGAATTTCCGATCCAAGCAATCTTTCCATCTTTAACAGCAATAGCCGCATTCTTCCTTATCGGTAGCTCCTGCATTTGTTTACCCTTTAACGGCTTCTCGCTACTTTTCGGTAAAATCAACTGCCCGATATTATATAAGAGTAAATCGTAACTCATCCTCCAACCTCCTGAAATTAGGCTTAAACTTGTCTAGACTAGTAATCCCTGTATCCATCAACATCGTACAAAAGCAACACTAAGCCTAAACATTAGCTAAATTAAATCCATTTCGGCATAATCACCTTATCAATCGCAATCCAACATTGGAATATCAACGCCCTTTTCCTTTGCAACCTCTATCGCTTTTTCATACCCTGCGTCTGCGTGTCGGACAATCCCCATTCCCGGGTCGGTGGTTAAGACTCTTTGTAATCGCTCTTTAGCAAGATCAGAACCATCTGCTACGACAACCATCCCAGCATGTAACGAATATCCCATTCCAACTCCACCTCCATGGTGAACAGAAATCCATGAGCCACCCGCAGCGACATTTACAAGGGCATTTAAAATCGCCCAGTCACCAACTGCGTCACTTCCATCCTTCATGGCTTCCGTTTCCCGATTTGGAGACGCAACTGACCCACAATCAAGATGATCACGACCAATTACAATTGGAGCCTTCAATTCTCCTTTTCTCACAAGCTCGTTAATCGCAAGACCCATCTTGACCCGTTCTCCATAGCCTAACCAGCATATTCTTGCCGGAAGTCCTTGGAATTCAACTTTGTCTTGAGCCATCTCAATCCAACGAAGCAATGGCTTGTTATCTGGAAATAATTCTTTGATTAAGCGATCTGTGCGGTAAATGTCTTCAGGGTTTCCCGATAAAGCTACCCAGCGGAACGGCCCTTTTCCTTCACAGAACAAAGGACGTATAAAGGCTGGAACAAAGCCGGGAAAAGCAAAGGCCTGTTCGACCCCCTCATCGCTGGCAACCTGACGAATGTTGTTTCCATAATCAAACACCACCGAACCACGACATTGAAATTCCAACATAGCCATCACATGTTTCGCCATAGACTGCTTAGCGCGCAACACATATTCTGTACGGTCCTTTTGGCGTAACTCAGTTGCCTCCGTCAATGTCAGTCCTTCCGGAATATAGCCGTTCAAAGGATCATGTGCTGAGGTTTGGTCAGTGACTATATCAATTTCAAACTTCCTATTTAACAAATCATGATGAACCACAGCCGCATTACCAATAAGTCCGATAGACAAAGCTTCCCCTTTTGACTTCGCGGTTTGGGCCCAGTCAATAGCTTCATCAATGCAATCAGTGATTTTATCACAATAACGTGTATCTAGTCGTTTCTTAATTCGCACAGGATCTACATCAACAGCCAGACAAACGCCACCATTCATTGTCACAGCTAGAGGTTGAGCTCCTCCCATGCCACCAAGTCCGGCTGTTAACGTAATCGTCCCTGTAAGTGAACCATTAAAATGCTGTCGTGCAACCTCGGCAAACGTTTCATATGTTCCCTGTAGGATTCCTTGAGTTCCAATATAAATCCAGCTTCCCGCAGTCATTTGTCCATACATCATCAGACCTTTCTGATCAAGCTCATGGAAATGATCCCAATTTGCCCACTTTGGCACCAGGACTGAATTGGATAATAACACCCGTGGAGCTGCTGGATGGGTTTTAAAAACGGCCACCGGTTTTCCTGATTGAACGAGCATCGTTTCATCATGCTCAAGCCGCCTTAATGTGCTCGCAATCGCATCAAATGCTTCCCAGTTCCGGGCTGCTTTTCCGATTCCTCCATAAACCACCAAGTCTTCCGGTTTCTCTGCTACCTCAGGATCTAAGTTATTGTAAAGCATTCTTAAAACTGCTTCTTGCTCCCAGCCTTTACACTCAAGTTCTAATCCTCTTTTAGCTCTTATCGTCCGATTTGTATTTGTTTCCATGTTAATTTCCCCTCTCCACTTCTTAACTTTTAATATCCTAATGATTTATTTAAAGAAATTTCCGAGATCAGAGCTCTCCATTGCCAGTTATTTTTTTTAAGCCACTTTGTCATTCGTTCAATATCTTCAGAAAACACGCGATCCTCGATAATTGAAGGAACAATTTCCCTTGCTTTTTCATAGAATGTTTTCGTTTGTGGTGCCATCTTATCGATGCCACGGTACTGTACAGCCTGGAGGGCACAAATACATTCAATCGCGAGTACCCTGCGCACATTCTGAATAATGCTGTAAGCGTGCCGGGCGGCAATCGTCCCCATACTTACGTGGTCTTCTTGATTAGCTGAAGACGGGATGGAGTCAACACTAGCCGGGTGGGCGAGCGTTTTATTTTCCGAAACAAGTGAAGCAGCAACATATTGCATGATCATTGCCCCTGACTGAAGACCGGGCTGTGCACTTAAAAACGGCGGCAAATCATTTAATTGTGGATTTACAAGCCGTTCAATCCTGCGTTCAGAGATACTAGCGAATTCAGCAACAGCTATTTTCATAAAATCCATCGCAATCGCAATCGGCTGACCGTGGAAATTGCCTCCTGAAATGACGGTTTCGCCAGCGTCAAAAATTAACGGGTTGTCGGTGGCTGCATTTATTTCAATTTCTAGCTTTTCTTTTACATAATCCAAGGCCTGCCAAGAGGCTCCATGAACCTGGGGAATACAGCGCAAGGAATAGGCATCCTGTACTCGCTTTTCACCTTGTTTTGTTATCAATTTACTTCCTGCAAGTAACTTCCGGAACCGTTCAGCGACAGCAATCTGCTGCTGATAGCCACGCGCCTCATGAATGAAAGGATGAAAGGCATCGATGATTCCTTCTAAGCCCTCTAATGTAAGTGCGGCAATCCATTCACTTTGATAAGCCAAATCAACGGCTTCAATCCAGTTAACAACGCCCATTGCCGTCATCGCCTGCGTTCCATTGATTAACGCAAGGCCCTCTTTAGCCTGGAGACTAATAGACTCTAATCCTTCCATTTTATAAACTTCCGCGGTTGGCCACACTTTGCCTGCATAATAGACCTGACCTTCCCCCATCAGCACTAAGGCAAGGTGCGAAAGCGGTGCTAAATCTCCAGAGGCCCCAAGGGACCCTTGCTGTGGGATAACAGGATGAATCTGCAAGTTCAGTAGTTCTAACAGACGTTCAACTATTATAGGGCGCACCCCGGAAAAGCCCTTCAACAGAGCGTTCAGTCGAAGCAGAATCATCGCCCTTGAAACAACCTCTGGAAACGGTTCACCCACTCCACATGCATGTGATCGAATCAAGTTCACTTGCAAAACGTTGACATCATCTTCTTCAATCATTACATCACTAAACTTGCCAAATCCCGTATTGATTCCATAAACCGTTCGTTTATCTGCCACGATTTTCTCAACCGCTTTTCTACTCTCCACTACCTTCTGCATACTATCTAAAGAAATCGTTACAATGTCTCCTTCATAACAAACCTGTTTGGTTTGTTCCAACGTTAATGAATTTCCTGTTAACTCGATCATCTGAAAATCAACCCTTCCTAATTTTCTGGGCAAATAAAAAGAGACGACAATGGCATAGAGATACCATCATCGCCTCCTACTGACTAATAGACTATAGGCAATGTCTTTTAGATATGATTAATTCCTAACCCAACTGTTTCATGCTCTGCACCTTTTACCGGTGCGCCGATCGTTCCATAAAATGCAACTGCAATCCATTCGCCTTCTTGAGGTTCGTTATACGGTCTCCCTCTGACAATCGCAAACCGGAGACCAACTGTCCTACTCATTTCACCAATCGCTGGCTTCCCTCTAGTAACCCCTTCTATTCCTTCTAAAATCGCATGATAGAGGGAATGTGTTTCCCGATATAAATGATCTTGAATCAGTTCATTACGCTTTGCCGCTGTTTCCACTGCGGAAATCACTTTCTGCATATTCATGCTGCCGACTTTCCCTTGGCAATACTTTACCTCCTGCAATGCAGGGCGGAATCCCGCTAATTCCTCTTCGGATAAAGATGCCAGTAAAATTGCTAACTTTCCAATTGCTAGTTTCTGACTCATAATAACCTCTATTTTCTGAATTTCCTCTATTCACTAATAACTTATCTTTATTTTATTCTTTCAATTGAAAGAATGTCAATGGAATTGGAAAATTTTAGTATTCTAATAGAGTAATTCGATAACATACTAAAGGGGTTTTTGAAAAAGGCTGTTATTGTAAACATTGTTGCTTTTGAACAAGGAAAGGTTGATTCCGCTCCAGGCGCTTGCTTTCCGCGGGGCGGGCGGTGAGCCTCCTCGTCGCTGTGCCCCTGTGGGGTCTCACCTGTCCCGCTGCTCCCGCAGGAGTCAAGCGCCTTCCGCTCTAATCAACCGGTTTGATCCAAAGTTCTCATTTATAAAGACAATGAAAAGCAGCAATCTTTTAGATAACAGCTAAAAAAAAGCACACTGGCTTAGAGACACCAGTGTGCTATATCGTTGTATAAATACAACCTCTCTAGTCATTCTAGAAAGTTAATCCACCACCATCAACATGAATAGTGGAACCTGTAACATAGGAAGAATCGTCAGAAGCTAAAAATAACACGGCTTTAGCAACCTCTTCTGGCTGACCAACCCGGCGTAGAGCGTTCGCCGAAGCAATAATTGGCCACTTCCGCTCATCATCTTTCCAGCCTTGAACGATATCTGTATCAATAACTCCCGGTGCAACCGCATTTACGCGAATATTTTTACTGCCATATTCTAATGCTGCATTTTTAGTTAACAGGATGACGCCACCCTTAGAGGCGTTATAAGGACCAACATATTTCTTCCCTTTGAATCCTAATAAGCTTGAAGTATTTATGATGGATCCCCCGCCACGCTGCTCCATTTTGGGGAGGGCAAATTTCATCCCTAGAAATACCCCTTTAAGGTTAATATCCACTACGCGATCCCATTCTTCGACTGGCACATCAGCCAATTTCACTTCTTCTCCACCAACGCCGGCATTATTGAAGAGAATATCAATTCCGCCATATGTATCAACGGTTTTATTAATTAGTTGTTCTACTTCATCAGGATTCACCATATTCGCCGAAACACAAATAGCATCGCCGCCAGCTTCTTTGATAAGAGCAACAGTTGCGGAAGCGCTTTCTTCATTCACGTCAGAAACAACCACTTTCGCGCCTTCCTTCGCAAATAAATAAGATGTTGATCGGCCAATCCCACCGCCACCACCTGTAACAATGGCGACTTTTCCTTCTAATCTCATAAACTATTCCTCCCTCAGTCTAGTAATTTATGTACAAACATAGATTTATTATATCCGTTATTTTATAAATATTCAATTTATTCTGGATATTACTCAACACTAACCAGATGCTGACTAAGCTTTTCACGAATATCATCAGGAATCCGTTCGGATTTTTGCTCAGAAAAATTAAAGTTTACATACACGGCAAACCCTTTCGCGCAAAGCTTCCCCTCTTGGTGAATTTCTTCGTACACTTTTAGACTCGTATTTCCTATTTCTTTTATCCACGTTTTAACCTGTACATTTTTCCCATAATAAATTTGTTGAACAAAATCAACGTTGAAGTTAATAATCACCATTTTCCAATCATCTTTGCTTAAATCTGGTGTGAAAAGCTTAAAAATCTCGTCCCTTCCAGACTCAAACCATACAGGAATGACAGTATTATTAATATGGCCTGCCCTGTCTGTCTCGGACATTCTTGGGTCAATTATTTTTTCAAACATAGGTCACCTCTACTCCTCTGACTTTACTGAGATTATAGTCTTATTCGCCACAAACTTACCGATTCCTGTAAAAATTTAAAAGCCTCCTTCATTAACGAAAGAGGCTCCGAACTTAATCTTCTTTTTCCATGGCTTCTCCGAGTTTAAAGAGAAATTGATAGATAAGCGTATATGCTTCTCGAATCGTCATTTCCTCGTTAAAGCCTGCTACATTATTTAAGGCGAAGTTAACATTCCATATTCCCTCATTTGCATCAAACATCAAATCCACTCGAGCATCCTCGCTATCGAGTTCTTTAGCAAAGAAAGACTTAATTCGCTGATCGAATTTCTTCTGTAACTTCAAACCTAGCATGGCATTATAGGTACCAAATACATCGTCCACTTCAAAAGAAACAGCATCGACACTCACAAGGTCAAACCATTTTGATTCCATGTACATAAATTCAGTCTTATGTTTCTTGAAATACTGAATAGGCTGGTCCAAAAAGCTTGCACCTTCTTCACCGAGGAACTCGTTTGTTTCTTTATCCCCCCGTTCAAGATAGGCATCATCAAATCGTCCGGTAGGGGCTTTCTCGACAATTTTTATACCTTCCCCAAAAAGCTGCCTCTTCTTAGCAAACTCCATTTCTTCCTGATAGAGCTCGATTGTTTTGTTATCTCCACTCTCTTTTACAGTGTCGTTGATCCATTTTTCTACTCTTTTTCCGAGCATATCTATTGCCTCCCTCTTCTTTGACCCTGGCTTGTTTTCATTTTAGTTTGTTGCCGTGCAGAACCTGACTTCTGATTACTTCTTCTAGTTGAGTTGTTATGTGATGAGTTGCTATCTTTTCGGCCTTCATTAAAGCCCTCTCGTTTCACACCTCTTTGTTGTCCATTATCGGACGCCCTACTTCTTAACCCCTGAGTGGATCTGCCTTGATTTCGCTCAGCATCCCCTTGTCTTGTCTCCGGTCTATTTTTATTTCTATCTGATTTTCCGCCCTGTACACGTTCATTTTTGGTCCGGGCAAATTCCGTCTTATTTTGACCACGGTCCGTTCGACTTTGATTGTCATCTGTCCTGCTGTGGCGGCGTTCTGCTCGAGGTTGTGGTTGTTCCCTACGATCTTCTCTGCGGCTGTTCCTTCCCTGCTCACCACCCGTTTTACCTGTTCGGCTTCTCGTGCCCTGAGCTTTGTCACGACTTCTTCCTTGTTTCGGCCGTCGAGGTTTTCTTTCGCCCGTAGCTTCCGTATCCTCGCTGTCGGTATTCCCAACGTTCTTTTTATCAATACGAATCTTTAAGCTTTCTTCAATTTCGTCAAGAAGTGGTCGGTCTTTTGAAGCGTACAGAGTAATCGCTAAACCCGTCATCCCTGCACGACCAGTTCGCCCAATCCGATGAATATAGCTTTCAGCATCTAGAGGAATGTCGTAATTAAAAACATGGGTAACCCCTTCTACATCAAGACCTCTTGCAGCCACGTCGGTAGCGACCAATAATTGAATCTCAGCATCCCGAAAACGCTTCATGACCTGCTCGCGTTTTGCTTGTGAGATATCTCCATGTAACTCGTCACTTGAAAAACCATGTGCCTTTAACGCATCTTGGAGCTTACTCACTCTTCGTTTTGTTCGGCAAAAGATAACCGCTAAAAACGGCCGATGTGTTTCAATTAATTGAATTAACGTCGCTTGTTTTGCACGGTCAACCGTGTGAATCGCAATCTGCTTTACATTATCAGCTGGACCCTGTGTTTTTTCAACTTGGACATATTCTGGGTCTTGCATATGCTTTCGAGCCAGCTTTCTGATTTCCTGTGGCATGGTTGCTGAGAACAGCATTGTTTGTCGGCTATCAGGTGTTTCATGAATAATTCTCTCGACTTCATCTAAAAATCCGATATGTAGCATCTGATCTGCTTCATCTAAAACTAGGTGCTTTACATCAGACAGTTGAACTGTCCCTCTGCTAATATGATCTAGTAGGCGGCCGGGTGTTCCAACAACAATTTGAACATTTCTATTCAATTTCTTTAACTGCTTTTCTACGTCCTGGCCACCATAAACAGCCAATACTTCCATTCCGTCGATATTCGCGATTAGCTTGTTCACTTCTTCTGTTATTTGCAAGGCCAATTCTCTCGTTGGAGTGACAATAAGAGCTTGAATCGAAGTTGCATCTGGCTTTATCTTCTGTAGGATGGGCAATACAAAGGCAAATGTTTTCCCCGTTCCTGTTTGTGCTTGCGCAATTAAATCTTTTCCGTCCAATACATAGGGAATCGCTTGTTTTTGGATAGGAGTGGCTTCGATTATGCCAACCTCTCGCAGTTTTCTAGTTAAAGCTTCTGATATACCTAAAGAACTAAAATCAGGCAATTAAATGACCTACCTTCTCGTTAACTTAATGTGATTTTTCAATACTAAATCTGTCTATAATGAGTGTTTATCCTTAAACTAGCAAATATTCATTGTCCAATAAAAAACAACGTGACCAAAAATCACGTTGCATAGGACGTTTAATGTCTATGTACATGTGGACTTTTTGAAGGGTTTGTAATCACAAAATCCTCTTTTGGGACATAAAAATACTGGATCCAAACACCGTCAAGAAATTCTTCCCTTGAATCAAGTAGAATATCAATCCCCTTGTCTGTTTTTACAATCTCATCATGCTCTTTTGGCGTATCAAAAACAATATTATAATGAGCATGATCTCCATGCATATAGTCAATGGCTACACGAATCATTTTGCCTTCCGCTTCTTCTGTACTTAACATCTCTGTTAAGACCTTTGCTGCGTTTCTGTTAATTTTGCATTTCATTGTTTTCCCTCTTTTCTACCATCATCATTCCTACAATAGCATAGTTTTACCAATGTAGGCAAAAATGAAAACATAAATTCAAATTCACAACATTTAAAAATTTAGACTGAAATAAAAACCGGTCCATGGATAAAAGGAGCTCGCACCCCCTTCTCAAAGACCGGTTTATCTTTAATGACATTTTGTTTTTAAAGATCTCCCAATTAAGCAATAGTGGCTTCGACATTCTCTTGCATAATAAAAATCATCAGGCGCTCCCCTGTTTGGGTGCTAATATCAGTATGGAAACTAATCACTTCAATTCCAAACTGGTCAGTCATGATTTCTTTTAATTGGTCTGTCCCAGATTCAACCAATGTGGCCCGAATCTGTTTCACAGACATCATTCCTTCAAAAGTTGCTGCAACCGTTTTTTCAGCAGGAGTAAGAACTCCTTTTAAACTGACAATAATCATATTTCTTAAAATATCTGTCTTTACTGTCAGTGAGCCCCGACCTAGATAATCTTTTTCCCATTGAGTAATTAGACGGGAAATCTTATTTTCAAGCTCCCCTTTTGACATGTTTCCTCCCACATAGATGGAAATCATCCATATCTCATACGATTGTTTTTTTCAAGTTAACTAAACGAAAACGAAAGAAGTAAAGCGTGCTAAAACAATATAGGTATTGAGAATATAAGGATAATTAACCAGTTATAATCTTTTTAAGATTTTAATAAATATACATTGATTTGTAAAGGTAATTGTTCTAGAAAATACTCAAATTATATTTTTCAGACATCATCTTAAGCAATTTTACACCACCAATGCTGTTTCCCTGTTGGTCAAGTGACGGTCCAAAAATGCCAATGCCAAAGCGGTTACGAATTGACCCCATGATTCCACCTGAAACTCCACTTTTTGCTGGGATACCAACGCGAACAGCAAACTCTCCTGATGCATTATACATTCCACAAGTAACCATAAATGTCTTGCACAGCCTGGCAACCTCAGCTGGAATAATCCTTTTTTCTCTAACTGGATCAATGCCATCCATTGCAAACACGAGTCCTATTTTCGAAAGATCTAAGCAATCCATTTCTATCGCACATTGCTTTGTATACAAATCTAATAGTTGCTCAACGTCCTCGTCAATGATCCCATCCTGCTTCATATAATAACTTAAGGAGCGATTCAAATAGGCGGTTTCAAACTCAGATGTAGCAACTTCTTTGGAATAGGAGATTTCACTATGACCGGCTAAATCTCTGATGAATTCAAGGATGCGTTGGAGCCGTTCTTCAACTGATTCCCCTTTAATTAAGTGCGTAACGGCTAGGGCTCCTGCATTAATCATAGGATTCAATGGTTTCGCGGAGCGATTGGTTTCAAGTTTAATGATCGAGTTAAAGGGATCTCCCGTTGGCTCATAGCCAACTTTTTGAAACACTCCGTCCTCTCCACAATCCATCAATGCCAAGGCCAAAGTCAGCACCTTTGAAATACTTTGCAAAGTAATTTTTTGCTCGATATCTCCCGCAGAATAACAATTTCCATCTTGATGATAAATCGCAACGGACAAATCATCCCGGTTCGCTTTCATTAACGCCGGAATATAATCGGCCACTTTTCCGTGCTTCGTTTGCTTTTTTGCTTCCATAACAAGCGCATTTAGCTCTTCATTCGATTGGCAAGGCAAAATTACCACCATCCCTTAATTATCCTAAAGCAGTTAAAATAACCCCTGCAGTAATAAGTAAAATCCCAAAACCGTTTAGCATACTAATTTTCTCTCCAAGAAAAAATAGCGCCAGCACAGCAGCAATAACAACACTTAGTTTGTCAATCGGTGCAACTTGTGTGACTTCGCCAAACTTTAATGCTAGAAAATAGAAAATCCACGATGTTGCCCCGGCCACGCCACTAAGAACAATGAATAAAAGGGCTTTACGATCCTCTAAAATTTCTGGTACTTTTCCTAAATTCCCTTGAAACATGACCACTCCAAATAAGAACAAAGTCATAATGACAGCCCGTATCGCTGTTGCCGTATTAGAATCAATATCCTGCAAGCCGATTTTGCCAAAGATTGACACGAGTGCAGCAAACACAGCGGAAAGTATTGCATAAATAAGCCAAGACATAATAATCCCCTTCCTAGCAACATCGAATTGTTTTCCTATAACCTTATGGTTTCATTCGAGCTCTCTAAACATGCAAAAAAAGAACGATGCGGAAACATCGCTCTTTTCTCCTTACTCACTTAAAACAAACCTGACTTAAATATCGAGACTAAAATCCATAAAAACATGAAGAACCCAATAAATATACTTACTTCAATAATTGGTAGCCCAGTAGGGAAGGAAGCATTTCCAAAGGTAACACCAATAACGACAGCTAATAGAACAATGCTAAAAGCGATCATACTTAGGCTGAAGCTAATCTTATTGCTCACTCGGTCTAATTTTTTTAGAATTTCTTTTATTTCCGAAAGACTTGCCACTATGGTTAATTCACCATTTATCGATTGATTTACAAGCTTTTCAATTTTCCCAGGCATATTGGTCAAAGAGTCAGAAAAACTTTCCGCATTTTCTAACATTCGTTTGCCCATATTGGCAGGGTTATAACGGTCAAACAAGAGCTTTTCTCCATATGGTTTCGCAAGTGTAAGTAAATTAATGTCCGGATCAATCTCCTTGATAATTCCTTCCACTGTGATAAGTGTTTTCGCGGTCATCGTAAGCTCACTATTAATAATAATCTGATGGTCCTGTGCCGATGCAAAAACTTCCTGAATCGCCAAGCCTAGGTTCAGCTCACCTAAAGGAATATGAATATACCGCTTTCGGATTCGTTCAATATCATCATAAAAATTCTTTTCATTTACAGTGGGTGGCACGTCAGCAAGTCGATAGAGCGCTTTTACAATCGTATCGGTATCTTCTCGCATTAAGCCAATTAGCAGGGTGGTTGCATCATACCGCATCCTCGCGGTAAGACTTCCTACCTGGCCAAAGTCAATGAGCCCAAGACGGTCTTCCACATAATCATACCTGATATTTCCCGGATGCGGATCAGCATGAAAAAATCCCTCAACAAAAATTTGACCGACAAAAGATTCTACAAGTAGGTCCGCTATTTTTCTTTTCCTTTCCATGGGCAAAGAAATAATCAGACGATCTGTTATTTTCACCCCCGGCATCGCCTCTACTGTTAAGATGTGTGAGGTCGTGTAATCCCAGTAAACAGTTGGTACTTTTATCCGTTCATGACCATTAAATTGCAATTGAATCGTTTCCGTATTACGAGCCTCTTGCAAATAATCTAATTCTTTTTTTATCGATTTGGACAGCTCATTCACTACTGCGGATAAACGGTAGTCTTTTGCCAGTTTATATCGCTTCTCTAGGAGGATAGCTAAATCCTTTAGTATTTCTAGATCCGTATAGACGACCTTGTGAATCCCCGGCCGTTGGACCTTGACCATTACATGTTCCCCTGTTTTCAAAATTGCCGAGTGAACTTGCCCAATCGAAGCTGCAGCTACGCATTTTTCATTAAACTGGAGGAAAATTTCCTCAACCGGTTTGCCTAGTTCTTTTCTAATACTCTCATTAATTTCTGCTACTGGAACAGATGGAACATGGTCTTGTAGCTTTTCTAGTTCACGGATTATTTCAACCGGGAGAAAGTCACTTCGGATACTGAGAACTTGACCAATTTTAATAAAAGTCGGTCCAAGCTCTTCGAACAAGCTCCGTATTCGATTTGCGTACTCCTTTACATTCCCCTCCCGAAAATCCGTTAGTACACGCTCTTTCGTGCTCACCAGATGTCGAAGACCGATTTCCTCTATTATATATACGTATCCATTTCTAGCGATGATTGAAACAATCTCTCGATATCGATTCATTTGCCGTATCCGATTTGTTACCATGCCATCACCTTAGTATTCTAGAGAATTTGGAGATTTCTACCTATATTATAGCATCGGAACATCTTTTCCAGAGATTGTTAGAAGACAAATAGGTGACAATGCTCTGATCGTGTTCACCCTTGAAAGTTAAAAAAGCCAAAGATAAAAATGTTCAAAATCACTTTGACAGATTATTAAAAATAAGGTATATTACGTAATGTCCGAACGATTTTTAAAACAAATTAATATAACATTCGTTTTTAGGGGTGTAATTCATGGAAAATGTATTTGATTATGAAGATATTCAGTTGATTCCTGCAAAATGTGTCGTTAACAGCCGTTCTGAATGTGATACTAGTGTCACTCTAGGAGGACGTACCTTTAAATTGCCAGTCGTTCCTGCCAATATGCAAACGATTATTGATGAAAAAATCGCTCTTTATTTAGCTGAGAATGATTACTTTTATATCATGCATCGTTTTGAGCCTGAAAAGCGCATTGAATTCGTAAAAGACATGCATGCACGAGGATTGTTCGCATCAATTAGTGTCGGCGTGAAAGAGGACGAATACGATTTCATCCAACAACTTAAAGAGGAGCAACTTGTACCAGAATACATCACCATTGATATCGCCCATGGCCATTCAAATGCTGTCATTGAAATGATTAAGCACATTAAAAAGAATTTGCCTAATAGTTTTGTTATTGCCGGTAATGTCGGTACTCCAGAAGCAGTAAGAGAGTTAGAACACGCGGGAGCTGATGCAACAAAAGTAGGAATTGGCCCTGGTAAAGTTTGTATCACCAAGATTAAAACCGGTTTTGGTACTGGTGGTTGGCAATTAGCTGCCCTACGCTGGTGTGCTAAAGCTGCAAGTAAGCCCGTTATCGCTGATGGTGGAATTCGTACACACGGAGATATTGCCAAATCTGTCCGCTTTGGTGCGACAATGGTCATGATCGGTTCACTATTTGCCGGTCACGAAGAATCTCCTGGCGAAACCGTTGAGCGTGATGGTTTCCTATATAAGGAATACTTCGGCTCCGCTTCAGAGTTCCAAAAAGGCGAAAAGAAAAACGTCGAAGGAAAAAAAATGTTTGTTGAGTACAAAGGGCCTCTACAAGAAACGTTAACTGAAATGGAGCAGGACCTACAGTCATCCATCTCCTATGCCGGTGGAGACAAACTAAGCTCCATCCGCAATGTTGATTATGTTGTCGTGAAGAATTCTATTTTTAACGGAGATAAAGTGTATTAATCAATGAGGAAATCAAGATAAAAAGCGAAAAAGCTGTTTATTGACGAACAGCTTTTTCGCTTTTTTAACCAATACTATAACCGTAACAAAAGACATGCTAACTGATGCAACTGGTCACAAATATATTTTCTAAAATGAAAGGGGAATCACCAATTCATCTAGGAGATTCCCCTTCTTTGCTTCATTCTATTACTTTACTACTAGCTCTTTTTCCTTACTATAACGAATGGTCGCTTGCGCGGCTGCTAAACGGGCAATTGGTACCCGGTACGGGGAGCAGCTAACATAATCTAACCCTGTTTGGTAACAGAATTCAATCGAGCTCTTTTCGCCGCCATGCTCACCACATATGCCTGTTTTCAATTCAGGCTTTGTTTGGCGACCAAGTTTAACCCCCATCTCAACAAGCTTACCAACACCTTCACGGTCTAGGACAGCAAATGGGTTTTCTGCTAATACTTTATTCTCAATATAGTTCTGAAGGAATTTTCCTTCCGCGTCATCCCGACTATAGCCAAAAGTGGTTTGTGTTAAATCATTCGTCCCAAATGAGAAAAAGTCTGCTTCTTCAGCAATTTGGTCCGCTGTAAGGGCTGCACGTGGAACTTCAATCATCGTCCCTATCGTGTAGATGAGGTCCTTACCTGTTTCCTCTTTTACTAGATTCGCAGCCTCAATCACGAGCTGACGCATTTCTTTTAGCTCGTTGACATGCCCGACAAGTGGAATCATGATTTCCGGTTTTGCTTCAATTCCTTTTTCAGCCAACTCGGCCACTGCATAGAATATTGCTTTAGCCTGCATTTCATAAATTTCTGGGTGAATCATCCCCAGACGACAACCTCGATGACCAAGCATTGGGTTAAACTCATCAAGTTGACGTACTTTCTTCAATAGTAGTTCTTTTTCTTTTAATTCTTTTGATTCCGGATTTAATAACTGCAACTTAGTCGTTTCAACGATTAGCTCTTCTTTGTCCGGAAGGAATTCATGAAGCGGTGGATCAAGTAGACGGATTGTAACTGGGAAACCATGCATTGCCTCAAGAATGCCTTCAAAATCACTTTGTTGCATTGGCAAAAGTTTAGCTAGTGCTACTTGCCGGTCTTCGAAGGTTTCAGCAAGAATCATCTCTTGAACGATTGGAACACGAGTTGGGTCCATAAACATGTGTTCTGTACGGCAAAGTCCAATTCCCTCAGCACCGAATTCCCGTGCTTTTTGTGAATCTTCAGGGTTATCAGCATTCGTACGAACCCTAAGTTGACGTTCTTCATCCGCCCATGTTAGAAGCTCTTGGAATTCGGAAGACAGCTCTGGTTCAATCATTGGGATTTCACCAAGCATCACTTCTCCGGTCGCACCGTCAATCGTTATAATGTCGCCTTCTTTAACAACTGTTTCCTTGACATGAAACTCTTTTGCTTGTAAATCGATTTTCATCGCTTCACAACCACAAATACAAGCTTTCCCCATCCCTCGTGCTACAACAGCCGCATGGCTCGTCATTCCACCACGACTGGTGATAACAGCCTGGGCAGCAATAATTCCATGAATATCGTCCGGTGTTGTTTCCTGACGAACTAAAATGACTTTTTTACCGTCCTTAGCTAAGAGTTCAGCCTCATCAGCATCAAATACGACTGCACCAGTTGCCGCTCCTGGTGAAGCAGGTAGTCCTTTCGCTAACTGAGTGCGGACAAAGGTATCATCAATCCGGCGGTGTAATAGCTGGTTCAATTGTTCTGGGTCCACGCGAAGTAACGCTTCTTTTTTACTAATAATTCCTTCTTTGACCATTTCAACCGCAACGCGAATGGCAGCTTGAGCGGTACGCTTTCCATTACGAGTTTGCAAAATAAACAACTGCCCACGTTCTACGGTAAACTCAATATCCTGCATATCCAAATAATGTTGTTCAAGCTGTTTACATGTAGCTACAAATTGTTCATAGACTTCAGGCATTTCGTTTTGTAATGTGTTGATCGGCTGTGGTGTACGTATCCCCGCAACAACATCTTCCCCTTGGGCATTAATTAAATACTCACCGTAGAGTAAATGTTCGCCCGTCGATGGATTTCGAGTAAAAGCAACACCTGTACCGGAGTCATTCCCCATGTTCCCGAAGACCATACTTTGAATATTGACCGCCGTACCAAGATGGCCAGGAATTTTATTCAGGCGGCGGTACACGATTGCTCTTTGGTTATTCCAAGAATCAAACACCGCATTAATAGACAAGAATAATTGCTCTTTCGGGTCTTGCGGGAAGGGCTTGCGTGTATGCTTTTTCACGATTTGCTTATAACCAGCAATCACTTCTTTCCAATCTTCAGCGGTAAGTTCTGGGTCGGAACGATATCCCTTTTCTTCACGCGTTTCCTCTAATAAACGCTCAAAAAAGAACGTGTCAACGTCAAGAACGACATCTGAGAACATTTGAATGAAGCGTCTGTAGGAATCGTAAGCGAAACGTGGATTGTTTGTCAGGCGAACCATTCCTTCTACCGTTTCATCATTCATGCCTAGATTTAGGATGGTGTCCATCATGCCCGGCATGGAGAAAACAGCACCCGACCGGACAGAAACCAAAAGTGGGTTTTCTGGATCTCCAAGTCTCTTCCCTGTGTTTGCTTCAAGTTTATTTAATGCTAGTAAAATCTCATCCTGTACTTCTACTGGGATTGTTTTAGCAGCGTCATAATAGGCATTACATGCTTCCGTTGAGATTGTAAAGCCAAAGGGAACAGGAAGTCCAATGCTCGTCATTTCGGCAAGATTGGCTCCCTTTCCACCTAGAAGTTCCTTCATTTCACTATTTCCTTCATTGAACATATACACAAATTTGTTCATTATGTATAGCTCCTTTCGCTTTTTAAAATGTCTAAAATTTGGCTTGCTGTTTCTTCCACGGCCTTATTTGAAACATTGATGACTGGGCAACCTACACGTTTCATAATTTTTTCGGCGTAGTCAAGTTCCTCTAATATGCGTTCAAAGCTTGCATAATTGGCCTGTGAGGTAAGTCCCAGTGCTTTCAGGCGTTCGGTGCGTATTTCATTTAACTTATCTGGAGAGATAATCAAACCTACACATTTCGAACGAGGTACATTAAACAATTCATCCGGCGGTTTTACTTCAGGGACGAGAGGTACGTTCGCCACCTTATACCTTTTATGTGCCAAATACATCGACAACGGTGTTTTTGATGTCCGTGACACACCAATTAAGACAATGTCGGAACGAACAATTCCACGAGGATCACGGCCATCGTCATATTTAACCGCAAATTCTATCGCTTCGATTTTACGGAAATAATCATCATCAAGCTGCCTCATTAACCCTGGTTGCTGATTAGGTGGCTTTTCGAATTTTTGTTCAAAGGCGTTCATTAATGGGTTTAATAAATCAACAGCCAAGATGCCTTCTTCGGTAGCACGCCTATCAAGATAGTCTTTTAACTGCGGAATCACTATTGTATAGGCAATAATCGATTGGTTACTTTGTCTCGCTAAAACGAGAACATCTTCAATATCTTCTACATCTTCTACATAGGAGTTCCTTCGAATATCAACACTTCCCCCGTTGAACTGGGTAGCAACAGCTTTTACAACAAATTCAGCGGTTTCCCCTACAGAGTCGGAAACAACGTAAACAACTTCCTTTTTTTTCAAAGCAACTTCACTTCCAATCCTTCAGTTTCAAGAAGCTCAACATATGCTCGTGTAATCGTGGTTTTCGTGATTCGCCCGATTACCTCATAAAGCTGGTTTTCCCCATCCACTTCTCTTACAACTGGTAAAGAGTCTATATGATTGTGTATCAACTTTTTTGCTGCATCGAGAAGGGTTTCATTATACTGGACCGTTACGATATTGGGCATCCTTGTCATAATTACGCTAACTGGCAGCTCTTCAAGATTGTTATTGCCAATGGCAGCCCGCAACAAATCTTTACGGGAAATGACACCTGCTAAAAGGCCATCCTTATCCACTGCATATAAAGTACCAACATCCTCTAGGAATATTTGCACAATTGCATCATATACGGAAGCCGATTTTTGAACAACAATTGGATGGGCTTTATAATTATTTACAATTTGTTTTGCTAAGCTCGCAGCATTTTGCCTTGCTTCACTTTGGGGATTGTAAAAATAGCCAACACGTGGCTTTGCATCAAGATTTCCAGCCATCGTTAAAATCGCTAGATCCGGCCTTAGCGTTGCTCTAGTCAAAGAGAGCTTTTCTGCAATTTGTTTTCCTGTAATCGGTCCATCCTCTTTGACAATCTCTAAAATCTCCTGTTGACGTTTTGATAGTTTCATTGGAATCACCGCCCCTCATAGGAACACATCAATATGTATCATTATTTTTCAAAACGCTCAATTGTGTTATGCTTATTTATATATAGTATATTACATTTAAACATTATTCGGTACAAGAGATTTTTTATTATTTGACAAATTTTCGAATTATTACACCTAATCAATCTGTCGACAACAAAAAAAATAGGCTGACCCCGTATATTGGATCAGCCTTGATCTTTTTTAATTTGAATAAAACTCTCTTAAATCATTTCAAGTAAAATCGGACAGTGGTCACTTCCCAGCACTTCAGAATCAATAGCGGCTTTTGAAATTGCAGGTGCTAATTTCTCCGAAACAATGAAATAATCAATCCTCCAGCCAATATTTCGCTCACGCACCTTATTCATATAGGACCACCAAGTATAAGCCCCTTCTTGGTCAGGATGCATATGTCTAAATGAATCGATAAATCCACTGGCAAGTAAATCTGTCATCTTTCCACGCTCTTCGACAGTGAACCCTGAATTCCCTTTGTTCGATTTATGATTCTTTAAATCTATTTCTTGGTGAGCAACATTTAAATCTCCACAGAGAACAACTGGTTTTACCTTATCTAAACCAAGCAAATATTCTTGTAGTCGATCCTCCCATGTTAAACGAAATGATAGACGGGCAAGATCCCGCTGGGAGTTTGGCGTGTACACATTCACCAAATAAAAGTCATTAAATTCAAGGGTGATTGCTCGCCCTTCAGAATCATATTCTTCCATACCTATTCCATATTGGACCGAGATTGGTTCTATTTTCGTAAAAACGGCTGTACCTGAATACCCCTTTTTAACGGCATAATGCCAATAATCACGATATCCCTCTAAATTTAAACTTATCTGTCCCTCTTGTAGCTTTGTTTCTTGAACACAGAAAATATCCGCATCTACCTCTTTAAAATAGTCTAAAAATCCTTTATTGCAGCAAGCACGTAGCCCATTTACATTCCAAGATATAAGTTTCATAAGATATTCCCCTCAATTTTATCTGTAGTATCTTGATGGCACTTCAATAATAATCATCATTTTAACCCATTTTTACAAAATGCTCCTCAAAATCAATAAAAGCAATAAAAATAAGGATAGCTAATACGGCTATCCTTAAAATTATAATACAAAATCTAAATACAATTAACCGAGGAGTCCTATCCAATTTTTACTGGTCTAAGCTACGGCAAAGGTTTGCCATTTCAATCGCTGATGAGGCAGCATCCCAGCCTTTGTTCCCTGCTTTTGTACCAGCTCTTTCAATCGCTTGTTCAATAGAATCCGTTGTAAGAACACCAAAGACGACTGGGATTCCACTGTTCATTGCAGCTGCAGAAACTCCTTTTGCAGCCTCATTGCAGACATAATCAAAATGAGGAGTTGCCCCGCGAATAACAGTACCTAATGTAATTACTGCATCATAGCGACCACTGTTTGCCATTTTTTGGGCAATCAATGGAATTTCAAATGCACCTGGTACCCAAGCTACGTCAATATCTTCTTCAGCCACACCATGTCTTTTCAAAGCATCTTGAGCACCGCCGAGGAGTTTTCCTGTGATAAACTCATTAAAACGGCCAACTACGATGCCGACTTTTAATCCTGTTGCTACTAAATTTCCTTCAAATGTTTTCGCCATTATAATTCCCCCTATTATATATGAAGCATATGACCTAGTTTCGATTTTTTCGTTTTTAAATAGTGCTCGTTTTCTTTTTTTGTTTCCATTTGAATAGCGACCCGGTCTACGACTTCGAGACCGTAACCACCTAGTCCGCTAATTTTTCTTGGATTGTTTGTCAATAGCTTCATCTGACGAATTCCAAGGTCTCTCAAAATTTGGGCACCAATGCCATAGTCGCGGAGATCTGGTCCAAATCCTAGTTTTTCGTTCGCTTCTACTGTGTCCAAACCTTGTTCCTGAAGCTTATAAGCCCGCATCTTATTAATCAGACCAATTCCTCGACCTTCTTGACGCATATACAGGAGTACACCTCTGCCCGCTGCTTCAATCTGGCTTAAGGCAGCATGAAGCTGAGGCCCGCAATCACAACGGAATGACCCAAACACATCACCTGTGAGGCATTCGGAATGAACCCTGACAAGTACTGGTTCTACTGTCGTAACATCGCCTTTGACAAGAGCAACATGTTCTTTCCCATCCACAGCATTTGTATAAGCAACCGCTCGGAAATCCCCATACTCTGTCGGAAGTTCGATCTCAACTTCTCTTTGAACCAGATTTTCCTGTTGATTACGATAATGAATCATATCCTTAATAGTAATCATTTTTAAACCAAATCGATCGGCAATTTCCCTTAATTGCGGAACTCTCGCCATTGAGCCGTCTTCATTCATAATTTCACAGATGACACCCGCAGGTGCGGATCCAGACATTTTCGCAAGATCTACCGCTGCTTCCGTATGACCAGCTCTTCTTAATACTCCACCTTTTTTCGCAACCAATGGGAATATATGTCCTGGTCGTTTAAAATCAGCAGGCTTTGAATTTGGGTTAATTAATTCCTGAACCGTTGTGCTCCGCTCGTGAGCAGAGATCCCAGTAGTAGAGCTGCGATGGTCGACGCTAATCGTAAAAGCCGTTCCATGTGGATCCGTATTATCATAGGTCATCGCATTCAATTGAAGCTTTTGTGCCAGTTCTTCTTCAACCGGAACACACACAAGGCCACGCCCATGCGTTACCATGAAATTAATTGTCTCCGGGGTAGTTTTTTCGGCTAAGGCGATAAAGTCTCCTTCATTTTCTCTGTCTTCATCATCACAGACAATCACAATTTTCCCGTTTTTCAAATCCTCAATTGCATCTACAATTTTATCGAACATTTACCTTCCCCCCTTATGCAAATCCATTATCTTCTAAAAAACTTTTCGTCAGTGAAGTTTTCTTTTGTCCTTGTCCAAGTCCTGTGCCTCTTAAATAGTGTCCCACGTATTTACCAATCATATCGCACTCAATATTCACCATATCACCGGATTGTTTTTGGCCGATTATCGTTTCTTCCATCGTATGTGGAATTAAGGAAATCGTAAACGTGTTCTCTGATAGACCAAAGATGGTTAAGCTTGTTCCATCAACTGTAACAGAGCCTTTCATAATCATACCGGAAACTAAGTCTTCACCTACTTCAATCTCATAGTAAACCGCATTTTCTACTCGTTCTTTTCGGACAATTATTCCAGTGCCATCAACATGACCGGAAACAAAATGTCCGCCAAACCGGCCTCCTGCTGCCATCGCCCGCTCCAGATTAACCTTTGAGCCAGGTTGGAGCGCTCCGATATTGGTTGCTTTTACCGTTTCCGGCATGACGTCAACAGAAAACTTCCCAGCTGTAAACGAAGTAACAGTGAGACAAACACCATTAATTGAAATACTATCCCCTAGATTTACATCCTTCAGTACCTTCTCAGCATGAATGGAGACTTCAAACATCGGGCCTGTCCTACGAATTCCAGCAATCGTTCCAATTTCTTCAATTATTCCAGTAAACATCGTTATCAACTCCCTATCGTGGCTTAGCCATTACGCGGATATCTTCACCAATCCTTGTTACATCTTTGATTTGTAGATCCACGACATCATCCATATGTAAGATTCCTTCTCCACCGAAAACTGACGGGGCCAGCTTTCCTCCAATTAGTTTCGGAGCAATGTAACTGATAACCTGTTGAAAGGCACCTGCTTTAAGAAAGCTTCCATTAACTTCGGCCCCACCTTCTACGAACACAGAGGTAATGCCGCGATTTCCAAGTGCACTTAAAACATCACGAATGTCTATTCTGTCTGTCTCGAGTTGAATCACTTGAACACCGGCAGCTTCCAGCACGGCTATTTTATCTGAATTAGCTTTGGTGGTGGTTATTAGCCATGTAGCAGCCTCTCCATCTACAATGACTCGAGCATCCATTGGTGTTCGGAGTGTTGAGTCAAGAATAATGCGGACCGGATTTTTCCCGCCTCCCGGTAGCCTAGTGGTTAGGCTTGGGTCATCGGTCAGAACTGTATTCACTCCTACTAAAATGGCATCATGTACATGGCGAAGACGATGAACATCCTGTCTTGCAGCCTCTCCGGTAATCCACTTGCTTTCTCCTGTGGCCGTCGCTGTTTTCCCATCTAAACTTGCAGCCGATTTCAAAGTGACAAATGGTAAGCCTGTCTCGATAAAATGAAAGAAAACATCGTTCAATTCGAGAGCTTCATGTTCTAGGACTCCGGTATCCACCACGATCCCGGCATCTCTCAACTTACTAATACCGCGTCCTGATACAAGCGGATTGGAATCTGTCGAAGCCACGACAACCCTTTCAATGCCAGTTGAAATAATAAGGTCAGCACATGGGGGGGTCTTCCCATGGTGGCTGCAGGGCTCTAGTGTAACGTAAATCGTCGCTCCCCTTGCCTTATCTCCGGCCATCCGAATTGCATGGACTTCTGCGTGGGGCTCTCCTGCTTTTAAATGAGCACCCATTCCGACAATTTGATTGTTTTTAACAACCACAGCACCTACCATCGGATTAGGCGAGGTTTGACCCTCAGCACTTCTCGCCAGTTCAATCGCCATCTTCATATACTCTTGATCATTCATTCCAACAGCCTCCTAGCAAACAAGAAAGGACCCAAAAGCATCTCTAAATACAGATACTTCAGGGTCCTTAAAATGGCAATAGAAAATTAAGGGTTAAAAACGAGCAGACTTCACCCATGATTACAACCCAAGATTTTAAAATTTCCTTCTCCCATCCAGACTATAACTGTCGGCTCTGGAGTTTCACCAGATCCACCGCTTAACGTATACGTTAACCGGGTCACGGACTAAGAAGCCAACGCTTCATCACCGCCGGTTGGGAATTACACCCGACCCCGAAGGAATATTATATTTAAATCTTATTATATGCTTTTTATAACAAAAAAGAAAAGAAAAATTATTCATAATATAAAAAAAGAAGAAAGATTTCCCCTTTCTCCTTTTTATCAAGATTTAATAATGTTAACCCTGTCTCTGACATAAGCCCAGTTTTGTGGGGCTGGCAGGCTTAATTGCCAAAAGGTCGTTCCCAATAGTCCATATAAATCAATAAGCCGATATTTTGCAATATAACTTCTAATGTCCTCAAACCAAACGAAATGTTCCTGATCATTTTGCCGGTATTGGTAGAAGGGCGAATCTGCACGTTCATCATACTGAATAGGTCGCCAGTGAGCGAGGGCTACGTTCTGCGCTGCCATTACAGATCTTGCAATCGTTGTGTTGTCCGGAACAATTTTATCATATCCATAAAGAGGCATCGCAATCTGGAGTTTTTTAGGATTTATTTGGGTGAGTGAATACATAACTACCTGCTCTATCCACCAAGCAGGGGATACCGGATCAGGGGGGCCACCTGGATAACCATAATCAATCGTCATCACGGCTACGATATCGGCAATTCGTGCTATCCCCTGGTAATCATAGGCACCGATAATCGGATTATTGGGTATATCTTCAGTTTTCGCGTGAACGTTTACATGAAGAATCAATGTTCCAAGTGCCTCTTTAAGTTCTCTAAGGAATGCGAGAAAATCACTCCGCCTTGCCGGAGGTATAAATTCAAAGTCAATGCTAATACCGCTATATCCACGTTCTCGACTTAATGCGATTAAGCTGTTAACTAGATTTTTACGAAAATCGGGGTTTTCAAGCACTCTCCCAATTAATTCGGCACTAAACTCGCTACCAATTTGATTGCGTATCATTAATAAAGGATTAAGCCCTAGCCTCTTACTTGTAGAGCTTAGCTCACGGTCTTCAAGTTGTACATAGGCATAGCCCTCAGCTGTAAGTGAATAAGCCGCCACTGCCAAATAAGTTATCTGTCCTGCTAACCTAGAAACTTGTTCAATGGCGGCTTGTTGTGAGTATGGAACAATAAAACCGAGCGTGACCATTTCCACTTTAACGTCTGTGGGAATCGTAATAATCTGCCCAACACTTAAAGAGTTTTGAGCGAGTGCAGGATTAGCCTCGGTGATGGCTTCAAGTGTCGTATTATATAGAACGGCTAGTTTCCAAAGACTATCCCCAGACTTAATACGGTATAAACGGTATGGTGACTGGTCCCTTGGAATATAGAGTGCAAGTCCAGGAGTTAGGGAATTTGTTGATGGCAACCCATTATCCGACATAATCTCAGAAATCGAAACTCGATACATCCTTGAAATGGCCCAAAGAGTTTCCCCGCTTTGTACAACATGCACACCCATTCAACCACACCTTTTCGGTTCTTTAAGTAGAATGTTTAGTGCTCTCTACACGTTAAAATCCTACTTATTAACCATTTTATGGTGTTCATATAGGAATATGCTTAATGTCGTATAGGACGTTACGCACGTCGCCTTCGACCACGATTTTCTCGTCTGAATTTGCCGTGGAAGCAAGGGTCACAAATAGGGAAAGATGAATCTTCCGGAAGCGGTTTCCCACATCGTTTGCATTTTTTGCGGAAATTTTCTACTTCGTCTCGTAACGAATCATGCACCTCGTCACTGATTTCCGTGCGTACTCTTTCCCAGTAAACGGCCTCAGTCCGTCTTCCCATTCGATATAAAAATAACAGGTGGAGCCCAATGGCTTTATAGGATAATTCAAAATCCTCTAGTCCTTTTCGTTTTATAATCGGCTCGGGAATTTCAGTCTCATCTGTAATCGCCATCATTGTATCCAACCATTGCCGCACCAATCCGGGTTCTTTTTTTGAAAATGGCAAATGAAGAAAACCGTATAAATCCATCATTGAAAATCTCGCTTCAATCGGCGTTCCCCGGATCAGTTCATATAAGTCCTGTTCCTCTGTAAGTGAAGCTTTCTTCGTTCCCTTAGGCGAGTTGAATTTTTCCCAAAGCTCAAAAAAGGTCCCTAAATCTCGGTAATAATGCTGAAAACGTTCAAATACGGTAGATGTTGGTGCAATCGCAAATGTCTCTACAGGATTATCCATTTGTTCTAATAGTCTGTTCATATGTTTTATATCAGCGGTAAATGCCACCTTACCGATGTCATAAATCCCTTTCCGCCCAGCTCGTCCTGCGATTTGCTTGACCTCCTGAGATGTAAGCCTTCTTCGTCTTGTGCCATCAAATTTTTCGGTCTCAAGAAACACAATTCGCCGGATTGGTAAGTTTAAGCCCATACCAATTGCGTCTGTCGCGACAACTACCTTTGTTTGTCCAGAATTAAATAACTCGATCTGCTTTTTCCTTGTTTCTGGAGGCATACTTCCGTAAATCATGCTCACGGAATGACCACTACGCTTTAATTTGGCAGCTGTTTCTAACACTCTTTTACGTGAAAAGCATATGAGTGCATCGCCTTTTTTCGTGTGTTTTAGTTCAAACTCTTTATTCTCCACCTCAAGTGGAGTGTCCCGAGAATATTCATGAATCTCAAGCTCGACACCTTCCAAAAGATTAAAAAGCATATCTTTAATATTCCAGCTGCCAATAATATGTACTTCTCTTGCATTGGCCTTTGTTATTGCCCGATACCATGAAAATCCTCGATCTTTATCAGCCAGCATTTGCGCTTCATCAATGACAACCACTTCATAGAAATCCTTTTCGTGAAACATTTCCACCGTGCTCGAAATATGAGTTGCTCCTTCAACTAACTTCTCTTCTTCTCCTGTCTTCAATGAACAAAGTACACCTTCCCCATTTAGTTTATCGAAAACCTCAAGAGCTAAGAGTCTAAGTGGTGCTAGGTATAGTCCACTTTCCGCAGCTTTCATTTTTTTTAGGGCATGATGGGTTTTACCGGTGTTTGTCTCACCAATATGCAAGACATATCTCAAGTTCGAACCAACAGAGGGGATATATGCTTTACCAAAGATGTCATCCATAATTCGTTCTTCTTCTGCTTTTTTTCGCTCCAGTTCAGCTAATTCCTCTGCCTTTTTCCGTTCACGTTCAGCAACATCTGTTTCATAAATTTCACGATGTTTAGACTCGTCAAATGGAATGTCGACTAATTTTAATAGATCATCAAGGTACTCGATTTCAAGCTCCTGTATGATTTTTTCAGTGAGATCCAAACATTCATCATCAAACCATTCCACAATCCTAGCGCCAGAAAAGTTTTGTTGAAATAACTCTTTGTACTTGGCATTTAGGTTTTGAGGTAGATTATCTGTTACTTTTTTTGGGATTAACTTATACATATACTCCAAAATAGCTTGTTCATAAAAGTCATAGTAAGTTTCGTACTCAAAGGAACGTTGGCCCCAATCATATGAAGCTTGAACTCCACCCGTTAATTCATTAAAAAAATCTGCTGCTGTCCGGTAATCATCTTGATTAAATTTACCATCAACCACTAATTTCTCTTCAAGCCTAAAAGGTTCAACATACTTGTATTTTGGATTCTTTTGTAAATCACGACTCACCTGTTTGGCAGCATAGTAACGAACATAAAGGTAAAAGAGCACAAAGTTTTTCTCTAAATAGTTTTCAAACCACTTTTGGAACTCAAAAACAAAGGCGTTTTGCTCTTTTTCTACTTCAGCTTTTGCTTGTCTAGCCAGGTATGCTTCTTGGGCTCTGTATGCTTTTTTCTCCCAGCCTTCACGATCTTCAGCAAACTTGCTATCAAGCCATTGGATGGCATTAAAACTTTTCTCATTCCTTATTTCATCCCGAAACAACTTATTGATGATTTTTTTATCTACCCCTTCGGTTTCATATCCTTTATTTTTCAAGAATTGCTTTTTTTCCTTCTTAGGAACATCATTGGATGCTTTATTGATCCATACATTTATCCAAATTTGCTCAATAAACTGTCTTCGTTCTTCAATGTATTCCATATAAGAAGGGATCGTTTCATTCTTCTCTAAATAATTATCGACATCCTCGATAAGTTTTTGCTTTGTCTGCTCAATGGCGGCAGGGTATATATCTTCCAATTTTGTCATTTGTTTGTCCCCTTTCTCCGTCCGTTTTTATTATTATATGTAAAAAAACCTGTCCAATTATAGACAGGCGAAGATTATTATCTAATTATAGCGATGATACCTTCCTCATCATCAAGAACAAGTTCAATTCCTGAAAAAGGATCCCTCCCTAAAACCTGGTCTAACCACATTCGAAGAGCCTCAATCATATTTTGCTTTACAAGAATTTGTTTTCGTCCCTGGACAAAGGTTTCTGCAGAAAATCCATAATCATCATCGAACATCAAATCTACTTCTACTTCTTCTGGTGGGACTTGCTTTTTATCAGCGACATATAAACAAATAGCATTAACAACATCCTGCTCGTTTATGGTTAACGGCGCCACGGGTCATTTTCCTCGCGTTTCTTTTTGAATGCGGTAATTAAACGGCTAATCAGCATGAAAACAAGCAAGATCCCAATAATATTAATAGCCATTCCGAGGATTGGGCCTAAACCACCCATTCCTGCCAATAATCCACCAAATAACAAACCAGCAAGACCACCGTACATAATGCCACGCATTAAGCCGCCATTATTATTTCTTGTTGTCGTTGCATTGTTTCTATTATTGACTGTGTTGTTTTGGCGATTAACATTATTTTGATTCTGGCTCGGTGCTGGTTTAAAACCTTTAGAACCAGATCTGTATTTTTTCGCACTTACCTCTGTTTGCTGAAGGTCTTGCACAACAACATTTCCAATTGGTGAAAAAATAATCGTTAATGCTACAAATGCTGCCATAATTTTTTTTCCCATTTTCATCCTCCTGATTTTTGCTCTCACATAGAAGTTATACGAACGAACATGTGAAGAGGTTTCATTTATTTTATATATTTTAATAAAAACACAATTGCAATCAAATTCATATTGGTTTCTTCCTATTATATAGTGTTTTATATATTTTGTCCCATACCCCTTATTTTGTCCTTTTGACTATAGTTCTATCAAAACTGTTTTTTATTTGGGATAAAATGTTTTCACTAATTGGTCACAATTAGGTCAATAATTACGAATGACTTCTATGTTAAAATCATTCTAAACGGGAGATTGTGTGATGTAAATCACACTTTCCCACAACTTACCTTGATATTAACATAAAAAAATAAACGTTTTGTGAAGAAGTTAACATGTTATTGTGCTATAATAATCAAGGTTTTGTTGTTTTGTAAATTATGAAAGGGGAACTTTTATGAAATTGAAATGGGCGTTACTCTCAGTAATCATGACATTAACTGCAGTTTTGGCTGGTTGCGAACCATTAATGGTCCTTGACCCAAAAGGCCCAATGGCTGAAAGATTAGCACACGATATAATGCTCTCTATTGGTATTATGTCCTTTATTGTCCTAGTTGTTTTTGCGATATTAATCTTTGTATTAATTAAGTACAGAGCCTCCAAACAGAGTCCAGATTATGAACCGCCACATATCGAGGGAAATCCCTGGGTTGAAGCTATCTGTGTTGGAATTCCAGTTCTTATCGTAGGATACCTATCCTTTGTATCTGTTCAAAGTAACTATATTGTTGAAGCAACCCCAAAAGGTTATGAAGATAAAGAACCTTTAGTTGTCTATGCATCATCTTCCAACTGGAAATGGCATTTTAGTTATCCAGAAGAAAATATTGAAACAGTTAACTATTTGTACATTCCGACCGACAGAGCCCTAGAATTTAAGCTTTATTCCTTTGGACCAATCACAAGTTTTTGGATTCCACAGCTAGGTGGTCAAAAGTATGCCATGAGTGACATGGTTACCACTTTACACTTAGCCGCTGACGTACCAGGTGAGTATATGGGCCGAAATGCGAACTTCAGTGGGAAAGGATTTGCAGAAAATACATTTGACGTTACCGCTATGTCCCCTAAAGAATTTGAAGAATGGGTTGAAGAAGTAAAGGATACAGCCTCTCCTATTACTGAAGAAAAATTCAATGAATTGCTAGAACCTGGACACCTTGGTCGAATGACCTTTACTGGAACACATTTAGACTTTAGCCCAGCTCCTGAAGGGCACAACCACGGTTCAACGGATTCATCTGACTCTAGCGAAGATACAAGTGAAGGACACTCTGAGCACAACGATCATTAAATTTAGATTATATAAGATTTATTAATTCCTAGTTTAATTGATATAAATCTTTTTCTCGAAAGGAGAACAAACGGATGGAATTCTTTGAACGGTTTGCGGTCCCACATCCAAGCCCTGCGATATACGCATCCATGGTTGCCATAGGATTGGTTATGATAGCGCTCGTTGTAGGTTTAACCTACTTTAAAAAATGGGGCTACTTATGGCGTGAATGGTTGACAACTGTTGACCACAAACGAATTGGTATTATGTATTTAATCTCAGCATTAATTATGCTTTTCCGCGGTGGTGTCGACGCGATTATGATGCGTGCTCAACTATCCGCCCCCGAAAATACATTGCTAGATTCACAGCATTATAATGAAATTTTTACAACACATGGAATTGTAATGATCATGTTTATGGCGATGCCGTTTATTTTCGCCTTAATGAACATCGTTATTCCATTACAAATTGGAGCACGTGACGTAGCGTTCCCAAGATTAAATGCACTGAGCTTCTGGTTATTCTTTATGGGAGCCATGTTATTTAATATCTCGTTCGTCATTGGTGGTTCACCGGATGCCGGCTGGACTTCGTATTTCCCACTTGCTGGAAATGAGTTCAGTACATCGGTAGGAACAAATTATTATATGATAGCCCTCCAGATTTCTGGGATCGGTTCCTTAATGACAGGTATTAATATGATTACCACAGTTCTTAGAATGAGAGCTCCTGGCATGACACTAATGAAAATGCCAATGTTTACATGGTCTTCATTTATCGCGAATGTCATTATCGTGTTTGCCTTCCCTGTCCTAACAGTAGCGTTAGCAATGGGAACAATGGATCGTTTATTTGGAACTCAGTTCTTTACAATGGAAAACGGCGGTATGGATATGCTTTGGGCCAACCTCTTCTGGGTTTGGGGACATCCTGAAGTTTATATTTTAATCTTACCAGCGTTTGGTATATACAGTGAGGTTATCTCGACATTCTCACGTCGTAACCTATACGGCTATAAATCCATGGTTGCTTCCATGGTTGTTATCTCACTAATGTCATTCCTGGTTTGGGCCCACCACTTCTTCACGATGGGTCAAGGTGCCTTAACAAACAGTATTTTCTCCATCACTACGATGGCAATTGCCGTTCCAACAGGAGTTAAGATCTTCAACTGGTTGTTAACAATGTGGAAAGGGAAAATTGAATTCACTACACCGATGCTTTATGCGGTTCTGTTTATTCCACTCTTTACACTTGGTGGAGTAACCGGAGTAATGCTTGCGATGTCTGCAGCTGACTACCAATATCATAATACGATGTTCTTAGTCGCTCACTTCCACAACGTAATCATTCCTGGTGTTGTATTTGCGATGCTTGCGGGTCTAACTTATTACTGGCCAAAACTGTTTGGTTTCATGCTGAACGAGAAAATTGGTAAATGGACAGCATGGTTATTATCCATTGGTTTCTTACTAGCATTTATGCCAATGTACATTACAGGTCTAGATGGTCAAGCACGTCGTATGTACACATACTCTGAAGCTACTGGATTTGGACCATTAAATATGGTTTCCTTCGTTGGGTCAGGTATTATGGCTATTGGTTTTGCGTTAATAGTCTATAACATCTATTACAGCACTCGTTACGCTTCAAGAGATATCAGTTCCGATCCATGGGATGCTCGTACTCTTGAGTGGGCAACACATAATCCGGTACCAGAATATAACTTTGCTGTCCTCCCAGAAGTTAAATCAAGTGAAGCTTTATGGGATGCAAAGAAAAAAGGTCATGTCCTCTTCAAAGGTAAATACGAAGAAATTCACATGCCGAATAACAGTGGTGCACCATTTTTAATGAGTGTCATCTTCTTCATCTGGGGATTTGCCCTAATCTTTAGCTTGTGGATTCCGGCAATCATAGCAACTCTCGGAATCTTTGCTTTTATGACTCATCGATCATTTGAACAAGATCATGGTCATCATATTTCTGTAAAAGAAATCGAAGAGACAGAAACGAAAATGCGAGGTGCTAAATAATGAAAATCGATCACTCGCTGCCACTTGAATATAGTACAGACCAGAATAAATTAAATATCTTAGGGTTTTGGATTTTTATTGGTGCAGAAATCATGCTTTTCGCCACTTTATTCGCTTCCTACTTCACATTAGTTGACCGTACAGGAAGCGGACCAAGTGGAGCAGAAATCTTTGAAATCACTCCAGTATTAATCGAAACACTGTTGCTCTTAACTAGTAGTTTCACAATTGGCTTAGGTGTACACGCCATGCGCCTAGGTAGAGTAAAGGCTATGCTTACCTTTTTCTCAGTGACCCTTATACTAGGGTTAGCCTTCTTGGGTGTTGAAATTTATGAATTTGTTCACTATGTTCATGTTGGTGCAGGGATTCAAACAAGTGCTTTCACTTCTATCCTTTTAACAACATTAGGAACACACGGAGCTCACGTAACGCTAGGTTTGTTCTGGGGATTGTATATTATCCTACAAGTCAAAAAGCGCGGCTTGACTCCACAAACAGCCAATAAATCATTCATTTTCTCTCTATACTGGCACTTCTTAGATGTAGTCTGGATTTTCATCTTCAGCTTCATCTACCTGAAAGGAATGATGTAAGATGAAAGAATTATTCCCTGCTAAACAGGTTATTGGATTTGCGTTTTCCTTACTTCTAACGGTCATTGCTTTAGCTGTTTATTTTCTGGATATGCCTTTTGCAGTCGGCATGACCATCCTTCTTGTCACTGCCTTTGTCCAGGCGGGTGTTCAGTTAAAAGTATTTATGCATGCCGGTGAAACGGAAGATAAGGCAGCCATTTATACTAACGTTTATTATGGCTTAATCATTGCTCTTGTGACCATCTTTGGAACCTTGTTGGCAATGGTTTGGGATATGTAATTACAATCTGACAGAAGGAGTGCCTTTATAGGTGCTCCTTCTTTTATTTCGCTCTTTGCTAAGACTTACTTTTATTAATAGAATAGAGCTGAAGTTTCGTTAAAATCGGCTTTCGGTTTAAACTTATGAAACCAGCCTTTATTTTAACTTGAAAGGAACTACGTTTTTGCTGTATTTAGCTGGCACTACAATGGTCCCCTTATCTGTATTCTCCAACATCTCTTCTGTTACTACAAAAAACACACCCATGATAAAGATAAAAATGGCTCCTACAGCAGCCCCTAATCCAAGTCCTGTAAGCATACTATTACTAATAAAGAAACCATACGAAAACATTAATACTCCAACAGAAAGGATACTCCCCCCCACAAACTTCACACAATTCAATAATTTGCTATAAGCTTCCATCCTGTTCATCTCCTTTGTAATGAATGCGCTTTCAAACCCTAAATTCAAGAATACTAATTAAGAAGCAATAAGTTGGTATTAAAACTCATCAATTGGATGATGTTTCTATTTTAACAAAAAAAATGAAAAATGACACAAAATGTTCACAAAAATATCAATCTTTTTTCACACTTTTTTCAAACTTATTCTTTCACTAGAATATTATACAAATTCCATTGACATTTACCGATTTACTGTAGTAAAGTTTAGAGAAAATTATAAATTAACCCGTTTCTTATCCAGAGAGGTTGAGGGTCTGGCCCTGTGATACCTCAGCAACCTTCAGCATTACTTGTTGAAAAGGTGCTAAGTCCAGCAAGTTGTTAAACTTGGCAGATGAGAAGAAGATTCGTACTGCAAAAACAAAGTCTTCTTCTTATAGAAGACTTTTTTTATTGTTTAGGAATCTATAAAAATCTAGGGTGTGGAAATTGTTTTTGTTCTCTACATCCAGCTCCAGCGCCTAGCCCCTCGGGTCATAAGCCAATCCGTCAAGAAGGTTAAAGTACAACCTTCTGGCCGGTTCGTCTTATGCCTTTCAGGGCTGATCAAGGCGCTTGCGCTTTTGTTTTTTTATCGAATCAAAGCATCTATTAGAAAGTACAAACATAGGGAGTGTTATTCATGGTAAAAATCAATACAAAACTTGCACAAATTGGTAATCGTAGTGAAACGGCTACTGGAACAGTCAACCCACCTATTTATCTATCAACAGCCTATCGCCATGAAGGCATCGGACAGTCAAGTGGTTATGATTATGTCCGAACTGGAAACCCAACTCGTGAAATTCTTGAAAAAGCGATTGCCGACTTAGAAGAAGGAGATCGTGGATTTGCCTGTAGCTCAGGAATGGGCGCTATTTTTACGATTATCTCCCTATTTCAATCTGGGGATGAGTGGATTGTATCAAAGGATTTATACGGAGGTACCTATCGTATTCTTGAACAAACCTTTAAAAAATGGGGATTAAACTCTCACTACGTTGATATGAGTGATTTGGATGAAGTAAGCTCTGCAATTACACCAAACACCAAAGCCATTTTTATTGAAACCCCAACAAATCCTTTGATGGAAACTGCGGACATCGAAGCGATTGCAAAGATTGCGAAAGAAAAAGGAATTCTTGTAATTGTTGATAACACATTCTATACCCCACTTATTCAAAAGCCACTTACTTTAGGTGCCGATATTGTCATTCACAGTGGTACTAAATATCTAGGCGGACATAATGATGTTTTAGCAGGCTTGATTGTTTCTAAGGGTGATAAATTAGGTGAAGCATTATTCCTTCACCACAACGGAGCTGGCGCTGTCCTTAGTCCCTTCGATTCTTGGTTGTTAATTCGTGGAATGAAAACATTATCTTTAAGAATGGAGCGTCATGAACGGAACGCTCAGGCTCTAGTGAATTACTTGAAAGAACATGATGCCGTAACCGATGTTCTATATTCAGGACGTGGCGGAATGCTTTCCTTCCGCGTTAAGGATGCAACTTGGGTAAATCCTTTTTTACAAAATCTTAATCTTATTACCTTTGCCGAAAGCTTAGGTGGTGTTGAAAGCTTTATCACGTACCCAACAACACAAACCCATGCAGACATTCCAAAGGAAGTTCGGGAAGCCAACGGTGTCGATGACTGCCTGCTTCGCTTCTCTGTTGGAATTGAAGATGTGGAAGATTTAATGAGCGATCTTGATCAAGCCTTTTCAAAAGCAGCAAAACAGGAGGAATTCTAATGACAAAAAACGATTTTACATTTGAAACCCAACTTCTACATAATAAACATAAATTTGACCCAACTACTGGAGGAGTCAGTGTCCCAGTACAATATGCATCTACTTTTCATCAACCGTCAGTGGATAGCTTTGGGAAATTTGATTATAGTCGAAGCCTGAATCCGACACGTGAAGCGCTAGAAGATATTATTGCCGACATGGAGGGCGGAACTCGTGGCTTTGCCTTTTCTTCAGGGATGGCCGCGATTTCTACTGCCTTCCTTCTGCTCTCTCAAGGAGACCATGTTGTCGTTACCGAGGATGTCTATGGTGGTACATTCCGGATGGTTACCCAGGTGCTCAGCCGCTTTGGCATTGAACATACCTTCGTTGATATGACGAATCTAGAAGAAGTAAGAGCTGCCATCCGTCCAAACACGAAGTTACTTTATATGGAAACTCCATCAAACCCATTAATGAAAGTAACTGATATTAAAGCTGTTTGTGAAATTGCTAAGGAGATCGGTGCGCTTACGTTTGTTGATAATACATTTATGACTCCTTACCTTCAACGACCACTCGAGCTTGGTGTCGACGTAGTCCTTCACAGTGCAACAAAGTTTTTAGGAGGACATAGTGATACCCTTTCCGGCCTAGCTGTAGTGAAGGATGAGGAGCTTGGCAAGAAACTTTATACATTACAAAATTCTTTTGGTGCTGTGTTAGGAGTTCAAGATGCTTGGTTAGTAATGAGAGGAATCAAGACCTTGTCAGTAAGAATGAAGCAATCCCAAGAAAGCGCGGAAAAGATTGCTGCGTTCCTTCAAGACCACCCTCTTGTTCAGAAGGTTCATTTCCCTGGCTTAGAGAACCATCCACAGTATGAGATTCATAGCCGACAAGCAAAGGGCCCTGGTGCTGTCCTCTCGTTTGAACTAGAGAATGAGTCATTGTTTAATGAATTTGTTAATAACGTGAAACTCCCAGTCTTTGCGGTCAGTCTTGGAGGAGTAGAATCTATTCTTTCCTACCCGACAAAAATGTCACATGCCGCTATGCCTGAAAGTGAGCGACTTAAGCGTGGAATTAGCAATACTCTTCTCCGCCTCTCAGTAGGATTAGAGTCCACAGAGGATATTATTAACGATTTCTCACAGGCACTTGATATTGCCTCTCGTAATTTAATTAAGGAAGGATGAATCCGATGAGTTTCCTGCAAAGGTTGAAGAATGAAATATTAATAGCAGATGGGGCGATAGGAACGCTTCTGCATTCCTATGGAACTGATAATTGCTTCGAAGAATTTAACCTCTCCCGTCCAGATGATATCGTTCGAATTCATCAAGCTTATATTGAAGCAGGAGCTGACGTCATCCAAACGAACACATATGCTGCGAACTATTTAAAACTTCAAAGGTATGGACTTGAAGATCAAGTAAAGGAGATTAATAGTTTAGGAGTGCGACATGCCCGAAAGGCAGCGTCAAATAAGGCATTTGTTTTGGGAACAATTGGGGGAAACCGCGGAATCAGACCAAACAACGTCTCACTAGAAGAAATAAAGAGAAGTTTCAGGGAGCAACTTTATTGTTTATTACTTGAGGGTGTTGATGGCATCCTTCTTGAAACCTATTATGATAAGGCTGAACTTGAAACAGTTTTAGCAATTGCCCGTAAAGAGACAGATTTGCCTCTGATTGCACAAGTAACTCTTCAAGAGCAAGGATTGCTGCAGGATCAAACAAGATTAAATGATGCATTCAAAAAGTTAGAATCCCTTGGTGCGGATGTGGTCGGGCTGAATTGCCGTCTAGGTCCTCACCATATGATTTCTTCTTTAGAAGAAGTCGAACTTCCGCAGAAAGCCTTTCTATCTGCTTATCCGAATGCCGGACTTCCCTCTTACACAGATGGGAAATTTCAATTTGAGAGCAGTGCGGATTATTTTCGACAATCGGCTCGAAGATTTCGTGAGCAAGGTGTCAGGCTTCTCGGAGGCTGTTGTGGAACGACACCAGAACATATTCGTGCCTTTGCAGCCGAGCTGAAGGGTTTAGCACCAATCTCAGAAAAAACAGTAGTTAAATATAAGGACAAGATTACAGTCCAATCACCGACAATCAATCGAGCTGAGCCAGCTCTACATGAGATTGTCAAAACCCGCCCGTCGGTCATCGTCGAGCTCGATCCACCACGAAAACTTGATACTACCAAATTTTTCGAAGGTGCTAGAGCGCTAAAAAAGGCCGGAATCGACGCAGTAACGCTGGCGGATAACTCCCTTGCCTCGCCGAGGGTATCCAATTCAGCTCTTGGTCACTTGGTTAAAGAACAGATTGGCTTACGGCCACTTGTCCATCTCACCTGTCGGGACCGGAATATCATTGGCCTACAATCCCATCTAATGGGACTTCATACTCTTGGTCTCCACGATATCCTGGCCATAACTGGTGACCCGGCTAAGGTTGGTGACTTTCCCGGTGCATCTTCTGTTTTCGACGTTGCTTCTTTTGAACTGATTGAGTTGATTAAACAGTTCAACAACGGTTTGTCTTTTTCTGGAAAAGATTTAGGGCAAAAAGGTGCATTTTCAATTGCTGCTGCCTTAAACCCTAATGTTCGTTCACTCGAAAAGGCTGTTGCTCGAATGGAAAAGAAAATTAAATGTGGCGCTGATTATTTTATCACCCAGCCTGTTTATTCAGAAAAACTTCTTTTAGACGTTTATGAACAAACCAAGCATTTAGACGCCCCTGTTTACATTGGTCTTATGCCATTAACAGGTAGTAGAAATGCTGAGTTCCTTCATAATGAAGTACCTGGAATCAAGATCTCTCAGAACATTCTAGATACCATGGCTAAATTAAAAGATAATCCAACTCAATCAAAACGGGAAGGCATTGCGATTACCAAATCACTTATCGAGACAGCCGCCGAACTATTCAATGGCATTTATTTAATTACCCCGTTTATGAATTATGAAATGACGGTTGAACTTGCCGAATATGCTCGAGAATACAGCAATCGTGTTTCAAGGAGGAAACAAAATGTCTAAAGCTTCAATTACCGAACAGTTGCAGAAGAAAATCCTCATTATGGATGGAGCAATGGGTACGATGCTTCAACAAGCAGATCTATCTGCCGCCGATTTCGGTGGAGAGGACTATGAAGGCTGCAATGAAAACCTAAACCTTACAGCGCCTTCGGTGATTGAGAACATCCACCGTGAATATTTTGAAGCTGGTGCTGACATTGTGGAAACAAACACCTTTGGCGCAACCAACCTAGTTCTTGATGATTATGACCTAGGTCATCGGGCTTATGAGATTAATAAGGTTGCTGCCGAGCTGGCAAAGAAAGTAGCACTGGAATTTTCTAAACCTGAATGGCCCCGCTTTGTAGCAGGAGCAATGGGTCCTACGACCAAAACGTTAAGTGTTACTGGTGGTGCCACCTTTGAAGAGTTAGCTATTGCCTATGAGGAACAGGCACTTGGTTTACTAGATGGTGGTGTCGACCTTCTCTTGCTTGAAACCAGTCAAGACTTATTGAATGTTAAAGCAGCCTTTATCGGACTCAAGCAAGCTTTTAAGAAAAGAGGATTTGAAATCCCATTAATGATTTCATCAACGATTGAACCGATGGGTACTACCCTCGCTGGCCAATCAATTGAAGCGTTTTATATTTCCATCGAGCATATGAACCCAATTGCCATTGGATTAAACTGTGCGACGGGACCAGAATTTATGCAGGAACACTTAAGGTCATTGGCTAACCTGGCTACCCCTGCTGTCAGCTGTTACCCGAATGCTGGTCTTCCCGACGAAGAAGGAATTTATCATGAGACTCCAGAAACATTGGCACAAAAATTGGCCGGTTTTGCACAGGAAGGATGGCTGAATATTGTCGGAGGGTGTTGCGGAACAACCCCTGCTCATATAAAAGCAATTGCTGAAACAATGAAGTCCTATCAACCACGCCAAAAAGAACCAGTTGCACAGCATATGGTTTCTGGTATAGAACCGTTTATATATGACGATCCGACCTTGAGACCGATCATGGTTGGAGAGCGCACGAATGTCATTGGCTCAAGAAAGTTTAAACGCTTGATTTCCGAGGGGAAAATTGAGGAGGCAGCAGAAATTGCGCGAGCACAAGTTAAGAATGGTGCCCATGTCATTGACCTCTGTCTTGCAGACCCTGATCGGGATGAACTTCAGGATATGGAACAATTTATTAAAGAAGTGGTTAAAAAAGTAAAAGTTCCCCTAGTCATTGATTCAACCGACATTGAAGTGATTGAAAAGGCTCTTCGCTATTCCCAAGGGAAAGCCATTATTAATTCCATCAACCTTGAGGATGGCGAGGAAAAATTTGAAGCGATGGCACACTTGATTCATCTATATGGCGCCGCTGTTGTTGTTGGAACGATTGATGAAAAAGGAATGGGTGTTTCGGCCCAGAGAAAGTTAGAAATCGCTAGACGCTCCTACCAACTTTTAGTAAATAAATATAACGTACCGCCGCAGGATCTCATTTTTGACCCATTAGTCTTCCCTGTTGGAACCGGTGACGAACAATATATCGGTTCAGCGAAAGCAACGGTAGATGGAATTAAAAAAATCAAGGAAGAATTCCCAGAGACGCAAGCCATCCTCGGGATTAGCAATGTTAGTTTCGGTCTTCCACCTGTTGGGAGAGAAGTTTTAAATTCAGTCTTCCTTTATCACTGCACACAGGCAGGTCTTGATTATGCGATTGTAAATACTGAGAAGCTTGAGCGATTTGCCTCTATCTCTAAAGAAGAAATAAAAATGGCTGAAGAACTCCTTTTTGACACAACGGATAAGACGCTTGCTACGTTTACCGAGTTTTATCGTGGAAAGAAAAAAGAAGCTAAAAGTTCGATTCCGGATATGACGCTTGAAGAACGTCTTGGATACTATGTTGTTGAAGGCACGAAAGAAGGACTCATTCCAGACTTAGACATCGCATTGAATAGCTACCCTGCCCCACTTGATATTATTAACGGTCCTTTAATGGATGGGATGAAAGAAGTGGGCCGGCTATTCAACGATAATCAGTTGATTGTTGCAGAAGTTTTGCAAAGCGCTGAAGTAATGAAAGCAGCTGTCGCTCATCTTGAACCACATATGTCGAAAAACGACAGCTCTTCTACAAAAGGGAAAGTCATTCTCGCTACGGTGAAAGGCGATGTTCATGATATTGGGAAAAACCTCGTCGATATCATCTTAAGCAATAATGGTTATGAGGTCATCGATTTAGGAATCAAGGTTACCCCTAACCTCTTAATTGAGGCAATCAAAAAGGAAAAACCAACGATCGTAGGATTATCTGGACTGCTTGTTAAGTCAGCGCAGCAGATGGTCTTAACTGCGAATGATATGAAGCAAGCTGGGATTGATGTACCAATACTCGTTGGTGGTGCCGCTCTCACAAGAAAGTTTACGGATACGAAAATTGCCGCCCAATACGATGGACTTGTTTTATATGCAAAAGATGCGATGAACGGTTTATCGTTAGCGAATCAACTTGGCGATCCTACTGAACTAGAAAAAATCGTCACCGAAAAACAAACAAAAGCACAAGAGTTAGCCCAGCGAGCACCGATTATGAGTCCATCCGGAGCGGCGACAGCGGTTCTAACTCGCCAGAAGACAATCCGTACGGCGCCAGTGTATAAACCACAGGACTTAAGAAGACACCTATTAAAATCCTATACACTCGCGCATATTGAGCCTTATATCAATAAACAGATGTTGATTGGCCATCATCTTGGTGTGAAAGGGAAAATTGAGAACCTCCTTGCTGAGGGCGATGAGAAGGCCGTTATGGTCAATGATGTGGTTGAGTCGTTGATCGCTGAATCCACGGCCAATAACTGGATAACACCAAGAGCCATGTACCAGTTCTTTCCTGCACAAGCAGATGGAAACAAGATTCATATCTATGAATCGGAAAACTCAGAGAAGATAATTGAAACCTTTGAGTTCCCTCGCCAAGAAGTGGACCCGGGACTTTGCCTCGCAGACTTTTTACGGCCTGTCGGTGATTCTGAAATGGACTATGTCGGATTCTTCGCTGTGACTGCCGGGAAAGGGATTCGTCAGGTCGCCGAGAGGTTGAAAAATGAAGGGCGATTCCTTGAGAGTCATGCATTACAAGCACTAGCATTGGAAACGGCTGAAGGATATGCCGAATTGATTCATCGTCAGATGCGTGACCGCTGGGGCTTCCCTGACCCAACAAGCATGTCGATGAAAGACCGGTTCGCAGCAAAATATCAGGGCCAAAGATTCTCCTTCGGCTACCCTGCCTGCCCGGAGCTTGATGACCAGAAGAAATTGTTTAAATTAATCCAACCTGAAGATATTGGGATCAATTTAACGGACGGCTGCATGATGGAGCCTGAAGCTTCCGTCACAGCCCTCGTTTTCTCCCATCCGGAAGCAAGGTATTTTAACGTTTTGCGCAATGGCTAATGTGAAACATAATAAAAAAGGACCAAATCACTTAGTGATTTGGTCCTTTTTGCATTTTTAAACATCGGAGCTACGACCTATTTAAAACAACATCCCCGCCATCGCTGCGCTGAGCAAAGAAGCCAGCATTCCGGCAATGACAGCACGGACACCCATTCGGGCAATATCGCCACGACGCTCAGGTGCTAGGTTTCCTAATCCTCCAAGAAGGATGCCGAGTGAAGAAACATTGGCAAATCCACATAAGGCAAAACTTACTACTGCTACTGTTTTAGCAGATAGCTCTGGGATTTGTGGAGCGAATGAAGCATAAGCAACGAATTCATTTAGAACAAGCTTTTGACCAATGAACGCTCCTGCCTTGACTGCTTCGTTCCAAGGTACACCAACAGCAAATGCTAATGGTGCAAATATATATCCAAGGATGCTTTCAAGCGTAACACCTTCAATACCGAATAATCCCGTTATTCCACCTAAAATCCCATTGATTAATGCAATCAATGCAATAAATGCTAATAGCATTGCTCCAATATTAAGAGCTAATTGAAGCCCGACGGAAGCTCCATTTGCAGCAGCATCAATGACGTTTGCCGCTTCTTTATCGTCCTCGATTTCAAGGTTAGCAGTGTTTTGAGGTTCCTCTGTTTCAGGTACAATCATTTTTGCAAGTACCAAACCTGCCGGCGCTGCCATGAAGCTTGCAGCTAATAGATATTCAAGTGGAACACCTAAAAGTGAGTACCCAATCAATACGGAACCGGCTACAGAAGCAAGCCCTCCAACCATGACAGCAAACAACTCTGACTTTGTTAAAATTTTAATAAATGGCTTAATAACAAGTGGCGCTTCCGTTTGACCAACAAAAATATTCGCTGCAGCGGATAAGGACTCTGCTTTGCTTGTCCCTAACAGCTTTGAAAGCGCACCACCTAAAATTTTAATTACCCATTGCATAATTCCTAAATAATAAAGAACTGAAATTAAGGAAGAAAAGAAAATCACGACAGGCAACACTTGAAAGGCAAAAACCATCCCAATGTTTTCTGCTTGAAATATACCTCCGAATAAGAAGTTTACCCCTTCATTGGCATAATCAATGACATTCTGGACTCCTTGTGAAACCTGCCCTAGAGCATATCGTCCTGTTTCCCACTTTAATACAACAAAAGCAAAAATAAATTGTATTGCCAAGCCACCAAGTATCGTTCTCGGCTTAATCGCTTTACGGTTGGAAGACAATAAAAACGCAATCGCTAATACTGTGATAATTCCCAATAATCCCCAAATATAATTCATGCTGCTCACCTCTTAGTAGTATCTTGTTGATTGTTAACCTGTATTATTCTTTTATTGGATGATCTTTCAGAGACAGTTAAGTCAGTGAATTTTCTTGTTCATTTTTAGCTAGCTTGTCTAATAAAAATCTAGCTGTAAATTGATCTGTAATTAAAGTGTTTGCATAATTGCCCATTAACGCTCCATATATCCCATTAATCTTATCAGCACCACCAGCAACAAGAAGCGCGTGTTCTTTGCCCTTTAGAGCCTCTAACGCAATACCTAATGTCCGTTCGTTCAAATCCTGATTGCATATCAAACCGTTTTGGTCGAAGAACCTAGAGCAAATATCCCCTACCGCCTCCTGGTTCAGCGATTTTAAATCGGCCTCTGTGAAATAACCCATTTTAAACAAAAGAGAATCCTTCTTAACAGAACCCAATGTTGTTACAGCTATATTGGCCTGTTTTCCCAAATCCATAATAGCTCGGATATGACGGTCCTGTTCCATCGCCTGCTTTACAACTACGTGATCAACAATGGCGGGTAGAGGTAAATGATGAGGTGTACAGTTGAAAGCCTTCCCAAATAAGTACAAGACCTCAGAGGCGTAAGTGTTTGTCTCTGCATGACTCACCCCTCCTTTAAGCTGGACCACTTGAACATTCCTCACAAACTTTTGCTTTAATTCAATGGCAACATGGTATAGAGTGGTTCCCCATGTGACGCCAATGATGTCATCGTCTTTCACTATTTGATTTAAATACTCAGCTGTTGCTCCACCTAAGTAGTTTTTAATAAGATGTTCCTCATAAGCTGGAACAGAGGTAACGAGGGCTTTTTTTAACCGAAAGTTATTTTCTAATTCCTTAGACAGTTTCTCTACTTCTTCGGTCGGATCATTAATCTTAATCTGGACAATACCTTCTGCTTTTGCCTGTTGGAGAAGCCGTGAAACAGTGGGCCTGGAAACGCCTAGTTTTTTTGCGATTTCACTTTGTGTGAAGTCAAGTAAATAATAAAGTTTCGCTGCTTCAATGATCTTGCTTGCTTTGCCATCCTTTTCCAATATCATCACCTTATTTAACTGGTCTGAAAACACTTTCTTAGTGTAGCTTTTTTTTGAGAAAATGTAAAAGTCTATTTTTACATTTGTAAAACTAAGTTTATTTTGAAGATTCCCACGTATGAATCTTGTTCAGTACAATTAGACTTACAAAGGGCTTTTTTACTCTTCACATTTCAAAAGAAAAGCACTCCTATAAGAATTGCACTCGATAGCAAAACAGAACTATAAATGAATAATTATTCTTTTTTTTCTTTTATCTGTTCTCGAATCTGTTCTAATTCTTCTAAAGACAGTTCTCCTAATGATTGTTTAATTTCCTCTTCAATTGATTTTCGATTGCTTTCTCGAAATTTATCCCACCACTCTCGAAGACCTTCTGTATTTTCAAGAAGGAATTCAATATCGATTTCTTCTACTTCATCATCTGATAGATAGGTCAAAACAGCCCCTAACATCCGATTTAGACTCGCAATTTCATCCGTGTTGGTTTCGCCCTTGATGGCTTGTTCCTGATCTAGTTGCTCGTTGGTATTCTCTTCTGCGACCTCTTCAACCTGCGCAGTCTTCCGTGGCATCGTTTCTCTCCCCTTTCCGATTAGTGATATATGTAAAGTATGACCTTAAAGAATATTCCTGATGATGATTGGTTTAAATTGTTTTGTTTGTTTTGTTTATAAAAGAAAAGACACCTTTACCAATGAAAGGTGCCCTAGAAAATACGTTATTATTACCGGTCAATATTTTATATCATTAATATTTCTCGGATATCGTCATCCGTCAAAGTTGAAGATCCAGGATCTTCAGAGTCAATAATCTCCTCAATCATACGCTTCTTTTTCGCTTGTAGTTCATTCATCTTTTCCTCAATTGTCCCTTTTGAAACCAATTTAATGACTTTCACCGGGTTTGTTTGTCCCATCCGATGAGCTCGATCGGCCGCTTGCTCTTCGACTGCTGGATTCCACCAAAGATCATATAATATTACAGTATCTGCTCCTGTCAAATTCAGTCCAGTGCCTCCAGCTTTTAATGAAATCAAGAAGAAGTCACGCCCACCGGCATTAAATTGATTACACATGCTCACTCGCTCTTCTGCTGGAGTTTGTCCATCAAGGTAGTAAAAAGGCAAGCCACGAATGGCTAACTCCCTACCAATTAGCTCTAACATTTTCGTAAACTGTGAAAAAATTAATACCCTACGTCCAGAGTGCCTTGACTCGTCGACAATTTGCATTAATTGTTCAAATTTTGCTGAGCTACCTTTATACCCGTCTACAAACAAGGCAGGGTGGCAACAGATTTGCCTTAACCTCGTCAATCCAGCAAGGATTTTAATCTTATTTTTTCTTATCGTTTCTTTATCTAAATGTTTAAAGGTATCATGGCGAAGCTTAGCTAAATAGGCAGCATAGAGCTTTTTCTGATTCGGAAGCAGCTCGATGGATTTCAAGGACTCCGTCTTTTCTGGAAGCTCGGATAGGACGTCCTCTTTTACTCTTCGAAGCATAAAAGGTCGGATTCTTCGTGAGATGGTATCCTTTGTTAAATGACTATACTCTTTTAAGCTAAGAAACAGTTCAGGGAAGACAACATGAAAGACTGACCATAGCTCCTCCAGAGAGTTCTCCACGGGTGTACCTGTTAGCGCGAATCTATGCTGGGCTTGTAATTTTTTTACTGCTCTGGCCGTTTGTGTAAGTGGGTTCTTAAAATTTTGAGCCTCATCAAAAAAGATGGTGTGGAACAATTGCTTCTCGTACCAATGAAGGTCCCTCCGCAATAACGGATAGGATATAACCACGACATCCATATCCATTATTTCCTTCTGAAGTTCAGCACGCTCCCGCTGCGTTCCATCCACGACAATGGCTTGTAGCTCGGGAGCAAACTTCATGAGTTCATTGATCCAGTTATAGGATAAAGAGGAAGGACAAACAATTAAAACTGGTTGCTTTTTAGAGCGAATAGGTTCGAGCTCTGAGAGAATATAAGCAATGCTTTGAACGGTTTTTCCTAGACCCATATCATCAGCTAATATCCCACCAAAGCCAAGCGTGGCTAGTGTTTTCATCCATTTAAAGCCGTGCACCTGGTAATCCCTTAAAACCGGAATTAAACTAGAAGGTACCTCATAATCTAGCAGATCTGGATGATGTATCGTCTCTAGAAACTTTCGAAAAGAGTCCTCAAAAGTGAACGCATTGTCACCTTCAACGGTCTCAATGAGTTGAAGTCCGCGGACGATGGGCACATTCCATTCTCCCTCAAAAGCCTCAGTTTGCTCAGGGATTGTTTTTAGGAAAGTATTGATTTCTTCAAACTCCCTTGTTTCTAGTGATAGAAGCGAACCGTTTCGTAAACGATAATACTTCCGTTTTTCTTCAAGTGCTTGGAGAATTTCTTTGATATCCCTTTCAGGAAGACCGTCCATTTCAAATTTAAATTCGAGCCAATTGGTTCGTTCCTTTTTAATCTTCACATTGATTTTCGGAAAGGTATTACCTTTAAAGACTCGGTTCCTCACCGATGTCGTAGCATAGATTTGAACAATTTTTTGAAGTTTCGGAACCATATTGTATAAAAACTCATATTCTAGCTCTTCATTGTGCAAATAATAACCGCTATCCGTCGTAGCAAAGGAGCTATCCTCCATCAGCTGAAGGATTTGAGCCTCTTTCGCTTCGTCTCTAATCAGGATGGAAGCTGCACGAACTTCTTGACTGTCTAACGGATTAAACACAATATGCTCGTAGTGAAACTCGAGCCCAGCAAGCAGGCGATTATTCACACGATCCAGGTAAAGCTTAGCCACAAGTGGTGTTTCAATGAATTCGCTCGTTATGGCACTTGGGATTCGGACAACGCCCAACTTTTTTAATCCTGGAACTACTTTTTCCATAAAGAAACCTAGTTGATTTTTCGTGATTGGTAGTTGGGACCTCCCGGAATCTTCTAACATCTGAATTAGATCGGTTAACCGGTGAATATCCTCCCAGTTGATAGGAATAAGTTTCCCTTCTACTAGCACCGCCTGGTAGGACTTTAAAACGCTGATACGGGATAGGCCGTCAATTTTAAGCTGAAAGTGGCCACTCTCCGTTTGTGTTAAATCAAACTGGAGGGGAAGTGTTCCATTTGTAAAATCGAGATCCATGACTTTCTCGTTCATCTCGATTTTTACTGTGGGAGCTTTCCTTAAAGCAGGAAGAAGTGTTTCCCACGCAGAAGGTGGAATTAGGATTTGCTCTTGGTAAATCGTTGAATAATCGTTACCCTCCCTTCCCTCTGAACCAGTGGCACCCTCATCGCGCGTCACTTGAATAAGATGTTGAAGAACAGCATCCGTTTCATGATCAAAACAATGGAGGCTAGGGTCATATAAAAGTGATTGACTAATCCTACAAGTGTTTCCTTCTGCTACATTCATTAAAAATGAACGAATGGAATTTATAAGCGTCGATCCAACCTTTACTCCGATTCCAATCAGTGTTTGCTCGTATTTATCTTTAACTAACTTAAATATGATCTGAACTTCAAGAACCTTCCGATGCTCAAAATGATTTTGATAACCACTTGGTTTGGTTGGCTGAACATGAAAGAGGTTGAGGAAACTATCTGTTACTTCCTGATGTTCATGAGTGCTGTGTTTCAGCATTTTGCGATTATTTGGAGTTATGCCTTTTCGCTGTTGCTCGTAAATAGAGATTAATACAGCGGCAATATGTTGGCAGTCGGTTTGAACAGAGGCTAATTTTGGACAGGTGCAGTCTGTGAGAAGATCACCATTAGGTGTCGTTTCGATTGAGACCCGGAAATCTTCTACACCCCTAACAGTTGCTTTACAACGACTCATTGAAAAGTCTACGAATGTCACTTTATCTGTACGATAAAAAGCGTCCCCTCTTTTGAAGGAGACGGTGCCGCACTGTTCTTTGATCATTTTATGACTCAGTTTTATGTTCAAAAATCTCGCTCCTTCTTGAATGGTTATCGCTCTAATCTGCATGTACAAACTCATTTATAAAAAAAATCCACCATCAGCTTATTTATCTATTTCACGATTGTACCATAACTAGTAAAAAAACAGCAGATTATCTCCTACAAGAAAAAGGCAAAAAAAAACGCCATAATGTCCGGCGTTTTAATAGTTATTGAAGTTTATTCTCCCTGTCATCGCTTGGAACATCGTCGGTTACAAGTTGCAGGAGATCTTCACTTAAATTTTCAAGAGAAGCGATAAACCCTGTTCCTTGCTTAGTTGTTTGATTCGGAAGAAATCCACCTTTTTCATTCTTTTCCAAGTACTCACCTCCAACAATAGCTTGTCCTCTTGCCTGACTATTTATAAATTCTGGAAGGTGCCAGGCAAATTCCAGAATTTAGGGGGTGAAACTTTATCCTTTTGGTTGGTCTAGTGCTTGGTAGGCTGATTGATACTTTCCTCCATCAGCAACTTCAGAATGGTACAATGCTTTTAATGCAAAGGTTTTCTCAAGTGCATGCTCTTTCATTAATTCTTTTAAGTTGATCTGTAATTCTTTATTTTCTTTCACCAGTTGTTTCATTTGAGATTGAAAGTATTTCAATAGGTCCAACTCCTATTATGTGTCCATGGCTTTTGATTCTTAGATCTCCTTCATTTTTAAAGCTTCTTAAAGTTAGTTGTTGATTTCCGCTCCAGGCACTCCGCTTTCCAAGGGCGTTGCGGGGAGCCTCCTCGGCGCAAAAGCGCCTGTGGGGTCTCCCCAGCCCCGTACTCCCGCAGGACTTTGAATAGCTTCCTTGAATAGGCCCACGCACGAGAAAATGCCGTTCATTTTCAAGGAGTCTTCGTGCCTTCCTCTCCCTTGTAAAAAATCAAGAATGTCCTATAACACAGCCTTTTTAAAAGTGCCTGTCCTTCGCGTGATTGTAACAATTGGGAGTCAGGCACTGAAGTCGTTTCTTACTTAACTAACTTATAATTTTTATGATTAACAACTGTTTTAATTGGTTCATCTTTTTTTACATTTATACCAATCTCGGCAATAACAGAGTTTTCCCGAATTGCTACTACTTTCCCCTTAGTGCCCTTTTCTGTTCCTTTTGAAATTTGAATCATATCCCCAATGTTTGCCTTTACAATACTCTTTTCCTGCTTCTCATTAGTCTCTTCTGGCATATCAGTTCCCCCTTATCCTCTTGTTTTGTTAGTATGGCCTCGGAGCATCCTCTGTACAACATCTATGGATTTTTATCATGTAGGGAAAGATTGGAGAGAATAGTCCAGATGAGTACACTCGTTCTCCAAAAAATCCTTTGAATTGAATGCTTTTATTTTAACGCCTTAGTCACTCTCAGTTTCTTTCCCTTAATTGTTGTATCTTCCATCGCTTGTAGAACTAGTGAACCTTTTCCATTAAGGATATCAACATACGTTAAATTGTCTTGTATGGTAATAATTCCAATGTCTTCTGCTATTATCCCAGGAATGTTAACGATTGTACCAACAAAATCTACAGCACGTAACTTTTTCTTTTTCCCACCATTGAAATGAAGTTTCGTAATTCCTTTATTAATTCGTGCTGTTTTATTATTATGAACCACTCGACGACCACCGATTTTTTCCTCAAACGCAGCCTTATTTTTAGCAACCTCCTGCTGTTTCGGAGCCTCCATGGCCGGTATTTCAAAACCAATGTACCTTTCAATAGCTTGTACAAATTTTCCTTCATATGGAGTCGCAAAGGTTATTGCTTTTCCTTTGTTCCCAGCTCTTCCTGTTCTTCCTGTACGGTGAACATAGCTCTCTTTTTCCATTGGAACGTCATAATTAACCACAAGGGTGACGTTATCAATGTCAATCCCTCTTGCTGCTACATCCGTCGCCACTAGATATCGGAAATTGCCCATTTTAAACCCATTCATCACAGCGAAACGGTCTTCTTGTTCTAAGCCGCCATGTAGCCTTTCACATGAATAATTGGAAGTATCTAAATCAGCATACACTCGATCGACATGTTCTTTTGTCCGGCAAAAAATAATACAACTCTCAGGGTTTTCAACAACAGTGACATCTTTCAAAACTGACAACTTCTCTTCCTCCTTAACCTGGATTAAGAAATGATCAATTGTGTCAGTAGTTACCCCAGTAGAAATAATTTCTATATGATTCGGTTCCTTCATGTATTGATGGCAGAGGTTTTCAACATCCTTTGGTAATGTCGCTGAAAAGACCATCGTTACTCTACCTGAATGGACTTCGTTTATAATTGACTCGACCTCGTCAATAAAGCCCATATTAAGCATTTCATCTGCCTCGTCAATGATCAAATACTTAATCTGGTCCAAAACCAAAGTTCCTCTTTCGATATGGTCAATGACTCGACCAGGTGTACCGACGACCACATGTGTTTTTTGTTGTAGTTCCTCCTTTTGTTTCGCAAACGGTTCTTTACCAAATACAGCCATTGCTTTTATTCGTTTAAACCTTCCAATATTTGTGATATCATCACGTACTTGGACTGCAAGCTCTCTTGTTGGGGTAAGAATCAGGGCCTGAGGCTTCTTTGCCTCCCAATCAATCATCTCACAAATAGGAATGCCAAAGGAAGCTGTCTTCCCACTGCCTGTTTGCGATTTAACCACTACATCTTTATTCTGTAACGCTAAGGGGATAACTTCTGTTTGAACCTGGGTCGGGGTAGTATACTTTAATAAAGTTAGTGCTTTATTTATTTCATCGCTTAACTGATAAATTTCAAAATTTTTGTCATTCATATAAAAACCTCATTTATATTATTATTAAGTCAATATAAGGATTCTCTTAAAGAAAAATCATATTCATTATTTGACTCTGGTCAATCATTCAGTATAATCTTATTATTGATCAAAAAACATTGTAAAAAAAAATTTTAATGGAAAATAGTTCAGATAGTGATTTATTTCCCAAATTTGCTATAATTATGTGTGTGTTAACAATTTTGAGGGGGAACCATATTTATATGTCAGTTGAAGTAGGTAGCAAAATACAAGGTAAAGTAACAGGTATCACTAATTTTGGAGCATTCGTGGAATTACCAGGAGGCTCAACAGGTCTTGTGCATATCAGTGAGGTTGCAGATAGTTATGTCAAAGATGTGAACGACCATCTTAAAGTAGGCGACCAAATTGAAGTGAAAGTAATTAGTGAGAAAGATGGTAAAATTGCTTTATCGATTAAAAAAGCGATTGATAGGCCAGAAGGTCAAACTTCTTCCTATTCCCAGCGCCCTCCACGTCAGGGCAGACCCGATAGCCGATCTAAGGATTTCCGTCCAAAAGGTAATTTTAAACCAAAGGAAACCTTTGAGGATAAAATGGCTAAATTTCTAAAGTCTAGTGAAGAGAACTTAACTTCTCTCAAACGAAATACGGAAACAAAACGAGGCGGTAGAGGCGGAAGACGCGGATAACCTGCTACTTTTTCACCCAGATGAATAGATTGAAAATAGGCAAGTCAGGTAAACTGGCTTGCCTATTTTATTTGAGTATAACAATTCTAATCGAACCGCATTACTCAATATCCAATCCCTTATGACTAATCTCTCGTCTTCCTTTGTACGGGGTCTGGGATTTTATTATCCTCTTTTAATTCTTTATTGGTGCGCAAGTTTTCCATCTGCTTCCCTAAATTCTTCATTTCCTCGACAGTATTTGCCATTGAGCTGTTTTTTGGTGTGTAATCCTTGTCCAATTCTTTTTTCACGAATATCACCTCTAGTGAACTCTTTCCCTAGAGTGGGTTTGTTTAAACTTTTACATTTTTACCTTGATTCTTATGTATCCTAAAAGGATATGACTACACTGTTTCATTACCGGAATTTTCCCACTTAGATACCTCATCACGAACGATGGGTGCTACTTCTTTTCCTAACAGTTCTATTGCTCTCATTACGTCTTCATGAGGCATGGTACCCACTGGTAGATGTAACATAAAACGTGTAATGCCGACATTCTTTCGTAGATGGATAATTTTATCGGCTACAGTCTTTGAGTCCCCTACATATAATGCTCCTTCAAAACTACGGGCAGCATCAAAGCTCGAGCGGGTGTATGGACCCCAGCCACGCTCTTTGCCCAACTTGTTCATGACTTGTTGGGTTGAAGGGAAAAACTTGTTAGCAGCTGTTTGTGTATCCTCCGCAATAAATCCATGTGAATGGGACGCAACGGTCAATTTTGAAAGATCATGACCGGCATGGGCCACTGCCCTTTTATAAAGTCGTACAAGTGGTTCAAACTGTAACGGGCTGCCACCAATAATCGCTAAAACAAGTGGTAACCCAAGTAGACCAGCGCGCATAACAGAGTTGGAATTCCCACCGCTTCCAATCCACACAGGTAATGGATTTTGGATTGGTCTCGGATATACACCCAAATTTTCAATGGCCGGCCGGTGCCCACCTCGCCACGTGACCTTTTCAGAATCTCGAATTTTAAGTAATAACTCAAGATTTTCCTCAAATAATTCATCATAGTCCTTTAGATCATAGCCGAACAAAGGAAAAGATTCGATAAATGACCCTCGTCCTGCCATAATCTCGGCACGACCGTTTGAAATTGCATCCACCGTTGCAAAGTCCTGAAACACCCGTACAGGATCAGCAGATGAGAGAACTGTTACAGCACTAGTCAATCGAATTTGTTGTGTCCTGGACGCAGCTGCAGCTAATATGACCGCTGGAGAAGAAGCCGCGAAATCCTCACGATGGTGTTCCCCAACACCAAAGACATCCAACCCCACCTGATCCGCTAGAACAATTTCTTCAACAACTTCTCTGATTCGCTGTGCATGACTAATTACCTCTCCGGTATTAACATCCGGTGTTGTTTCGACAAACGTACTTATTCCTATTTCCACAATGAAATACCCCTTATTCAAGATTTGGTGGCTTTAATAGTTAGTTAACCCTCTCCTATCTATCATATCATTTTACTTCTTACCAAGCCCGTTAAACTCTTAACAGACTAAATAAAAAATAAAAAAAGAAGCTTAGGCTAAGCCCAAACTTCTTTCCACACTCCTTAACTTACATATCAGGGAACTTTTTCTTTGTCTTCGGTTTGAAGTATAAACCAAGCTCCTTTTTCTCCTTGGTTAACGCTCGATATAGAGAAATCATCATGAGTACCATGATAAATGAAAATGGGAATGCTGCAGCAATTAAAGCGTTTTGAAGTGCTTGTAATCCACCACTATATAAAAGAATTAAAGCAACTGCAGATTGCGCAATTCCCCATGTGAATTTTACTCTATTCGGTGGTGTTAATGATCCATAAGTAGTCTGCATACCGAGTACAAAGGTTGCGGAATCCGCAGAAGTGATGAAAAAAGTACTTACGAGGACAACAGCCACAACCGATAAAACTGTTGACCATGGGAATTGACTAAAGACCGCAAATAAAACTTCCTCTGTTGCAAATTGAGACAAATCAACAACTCCTGCATTTTGAACATTAATTGCAGAATTACCAAAAACTGCAAACCAGAAAAAGCTAACTAGTGATGGGAGCAATAGGACACCAACTAAAAACTCTCGAATGGTTCTCCCTCTTGATACACGGGCAATAAATATCCCTACGAATGGGGACCATGAAATCCACCATGCCCAGTAGAAAATTGTCCATCCGTTAATCCAAGAGCGATGCTCTTCATTCAACGGAGCAATTCGGAAACTCATTTGAATGATATTTTGAATGTATCCACCAATAGAATCCGTAAACATATTCAAGATTAAAATAGTAGGTCCAACAATGAACATTAATATTAACAGACCAACCGCCAAAATCATATTAACATTACTTAAAATTCTAATCCCTTTACCTAAGCCAGTTGACGCTGAAATCATAAATAATACAGTAACAACTGCGATAATGATAAATTGCACGAAGAAATTATTCGGAACTCCCAATAAATAGGATAGTCCCCCATTAATTTGGGCGGCACCAAATCCTAAAGTCGTTGCAACCCCAATAACTGTTGCAAACACCGCAAGTACGTCTACAACCGTTCCCAGCCAACCTTCCATGCTCTTCCCTAAAACAGGCTTCAAGGTAGCTGAGATAAGGCCAGGCTCCCCCTTGCGAAATTGGAAATATGCCAATGACAAAGCTACAATTGCATATATTGCCCATGCATGTATTCCCCAATGGAAAAAGGTATATCGCATCGCTTCTTTATGCGCAGCATTTGAAGCACCTTCCGCCAATGGTGGAGCCATGAAATGCGAAAGAGGTTCAGCTGCTCCCCAGAAGACAAGTCCAATTCCCATCCCTGCGGAAAATAACATCGCAAACCATGAACCTTTCGAAAACTCTGGTTTTTCATCAGGCTTACCTAGTTTGATTGCACCAACCGGACTAAAGATAAGGAAGATACAAAAAATCGTAATAACCGTTACTAAAATTAAATAATACCAACCAAATGATGAAGTAAGAAAAGCCTGTATATTGCCTGTTACTTCTTCAAAACTATCTGGTGCACTAACACCAAATACGACTGCTACAAGGACAATCGCAACTGTAATCCAAAAAACGCTAGATACTCTTTTCATCGAATGTTCCTTTCTTTTTCTTATGTATAAATCTTCATATTACCTAAGCTAATGCCCAGACAGACCATTTTCACTCTATCAGTTCAATGTTTATTCTGCAATAAAAAAGTCGAAATTATGTCATCGTAGGATTTATTTTTGAAAAGAAGTTTCGGCTTTGCCCCTCATATCCTCCTAACAAGTTAAAAGGCAATGTTTACCATAATATAAAGAATCATTGCCCACTTAGTATTTTACATTAAAATAAAAAAAGCCTCCTGTTTTACCAGGTACGGCTTTGATTGTTTCATTAGATTCCCCCGAATGGGTAAAAAAATCCCTACTCAGTTCTAATCCCTAGCTTTTTAGCCTATCAAGGATACAATAGAATCAAGGTCTCATCCCATGCTGAGATGGGCCTAATTGTTGAGGAAGGAGTTCGTATGCGTCCTTTACCCATTCACATAAAAGCGGACGCGTATCCCTAGGGTCGATCATTTCCTCCACCCCAAACGCTTCTGCTGTACGGAATGGAGAACGAACAGCTTCCATCCTTTCGAGTAGTTCATTTAAGAGCGCCTCGGGATTTTCACTCGCTTCAAGCTCGCGACGATAGGCTACCTGGACTCCTCCCTCAACGGGAAGAGAACCCCAATCTCCAGATGGCCATGCGTATCTTTGATTTAGTCCATGCCTATTTGAAATACCTGCACCACCGACACCAAAAACTCGTCGCATGATGATTTCAACCATAGGTACGTTCGCTTGATAAACCGCAGAAATTGCGCGAACCCCCTTACGAATCGTTCCTTTCTTTTCAGATGGCAGCCCAATCACCATTCCAGGCTGGTCGACAAGGTTTACAATAGGCAGATGGAAGGTTTGACAAAGGTCCACAAACCTCTCTAGTTTCTCAGAACTTTCAGCAGTTAACCCGCCACCATTAACATAAGGGTCCGGAGCTAGAACACCAACTGGGTAACCATCGAGACGAGCAAAGCAGGTAACCGTGCCGCCCCCAAAGTACCGACCCATTTCAAAAACAGATCCTTGATCAAATAATAACGGTAGCAATTCTCGAATTTTATATGGGGCTCGACGATTTTTCGGAATAATCGAAAGCAACTTTTCTTCCCTTCTAGTGGGAGTATCATCACCCTGGACGACAGGAGGTAGCTTCCATATGTTTGACGGAAGATAAGACAAAAAGGTCCTGATTTGTTCAAATGCATCTTCCTCAGAACCAGCAATATTATCAACCGCGCCACTAGACCGATGAACCTGAATGCCCCCAAGCTCTTCCTTTGTAAGGTCCTGTCCCATTCCGTATTTAACCACCGGTGGGCCAGCAACAAACAATTGGGATGTGTCCTCAATCATAACAGAAAAGTGGGATGCTGCTACTCTAGCTGCCCCCAAGCCAGCAACGGAACCCATACATGCAGCCACTACCGGAACACGTTCCATATTAGAAACAACTAAATCCCATGCAGGATTAACGGGAATATACGTATAACCGCTAGAATCAAGCGTTTTGACACTACCACCCCCACCCGTACCATCAACTAAGCGTATGATCGGAATCTGAAGGTCATGGGCCAATCTTTCCGCATACACCTGCTTTCCATAGATTGCTCCATCTGCCGCCCCACCACGGACAGTAAAGTCATCCCCGCCAACGACTACTTTACGCCCATTCACTCTACCGGTCCCTAAAATAAAATTAGCAGGTGTAAAATCAATTAACTGACCATCATCGTCATATTTTGCTTTTCCGGCAATTGCACCGGACTCATGAAAAGTGCCATCGTCTAGTAAACAGTCAATTCTTTCACGCACGGTTAGTTTTCCAAATGATTTATGCTTACTGACCCTTTCTTCTCCGCCCATTCTACGTGCTAACTCTTCGCGTTGTCTCAATTCTTTTATTTCTGATTCCCAACTCATTACCCGGTCCCTCCCTAATTACTAATTAAAACAAAGTTATTATTCTATCTATAAATCTATGCTTTTAACGTATCATTATTTTGAGATTGGGGTATTTTTATTCTCCAAAGATTGTAGCCAATAATGATAGCTGGTATCGTAATCAGTACTCCAGAAAGCATCGCTAGTTGCTGTGGTAATAATTTCGCTAGTAATGCTCCAGAGATAATCATCGTAGTGCCAAGAATGACGTTTACAGATGTAAAAATCAATGAAAAAAAGCGACCTAAATATTTTTCCGGAACATATTGCATGACAATCGTATTTACAAACGTGTTTCCAACCGTTACCCCTGCTAAGGCAAGAACCAACATAAGACCACCTAGAATAATGTTTGGCGAAATACTAAAGAATTGATAAGCAATTCCTTCTATAAGAAAACCAATCGCGATTGCTCGACTAGGCCATTTCTCGATATAGCTGGATACGAACCCGCCAAGAATTTGTCCCAAACCGAAGCATGCATATAAAATTCCGACCCCAAGATTGTCTAGGTTGTACACATCAAATGCAAATACACTTGGTATTAAGTTCATAATGCCGCCACCAATTGCCCATAAAACATAGTAGATCATAACTAATTGAAGAATCCGAGAATCCTTGATAATGGGTAATAGCACATTAAAACGTTTTAAAGAAAGTTTTTCTTTTAACTCAAGGCTCTTAGAATGAGGAAACTTTATGGAGAGCATGATGAACGCCGATACCAATAAGGTTATCGCATTAACCACAAAAGCTATATCAATCTCTAAGGCTGCAGTAACGAAACCTCCTAACATGGACCCAATTACCATCACTAAACCGACTGAAGCTGAATTCATTGAATTCGCTTTCAAAAGGTTCTCTTTTTTTACTAACGATGGGATAGAAGCTGCGCGAGTAGGCATTTGCACGGCGGTTGCTGACATTAACACAAAAGTCGAAACATAAATCAGCCAAATATCATCTGCTGTTGAGACAAGCAGTAATGAGAGTGCAGCTAGTGCTTGAATCACATCACAGCTTACCAATATCTTCTTTCTTGAAAACCGATCCGCCAATAAACCACCAAATGGTCCAAATAGTAAATGTGGCAACACTCGTAGTGCCATAGTAATTCCTAGTGCCATTCCAGTACTTTCTAGCTGTAATAACAAACTGAATACTGCAACACTATGAAACCAATCACCAACCCCACTAATAAATACAGAGCTTAAAAACCTAGCATAATTCTTTTCTTCTCGAAAAACGGATAGATTTTTTTTCATATGGTCCTCTCCAAATTATGGATGGTGCCTGGCACCTTCCAAGGTATTACCTTTTTTTACGGTTCTCCCTTTTATTTTCAGGATGTTTTAACCAATATCGAAGCCCTTTTCAAGCTAGTGGCTTGTGTTTATACCTGGGTATCAACTGCAAGTAACTGTGAAGGATGGTTTGGTTTGTAACTTCGCCTACTAATAGGACAACCTGATTTTGCAGTGTTCCTCTATTTTTTCCTACATGGCAGAAACCTTCACACATTAAGAGAATAAATTAGTTCATCTTCAATTGTCTTTCCTGTATCCTTAAAACCAAAACTTTCATAGAGATTTTTAGCTCTAGTATTATCCGGCATAAAACAAATGATAATATCTGAGCATCCGTATTGGCTTTGCATTTTCTCAACAATCTGTCTTAAAGCCTTCTTTCCATAACCTTTTCCTTGGAAATGGTAATCAATCATTAATCTACAAAGTTCATAAGCTTGAAGTTCCTCAGAATATCCATACATTGTAAAACCTATTAAAGTTTTATCATCATATATCGCTTTTGTTGTCCAGTTTTCTGAAAGACTGGCTTGAGCGAGTGACAGGCAATTTGATGCAATGAAATCTTCGAAAATTCTATTTTTCTGGTCACTGCCACTAGATAGCCGAATCACATCTAGCCAATTTGCTTGATTTACTTTTTCTAAATGAAGCACGAATGAACCTCCAATTTAATATTAAATCCCCCCTCTACTGAGGGTTGAAGCTAACCTGAATTTCTTTTTTAAGACAAACATAAATTCGCTTACTTATCCAAAAAATCCTCTATTTAAAAACAAAAAGAAGAGCCTGTCTCCAAGCTCAACTCTCTAACCTTATCTCACTCCTCATGTAAAATGCTCAATCCATCTACATGCTTACGTGAAAGTATGTTTTTGTTCTTCCGGTTTTCAGCCGATTCAAAGATGATATCAAAATCATAATCATCTGGATATAACTCATTTGCCGCAATGTGCAACTTTAGCCGCTTATGATTATAGGTCGCCTTTTCTCCTTTTACCTGAACAATGTAGTTTCCTTGTTCATCAGGGCCTTTGTAGACAATCCCAAACACGTTTGCCGGGGAGATGGCTACATTATCTCCTTGCTTAAAAGTGGGAACCTTGCTTTTAACACCTATCGTTTTCCTAGCTCTTTGCTGATGCCTGTTCACGATGATCTGTTTTTTACGCTCCCTTATAACTGCAGAGTCCCCCTCATCTTCAGAGTAAGATTTTCCTTCCTTATACGTAATCTCATGTGCACGTTCAATGATTTTGGGATGGATGCCAAGTTTTAACGCAATCGCAAAAGCCTGACTTTCTCCTCCTTTTCCAATATTCAATCTATAGGTCGGTGTTAAGCTCTCTAAATCAAACTCCATTGACCCGTTGATAAACCCTTCATGCTGGTCGGCAAATTCTTTGATCTCACTATAATGAGTGGTCGCTAACAGAGTAGCTCCCTTGGCGTACAGTTGCTCTAGAATGGCGGTTGCCAGGCCCATTCCCTCTCCCGGATCTGTTCCCGAACCTAGCTCATCTAGGAGAACCAAGCTTCGGTCATTGGTTTCTTTTAAAATTTCGATGATATTGACTATGCGCGAGCTAAAGGTACTGAGATTTTCCATGATGCTTTGCCCGTCTCCAATATCGACTAGAATGTTTTGGAACACACTAATTGAGCTACCTTCTGCAACAGGTAAATGTAACCCTGTTTGAGCCATTAGTGTTAGAAGCCCCACCGTTTTAATCGTTACCGTTTTTCCACCTGTGTTCGGCCCAGTAATCACAAGAGCATTTTCAGGCTTTCCTAGCTCAAACGTTAGTGGAACAGCCTGCGAACCGAGAAGAGGATGGCGCGCATCCACCAATTGGATGTAATGGGATTGGTTCACTTTTGGTTTCTTTCCGTTAATCGTCCTGCTGTATTTCGCTTTGGCAAATAACACATCATAATGCACCATGGTTTCAACTGCCAAACGAATTTGCTGCTCATTTTGTTCGACAAGACCTGTTAAATACAATAAAATCTTTTGAACCTCTGCTTCTTCCTCTGCTTTTACATAAGTAAGCTGTTCTTGATGGAGGGCGATTTCCTCTGGTTCAATAAACAGCGTTGCCCCAGAAGCTGAAGTGTCGAGAACCGCCCCCTTGATTTTGTTTCGATATTCTTTCTTAACCGGTATTACATACCGTCCATCACGCTGGCTAACAACATTTTCTTGTAGAAAAGAGGTTAATTTACTGGAACGAACCATCTGGAACACTTTTTCCTTGAGACGGTCTTCCTGAATTGATATTTGCTTCCTTACCTTTAATAGCTCCTTACTGGCATAATCATCTACTCCACCATTGCGGATACAACGAATGATTTCCTCCTCTAGTGCTGGTAGTTCTTCAATCGAAAAGATATAACTCGATACTCTTGGTGCAATCCATTCTTTATCCTTCATAAACCGGCGCATCTTGCCACAGTTATCTAAAAAACCCCCTAAATTTGAAAGCTGATCCGGACGAAGAGGTACCCCTTTGTTTAAACTTCGCAATAGCAGGTCCATTCCCTCTAATCCATGAACAGGAACACTTGTCGATTTATTCATAATTTCAACAGCTTCTGAAAGCTCATCTAGCCAGGCTTCAATTTGTTTTATATTTGTAGAGGGCTCAAGCGCAAGGACGTTTTCCTTGCCCGTTGTTGTTAAAGCAAAGCTAGCGATTGTTTCTTTTATCAGACCAAATTCCAGTACCTTAAACGTATGATCGTTCAATTTCGGTTCCTCCTTAAAATAAAAATAGCCGCGTTGAACAATGTCAACGCGGCCATTAAAGCCAACAAACAGATTGCGCCTGTTTGTCACTATACTAATTTCAACCAAAATAAAAAGCTGTTTACACATGGGTACACAGCTACAATCGTTGAAGATAGTATGCATGTTTTGTCCATTGTTCTTAACTTCATTCCACAATCAAATAAGACTTCGTTTATACAAAAAATAAACAAGCCTATGGATGACTTTATCCAATTTGTTGGATTAGTTAAGAACGACACCTAACATACAACATACTCCCTTATATAAATAAATGTTCTTTACAAAATTTAATATAACATGGCTAACAGTTTTCGTAAAGTTCTAAAATCCCCAAACATTCCCATAAGCCAAAAAAGGCTGAAGAGAGATGTTACATTTCTTTTACGTTCATTAATAGGTAATTAAAACCAGACTAACTTAAATAAAATAGCAAAACCTATAAGAAAAAAGGTGATTCCATGAAATTACTTAGAACCGTTCCATTCCTTTTACTTATAGGGATTTTTTATTGGACGATCGGTGTTCAGGCACAAATACCACCCTATGCAAAATGGGGGCAAGTGGCCATGAAAGAAACAAAGGAAAGATACCCAAATGCTGATATTATTGACTATCACCATATTGGAAGGGATACCGGAACGAGCACCTCCACTGAAAAATTTAAATTATGGTTAAAAGAGGATACAAGAGAATTTGGATTATTAATTACTATCACATTTGACAAACAAACAGAAGAAATCATTGATATTACCTCTGGAGAAACAACAAGACAGCAATACAATAGGGTTTAAGAGAAGAAGAGACATCCGTTTAGTTGTCTCTTTTTCCCTAAAAAGATCCGCACACCCCGCCATTTATGTATGTCTATGTTTCCGCAAGTGGTTCTAGTTAACTCAAAAGAACTGCCTTAATTAATTTAGGTTGATCATTCTGCAACACCAAGCATATACTTCGCCATTGCTTCAAACTCTTCTGACCCTGATTTTATTGCATATTCAGCAATAACCATTGGATAAGCAGCTGCCAGCTCGTGAATATGTTCAAACATCAACGGCCAAACATAGCCTCCAGCTTTTTTGTAGGATTCAATTAACTCCTTTAAGGCATCTTCTCCAAATGCTACAAGATGGGCAACAAAATCATGTGCCGGGTCATCAAATCGAGCTTCTGTCCAATCAATGAAACCAGAAACTTGCGCATTTTCACCGATTAATATATGCCCTGGATGCAAATCACCATGAATAAACGCTGTTTCCTGGGGCCATAACTGATCATTCTCTAACCAACTTTGCCATCGGTTCCAAAGGTCCTCATTCACGCCGAACTCTATTTTCACCTTATCCATTCTCGTTTTCATTGAGTTCTTTAGATCCTCTGGAAGAAAGAATGCGATTCCGGCTTGGTTTGCTTCAGTAGGTGAGAGACGATGTAAAGCAACCATTGCTTCTCCTAGTGTCGTATGAAAGGCATCGGGTACATTTTGATCATTAATTTCCCATATATACTCATTATCATCCGGATCAATGGTTCCAGCCGGGACTCCGTTTAACAATTTATACGCAATCAACTCATCCGTATAGATTTCCCATTTAGGTATTTGAATCGGAAATTTGGTGCCCCCTACAAAGTCCAGGTTCTTTTTCTCTTTTGCAGATGTGTCTATTACGTCTTCTCTCCTAGGAATTCGCAAAACCCAATTCTCTCCGTTCATGTCAGTGCACATTACTACGAGATAATCTAACCCCGACTCATTCCGTTCTAAGGAGCTCTTGTTCAACACAAGTCCGTGCTCTTCTGCTAACTTTATCACTTGTTCATTTGAGAGCCTCATTTTTTCACTTCCCCTTAACCGTTATTTCGTCCGTCTTTATTATGCATAGAAAAGATGACTAAATTAGCAATCACTCTATTCGTGTTAATCAGCTTCCAAGCTAGCTCTTCCAATTTCCGTGCCTTTTGAACGGAATGATTTGTATATAGCTTCTTAAAAAATTTATTTACGTTTGGATTTGTGGCCCTGCTATTTTTAGGTGTTTGCTCATTATACTTCCCTGTTAATATGCCCTGCGCAAGTGGACTAAAGACAATTTGTGATACACCTACTTCTTTAGAAGCAGGAATGATGCTAGATTCTATATCTCTTTTAAGCAGACTATATTCGCATTGGTGAACGATGATTCGGTTTAACAAATACGTATCTGCTATCTTTATAGCATGTGTGATTTGTTCTGAGTTCCAGTTGCTGATCCCTGCATATAATATTTTCCCCTGCTTAATTAAGTCATCGAGCGTTTTAAGAGTTTCTTCAACTGGGGTTTCATGGTCGTAGCTGTGACAATAAAAAAGATCAATATAGTCGAGTTTCATTCTTCTTAAACTAGTATTGACCTGTTCAAGGAGATGCTTCCTTGATAATCCTCGGGTGTTAGGCCCCTTTCCAGTTGGCCAATAAGCCTTTGTAGCTATCACATATTCATCTCTAGCAAATGGCTTTAAGGCAGAAGCGAGTATTCTTTCAGCATGGCCATTTTGATAAACGTTTGCCGTATCAAATGAGTTAACCCCTAACTCGTACGCTTTATGTATGGTTTTAACAGACTCTTTTTCGGTAACTCGTTCGCCAAAGGTTAAGTAACTTCCTAAACTAATTTCGCTGACCTTCAACCCAGAATTACCCAATTGATTATATCGCATCTTTTTTCTCCTAACAGTTAAGTGCAAGCCAAAATAAATATCTAATTTGAATTTATCCCTTTCCCTCTCTGATAGTAAAATAGCAGACCACACTTATCAAGTTTTCCACTCCTAGTTATTAAAGATTGATTCACAGTCGTCAATGCCCATAGTCATGAAAATGCAGTGAGTATGGGATTGAGATAACAGAAAAAGGTCACATTGACGGGGTTCAATGTGACCAGACTAGAGACGAAATCAAGCAAACAATTACATTAACGGTTTGGTTTCATCGACCTCTCTCGCTCTGTTTTCCTCCAGACTTCGTCTTCATTCGCTTGATGTAGACCTTTTCCGCTGTACCTGCTCCACTTAGGTCTACCTATATTTCGTATTTCAGTGGCCCCCCCCCCCCGCATTAAGGGGACATTTCCCTTCATCTCTTGTCTCAACTGAATTATCATTAAGAAAACGGTCTAGCTTTATATTAATAATAAGGATAATAAGGATAAGGCGATGGTAGTACATAAGGTAATAAAGCAATCGCTGTTAAATAAGGCAAAGGAAATCTACGGCGTCTAAAACGTCTAAACCTTAACATCCATTTTTATCCAATCCTTTTCAACATACATGGTGTTCACCTAGTTGAATTGGGTTCCACCTGATTCAAAGTGGTAAAGCTCCTTGTTTCGTATTATATTTACAGAAAAATGGATGGTGCCAGGCACCACCCATTTTTTTCCTATATAACGATTTCTGTTGTGAAACCTTTTTGCTTAAATGCTTCAAAAATTTCTTCGATATGTTGTCGGTCTCTTGTTTCGACAGATACAATCAATTGCGCATAGCCCGGATAAATTTTATCACCCATATGATTTAATGAGATGTCTAAGATATTTCCTTGTCGTTCGGTCACAACCTGCAGAATTCTCTCTAGGTTTCCTGGTTTATCATGAAGGATCGTACTATATCGGACAAATCGGCCCGCTTCCACCATTCCTCTCTCGATAATTCGCGAAACGAAACTTACATCTACATTTCCTCCGCTGATGACAGAAACAACTTTTTTATTTTTAATCGGCAGCTTTTGGAATAACATGGCGGCTAGGGATACAGCTCCAGACCCTTCAACAAGCAATTTGTTCCGTTCAAGAAGCATAAGCATTGTCTGAGCAATTTCAGTTTCATCGACAGAAACCATACCATCTACATACTTTTGAGCTAGCTGAAATGGGCGCTCCCCCGGTGTTTTAACCGCGATACCATCTGCCATCGTCGGACCAGCATCGAACGTAATTGCCTTCTTTTCTTTCAGGGACTGGGCCATACTTGGACAGGCTTTTGCTTCCACACCATATATTTGAATCGCCGGATTCTTTTCTTTAACAGCTGCAGCCAAACCAGCAATTAACCCCCCGCCGCCTACCGGACAAACGATAGCATCCACATCGGGAAGTTGGTCCATAATTTCTAATCCGATGGTTCCTTGTCCTGCAATTACTGCTTCATCATCAAACGCATGAACAAATGCAGCCCCTGTTTGGTTGTTCAATTCCAAAGCGTAAGCTAACGCTTCATCAAACACATTACCTTGAAGTTCAACATGTGCACCGTATCCCTTGGTTGCTTCGACCTTACTTAACGGAGCTCCTTTTGGCATGACGATCGTACAAGGAATACCTAGCATACTGCTAGAATAAGCAACACCTTGTGCATGATTCCCTGCCGAAGCAGCCACCACTCCTTTTTGTAACTCATCTTCTCTTAAAGAAATCAGTTTATTGTAACTTCCGCGCACTTTAAAGGAGCCCGTCTTTTGTAGATTCTCAAGCTTCAAATACACCTCATTATGTGCAAATTCACTAAAGGTTTTCGAAAAGTCTAGCGGTGTTTTATGTACGATACCAAACATCTTTTTATGAGCGTTAACTATGTCATCAAAGGAAACCATGTATTCCCTCCTTGTCGTACTATCGGTACTTTATCAGTATTAAAGCATTCCCTTTATTTTCTACATATCAAGAAATGGCTATTCAAGTATTTATATTTAGGATGAGATCTTGATAGGTTTCATCTTACGTTGAAGTGCCTATTCGTATCTCCACTTTTGTTAGTGCATATATTTTCGCTACTTTCAAAAGATATACTTGTATCTACAATTGTAAAAGCAACCTGGAGGTTTGATATGGATTTATCTGTTAAACAAAATACGCTACTAATGGTTCGGGCACTGTATTTCTGTTTGGAAGAGGGGTGGGCAAAAATAGGAAAAACATTTGACCTTACTCCCGCTCAACAACATATATTATTTTTACTGTCAACAAATAACAAATCGCTTAGCCCAACACGAATAAGTGACCTAGGGTGTTGGCATCTTTCAACAGTAACACGGTTGGTCCGCCCACTTGAGAGCAAAGGATATATCCTTATAACTACAGACCAATCACGGGCAAGATATAAAAAAGTGACGATTACAAATGAAGGAATGGCTATTTTAATGAGGATTGTTGAATCGGTTAAAAAGGTCGACAACTTCCCACTAAATCTATCCCATTTATCTAATGAGGAAATTAACCAATTTATTAATATAGGAAAAAAGATTCTTGAAATCCATAAGGGCGAAGATTTTAAGCTTAAGGTGCTAGAAGCGAAATTGGAAGGTTTGGATTACGCTTAAGCTTGATTGATTATTGTCGAAGGGAGTCATTTATGAGAAGACCAAAGAAGTACAATAAATATCCTTATTTGATTTTGCTCTTCATCCATACTTCGTTACTAGTCTTTAGTTTTTATAAAAATAAAGACCGCAAAAGGCTGTTTTTATTATTATCGTCAAATATTGGGTTAGCCTATCTCTTTGACTATTTTGTTGTTAACCTTTTTAAGGCATACTCGTATAGACCAAGTATTTTTAGAAATAAACAGTTAGATGAGATCACTGGAGCTATATTTTCACAAGCCATCTTCGTCCCTTTTACAGCATTATTTATTACTTCATTTCACTTAGATTGGAAATTCAAGTTAGGTGCCAGTCTATATTTTTCCATAATTGAAAAGTTGTTTGTTAAAATGGGGGTTTATACACACCATTGGTGGAAAACTTCCTACACCACGTTATTGATTCCGATTTATTTTTTGATTAGTGATAAATGGTATCAATATTTAAAACAAGGCCATCCAGCCGTCTTATTTGCTTCCAAATTTCATTTAATCTTAATTACTTGTGTCAATCTCTTATTTGTGAGGGCTGTTAGGAGGAAAATCAGATTTGGATTTGGTTCTTTTCATTCTTGGCGAGAACATTTTATCATCGGACCTTTGTACTCAATTGTCTTGTCTTTTTTCACAGCCAAGGCTATGAAAGTGGATAAAGTTCGCTCACAGATCGGTATTTTGTGCTTTCGTTTGGTAGTAGACTTTATTTTAATAAAATTAAATTGGCTAAAATTGATCGGTAATAAAAAAGGACTCCCTAATCTTCCTTATCATTTACTTATGATTATTGCTTCAAGGTATTATCATAACTTAGTGTATAAGAAAGACCTTTAGATTAAAAAGAGAGCGCTTTTTAGCGCTCTCCTTCTGTATCCACTTCTTCTTCATCCATCATCTCATCAAACGCGGAAGACACTTTTTCAAACTCATCGTCGCTTTCGATTGCTGAGAAATCTCCATCTTCATCCACTTTTAAAAAGAACACATCAATATCTTCATCACCTGGCTGTTTTAAGTCTTCCGCAAAACTCACCGCCACATATTCAGTGTTTTCTAATGTCATCGTAGCCAGCACTTCAACTTCCTGCTCTTCTTCGTTTTCATCGCTGATGGTAAACACTTCACCAATTTCTATTTTTGCCATATTAAAGACCCCTCTCGTTTAAATTTAAACTCATACTCATTATCTTCCCCTAGTATTAATATTAAACACAGCTTATTCTTTTTTCATTCTATTGATTTTAGCAGTATAATTAGTGACAAATGCTAAAAAGGAGAATCGATATGTTGCAAAAAGAATTAGAGGATAAAATCATCGAAAACTATCAAGGGGAAGAAAAAATGATGATTCTCGTCTTTGCCCAGTGGTGCGTCAATCATAATCTTGAACCAGAAGAAATGTATTTACGTGCCTATCCCAATCAATCAGAAAACCAAGCATTACGTGAAGCCATTGAATTAACGGTCCCTAAAGAAGAAGCCGGTGAAGTGCCTGATGATACGTTGCTTGGGGTACTTTCCCTCTTCGGAAATGATGACCTTGCATTTGTTGTGACTGAGGAAATCAATAATAGGAAAAAGTAATCAGACCATGAATAATGAATTTAATAAAACAACTGAAGAACAACCGGAAACGAATGAAGGATGGGAAGCCTTTTATTTAAATGAACAGGATGAAGAATGGGAGAAAGAAAAAAAGCGGAGAAAAAAGCGGAAATCCTTTATCTTGAAACTCATAAGTGTCCTGCTTGTGTTTTCGTTGTTAATTAGTGGACTACAAATCTGGTTTAACCTTTTTAATATTCCTGCAATCCAATTTTTAAAGGCATCAAATGAACTGTCACAAAATCATGTAGTACAAGAACATAAAAAGTCTGTTGTAACAATTGAATGGGATCGTACAAAGGGAACTGGGTTTAATATTCACCAAGCGGGATTAATCGTGACCAATGAACACGTTGTCGAAGGTACCGGAAGGGTGAAGGTTCATTTTCAGGGCGGATCATCGTATACAGGTGAGGTGATTGCTAAAAGTAAAGAGCTAGATCTTGCTCTTGTAGACATAGATGGCAATAACCTACCTGTTCTCCCCCTTAATCTTGAAAAAGATTGGGAAGCTTCGGAAGGTGAAAACATTATATTTATTGGCAATCCGCTCGCTTTTACCCAAATTGCTAATGAGGGTACCGTCGCAGGTCCTATCCTATTACAGGACTGGAAGGTACCCGTCATGATGATTGATGCACCGGTTTACAAGGGCAATAGCGGTAGTCCTGTAATTAACCAGAGCGGTGAAGTAATCGGAATCATTTTTGCCACCATTTCTTCACCTGAAAGCAACAAAAGAGTTGGCGTCGCTATCCCCGCCATTTACCTCGAAGAAATCTTACAAACTGGAATGGAATAAAACGGAAGGTGCCAGGCACCATCCAGAATTTGGGACAGGCCTGTACTCACTAAATGAGCATAGGCCTGTTGTTTTTTCTTTGTATGATTAGTTTGACCAATTATACTATCCTTGACCAATGAAAAGCTCAATGATGTAGGTGCAAAAAAGACGCTCATTTGTGAGCGCCTCTCTCTAATCTATGCTACTTTTTTGGTTGCTGTCGTTTGGACATTCTTTTTAAAAATTCCAAATGGCTTTCCAACTGGTAAAACAACTTGACCAAAATGTGTATTTAAGACAGCCGCTGCTGAACCGTAAAATGATAATAATGCAATAATTAATTCGGAAATAGCTGCAAGCATATGTGTCGCTTCATGGAAAATACCAAAACTGCTTAATGCAAGGCCGATAAATAAGAAATCAATAAATACAAAAATAAAGAACAAGACTTTATGTGTTTCCATCGCTCCTATGGTCATAAACAAACTAAAGATGAGATACCCAACAAACGCAACACCCAGCTGTCGAGGATCCGCATTGGAAGCCAGTGTTTCACCAAAAAATCCTAATTGAATCAACCATGACGTTCCGACACCAAACCAAAACAGTCCGAAGGCACCAAATGCGGTTGTTCCAAATGTATTATTATGTTTAGCATCTTGAGTGGCTGCAAACAATTGCGCAATTCCACCAAGGAAAAATGCCCATGGAAGAACAAATGAAAGCCCATCTGTTATACCTAGCTTTTGAGAAGAGGCGACAAGCGTTACCATCGCTAGACCAAATAGTCCTATCGCCGATGGATCCGCAGTTTGAATTTTAACCTGTGTTGTAGTTTGAGACTCCATATTTTCCTCCTATAAAAAAAACATACTTAAATAAAATACAGGAGAACTGCCAAAAAGTCCACAACATTTTATACCAATTCATCTAGGGCAGCTCCCTAGCCCTCGCTTTTATTCAAATGGCTTTTTCAAAGGCAAACATTGGGTATAAACCCACCTTTCTGGAAACAATACCATTCATAGTAACTTTCATTCTAAAGGAGAGAAAAATGAATTCTTCTAACCAATATCGCGAGGAATATGATACTTTGGGCAAAATAATGGTTCCTAAGGAGGCGTATTACGGGTCACAAACCCAACGCGCTGTAGATAATTTTCAAATTAGCGGACTTCGTTTCCCTCGTTCTCTTATTAGAGTTCAGGGAATTATTAAAGCCTCTGCAGCCTTAGCACATATGGAAATAGGCAAACTTTCACCTGAAATGGGAGGAGCTATTATTGCAGCTTCCGAAGAAGTAATTGAGGGAAAATGGGATGATCAATTTGTTATTGATGTGTATCAAGCTGGGGCAGGAACTTCACAAAATATGAATGCCAATGAGGTTATTGCAAACAGAGCTTCAGAAATATTAGGTCGTTCACAGGAAAATCGCGTCCATCCAAATGATCATGTCAATATGTCGCAATCAACGAACGACACTTTTCATGCCGCAATTAATATCGCAGCAGCTGAAAATCTTGTTCACAAGCTCCTCCCAGCAATTTCACAGTTGGAGTTGGAGTTGGATAGAAAAGCCGAAGAGTTTATGCCCATCTTGAAATCAGGCCGAACCCATTTACATGATGCGGTTCCTATTCGCTTAGGCCAAGAATTCTCTGGGTTTGCAGATACAATTAAATCTTGTCGACAACAGATTGAACGGAATCTAGACGTCTTGTATGAGATTGGCTTGGGTGGTAGTGCTATCGGAACAAAAATGAACACTGCTTCGGGCTATACACCGAAAGTTATAAAGGAAATATGTAATCGTACAAAATTACCTTTCCGCGAACCATCCAACTTATTTGGATTCACACAAAATACGAATGCAGCATTCCGTACGGTACTTTCTTTAAAGGAACTAGCTATTCATTTAATTAAAATCACAAGTGACTTGCGCCTCCTTAGTTCGGGCCCAAGAACAGGATTGGCAGAAATTACGCTCCCGTCTGTACAGCCAGGGTCTACGATTATGCCTGGAAAAGTCAATCCTGCAATTTTAGAAATGACTCATATGGTCTGTTGCCAGGTAATTGGTTATGAAACGGCTATCTCTACAGCCGGGATAGCAGGGCAATTGGAAATAAATGTGATGATGCCGGTCATTGCTCACACCTTGCTTCAGTCCATTGACTTACTATCCAACGCAATTCCAACTCTTATCACAAAATGTGTCAGCGGGATTCAAGCAAATGAAGAAATATGTAAAAACTGGATGGAAGCCAGTCTTGCTTTGGTAACAGCATTAAGTCCTAAACTAGGCTACGACCTCGCTTCTCAAATCGGAAAACAAGCAGATGAAGAAAATAAACCGATAAAACAAGTTCTGCTAGAAAAAGGCATGCTAACAGAAGAACTCGAAAAGCTATTGGATCCAAGAAGCATGGTATAAGCTAAGGAATCATTCAAAAAATGGATGGTGCCTGGCACCTGCATGATATGAGTATCCAAATACGACAAGGTAGTATATGTTGGTTGACCTTCTTAAAGGGGAGATTCAATTCGTCTCCCTTCTAATTAAAAAGAACTAGGTCCGCTTGTCTCTCCGGCGACTCCGTTTTGACATAATATTCTTCTGCTTGCCAGTACCTCTTTTTGAATTTTTCCATGTTTCTTTGTGTCATAGGCGATTCACGCTTAAATCTTTTTTCCCTTGAAGATTGAAGAAAAATGGTATAGTCGAAGAATCTTTTCCATTCTTTTCGCTGGAGGAAAACTCCTTCGATAAGGATATAGCACGTTTCAGGTATAATATATCTCCTCAATTCATGAGAATCGTTAACAGAATCGTAGAATGGTAGTTGAAGCACGGTTGAGCTTCTTAGCATTTGAAATAAGTTCTCTTTTAACCACTCAACATCCCATTGTAAATGATAATACTCGTACCATTCTTCATTTGAAGTATGATACCGGTGTTTCTTATCAACGATGAAATCATCTAAATGAAATACGCAAACTTCAGTATTTTCCTTCTCGAGTTGCTTACTTAGTTTCTGTACAAGTGTTGTTTTCCCTGACCGACTTAATCCATCGATACCGATAATAAACCTTTGGCCTTTTTTAATTTTTAAAATTTCATTAACTACTGCTAACAAATTCTTTTCCAAATTTAGCCCTCACCTTTACTAAATTACTCGTTACTTCTATCTATATTTGTAGGTCATAATGAACAACGAATTGATTGGATGTGCTAAAAAATATATGTAATTAGATTCTTTTTAGATTCGAAAAATTCGTTTTACAAAGCCGCCTATTTCGTGAACTGCCATTCTAGCTTCGAGTAAACTAGGCATTATTCCTCTCCTTTCGTTTAATCAGTATCTGACCAGAATTTTTGTGTACTCCTTATCACTATAATTTTACTAAGAGAATCTTATTTTGAAAAAGCAAAATATACCTATTTATGACAAAGCGATTATCATTATATAAACAAGGTAAATGGTGCCTCTACATGTGGTTGAACCCTTTGCCTACACATTCTTTTTCTTAAACTTTGAGCAACCAATAGAGTGATAGTTATTGCTAGCTTTTTGATATCACTTGATATTATATTGCTATGATATTACTAAATAGCTTAAAGAATGGATTTTTTCCATTTTCATCATACACATCCAGTTTTTTTGGGTTATTGAGCACCTTATAGGGTACGATAGTAATGTTATGTAAACATGCTTAATTAAAAGATAATCGTTTCATACTTATCGAAACGTATCCTATCTATTATAATTAAATGGGTTAATATCAATCCCAATAAGAACTTACCTATTTCTCTCGATGTCAATGGAAAGTCCATTTTAAATATGGACTCCCTATAACATCATTTCTAACCACCGCCTTACCTTTGGAAAGCACTAATCATCCAACTAAGCCCTGCTAAATTAAATACTCAAAGAACGAACCAGGCCCCATACTGAGCCTGGTTCGTTGGGTTATTCTGAGCCCACAATAGCCTTCATTATTGAATCTTCAATCGATTTTACTGGAGAAGACTCCAAATAATTATTAATCATAATTGAAAAGATTAATTCCTCGCCAGCCTTTGTCTTTGCATATCCAGAAAGCGTGGATACACCTGTTAAGGTTCCTGTTTTAGCTTTCACATTCCCTTTTACTGGTGTTTCTGTCATCCGTGAACGTAATGTCCCGCCAATTAAACGCTCGGGATCTCCTGAGACTGGCAATGAATTCTCGAAATTTTTAAACCAGCTTTTGCTTTGGACGGAGTATAACAACTTGGTAAGTTCGTTAGCCGGAATCAAATTTTTATGGGACATGCCTGAACCATCTCTAAGTACAATAGTATCTTCATCTAGCCCAAGGCTCATCACCGTCTCCCTTATGACTTGAAGGCCCTTTTCCCAGGTTCCTTCGCCGTATATAACTCTGCCCATTTCTTTTGTTAGGGTTTCACCGTGACCATTATTGCTCAACTTCATAAATGGAATCAGCAATTCTTTTAAAGGTATTGATTTTTTTGAAGTTAACAAGCTTGTCGACTCTGGTGTTTTCCCAGTTTTCACCTTAGAGGTCCTACTGAACTTTATTCCATTTTCCACGAGGGTCCTTTTAAAGACATCAAGTGCATACTCCGTTGGTTCCCAAACAGCCACCCATGATTTTGACCTTTTACTAGTTAGCGGAATCGTCCCTTTAACAACTATCTGATTGGTTCCGTGCTCCCTTTCAATTGAAATCTTCTTGACCCCATCCTTTCCAACTGTTTTCATTTTATTTAAAACTTGTACATAGTCCGTACTAGGCGTAATTTCTACAACAGCCGTCTTCCCCTCTTTTGTAGCAGGGCTAACGTTAACTATTACCGTACCCGTGTCATAATCAGCATTCGGAGACAATGTCAATGCTGATACTTGGGCTCCATAATAGGTAAACTCGTCCGACCAATTTAAGTCCTCAGATAGCCGCACATCATCATACCAATTGTCATCCCCAATCAAGTTCCCATGGATTTTATTTATCCCTTGGGCTTTCAACTCCTTGGCGAAGCGTTCAAAATCTGACTTCATTAAGGTCGGATCTCCCTTACCTCTTAAATAGAGATTCCCATGTAGCGTTTTGCCTCTTTTTTGCCCATCTGTTAATACTTCAGTAGAGAACTGATATTCCGGTCCTAGCTGTTCCAATGCTGCCACCGCAGTTAATAGCTTCATATTCGAAGCTGGATGCAACCGGACATCAGCTAATGAAGAATATAAAACCTCACCAGTATCCGCTTTGCGGATGCTTATACCAGTGACAGCACCCCGTAGGCGTTCATCCTTTAAAATGGACTCTATTTTAGTCGCTGTTCCAAATCGTAGACTTTCTGTAGTAGTAATGGATTCTGCCTTTTCGTGAATGGGTACCGGTAAAAATATAAGCAATCCCAAGAGGAAGACTAAACATAAATACCTTAAACTTTGATTCGTTTGCACAACTCTTCACATCCGTCGTTGATGTTTTCTCATTATTATTCCACAATGTAAAGCTTACAAACCATCAGAATGAAGAGGTTTTAAGCTGCATAATATGGCTAGGAATTTGTTACCCAAATATAACAATTAAAGAGTCTTCATAACTTAAGTGGGCATCTAAGCTTTAGTAGTCACGCGGAAAGTCAAAAAAAACAGACACCATCCAAATTATGGATGGTGCCTGGCACCTTACAAATTTTAGGCTTGTCCAAAGGACTGCCCTTGGTTTTCACTGTTTTTTTGAATGAGTACTTGATGTGGGAATGGGATTTCAATTCCATTGGCGTCAAATGCTTCTTTGATTGCTTTACGAAGCTGACGCTCAACTGCCCACTGTTCCCCGTTTTCCGTTCTCGCGATAACGCGTAACACTACTTCGGATGAACCGAATGCTTGGACGCCAATTACATTCGGACCGTCTGCGATCACTGGATTCTCTGCAGCCACTAGATCACAAGCTCTCTGCATAACCTCAATAGCCTTATCGATATTGTCATCATATGAAATACCAATATCCACAAGCGCACGCATGTTTCCACGTGAGTGATTGCTTACACTAGTAATTTCACGGTTCGGTATATAGTTTAAGGTTCCGTTAAAACTACGGATTTGTGTAGTCCTCAAACCGACAGATTCAACGATTCCATCCATTGCTCCGACCGTCACATAATCATTGACGTCAATTTGCTTTTCTAATAATAAGAAAAAGCCTGTAACCACATCACTGACTAGTCCTTGAGCACCGAAACCGATTGCTAAACCGACAATCCCCGCCCCAGCAATTAGACTTGCCACTGATAACCCGAAAATGCTAAACAATGAAGCAACTAGAATAAAAATAAGCGCATAAGACAAAATATTCTCTGCTAACTTTTGCAAGGTTAAAGCTCGTCCTTGCGATATTTCCTCCCTCTTCATCAATCTGCTAAATGTGCGTTCAAGTACCTTGTTCCCTATAGCTTTTACAATCGCAAAAGCAATAAATATACCGATTACTTTTAAAATAATAATTCCGGTACTAATAAGCAATGCTTCCCAATTAAAATCTCCTAAGTCAAACAACACTACCATTCCTTCCTAATCCATATGAAATTCTTGCAGTTAATCTGGACCTATAAAAACATACCAGATTATATTCCTTACCCAGAACCAGTATACCTTAAACACTTATGACAATGAAATTTCTTACTTTTTGTCGAAGGATAGTTCAAAAGAAAGAAAAAACCACTTACTTCATCTCTATTCTTGTCGAAGTTTTTCCTTTCCCTGGAAATACCTCGAGATTTTTCCAGTCGCAAAACTTCCATCTATAAAACCATACTAGTCTTTTGCAAGACGGAACCTGTAAAGTTCAAGACCTCTTTCTCTAGTTAGAAGTGCACGATTGGTCCCCAACTTTGCACTTTTTAGCATACCCATGCCCTTAAGGGAGGCCGTAGTCCTGTCATCACCTGATTGCCACCGACTTAGGTTTTACTAAATGAAGCAATCTCCCCGCTAATTTACTGTAAATGGTTATATACCAAGATTACACTATTTAAGAAAACAGTTTTCATATTAAACTGCGGAGGGAGAAGCTCCATGCCTAAGTTTTTATCATTGGTTCAACCATTATAATTTTGCTATGATATATCCACACTTAGTTTATTTCAAAGCCTATATTACAACTAAGAGTAAACAGATCTATTTATTAGGATGTGTCGATATGAAAATATTGTTAGTGACGCCTAATTTCCACCAACCACGTGGAAATACGGTAACTGTAAAGCGTATTGCTGAGAAATTAGCGGCCGAAAACGTAGAAACGGAGATAATATCAGTGACGGAGGACCAGACAATTACAGTTCTTCCACCTGCGGATATCATACACGGCTTTAACTCCTATCGTTTTTACAAATTTAAACAACAGCTTAAACATAAAATAAACCCTTATATCGTAACGATGACAGGAACCGATTTAAACAATGATTTATTTGATAAAAAAAGACGGGCTGATGTGATTGAATCTGTCGTTGAAGCATCAGCTGTTCATGTATTTAACGAGGAAGCAAAACAGATTTTAAAACAAGAAGTACCCTCGGTAGCCCATAAAATTGTTGTCATCCCACAAGATACTAGCGATTTTGAGGATGTTGATTTCCCCATGATAAAGGAAAAGGACACTTTTATGTTTGTTCTTCCAGCCGGAATTCGCAAGATTAAAAACGTCCCATTCGCAATCAAAGCTCTGAAGGTTTTACATAAAAAGCACCCCAATATCCGACTTGTAATCGTCGGACCAATCATAGAAGCTTCAGAAGGTAATGTTGTGCAAGAACTAGTCCAGCAATATTCGGATTGGGTTCAATATATAGGTGAGGTCCCTCATGAAAAGATGGGAGCAATATATGGACAGTCCGATGCTCTCCTTAACACCTCTCATTCGGAAGGGCAATCAACTGCCATCATGGAGGGCATGGCTAACGGTCTGCCTGTGTTGGTCTCTGATAATCATGGTAATCGGAGTCTTGTCAACAATGGCACGACTGGCTTTGTTTACAAAGACCTAGTCGAATTCCTTGAGTGTGCAGAGTGTCTATTGGTTGACACTAAAAAAAGGGATGAATTAGCACAGTCAGGAAAAGAGCATATTCATAAACACCATTCAAATTCAAATGAAGCAAAGTCATTATTAAAACTTTATAATAATATCCTTCATAAGAATATATAAAAATTTGAGAGGAGAGTTTATCAGTGAAAAGTCCATGAGTGGTTAACAGCTCTAGGGTCGTGTACGACTCTACTGATTCTCAAGTCATAACATCGGTAAAAAACAAAGCTCTGAACTCAGTAATGTTAACATTCGATGACGGTCCAAGTCGTGTTCTCCCCGAGATACTCGATATCTTAGAGGAAGAAAAGGTTCCGGCAACCTTCTTTTGGCAATCTCGTCTATTACATAATCAACGCCCATGGCAACGAGTATTAGCTGGAGGCCACCAAATCGGGACCCACTCTTGTAAACATCGCGACTTATCAAAATTAAACTATGAAGGCCAATATCGTGACCTTGCGCATAGTGTTGCCAAGATAGAATCTATAATTGGAAATAAAGTCACCTACTTTCGTCCGCCATTCGGACAGTACAACGACGACACAATAGAAGCGGCTCGAGCTTTAAACTTGGTTCCTGTTTTATGGAAAATCGCTTCAATGGACTGGGAGCTTAAAGATTCACCAGAACAAATCATTACAAACGTAATTAACCATCTAGAAGATGGATCAATTATCCTTCTTCATGAATTACATCAAACACTGGATATTCTCCCAGAGCTAATTCAAGAAATAAAAGATAGAGGATATCATTTTACGAATTTATAGTCATAGTTTTACCTTTTATTTAGTAGTTGTGTGGGTCGTTAAATGTATAATATTCGCAATAAAAACACGGCTTTTCACAATGAAGGCCGTGTTTTAAAATATCATGTTTTTGATCATAGAAAAGTTTGCTAGTCTTACCCCTTGAGAATTACCTTTTTAACAATTGTCTGAACCAAACCAGATATCGAATTCTATCGAATTCAAGGCGCTATCTTAGCGTACCGAATCCACCTAATCCGCCGCCATATCCTGGGGCTCCAAAGCCACCATATCCTGGGCCGAATCCTGGTGTTCCGAATCCTCCTGGGCCATATCCTGGCGTTCCAAATCCACCGTATCCTGGGCCACCGTATCCGCCAAAACCTGGGTTATATCCTGGTGTTCCAAATCCTCCTACGCCGGCTCCATACCCGGGGCCTCCAAATCCACCGTATCCTGGGCCGAATCCGGGCGATCCAAACCCGCTGTACCCTGGACCAAATCCTGGTGATCCAAACCCGCCGTACCCTGGGCCTGCGTACCCGTCCGGGCCGTCTAATATTTCTCCGCCTAAGTAGCCTAAACCGGCTCCAATTAATCCTGCTCCAAGTGGTCCAAATCCCGAAGTCCTCTGATTCATATGAAATGGTTGATGTCCGTACATTATGAGCATTCCCTCCAAATTTGTTTCATTCGTCTATATCAATTACGTTACCATCCTATTCCTATACATGAATTATGTAATAGACATCCGCCCGTTTTTACCCAAAAATTAATTTCCAATTCCAAGAAGTTAACTAAATTACAATTCGTGGAAGATAATGGAAGGTGCCTTAATGGAAGGTGCCTGGCACCTTCCAGGAAAAAGGAAATAATTTTTGCGATGTTCAATAGGGAATGTATGATAAAATGACTATTTAGAGATAGGCTCCAAGGGGGAATTTTTGAATGTATTGCCACCAATGTGGGGAGAAGCTTGCTAAGAACTCCAACTATTGCTCTCAATGCGGGGTAAAAATAGAAACAAATGTTGAATTAAAACTAGATTCTGTGGATATAGATTCTTATCATCTTGAGGAAGCAGCCAGCTTAGAAATTAAACGTAAACAAAAACACTTCGTTCAAATTTTGCCTATTCTTCTCCCTATTTTAAGTTTGTTACTCGTCACTTCTGGTCTAACTATCTATTATTTTCAGGAAAAAAGCTTAAATAAGGATGTGTTAGAGTTAAACCAAACGGCCGAAGAAACAGCTTTACAAGGGGATTATGAAAAAGCAAAGCAACTTTTGTTAGAAGCACAGTCAAGTCGTCCAGGCTTCACTACATTGGAACTAAATATAAACGTAATTAATAAGGCAATTGAATACGAAATGACGCTAAACAAGATAAACGAAAATATTAAGAAAACGCAATTTTCTCAGGCCTCAAAGGAACTTGCTAATTTAAGAGATGAAGTAGCCCTAAATCATAGCCCATTTTTTATCCCATTCTACGAACAAATGGATGAAAAAGATGTTAGCATTAAAGTCGGAACGATAAAACAAGAGCTTAATGACCTAGAAACAATTGATCAATTGGCCGGTAAATTATCCATCATAGCTTCCTTACCAAATAAAGAAGCTAGTGCAGTCAAGAGCGAAATCTTAAGTAAAATCGTTAAAATTAGTATTGATGAAGCAGAAAATAAATTAGCAAACAAGCAATTTACTCAAGCCTTTTACACGATTGATAAAGGCCTACAATATGCCATTAATAATGAAAAACTATTAGCATTAAAAAAACGTGTGGAACAAGAAAAAGCTGCATTTGAATTAGCAGAACAACAAAGAATTGAACAAGCTATGGAAATGGCTGCTCAAGAGGATTTGAAAAATCGCACAGCAGCTGTAGAAGTAGATGATTTTACAGTGAATGTGGATAAATATGGCGATCTTTATTTATCTGGTACAGTTAAAAATGTGGCGACAAAGGCGATAACCTCTGTTACAATCCATTACTCTATCTATGATGAAAATAATGAGCATCTGGATACTGGTACCACTTCCGTTTATCCGTACGAATTGAGTCCCGGAGAATCGGGTTCGTTCGAAGACGTTTATTATGGATTCAATCAGGACGGGGATGTTGAAGTCGATAATATTACTTGGTATCTCAATTGAGGGGGCGGTAACTAAAAATGAAACAGTGGATAATTAGTATTGTATCGACCCTCCTAATTTTTGGGGGAGGTTTTTATGCCTTCTTATTTTTAAAAGAGGATATACCTAAGCAACTGACAGCCTCCTCTAACCTAGTAACTGAAAAGGATGCTACAATACCGAATCAACAAGAGACTAAAGACTTTAAAGAGATCATACACCAGACTCAAAAACTTGTTGTCAAAATTGAACTAGAGGATGGGTCCCTTGGTTCCGGATTCCTATACAACGATAAAGGCGATATCGTCACGAATGCACATGTCGTCACAAACGCAAAAGAAGTCAAAGTAAAATCAACAGATTCGAAGGAATTTACAGGGAAAGTAATCGGAATTAGCAATGATACGGACATTGCTATTGTCCGCGTTCCTGGCCTAGAGAAAGTAGAACCGTTGAAAATTTCACGGTCTCGTAAAGCCGAGATTGGTGATGAAGTATTGGCACTAGGTAGTCCCCTAGGATTTCAAAACACGGTCACCACTGGGATCATTAGTGGTCTAGACCGTGATTTGAATATTGATCCATTTGACTATGACGATGTATACCAAATTTCGGCCCCTATCGCACCAGGAAATAGCGGCGGGCCTTTAATCGACCGTAAGACAGGCGAAGTATTAGGTATTAATTCAGCTGCCTCAAATCAAGGGACAATTGGGTTTAGTATTCCAATCGTCGATGTACTTCCCCTTATTGAAGCTTGGTCGGAAACCCCCATGACTACGTTACCTAATGTGACATATAAGGCCGAAGAATCGTTATATGAGGGTACAGATTCAGTTGGCGATTATGCTGAATATGTGATTTATTACTTTTATGAAAGTTTAAACCTCGGTGATTATGTCACAGCCTACTCTCTTCTGGGAAGCTCATGGCAATCCACAACGAGTTATGAACACTTTCGAAAAGGCTATATTAATACTACAGCTGTCTTTGTAGAAGATATTACAGTAACAACAGAAGGTGACTCTGCAAATGTCATCGCCCTCATCTCAGCAGAAGAACGAAATAAAGATTCCAGTAAATCAGCAAACTATAAAGTCACTTACGAGTTAAGTTATGAGAACGATCAATTAAAAATCATCTCCGGTAAAGGAGAAACCCTCGAATAGGAGAAAACTGGATGGTGCCAGGCACCATCCAGTTTTTTGTTAAAATCGTTCATTATTTAAATCGAATTTCAATATTAGGGACATCCTATAAGTAGTGTTTCAATAACACTAAACTTCAATGTGGAGGGATTTACTTTGAATATTCTTTTTCGCTTATTACCAACCTTGTTTATTAGGGTTTTAAGAGCAGCATTCGCGATTAGCAGTAGCGCTTCAAGGCTTTTAAATATGATGAGAATGCCTGCTTTCGCTTAAGCACCGGAGTATTCTTAAAGTAAAGTTCCAAATCTCATTGATCAGAAAGGGGTGAGCATAAAAAGCTCACCCCTTTTTATGCACTTCTTCTTATCAGCCTAACAAAGTTACTTTTTAGAAGCTAATTCTCTTCTATCATCAAATGTTGGTGGCTGTTCCATCCACCCGTGATCAATTAATATATTTACCCCATCTTCTGCGTATTTTACAATTTCAGCGATGAGTATCGCATATTTAGTTGCCAAATCACGCCGTTGCGACAACGAAAAAGCCGCTCCATAATATCCAGACGCTGTAGAAATCAATGTAACAATCTGATATAACATTAGCTTGTCTGAAAACGGTGAAACAGTAGAGCTTGATACTTCAGAATCGTATTTTGGGGGTGACGGTAAGTTACTCTCCGATAATAAATCACCAAAAATCTCATAATGCTTATCACAAAGCTTTTGGCCACGTTGAAAATATTCTCGTAGTTCCTGTGACTGAGCTACCTGACTAAATGCTATTTCAAGCACAATCTTGCCTACGTTTTTTTTCATGTTAAAAAATATACCGCTTGCTTCGATTGCATTTAGAGGACGACGATCCCCAAACCATCCTGTTAAAAAACTCTGTTTTTTTACAAAGTCCACTTTTTCTGGAGCATTAATATTAGGCGGTCGACTTGCAATTCCTTTATCGACCAAAACCTCTAATATCCGTTTATAAAGCTCCATTGCTTCTGTATTGCATTGAATAAAATAGCTAATCTGGTCCTTCCTAATTGACGTACTTACAGCCCCGGCATACCCAGTTAACCCATGAATGGTCATAATATGCATATATATAAGCATGAAGATATCAGAAAATAATGGTGGAGCATCAGGATTAACATCCTCATTTGTAAATCCCTTTGGAATCGGATATTTATCCTCATCTAAGAATTCCTTTATTTTCTCTAAATGCCTTTCTGATAACTCTAAAGCAAATTCCAGAATGGACTTAATGTCTTTATCTTGAACGTTCTTCAAATAATACTTTAAAATACATATAGACATACTGTCATTTACATATTGAGACCATAAATTTGCAATTTCTGCCGATGTTAACCGAACCTTACTATGGCTTGTATCATCCATGAAACTCCCCCCTGTTTTCAATTTAGACCTTCAATTAGTTTAAATGTTTTTAGTCCAAATTATTCTAATGCGTGCCGTAAACTATTGCTCGTTAATGATTTCCACTTCCTGGATGGTGCCTGGCACCTACCACTTTTTCCCTTAACTATAAGACGCTAACAGGGTTGATGCTACATTCCTTACAAAAAAAACTGCTTCCCAATTAAAGGAGCAGTCCTAAGGATGTAATTAATCGGTCTCAAATGAAACAACTTCAAATCCATTCTTTGAAAACTCATTGCTTAGAATAATGGTGACGCCTTCTTTTTTTCCTTCACCAACAATTGCAACAAGTTGTACTGTTAGGTCATAGACGGAACCTGGTGATTTAAAAGCTGAATCATCTTTTAAATCAGCAGGCGTTTGCCGAGGCACAATCTTCACTAGTTCCAAATTTTCAAATTGAGTAATGCCCCCATAGTGCTTTTTCAATGATTGAACTACGGCCGGATGTAACAAACTAATCGTTACATTCTCCAAATCATCTTTTTCTAAATGATCTGAGGCACTACTGTTATTCATCATAAGGCATGTAATAAAAAAAAGAACCGTTATGAATACTACTGTTTTCTTCACCTATATCAGACCCTTTTCCTCTTTTCTTTTATTTTGCGTTAAGAAAGAGAAAATATCCTGATCAGAACAAGCCAATAAGACACCCACTAAAATCTGGATGGTGCCTGGCACCTACCTTTTTTTGGCCTTTGCTTCAAAGGTAATCACTTGGCCAGCGTTTTCTGGGTATTGCCCATATTGGTAATCCGCTGATATAACAATGTCCTCAAAACCAACTTCTTTCAAGATCATCCTAAATTCTTCTATCCCATACCACCGTAGTGGAAATGGTTCAAGTTCCGTTTGAATTAGGACACCGTTGCGCCATTTTTCGTACCGGCCATGAGAAACCGTATACTGATTCAAGTAGTCTACTTGAATAACAGAGCTTTGTAGGGTAATTAAATTTCCGTTTTCACATTCCCACGTTCTAGTCGTAACCTTTCCTATCGAAACATCCGTCTGTAAAAATAAGTCTAGAATCAGCTTTCCACCATCTGAAAGGTGGTGATGAAAATTTCGTAATGTATTAATCGACCGTTCACGATCATCAATCAACAAGAAGGTACCCGCTGGCAAGATAATGGCATCATACCTCGAGTCTAAATTAAAAGACTCCATATTTGCTTCAAAAAGCTTAGGGGCTAGTCCTCTGACCTCACAATTATCACGGCAAACCGTCAGCATTTCAACAGAACTGTCGAAACCTTCCACATCAAATCCAGCTTCAAGGAGCGGAATGAGAATACGCCCAGTGCCTGTTGCAGGTTCTAAAACCTTCCCTTCACAAGAAAACAATCGTTCCTGATAAAACTCAATATCCCCAAAAGAGTGTCCTACAGGCTTATCCAAATTATATACTTCTGATGAAAGCCTTCCATAATAACTAACCATTCGTTCCCCCAACTTTCAAAAGATAAATTTTATAAATCGAAAAGAATCAACTCTAAGAAAACCATGCAATAAGTTGTTAAAATCTCACCATCTGCAACACTACTTGCAATCCCTCAGATAATTTTTTATATGAAGATTCTTCCAATTAACTCAAATATAATTATAGCTACACCCTATAATTTTTTCTACATTTTCCAATTAACACCACAAACTTTCCGTCGGATTTTGTGGGAATGAATTAGTTTTCTTTATTCTATTGTATATTTTGCTGAATATTGTTGAGAAGTTTTTTAACATGTTGGCAGGAAAAAAGCAATTATTATAAAAGATATTAGTAAAAGATAACGATTTCTAACGAAAAATTAGAAAGGTGGTTATAAATATGGCCATGGAACTCTCCCTACAACAAATCGTCGAAGGTATACCAAAGTCATTATTGAACGCATCCGATCGAGAATTAGAAGGATTTCAAAAAATCATTGAAGAGACGATTAGATTAAGAGAAGGACAAAGAAACTTACAGCAAATGATTAAGAACTTCTCCTCTTCTACAGTACAACGCTCTTAATCAAAGGTTCAGGAAGGTTCGGATACCTTCCTTTTGTTTTGTCTTAATGGTCTGCACTTGTTGCGAGTAGAATAAATGAACCACCAGTCTCTGCAATAGAAATGTAATGCTATTATTACGTAACTGATAAAGTTGTTTGATATAATCTGAAAAAAGTATCAGAATATTAAAATATTTAGTTAAAATCGATAACTGCTAAATAAAAGGAAGTGATACATATGAAAAAAAAGGTGTCTATCCTGATAGGATTAATTTTTTTATTTGTCGGGGGTTATGAATATTTTATCCCTAAAGGACAAGCTGAATTTATTATGAATCCAAAGCAAGAAGAGATTTTAACGGAATTGAAATCGACGCAATCAAACCTTGAAAGGGATCTTATCATTTTAGATAGTCAATTGGAAGAGTTAAACCATATAGTTGCTGAAAAATCCAGATGGATGGAAATGGCCGAATCCGATTATAAAACTCTTGAATCCGAAGTCAAACAAGTAGAAAATGATATTAAGACCATTCGTCAAAGCATCGATGATAAAAATCAAATACTTAAAGAACGTGCAATTACATATAAGGAAAAAGGAGTGAATGGTACTTACTTCGAGCTCCTTCATCAATCATCTAGACTTAAAGATGATAACAAACAAAATGGTGCTGTTACTAGTACCCTTGAAAATGACATTGAACTATTGGAACAACAGGAAATAGCGAAGCACCATTATGAAAATAAAAAACAGGTATTAAAAATAAAACTTACCGAACTGACTAACATCCGAAAAATCGGTAACTCCAACTATGTATATGGCGGAGGGAGAAATGCAGCAGATATTGCTAATGGACGATTCGATTGTTCTGGCTTTGTTCATTGGGCGTTTTCCGAGGCAAACATTGAAGTTGGTCTCACAACAGATTCATTGAAACATGCTGGACAGCCAATTCCACTTAGCGACCTTCAACCAGGTGACCTTGTCTTCTTTGATACATATAAAAAAGATGGTCATGTAGGAATATATATTGGAAACGGAAAATTTATAGGTTCGCAAAGCTCCACTGGGGTAGCCATTGCCGATATGACATCAGGATATTGGCAAGAAACGTTTAACGGACGAGTTCGCAGAATTTAACGGATAACATAAAATCCATTTTATGTCATAATGTAGTTATCGATATGGATTTGCTGTATAGAGAAAGTTCGTAGAAAATACGAACAATAGTTTCATGCTCTCTCGTTAATCGAGCAGGGTATCTGGGAGGGATAACTCGATGTTGATTCGTTATAATAAAAATTACGAAAAAATCGCTATGGGGCTTTTATCATTTAATCCTAATGAAAAGGAACTACAAAATCTATTAAAAACGATAAATGAATATGACAAGGAACAAAACCTTCAATTGTATCTTTGGAAAGAAGAAGAGGGAATTATCGGGGTTGTCGGCATTGAATTGAATGATCAGGAAATCTTATTACACCATCTTTCCGTTAACCCTTCGCATCGTGATAAGGGATTTGGAAAGCTGATGGTCGAAGCATTATTAGAAATCTACCCTGACAACACTTTATCACCCACCGAAACAACAGCTTCATTTTTAGAAAAATTGGATCTAGCGAAAGAAACCAAAATGGAACATAAAAACAAGCGACCCGTTACCATTTAATAAACATGTTTGAACACCCCCCTGCAAAATGGGGATAAAATAAAGAACCCTAGGGACATTCAAAGGATTTTTCAACTTAAAACTTTGAATGCCCCTCTTCACTGTCCCCATAAATCTACAACTAACCCATAATCGAAAAACAAATGAATAACCTCCTCACATTCATATAATCCTAAGATGAAAATGAAATTAAACGAAACTGTTGTCGTCGTTTTACACCTTATATAAAAAGAAGGAGAACACAGTAATGAAATGTCACTTAAATAAGTTAGTATACAAAGGTCTCATTATCTTTCTCATGATGTCTCTTATTCCACCGAATGTTCTAGCTGAAGAATCAATGCTTCCTGAGGCTCCCATTTACATTGATGACGAACCGATAAATACCAAATACTTAATGAGAAATAATCATTTGCTAGTACCTGCATTATTTTTCAAGCATTCCGGCGCATTGGTTGACTGGGATAAAGAATATCAGTCCGTTGTTTTCCAAGCCAAAGAAAAAAAAATAGCTCTTCCAGTCGGAAAGAAGTTTACGGACGAATACGTTAGGGCAAATAATACATGGAAAAGAGGAACGCTAACCACTGAAGCAATTGAATTTAAAGGACAAATATTCGTTCCACTTGTGGATGTAGCAGAAAAGCTTGGCATGATTGTAAGATATGACCAAGAGCTTAATCGGACCTTTATCACCTCTAATATAACTGTAAGGCCGAATTCAATAAAAAAAGGAAACACATCTAAAAAGCTTGTCGCATTGACGTTTGATGATGGTCCTGAAGCTTTCTATACCCCTCAAATTCTTGATATTTTAAAAACGAAAGGTGTTCCTGCTACATTTTTTGTGATGGGACAAAAATTGCGTTCTCACCCAGAGATTATGCAACGGATAGTTAATGAGGGTCACGCAATTGGCAACCATACCTTTAATCATCCGGATTTGAGAAAACAATGGTCATCCACTGTACGAGAAGAAATTATCAAAACCCAGCAAGAGATGATACAAGTGATTGGCAGGAAACCTGATGTTTTCCGCCCACCATATGGAGCAGTAACAAAAGCAGATGTAAAGATCTTAAATGACTTATGGATGAGAAACATAATGTGGTCAGTCGACACCCTCGACTGGAGTGGGGCATCAGCAGAACAAATTTTAGAGATTGTAAACAATAAGACTACCCCTGGAGGAATCGTCCTACAACATAACTTCCAAGAAGGGCGACTTTTAGACGGTTCAGTTAAAGCACTTCCCCAAATTATTGATGATTTGCAGAAACGAGGTTATCAATTTGTTACCATCCAAACCTTATTAGCTCAATAAGAGAAACCAGATAACCATTTTGGGTTATCTGGTTTTTTGAAACATGCCAAACCACACTTACCGAATTTCATATACCAACCACTCCGACCTCTTCCCCCCTTTTTTTACTTTTAAGGTATTAAAAGTAGAGTAAAGCGTTGCAAATCCAATAAGTTCCTCATTCTGCTCAGCTTCATACTGAGAGGCCCCACTCCCACAGAACTTTTTAACATAGTCGAAAAACACAGTACCGAGATAATGTTGATACATTTATCGAGGATTCTCGAATGCCCATACAATCAACTTTTTAGTAAACTCAACCCTATTATTTAAAAAGCCCATTAAAAACTCCATTGAAATTATAACTAACCTTTGCTAAAATTGCTTGTTGATATCCTTTTTACCGTTAACGATTTCCGTGAGGAACTGATAACAATTTATGAACTTATACATAGGGGGAAATACATGTACCATGCAGAGACAACTAAGAGTAAACTAATATTATTTCTCTCCATCCTGTGGCCGATTATGGTTACGCAAATAAGCTTATACGCCATGAACCTAGTGGACACAATGATGTCCGGTCGGGTTGGAACAGATGATCTAGCTGGTGTTGCAATTGGTTCAAGTTTATGGATGCCTATATTCACAGGGATAAATGGAATCTTACTAGCGGTCACACCTATCGTAGCCCAGTATTTAGGGAAAAAACAGCATGATAAAATCCATTACTCGGTAACCCAATCGCTTTATTTAGCAGTTATCCTATCGATTTTGGTCGTTGTGATTGGTTATTTCGTCCTCGATCCCATATTAACCTTTATGGGTTTAGATTCAGGAGTACACAGGATTGCCTTTCATTATTTAATCGGACTATCACTAGGAATCATTCCTTTGTTTTTAGCCAACGTCCTTCGAAACTTTTTTGATGGCCATGGATATACTCGAATTACGATGTTTATCACGGTACTCGCTGTTCCTTTCAATGTACTATTAAACTACGGTTTTATATTCGGGAATTTTGGGTTACCAGCACTTGGTGGAATTGGAGCTGGGTACGCAACGGCTGCTACTTATTGGATCATTTTCTTTTTCAGTATTCTAATGACATTTAAATTAGAAAGCGTTAGGAACTATCAACTTTTTGTGAAATGGGTAAAACCTTCCTGGACAGCATGGAAAGAACAGCTATCAATAGGAATTCCGATCGGATTATCGATTTTCTTTGAGGCAAGTATTTTTTCAGTGGTAACACTCTTTATCGGCACAATGTTTTCAACAGTTACAATCGCAGCAAATCAAATTGTCCTAAGCTTTACATCGCTTATATTTATGATTCCACTGAGCATCTCAATGGCATTGACGATTGTTGTTGGATTTTCAGTCGGGGGGAGTAAATATCAAACTGCAAAACAATATAGTTATATCGGTGTTTTAGGTGGAATTGGCTTCTTAATGGTAGGAGCCGTGTTTCTCTACTTTTTCCGGGAGCCCATTGCTTACCTTTATACTCAGGATGCAAACGTTGTTGCCTTAGCAGGACAAATCTTTATTATTGCGATTTTTTACCAGATATCTGATGCAGCACAAGCAGGGTTACAGGGGGTTCTTCGAGGCTATAAAGATGTGAAGCTACCTTTTATTATTACGTTTATCGCCTACTGGATCATAGGTATTCCTACCGGTTACTCGCTTGCAGCATTTACAGAACTGGGCCCATTTGGATTTTGGATTGGCATTTCTCTAGGGCTCACCTTTGCAGCAATTGGCTTTTTATTTCGACTTCGAGTTGTTCAACGTAAAATCACCGAGGTTCACGGTGACTCTATATAAACCCGCAACCCTACGTTGAATATACTTTCTCGGTGTATGAAAGCTTCAGACGAAAAAAGTGACTAGGCAGGTAACTCCTCTCCTAGTCACTTTTTTATCATTGCTTTGCTTCATTTCATTTATTGAAAAGATGATGCAATATCCGGTCCTTATTATCAAAGAATTGCTTCATAAAGGAATAATGATCTGTTTCTTCCAATGTTGTCTCAGTCATTCCCTCTCCTGTCAATTGAATGATTTGCGCATCTGGATAGGCCATAATAATAGGTGAATGGGTGGAAATGATAAATTGTGAGCCTTGATTCACTAGGTCATTAATCCTTGCTAGCATGGACATTTGCCTGACTGGAGATAGCGCCGCTTCTGGCTCGTCAAGAATATACAACCCGTTCCCCTGAAATCGCTCAATAAAAGCAGCGAAAAAGGACTCGCCATGCGATTGCTCGTGGAGTGATTTCCCTCCAAAGGAATCAATTATTTTGGGAGCACTAGAAGGCTCTCTGTCCAACTCTTCAATATTAGTTGCGACATTATAAAAGGTTTCTGCGCGGAAGAAGAAGTGATCCCTTGCTCTGTTTGCACCCTTTATAAGCCGGAGAAAATGGTCCAACTCGGAATGTGAATCAAAACTTGAAAATCTAAAATTTAATGTCCCACCTTCTGGATTGAATCCTAACGCAATGGCAATTGCCTCAAGCAAAGTAGATTTTCCCATCCCATTTTCCCCAATAATGTACGTAACACTAGGGTGAAAATTTAAATCTCGAAAGTTACGGATTGCAGGTAGATTAAAGGGGAAATCCTCATATGAAGTTATCAAATCTCTTTTTAGATATGCTCCTCGAACGTATTGAGTATCTTTATTTAATTTCAACCTTTGCACCACCTAGATTGTTCTATTAATTTTATGTATTTAAGGATTCAATAAAAGCGGTGGAGTCGTTACATTGTAATTACTCTTTACTAAACTCCATCAAATAGGTTCGGAGATTGCTCTTAAAAGAGAGCGAAAAAAAGATAATAAGAATCGGATAGGCAGCATGATCAGTTCAGGGATATAAAACAAGACGTCACTAACCCCATCCCAAAAGGTATAAGCATTCTTGTTTCGTTTTTTACTCTTTTTGAATGCTCTCTTGCGAATCCCCATTACGCACCTCTTATTGACCATTATCAAAATTCCTAGTACCATTCACCACCACTTTTCGGAATGATGATTGGCACTAGACCAATATTTACTTATTATCTTCTTCGTGTTCTACAAGATGTTTCAATATAGCCAATTTATTATGCCAAAACTGTTCGTAATAACCCAACCATTCTTTGACATCGTTTAGAGGCTCGGCATGAAGGGCATATATTTTTTCCCTTCCCTGTTTTCTCGCACTTACTAACTTTGCATCGGAAAGAATTTGTAGATGCTTTACAATTGCAGTCCGACTTACAGGAAAATATGAAGTTATTCTTGAAATAGGCATTTCCTCTTTAGAAAGGATTTTAAGTACCTCACGGCGAGTTGGATCGGCAATAGCCTGAAATACATCATGCTTTGCTGCTGGCACTTACTTCTCAACAACCTTTTTAAGGTTCTCTACAATACCTACCCAACCTTGAGCCATACGTTCGCGGATAACAGAGCTTGTCTCGTTTGCTTTTCCAATAACTTCATCCGGATGTTTCCAACCACCATGTATTAGGGTAAATTCAGTCTTGTCATCTACCTCTTTTAAGATAAAGGAGACAATCCATCCATCTGTATCCCAAGAAAATGAGAGGCGGTTCGGATCTTCGATATCTAACACCTTACATGGAGATGGACCGAATGGGGATTGTACATGAAACTCATGACCCACTGTTGGCTCAAAATTATTCGGCATGAACCATGCTTCAATCCCCTCCGAAGTTGATACGAAATTCCAAACCTTCTGGATTGGTGCTTCAATTAAGATTGTTTGCTTAATTTCAGGGACTGTGGTTTGCTTGTTTGTTTCCATCTAATTCTCCTATCGTCAATAGTATATAACACCTTTTGGTTTCACGTTTAAATTATAACACCCTCTGGTTTCATGTCAATAAATTTAGAATTGACAGCTAATGACCAATATAGAAATGTACCAATATACACCCTGCTAATCCTTTCCTCTCTGTTAGAGAAGCCGAAATAATATTAACTAATGGCTCACAATCTACTAATGGTACATCAATCTAATTCTTTCCAGGTCTGTTAACAACAATTGCACTTCGGATTGCGATAATCGAATCAGCATTTGATCGAAAAGCGAGACGACCTGTCCGTCCTCGTCTTGATGCTCACTTAAGTATTTACACAAACTTTGTACTTGGTGCTCCTTTAAGGTTGTTTCGGTATAAAAATTTTTGACGGTCTCAATCGTAAATACCTTTCCTTCCTCATCAAACCCACCAGTTAAGATATTTCCGCTAATATTCTGCATTCCATAATCACCTCATAGAGTTCTTACCATCAGCTTTTCCAACAAAAAGGTGCCAGGCGCCATCCAATTTTTGGATGGTGCCTGGCACCTTACATATACTTACATAAATAACGAAAGAAATTCGCCGTAGCCTTCTTCTTCTAGTTTATCTTTTGGAACAAATCTTAAGGCAGCAGAGTTAATACAATATCTTGCTCCATCTGGGCCTGGTCCGTCGTCAAATACATGACCAAGGTGCGTATCGGCGGTTTTTCCTCTTACTTCTATTCTTCTCATGCCATGCGAGGTATCAAGCTTTTCATCTATTTCAGAACGACGGATTGGCTGGGTAAAGCTCGGCCATCCACAACCCGCATCATATTTATCACTAGAACTAAACAGCGGCTCACCTGATATAATATCCACGTAAATTCCTTCTTCCGTATGATTCCAAAACTCGTTACGGAAAGGAGGTTCTGTCGCATTATTTCGAGTCACTTCATATTGAATCGGCGTTAACTCCTTGCGTAAGTCCTCTTCACTTTTTGTCTTCTTCCAATTTTCACGGATAAAGCGTGCTCTCCCAGACCCTTCTTTGTAAAGGTTGTAATGAAAGGAATTCTTTTTATAATAATCTTGGTGCTTTTCCTCTGCACGGTAAAAAGTCGATGCAGGCAAAATCGCTGTGACGATTGGTTTTTGAAAACGACCACTTGAAGCTACTTGAGCTTTGGATTCTTCAGCCATTTCTCTTTGTGCTTCATTGTGATAAAAAATCGCTGTACGATATGAGAGCCCACGATCATTAAATTGTCCACCTTCATCGGTTGGATCAATCTGCTGCCAGAACAACTCTAGCAATTTTTCATAAGGAAATACTTCTGGATCAAATGTGATTTGAACGGCTTCATAATGTCCAGTTGTATCTGAGCAAACTTCCTCATATGTAGGGTTTTCCTTATGCCCCCCTGTATAGCCTGAAACGATTTCCTTAATCCCTGGTTGCTCATCAAATGGCTGCACCATGCACCAGAAACAGCCCCCAGCAAATGTTGCCTTCTCAAATTGTTCAGACATTAACGCCAACTCCTTATAATTAAGTCTCTTCCCTATTTTAAAATAAAACAGTTCGATTACACCATGAAGATGCTATTAATTATAAAGGCTACACGTTTACACATTTTCTCGCAACTATTCTGCTGTTTATAAGGGGGAATACAATCACTCTTCCCCCTCTTGAAAGGTTCTATCGCTAATTGCTATGCAAATAAATTGGATATATTATTATTACTTGGATTGAACCAACTTTTCAATAGACTTCATAATTTCTTCCGTATCCACTCTTTCCTTTGCGTTCGCCATATCGTATAACCCTCTAATTTTATTGTTTTGGTCAATTAAAAACATCGTTGTATTATGTGCAATATAATCTCCTTCAACTTTTTTATATTTCATATGAAAGGAGTCAGCAATTCTTTTTGTTTCTTCAGGACTCCCTCTTAGGAACCTCCATCCATCACGATTCGCATTAAAGTTTTTTGCATAATCCTTAATAACATCATAAGTGTCAACTTCAGGATCAAGAGTTATGGCCACCAGTTCCACCTCTGTCCCAAAAAGGTCTGATTCCTGTAAACCTTGTTGAAGAAGTGAGAAATCCATCATTGTTAGTGGACATATATCTGGACAATTGGTGTAAAAAAAGGCCAAGAGTTTAACCTTTTGATTATTAGAGTCGTAAGATTCATGGTAGGCATCCTTCATCACAAATGGAACAGCCTCGTCGAGTACCGGCATTTCTTTACCCGTGCTCAGGACCTTATTCAGCGCAAATATTCCTATCGCTAAAATTATAAGACTGATTAAAACATATGAAACCTTCTTCCGCATGGTTATCCCTCACAGCTAGTTTTTCTTACATAAACCCTTTCTAGTATCTTATGGAACGGAGTAACAAAGGTGATGTTCACAATCATAATAAGGGCCTTTACCATGAAAAATCATAATGACATTAGCAAACACCTAAACCCTAAATCATGCATAAAGTGAACTAATGGAGAATATGGGTGGGCATTTATCATCTGTTGACCATCTAATCCCAAAAACTACAAAGGGCTAAAGACATTCTGAGCCTATGAAATACTGAGGTGAATCATTGTGCCACAATGGATTGGTTGGTTTCTACTGTTAAATTTGACTTCGGCAAGTATGGCATACCTTTTCCTATATCCCCGGCGAAAATTAATCGGCTTCCACTTAGGGATGAATATTGCAATGGCCGCTGGAGGTGGGTTGGCACTCGGAACTGGTGTGATATTGATCAACCTTTTTCCCTTACATTTCATCGAGGTAACCATTTCAACAGCGCTATTAGGAATTGTGGCAGGAGGGTTATTCGGTGCTTTATTTGATTACCAAACCGTTTTAACCGGGTATATTAATGGACTTATGATGGGGATTATGTCGCCAATGGTTGGTGCAGCGGCATCTGAAGGTCCCATGTTTATTCTGTTCATTGAGGTATTTATTTTAAGTTGCTATTTGCTATTACTTACTTCAGCTTATCGATCTTAATCTATATAAAAGCTCTCAACTGAGGCATTCGTCATATTAAGGAAGTTTTTTGGAGGGAAATCATGGTCCTTTTCTTGGTTTTAATCACCTTTATTAATACCTTAGTGACAGCTTGGGCCTACCTCTCCTTAAACCGGCAGCGTTATCTGTTTAGTGAGAGATTTGGTTTCACTGTTACTTTTTTAGCTAGTACATCCTGTAGTTTTGTTTTAGCTCTTAACCTTTTCTTACTGTTTCCTACGCATCTTGAGGTTGTCAGTACGTTCACATTATTCCTAGGAATCGTAATTGGTGCTTTGTTTGGTTCGATGGTCAATATGCAATCGTTTATTGCAGGTGTATTTAATGGAGGCGTTGGTGGGATCATGGGATCTATGCTAGGGGCTGTTGCACTAGACCCTAGTCTATGCGGTCTTCCAGCTGACCTTTGGGCAGAGCAGGACATGATGTTATTTATGTCGCTGTTAAGCCTAGGGATTCAACTGCTTTCAGCTAGCATGCTAACATTAGCAAAGCGATTATAATTGCACAGTTCAAAAGTGTGATTCGCTGAACGTAATAAGAAACCTCACATCGTTAGTCTAGAGTCATATATTAATAAAAAAATACAGAGGAGAGAGGCTCATTGGAGAATTTCCCCTATTTCGTTCGGAACCTAAACCCTAGTCTTTATATAAGCCAGATTCAAAAGTTTCTTAAGGAGGTTAATCAACAAACCTTCTTTCATAAAAATTTTCATGAGGAATCTTCGTCCGTTGAATCAAGTGGAAATGATGAATCGACTTTCTCTTGCGATGATTCTTCCTCACCGGATGAGTCCAGTAGCATTGATTACGAAGTCTCAAACGAGGAATCATCTTCTTCCATTGAATCAAGTGGAGATGATGAAACGGTTACCTGTTGCGATGACTCTGCCCCCTCACCGGATGAATCCAGTAGCATTGATTCGGAGGTCTCAGACGAGGAGTCATCTTCTTCCATTGAATCAAGTGTGGAGGATGAAACGGTTACCTGTTGCGATGACTCTGCCCCCTCACCGGATGAATCCAGTAGCATTGATTCGGAGGTCTCAGACGAGGAGTCATCTTCTTCCATTGAATCAAGTGTGGAGGATGAAACGGTTACCTGTTGCGATGACTCTGCCCCCTCACCGGATGAGTCCAGTAGCATTGATTACGAAGTCTCAAACGAGGAATCATCTTCTTCCATTGAATCAAGTGGAGATGATGAGCCGCTTTCCTCTAGCGATGAACCTTCATCATTGGGTAAATTAAGTGGCTTTGTTGTCGTATCCGCCATCCTGGGAGCATTGGCTACTACTTTGAAAAATGATGATCACCAATCCACCGACACTGAATCTTCATCTATGGATGAAATAATTAGCGATGAGGAGTATTTCCTTCCAGATGAGGAGTCATCATCTTCATCGTCATCTTCTCAGGAATACATGGACTTTAGCCAAAAAAACCATATAGAGACCGCGCAACAGACTGAGGAGCCAATTTTTACAGAACAAACCAAAACTGAAAACGATGCTGATCAAAGTGATTCATTAGAGAATCAGAGCGAGGATACCAGCACGAACGCTGTTTCAACTGATGAGGTTGAGGACGAGAAAGAGAACCATCAACATCCAAAACAAGTCAATCCACTACCTGAAGGTCCTGAAAAGGCTAACCAGGAATTACTTGAGAATCACCGTGTCTCAACAGACAACTCGGATAAGAAAGAGAAAGAACATCACCAAAGGACTCATGACTCCTTTTCTTTTTCCAGCGAGCATGATGATAATGTTAATGAAATTGAAGAGAAAGTAGGGTTGGTTAGGTTATTTGAATCTCTTCCTTCAAATTACCCTGTAAGATCAATCATTACAAATGGAACTGAAATTTATGTATCGTTTTTTATTCAATACGTACCTGACCAACAACTCGTATATTTCTTTGATGATGAAAATGTAATTTCAATTGAAAGCCATAGAATCGACGGGATCATTTTTGCGAATGATGTTGATTATGAAAGCGACGACTAGCATTATTAGTATGCTCCTTTATAGGTATTTTCAAAAAAAAAGATAGCTGGCTTTATCATAAACCAGCTATCTTTGAAGATTGGAAGCTATGATTTACGCCTCATCTTCTTCTTCCTCCTCTAATTCACCAGCAGCATCCGCAGGACCAAACATCATCCCATGAATTTTGTCACCCTCATATACGCAAACTTGGCCATCAGCAATGAAATAAGCCAATCCATCGTCATAGTTCGAAAAATGGGTAACAGGTACCGGTGTGCCAAATCCCATTAGGTTAGAAACCTGGTATCCTGGTGGACACTTTTTCAAGATGTCTTCCATCGACTTTTTAAATTGTGTCATAAATTACACCTCCTTCTTAAAGGATTTCCCTAAAGATTAAGGATAGTATAATATATTCCTTTGATCGTAAAACGTATGGACAAACAGCCAGTTAATAGAAAAAGAGGCTACTGACTTACTCTAGTGGCAAGCCCACGTGGTTTTACAGGCAAATTCTACAACATAATACTCACAGCATGTTTTAAACACTGTAAGAAAGATCAAAAGGTGAAGCTTAGAATGATTCAAACTCTTCCTCTTCATCTCCACAACATGCTTCAGTAGTAAAACTCATGCCATCAATTTTGTCCCCATCTATCAGGATTACCTCTAAATCAGGTCCGATGAAATAAGCTAGACCTTTAGAGTAATTAATAAAACGGGCTACAGGAATATTTGCCCCGTTTACATATAGTGCTCCGACAATATAATTAGGCGGTAGCTTCAATAAAACGTCCTTCATCGTTTCTCGATTCTTCTCGGTCACTTTTATCCTTCCTTTCACGAAAAATATTCATCTAGTCAATATAATATATTTTCAAAACGAAAATGGGTGTAGACAAACATCCCCATAATCACAAACTTCTTGGTTAAAATCAAAAATTTATAATAATTCACAATTATAAATTGCTACCCATTTTACTTCAAAAGCGGACAACCGTTTATGCATTTAGGTTAAATATGCATAAAATATTACAGAACGATGAAAGGAGGGACTATTATGACCTATTTGAATTCACATTGCTGTAGAGGCCCGCACCATAACATGCATTTTAATCACAGTAAACAATGTACATGCCACAGCCATAGCCATAGACATCACCACCATTCACCTATTCATTCAAGAATAAGCCATTCACCTTCGTACTCACCCCAACACAGTAACTTTGGTTGTTGTTGCTGCTGTACTGAGTTTAAAGTGTTAACTCCTCTCAAACCAAAGAAGCAGAACTGTAAGGTTTGTGTCGACCAGGAAGAATTTAAAGAATTATTAGAAGAGTTAGTAGAAGAAATTCTTATTGAAAGATTCGAAAAGCAGAAGAAAAAAGAGACAAACTAGAAAGTCACTTTAACTCTCAAAAACTAGCATAAATTTTATTGAAAGGAGGCTATAAAATGAGTTATTCTCACCATAATCACTGCCATCACGATAGTCATTTTGGGGATGATCATCATCGTCATTACGGGCATGCTCATAGTTATTTCTTTCACCATAACCATTTTAATAATCATCATCACCACTCTTTCCCCCACCATGGGTCATGCCATCATCATGGGTGTAAGGGCCATTCTCATAGAGATTGCCATTGTTCCTATTGCTCGGGTCACTTTAGATTCGGACATTTGTGCAGCCATGATTTTAGGCTCCGCTTGGGTGGGTTACAAGGAGGCTTAGCGTTCCGTTTCCGACAACTCCTAGACTGTGACGTCAAACTGAAAGTGGATTGTGAAGGTGAAGAAAAGGATATTAAGGGCCGAGTTTGTTTTGTTGGCACAAACTTCGTAGAAATCCGCAGCAAGCGTAAAAAAGCAAAACTAAAAAGGACTGGTAGCTGCAAACGAAAAACAAGCAAAGGCAAAAAACACCGCTACCGCATCATTCCGTTTGACAAAATCTGTTCAATTGAGCTCTAGAAAAGTACTAAAAAGAATAAGGTGCAAAGGTCAATAACTGTCGACTTTTGCACCTTTCTTTTTTATGATTCATTAGGCCAAAGGAACAAAAGCGCAAGCGCCTTGATCAGCTACGTGAGTCTAGACGAGCCGGCCAGAAGGTTGCTCTTTAACCTTCTGGCCGGATTGTACGAAAAGCGGAGACGACTGCACACGGACGACCGCGCCCTGTAAGAAGGTGCTTTTTCCTTCTGAAAGGGAGTGGCTTATGTCTTCCGAGTCCCTAGGAGCCGCAGCTAGACAAGCTTATGACCCGAGGAGCTAGGCGCTGGAGCTGGATACAGAGTACGAACACAATTATCCACACCCTCAAACTTTTATAAATTCCTTAACAACAAAAAACCCGATTCTAATCGGGTCTAGAAAAATGCGTAACTTTAAGTTGCTTAATGGAAAATGGTACAAATCTGGTTGAGTGAGATGGTTTTTTCCTTGTCATTCTTCAAGCATAATCTTATCTGTTCTTTATCTACTTTTATTAGGGTGCCAACCACTAACCGGTCAGCTAATCTTACTCTAACTTTCTTTCCCTCCAAGAGTAGTAGATAAATATTAAGGGGGATCCTGTAAAAGAGTTGAATTAATTCAGGGGAAGAAGCAACTGTTTCGCCAAATTGGAAGGTTAATGCTCTTCTGAAGCAAGGGTCAATACATAGCAAGTCCGCTTCGTTGGCAGGCGTCGCGTATCGATTTTTCAGAAAGATTGAGCATACTTTAAGCAACGGGATAAAGATTTCCTTTTCCTCGTTTTTAAGAAGGACAAAGTTTCGACCAACCAGGTGAACTCTACCTTCCACAGTTCTTTTTGCTTGTTTAGTTGTAACTGGTACGCTCGTTCTTTTCAAAGATCTCTTTTTAACCTTCCTTTTCTTTCTAGTGAATCCATTAGCTCGTTTTTTCGCTTTAACTCCTTTAATACGATGAGGAGAACCACTAGTGGTTGAACGAACCGATTCAAACAGTTCTTCTTCCTCTTCGGCCTCACAATCAATTTTCACTCGAACAAGCTGACCCACTAAGCCGTCAAAAGCTCTCATCCGTGCTTCTTCGTTTAATTCCTCAAAATCATCATCAAACCCATTGCCACGTTCAGACAAACCTAAGTCTAGTAGGAGCCTGTTGGCCTCTTCTATCCTTGCCTCAAGTTCCTCAAGTTCTTCATGAGGTAAACGAGAATTAGGAGAAGGGTATAGTGGTGTGGGTATTCTTTCGGGACAACATTCCACTGGAATACAGAAATCATCATGTTCTCCTAGTGGAACACAATTACTCATTAAATTTCCCTCATATTCATTCGTCAATTTTTTCACATCCTTTCTTTATATCGGGGGAGTGACTCCCCCGTTTTCTTATCCTTTATTCTAGTTTTGGTAGATGCGACTTGAGCTTGTCATGGACTCTGAAGATCCCCCACATTCCCTGTTCAATATCCCACCTAATATTTCCAGAACGATAGAGATAATCACCTGGGAAGTTATACACTCCACCAGCACCACCAATTAATCGTAAATCAGCCGTAAACCCTGCGACAATATGTCCTTCGAAGGACTGAACCCGGGAATCTAAATCTTTACTGTCAAATTTCCAGTAATGGCCGTGGAGATGGAAAGTGTGTGCTCTTCTTCGTTCTGAAGGGTTCGTCAAACAGAAAGTTACAGCATCACCAGTGTATGCTTCAAATATTGGTGTTGCAGGATCACCGAACACTTCTGATGAAAATAACTTACTGAGTTTTGGAAGCTCACGATAGCGGTTAATTAACCTCTCGCTCCGGTAATTGAATCCACGGGAACCATTATCATAGGTGTCTAGGAGATCACCCGCCTCTTCTTCTTCTATACCCGGAATGATTCCATCCACTGGGTCAACAATTAGTTGACCATTTTTATCTTCAAGTCGGACCCCGTCGTGCATAATCAGCACATACTCTCTAGTCGTTGGAACCAGTGGGTTTTTCAGTACAACGTTCGCCCCCGTTTTAACCTCTTCTAGCGTATAAGGGTCATGGTACGTCGTAAAGCGCGGCTCTGCGATAAAAGCACCAAAGGTCCCAAATGAACGGTGATTTCTTAAATCTGCCATATCCCACATGGCGCAGGTTCCATGTTGCCCATCCACAAACCAACGATAAGTGATTACCTCACCTGGTCCAACTGTCTGATCCGGATTATAGCCAACCGTATCCCCACTTGATGTTCGAACATCATAATCAAGTAAACTAGTGTGGAGTGAAATTCGTAGAGACGGTGGATAAAACGCTTGCTCTTTTACTGGCGGGTAAGGATGAATTCCGTCTTTAAATGGAAATAAATCAAATTTCAGACGACTCGTGAGTGACACCTCAACCAGATCTCCCACATTGGCCCTCAGGACTAGTGGTTCAGGATTCTTTTTACCTGAAAGGATGTCATCCACATCCTCCGCAAGGGCAAAGACTATCCCATACGGATCATGGTCACCATATGAGTTGTAAATGATTGGTGTTTGGAAGGCGACCACATCATACCTTCGGACCGGCGCGCATGGAGTTGCATGTGGCGGCAAAGTCGATAATGGCTCTGCACGTGCTGGTGGCTTCCCTGTCGGACACGGGAGCGGTTTTGTCCGTGGTGGCGGACAGGATTTGTCTGTAAGGACAATCAAATCGTCGACAAGCTCTTCATATGCTCTAATCAAGCCCCATGTTCCGAGCCAAACATCTTCTTCTGTCTCAAACGCCCACAGATAGTCGCCCGGTCCTTTCAACTCTGTTTCAAACGTGAACGATTCTGAAATGCCAATATGCTGTTGAGAATTGAAATGCGAACCCAAATCTGGTCGTTCTTCTTTCCACTTAAGACCATGAACATTAAAACTGTGTGACTCCTCATGTGCTCCCTGTAAAAGCCGGATTCGGATTGGATCTCCTGCATATCCTCTTAAAATTGGAGTAACTGGATCCCCATTTACATAAGAACTAAAGGAATACGCTGGGTCACAATCTTCTCCTAACCGAAACTTTAGTGGTTCACACTTATAATTAACGGCAAACACACCGGGATCATCTTCTGAGCCTGGGAATGGAGGAGGTTGGATTGGACAACCATCCTTATCGAATAACATCGTAAAATCTTGGGCAAATAAAGAGAAGTCCCGATAATCCGGAATAAGTGGATGGGATACCGTCACTTGTGTACCGTGGTCCACCTCTTCCCCTGTACAGGAGTCGAAAAATTTCGAAAACCTTGGTTGTACGACACCAGCCCCAAACATGCCGTGTTGCTGATGCGAGTTCGCAAACAGATGGTCATGAACGAAGAAGGCCTTCAACTCTGTGTCTGCGTACCACTCATATTGGATGGTCTCCCCCGGAAGAACTGAGCTATCGTAATTCCACCCTGTGTTCGCTCCATCTGAAACAAGCACATCAAACTTCACAAAGTGAATATGATATCCGGATTCATACGTTCTCGTCACCAACTGAAAGGCGTCTCCATCTAAGATATGCGGCAACCTATTCGTGTAATTAAAGCGGATAACAGTACCAGCTGGGACATGAAAGACAAGTGGTTCTGGTTCCTTTTTCCCTGATAAGATGTCATCTAAATCCTCATCAAACACATAAAACCTCGCTTTCGGGTCGTGCCAGCCTTGCTTGTTATAGACTACTGGTAACTCGATAGCCGAAACATTAAATTCCACTACATTTGCATTTTCTAAAGTCGGCTCAGCAAATACAGCCCCTGGCCTTGCATTTGGAATAGCCGTATTTTTTTCTAATTCAGTCATTTCACGTCCACCAACAATTCCTAAAGGTGGTCTCGGTGCTTTGAAACCTACTTTTCCTGGAATAAAGTTTGGAAACCCAGGTCGTTCGGGTGTCGGTTCCGGTGGCGCTGGTCTATCTGGTAAAGGTTTGAGCGGCGCAATTGGCATTCCATTCGGGTAGCACTGACTTCCGTCTTGAAGAGTGTCAAAAATCCGATTAATCCCCCACATCCCGGCTCCAAAGTGTGGATATAAATGACAATGGATAATCACATCGCCAATCGCACCGTGAAGACTACCAAGCCCATAAAGTGGCTGAACATCGTAATGAGATTGAGGACTAATCGCCTGAGAGTCAAGAATCTCTGCTTGAGTATTCGTCGGGTCACCTAACCATTGATGCACATGATAATGGAAAACATGTGTTTCTTTTGCGCCTCCATGAATCAGCCTAATGATAGCCGGGTCCCCTTTGTAGCCTCGAAGAATCGGCGTCGCAGGATCACCGAAAACCCAAGAATCATGGTGGACTTCCTCTGCATCACAATCCGGGCAAACAACACCTTCATCAATGAGGCGTTTTCGATTGGCCATTGGTTCATACCGCAAGTTTACACCATGAAAAGACTCTCCTTCTTGGTTGGTCATCGGATTCAATGGACTATTACCAGTCAAATCATCAATTTCCATTTCATCGCTAAAATACCAAGCATATTCTCTGAAAGATGGTAAAAACGGATGGTGAATATCTGCATAAACGCCACTGTGTAACGGACCACCCGTCACCGGATCTGTCCATGTTGATCCTCTTCTCTGTACTAGAAGGGCGCCAAATAACCCTTGTATGCTTGACCCTTTTTCTGTACTAGAAACATTTCCTAGGTCCGTAAAGAAAAAGGTGCCTTCACGGGAGGCATAAATTCGATAAAGAATTGATTTTCCACAAGGAACAGTCGTATCAGGATTAAGGCCTGCATCAGCTCCATCAGAATCAAACACATCATAATCTGCTTCTTGAAAATGCATTCCAGCGTCAAATGGAAGCTGGTTTTCGAACAATATTTCGACTGTATCTCCTTCACATGCTCGAATTGTAAGTGGCTCCACTAAATCAACAGGGGTAAATGGATTCTTTCTTACCAAGTCTCTAACTTTTTCTTCATTTTCCTTTAAAACATATATTCTTCCATCAGGATTGTGGTCGCCAAAATTGTTTACCACAATCCTTATTGGAATTCCAACAACATGATATCTTCTTAACATTTATTTCCCCCCTTCAACAAATTAATAGTAATCTTCACTGAGTCTTGGAATCTCTGGTTCTCCTTCACGTTCAATATAAAACACTTCAATATTGTCGATGTGGATATGCCATAGACGATTTTCCAATTGTGAAAAATGGGTGGTTTCGACCCAAATATCAACGATGTCATCCCTGACATCCTTAATCTCTCCAATAAACATAAATGGGTAAGACGGGGTTAAAATAAACACGCGGTACCCCTTTCCCATCGTAAAATGCTCAATTAAGCCTTCGTCATGTAATTGGTTAATTGACTGTTGTGACATTGATAAACCTCCTTTTCCATTTTTAGACTAGTGGAAATCTCATATTGCAATCGAAATCAGGGGTAAAGTGCGCAATTTTTTCAAAAGGGATTGAGAGCGGAAACGGGGATTGATGAAAGGGTGCATTTAGTAGTTTAATGGTTACTGGGAACAATGTAATGTGACCGGTTTCAACTTCGCAAACGGTTCCGCAGAATATAGGTCTGAACGTTTGCCCTAATAAATTTAGCTGCTGAGTTTCCGTTACAATTAAGACCGAGTCACCCATAAGGTACTCAAATTGACGAAAGAGGTCATCGCTTTCAATCTCGGGACTCTCTTCCTCTTCTTCTTCTTCTTCCTGTTCTTCTTCTTCTTCCTGTTCTTCTTCCTCTGCCTCTTCCTCTTCTTCAACATCCGGCTTATGCTTATCTACTGCTTCTTCGACCTCCTTTTTATCTTCGTGGTAGTCAAATTGGTCACCCATCTCGTCTTTCACTTCTGTTTTAAGTTTGACCTCAATCTCTACTTCTTCTTCAGACTTTGAATGTTTTTCTGACACAGATTTCATCCTCCATTCGTTATGTTATAGTCATCATATTCTGACAAGTCTTCAAGGCAACGACTATTTTCCTAAATTGAAAACATCTTGTTCCATATGTCCTTGAAACAGTGCTTCCATTTAGAAATTGAACCAATCGATTGGATATGAGTTATATCCGCCCATTGTATTTCATTACCATCGAACATACTTCTTAGTGTTAGCCCCTTTTTCTCAGAAACCTCGATCCTACCAATATAACTTTTCGCGTTACTAGTCACCTCGACCCAAAGTCCTCTCCATGAGTTTACATTGGTCCTTAGTGTTTCTTCATAAAATTGTTGCTTCAGTAAGTCTCTTTTTGAAACGGTGTCTCCAAAGTTCGTCATCAGTTTCTTTTTCAACTCGTTGTCATAGAGAAAGTATTGATGTGAGTTTGTAAAGTTTGGGACTCCTGATGGGATATTTGCCGAGCTAATCACACCATAGGGAATCCATATACGATCTGTTAAATTATTCAACATGACAAAGTCGCGCCCAACGGTACTGACTCTACCCATTACCTCATAAACGCTGTCATTCTTATTCACATATACAACGACTTGCTGATTCCTTTTCATTTTGAAGAACTTTTTCAGGAATAATGGGTGTTTTTGGGTTGGAATTGAACTCGCAAGTTTTTGCAAGTTTGCCTGTTCGATATACTCCGTTAGTAATTTGTTTTCTTCTAGGGTCGTTGCACTTGGAGGGGAAGTAAGTTTCTCGCCTGTTTCATGTATTGGATTAATTTTTCTTTGCTCTTTTGCCCTTTTTTCAAGTAAGGCTTTAATGTATTCTTGATGCCGCATCCCCGTTCTCAATCTTTTCCCTCCCCCCTAATCATAGTCCTTATATCCTATGGTTGGTGGCATTATATGGTATATAGATTATAAGAAAACAAACGAATACCTACATAAAACAGGCAAAAAGTTGGTGAGCACGTGCCCTTTATCGCACGATCGTACTAAATTTCTAATCAGCCCACAATAAAAGCCCCTTTCGATCGAAAGGAGCCGTTACTCTTCGTATATGGATAGAGATTATATTTAAAAGATTTTTCCTGGATTTAAAATTCTTTTTGGATCAAAGACCACCTTAATCTCTTTCATAATGTCAACAGCCTCACCATGCTCTAAACGTAAAAACTGTTTTTTCCCTAAACCGATTCCATGCTCTCCAGTGCATGTTCCACCCTTTGCTAACGCATAAGCCACAATCTGTTGATTAATCTCTTCAATTTTTTTCACACTTTCCGGATCGTTTGCATCAATTGAAAGCACCGCATGATAATTTCCGTCTCCAACATGACCAAAGATTGCGGCTTCCACTCCGTGCCGTTCAATCAACTTCCTCGTTTCCTTGATCGCATTAGGAAGTTCCGAAATCGGGACGCACACATCTGTTGATAACAAACCTTTTCCTGGATTAGCAGCCTGAATGGCAAAGGCAACATGATGTCTTGCCTCCCAAAGCTTTGCTCTTGCAAGTGAGTCACTTTCAGATTCAAACAATTGACAGCCTTCTTCCACCGCTATTTCCTGAGCTAGCTCCATATCCTTTTTAACGGCTTGCTCACTGCCGCTCATTTCAATGAACAAGGTTGGAACTTCTTGATAATCGGTGTTTTTATAAGCATTAACAGCCTGAATCGTTGCTTGGTCTACTAACTCAACCTTTCCTAAATCAAGGCCCGATTTCAACATAGCTGCTGCAGCATTACCCGCTGCCTCAATGGAAGCAAAAAGGGCTCTACTTGCTACGATTATTTCAGGAATGCCCTGAAGGCGTAACGTAATCTCCGTAATAATTCCTAGAGTTCCTTCAGAGCCGACGAGCAAACTAGTCAAGTTATAGCCAGCAGATGATTTAACAGCCATTCCCCCAGTCCTGACAACACGACCATCAGCCAGAACAACTTCTAGTCCTAACACTTGGTCTTTCATTGTTCCATATTTAACGCTATTCGTGCCACTGGCGTTTGTCGAGGCCATTCCACCAATCGTTGCATCAGCTCCAGGGTCGACCGGAAAGAACAGCCCATGCCTTTTCAATTCCTTATTTAACTGACTTCTGGTTACTCCTGGCTGGACTTTTACCAAAAAGTCTTCTGGGCGAACTTCCACCACCTTGTTCATTAGTGAAAGATTGACTGTAATTCCGCCTTGGGCAGGGATGATGTGCCCCTCAAGACTACTTCCCACTCCGAATGGCGTGACAGGTATACACCTTTCATTTGCATAAGTAAGAATTTGACTTACTTCCTCTTTCGTTTGCGGGTACACCACTAGTTCAGGTTTTTGTGGAGTATGGTAGGTCATTCCTTTGCTATGCTGTTCAAGAATCGTTTCATTAAGAGAGATTCTGTCTACATCTCGGATGATGTTTAATAATTGATCATACATCAATGTCATAAAGGCAACCTCCGAATCTACTAATATAGGTTCCTAGCCCGTCCTACCAACAAGCATTTAATAACTCTCTAAAATCAACCTTTCAGGGTTTTCAATATAGGCATGGACACGTGCCATAAAGTTATTCGCCGGCTCACCATCAATGATGCGATGATCAAACGTTAACGACGTACCCATTACATGCCCAATCACAATTTCATCGTTCACGACAATTGGGCGTTTCTTTATCGAATGTACTCCTAATATCGCTACTTCTGGGTAATTAATGATTGGTGTTGCAAACCAACCACCGCTAGCACCCGTGTTTGAAATCGTAAACGTACTGCCAGTCAACTCGGCCGGTTTTAGCTTACGTTCCCGTGATCGTTTGGAAAGGTCCTGAATTTCTTGAGCAATTTCCAATACTGTCTTGCGATCTGCATGTTTAATTACAGGTACGATCAGTCCTTCATTGGTTGCGGTAGCAATCCCAATATGGATGTCTTTTTTGTAAACGATTTCCATTTTTTCATCATCAACTGATGCATTAAATATCGGGTGATGCTTTAATGCTTTCGATAGAGCTTTTACAAAAAACGGCAAATAAGTCAGTTTCACACCCATCGTTTCAGCATAGGGTTGCAGCTGTTTTTTCACGTCAACGAGTTTGGTGATGACCACTTCGTCCATTCCTGTACAATGGATGGCTGTTGATTTTGACTTTCTCATATTATCGTAGATAACCTTCCTGATCCCTTGGATTGCTTCTCTACGATCACTATTCTCCAACGCTTTTGGTATATCTACCGTCTGTTCCGTTTCTTTAACCTCGATTTCAGGTGCTAGGGCTGCCGCTGTCTCTTGTGCCGATTGCCTCTGGAAGTTCCGCACATCTTCATCGGTTACCTTCCCTGCTTTTCCTGTTGGGGGAACATCGGTTATATCAATCCCTAATTCTCTAGCCAACTTTCTAACAGACGGTGCTGCAATCACGCGTTTTTTTATCGGACGAGTTGCTGGTGCATTTGATGCTTGAATTGAAATATGCTGTTGTTTAGGTTGAGTAGCTGTGACTTCTTTTTGCTGTGCTGTTGAACTTTGTAGTGAATTTAAATGCGTTGAATCTTGTTGGGGCGAATTTTCTGTTTGTTCTTGCTGAGGATGACTCCCTATTTTAGCCTCCTCAAGGACCGTAACCAATGTATTACCTACTTTTACGACTTCACCTTCCTCCGCTCCTAGAGCCTGGACGGTTCCGGATACAGGGGAAGAGATTTCAACAACCGCTTTATCTGTTTGAACCTCAACAATATTGTCATTTTCGTTTACATAGTCGCCGACCTTGATGAACCACGCAAGGACCTGTGCCTCATGTAAACCTTCCCCAATGTCAGGGAGTTTAAATTCGTACGCCATATGATGCAACTCCTTTTAAAATTTGCTCTGTTAAACTTGGTTGTTGATTTCCACTCCAGGCACTCGCTTTCCGCGGGCGTGCCGGGGAGCCTCCTCGGCGCTTAACGCGCCTGTGGGGTCTCCCCTGCCCCGTACTCCCGCAGGAGTCGAGTGCCTTCCGCTCCAATCAACAGTGTCCTTTAACAAAGCTTAAAATTAGTGAGATAACACTTCTCTTATTCCTTGGCCAATTCTAGTCGCATTCGGCAACCAGTCATCTTCAACCGATGGAACTGGGTATGGTGTATCGAACCCGGTAACACGAATGATTGGAGCAGTTAGATGGAATAATGCCTTTTCATTGATCAACGCTGATATCTCTGCACCTGGTCCTCCCGCTTTCACCGCTTCATGAACAATGACGGCACGGCCTGTTTTCTGGACAGAAGAAAGAATCGTTTCTTCATCTAGAGGGGAAATGGTTCTTAAATCGATAATTTCAATTGATAGACCTTGAGTTTTCTCGATTTCTGCAACGACATTTTTTACGAGTGGTACCGTTGGACCGTAGGTAATAATCGTTAAGTCTTCTCCCTCTTTTAAAATGTTTGCCTTACCAATTCCAAGCAGATAATCCTCTTCAGGTACTTCTTCTTTAAACGCTCTATATAGTTTCATCGGTTCCAAGAATAGCACCGGATCATTATCCCTTATCGCAGATGCCAGTAAGCCTTTCGCATCATAGGCTGAGCTTGGCATAACGACTTTCATCCCAGGCGAGTGTAAAAACAACCCTTCTAAACTATCAGAATGAAGCTCAGGTGTTCTTACTCCGCCACCAAACGGTGCACGAACAACCATGGGTGCGGTAATTGTTCCCCCAGATCTAAAGCGAATCCGTGAAGCTTGTGCTGCCATTTGATCCATCGCTTCATAAATGAAGCCGAGGAACTGGATTTCAGCTACTGGCCTCAACCCTCTTGTCGCCATCCCAACAGCAGCACCAACAATTGCGGATTCAGCAATGGGAGTATCGACAACACGGTTTTCTCCAAAAAGTTCTTGCAGGCCATCGGTGGCTCGAAACACCCCACCATTTTTCCCAATATCTTCTCCTAAACAAATGACATTTTGATCTCGCTCCATTTCTTTTTTTAGCGTAAAATTTATCGCTTCAATCATTGTCATCGCTGTCATTTTACTACCCCCTCTACCTGAATTGAGTTTTGTTGTTCAGCAAGCTGGCTTGGCTTTTGTTCATAGACGAAATCAAACACTTCAACAGTTTTACTGCTAGGAGTGCTTGCCGCTATCTCGAATGCCTTTGTCACCTTGTCATTTGCAGTTTCAAACTCTACTTGTTCTAACTCTTCATTCCAAATCCCACGTTCAATAAGAAAGGCTTTCATGCGCTTAAGGGGATCTTTTGCAAGCCATTGTTCGAGCTCACCATTTTGACGATACTTGGTTGGATCGTCAGCTGTCGTATGCGGACCTTGACGATAGGTAACTGCTTCTACCAACACTGGCTTTCCTTCACGGGCACGTCTTAATGCCTCTTTCATCGTTGAGTAAACCGCTAGCACATCATTTCCATCTACTTGGATTCCTGTGATCCCATAGGCAGCTGCTTTTTGGGCAATCGTCGCACTCGCCGTTTGTTTCGACCTAGGTACACTAATGGCCCATTGGTTATTTTGAACAAAGAAGACCGTAGGCAATTTATAAACACCTGCAAAGTTCAACGCCTCATGAAAATCACCCTGCGATGTTCCGCCATCACCGATGTAAGCCACACTGACACTGCTTTCATCCTTATACTTTGATGCCCACGCACTACCGACAGCGTGCAAACACTGCGCACCTATAATGATTTGTACAGGAAAAACATTGGTTCCTTGTGCTGAAGTTCCACCTTTTATGTGGCCCATTGTATATAAGAAAAAGTTCTCCATTGACACTCCGTGAACAAGACAGGCACCGACTTCCCGATAGCTAGGGTAAATCCAATCCTGTTTCTTCAAAGCGAAAGCGCTTCCAACCTGTGCCGCCTCTTGCCCTATCATTGGTGCATATGTACCGATTCTCCCCTGACGCTGTAGCTTAAGCGCGCGCTGGTCAAAGGTTCTCGCCTGAACCATCCATTTATATAGTGCCAACAGTTCATCATCATTCACATCAGGGTGTGATCCAATTAACTTTCCTGTTTCATCCAAAACCTGAACCTTGTTCACAATCGTTTCATTCGGTTCCAACCACATACAAATCCCCCATTCTTAAATAGATTAATATAAAAAAAGAAGTTGATATGGTGTCAATATCTTTTGATTTTAGTATAGTGTCTATGTTATGATCGAGTCAATTTATTTTTATAATCTTTTAAGTTTTCAGACAACAAAACCTTTGATTTCGACAAAAAAAGAATAGGAGCAGGAGTTGATTAAATTGACCCACAATCTAGAAGATAAACGAAAGGTCAGAGGTGAACATTCCAGAACCAAGATCCTTGAATCCGCTAAAAAGTTATTCATTGAATTTGGCTTTAAAGAGACTACAATTGCCATGGTCTCTAAGAAGGCATCAATTGGATATGGAACTGCTTATACCCATTTCCCAGGGGGAAAGGAAGAAATTTTTTTAACGATAATAAAAGAAGTTTTGGAGGAGTTTTACCAGATTGCTAATGGAGAATTTACTGTCAATTCGAAGGAGGAGTCCCTAGCGGTCACCCAAAGAAACATAGAAAACTTTCTTAAACTTGCAATTAAATATCAACTGGCTTTGAAAGTTTTACATGAAGCTATCGGGTTGTCGCATATAATCAATGAAAACTGGCAGAATTTCATCAAAAAATTCATTGAACGCATTTCCGACAATGTTAAACAGGCAATGGAAAAAGGTCTAACACGACATAAGGATTTTGATCCTGAAGTAGTCGCTGGAGTGTTATTTTACACAGGTGAAAAGTATATGTGGAAAGTTGCCCTCAAACAAACAGATAAGGACTATCGAGTCATCGCTAGTAGTCTAGCACAAATGTATGTGAACGGTTTGTATCGGTAGAGAGATAATTAATTTAATCGAAAGCGAGGGAATAATTAGATGAAAACCCTTTATTACAGGCTGTACCAGAAGTCATTCAGACTGATTTCCCCACTCCTCCCCTGGCGAAAGCCCGAGTTGTTGGAAGGAGCAAATAGTGTACTTGAGCTCCCGAACCTGTTGAAAGACAGAGGGATTAAAAACGTATTAATCGTCACTGATCAAGGCATTGTCACCCTTGGAATAATGGAAGGGTTGCTTGAAGGCCTAACAGAGAGAGGGGTAGAGTTTTCAGTTTACGACGAGACAGTGCCAAATCCGACAATCGAAAACATCGAGGAAGCTTTGAAAATTTATATCGCAAAGCATTGCGAGGCGATTATCGCCTTTGGGGGCGGGTCACCGATGGATTGTGCAAAGGCAGTTGGCGCCCGTGTGGCCAGACCAAATAAGACGCTTTCCCAGCTAAAGGGGCAATTAAAGGTGCGCAAAGAGATTCCTCCCCTGTTTGCAGTTCCAACCACAGCAGGTACTGGGAGTGAAGCAACCGTTGCGGCCGTCATCTCCAACAGTAAGACCCATGAGAAGTATGCAATTAATGATATGTCCCTTATTCCCCACCATGCGATTCTCGATCCCTTACTGACTGTTAACCTCCCCACACATATTACATCAACAACAGGCATGGATGCTTTAACCCACGCAGTTGAAGCATATATTGGCAAGAGCAATACAGCTGAAACTGAACAATGTAGTCGAGAAGCGGTTAAGTTAATTTTTCAAAACCTCGAGGAGGCCTATAACAATGGGGCGAACCTTGAGGCCCGAACAAATATGCAAAGGGCAGCTTATTTGGCGGGAATCGCTTTTACCCGTGCCTATGTTGGATATGTACATGCGATTGCTCATACCCTTGGAGGCTTTTACTCGGTTCCCCATGGTCTTGCCAATGCGATTATTCTCCCACACGTCCTAGAGTACTATGGCGATAGTGTATATGAACGTTTAGCAGATCTTGCAGATGTGGTCGGAGTTGGTCATGCCGATGACACGAACAAAAGAAAAGCCCAACAGTTTATTGAAGCAATTAAGAAATTAAATGAAAAAATGGATATTCCAAATAAGGTTAATGGGATTAATGAGTCTGATCTTCCGTTAATGATTGACAGGGCCTACAAAGAAGCGAATCCGCTTTACCCAGTACCGAAGATACTCTCCAAAGGGGATTTGTATTCTCTCTATCAAATCATTAAAAATTAGGTATACTTATGATTAAGCTAAAAATTTATTTGAATTGAGGAGGCTGTGTAGATGGAAAACTACAGCTCACTACTTACAAGACAAAAATCCTTCTTCCGTACAGAAAAAACAAAAGATCTATCTTACCGTCTCGAAGCTCTTGAAAAATTACGAAGTGCCGTTAGAGACTATGAAAAACCTCTAATGGAAGCCCTACGTTCTGATTTAAACAAGTCAGAATTTGATGCCTACACAACCGAAATCATGATTGTACTTGAAGAAATCAAGTTTACCATAAACCACTTAAAATCATGGGCAAAACCTAGAAAGGTTAAAACGCCTATTACTCATATTGGGTCTGCCAGTTATATTTATCCAGAACCCTACGGCGTAGCGCTTATTATTGCTCCTTGGAACTATCCATTTCAGCTAGCTGTGGCTCCATTAATCGGGGCTATAGCGGCGGGAAATTGTGCGGTTATTAAACCTTCAGAGTTAACTCCAAACACGTCTGAAGTGTTCGCTCAACTCATCGCAGAAACCTTCCCTGAAGAGTTTATCGCGGTTGTTCAAGGTGGGGTCGAAACGAGCCAAGTTTTGCTTGAAGAAAAGTTTGATTACATCTTTTTTACCGGGAGTGTGCCGGTTGGGAAGGTCATTATGGAAGCTGCGGCTAAAAACTTAACTCCAGTTACTTTGGAGTTAGGTGGAAAGAGTCCATGTATCGTTCACGAAGACGCGAATCTGAAGTTAGCAGCGAAACGAATCGCATGGGGCAAGTTTGTCAACGCTGGCCAAACCTGTGTTGCGCCTGATTATCTTTACCTTCATAAGCGCATTAGAGATCCCTTTATTGAATTATTTAAAGATGCAATTAAGGAGTTATATGGAAATACGCCATTAGAAAATCCCGATTTCACACGAATTGTTAGTGAAAGGCATTTTAACCGACTTAAAACATTTCTAGATAATGGCAAGGTTTTAATTGGAGGAAGCTCTAACCCTGAGAGGCTAAGGATCGAACCAACTGTCCTTACTGAAATCAATTGGGGAGATGCTGTCATGGAGGATGAAATCTTTGGACCGATTCTACCAATCCTGGAATATGAGAATTTAGCGGAAGCCATTGAAGGAATCGACAACCATCCAAAGCCATTAGCGCTATATCTGTTTTCGGAAAATGACGATATACAGACCAAAGTGTTGAACCAAGTAACGTTTGGTGGTGGTTGCATTAATGATACCGTCTACCACCTTGGTTCCCCCCACCTCCCGTTTGGTGGCGTCGGTACAAGTGGAATTGGAGCCTATCATGGAAAGGGTAGCTTTGACACATTCTCACATGAAAAAAGCGTTCTAAAACAAACAACCAAATTCGACCTCCCATTCCGCTACCCAAATATGAAAGACGGACTCAAAAAAATTAAAAAATTCATTAAGTAAGTTACCATGAAAATGGAAGGTGCCTGGCACCTTCCATTTTCATGGTTAAAGCCTCTTGGTGAAGCATTTATAAGCTCCCGATGAAGTTCAGTTTCTCAAGCTCTTTAGAATCTGTCCCTCCGTCTATAATCTTCCGTACATCGTTAATTGTCGTTTCAAGCTCGACACTTTCTCCTTTTTGCCCTGTAAAGGTTTCTGCGACATAAAATGGCTGGGTAAGGTAGGCTTCTAAGCGTTCCCCTCGATTGAAGACTTGAATTTCTGAAGCCGGGATTCCGTCTATCCCTTTTACATTAACCAGCGAACGTAATTCACGGTAACGGCGCAAAAGTTTTTGGGCTCTTTGTTGAATGGTAAGATGGGTTTGATCTAGGTGGGCTCCTTCTAATACGGATGATGTTGAGTAAATTGGGTTAACAGCTGGATATTTATGACGAGCAGATAGGTCGGCGTCAAATTGCCATAATGTTTCTAATGGACCATATGGTAAATCCTCATCAACAGACGCTCCTTTTAAATCAAGAAGGAAGGTCGTCACCGATTGAACACCGGCTTCCTCTATCTTTTGTTGCAAGTCATAGATTTCTCCGGTCAGAACATGCGACCGATCGGCAGCAAAAATCACATCATGACTTCCTCCGACTGCCTTGATGTCTTCAAACGCTTTTTCAATGGAGTCAACTACTATATCTACTTCACTAATCGTGTCACTTAATTCGGGATAGTTTTCCTGGGGTTTTAGAAAGATGGTTTTATATCCTTCTCTTGTTAATCTGTAAAACAACTCAGTAAGCACAACTAATTGCCCCATACCTGGTCGAGCAACAAGTCCAACCGTTCCCCCTTTAACAATAGGCGCAAACAAATCTAATGTTTTAATTTTCGTTTCAATCATTTCAACCGTCTCCCCTCTCAAAATTAACTCGTCTAAAGTACATTGGGCCAATGACGCAAGTGCCACTAAGGTACGCACCTCGGAGCGGCCAACTGGTATTTTGCCTGTACACAGGTTTGAAACTGTTGCAGGCCTTAATCCAACTGAACGTGCAGCACTCGTAAGATTTGGTACCCTTCGCCTTAGCAACGGAACATTTAATCTTAAGTTTTCCATTTTATTCCCCTCCTTACTTTTAAAAGTAATACATATTACTCTAAAGAGCAAGCGGTAGTTACTTTTAAACGTAATTATTTTTTTAACAATCTAGATGACTGTTGCTAATCTTTATTTAAGGCTCTCTTCTCAAAGTTTGTTGCTTTTTGAAATATTGATAAACCAGCAAAAGAAAAATAAGCGGAGGTTCTCCGGTTAATTACAGAATGGAGCTCGTTTCTAGGTAAATAAGGGGAGATTTTCCGGTTATGCAAGCAAAATGCCACATTTTCACGTTTTTCGAGTCAATAAGCGGAATTTCTCCGTCTAACTAAGCTATTTTTTATAAAAATTACTAACTAAGCGGAATTCTTCCGAAAAGAGCGTTATTTAAAAAGTCCTAGAAAACAAGGAAAATCCAGAAAAAAGTTAACCCTTACATAAAGGATTTCACAGTAAGCCTACGTCAGCAATATTTAGAAATACAGAGGTAGGTTGTTGTAATTAAACTGAATGTCTCAATAAAAAAGAATTATAATTAATAAGGCAGCAATAAGCCTAGTGTGAATCACTAGAATTCAATGAAGGAGGGCATCGAATGAGAAGTATTACTTTATCAACTGGAAAAACGGTCGAGGTTGAATGTCTAAGCTGTGCTTTAACTAGCGGTTTGGTTAAGCCAGATGGAGGTGCGGTGATTGAAACCAATCATTTTCATGCCCATCAAGATGTTGCCTATCCAATTAAAGGCTTAATCATCCTCGCTTCCAAACGACATATTAAGAGTTTTGATGAACTGACTGATGAGGAGAAGCTTGATTATATAAATACCATCACGAAAATTAGGAAGGCGCAACGGGAAGTTTTAGGTATCGAACATGTTTATTATTTTTATAATGAAGATACGACCCACCACTTTCATACTTGGATGGTTCCAAGATATGAGTGGATGAACGAGTTTGGACGATCGGTGGAATCCGTACGACCTGTCCTGCTCCATGCTAGACACAAAATGAACAATCATGAAAATATTAGAGTGGTGCTTGAAGCGACTAAAAAATTAAAAATCGCTCTAACCTCATTCTAATACTAAAAAAAGACTTAAGGCTTACATTCCTCAAGTCTTTTTCGTATTATTTTATTATATAAAAATAGTCAGATTTTAACGAACAACGAGTTATTTAACTGGGGTTACCTACCCTATCCAACTGTATATGTCAACCACCTTCGGTACAAGTAACACTAGAGCTCCCAATTGTTTGGTTCAGTTCTTTAAGTATCTCTGGAAGTTTGTCATCATCAACTAGTGTCTTAAGCGGATCCCCAGCAATCGGGACATTAAACTTTTTAAACACATCTATTGTCGTTCCCCAAATTTCGATGATTGCTTTCGAAGACATATTTGACTGAATAACCATACAATCCCCCCTAACCCCTACATTGTAACATCTTCAACTACAAAAATGTCATAAAATTGGTAGAAAAGGCAAAAAAGCCTGTAAAAAGGTTGGTTACCTCTTACAAGCCTCAAAATAATCATTAATCATCCGCTTCCTCTTGAAAATGCTCGTTCAAATAGGCATTCTCGGTTGTCGCGAAGTTAACTGACTGCAAGCTGGTGTCTGCATCTATCCCATAAAGTCCGTTTTCAGGCTTTTTATGTTCCTGCTCCTTGCGCTCTTGCTTTTTGGTCATTGGATCACCTTTCTTCTAAGTAAATCGAATAATAAGCCACCGCTTCGTTTTCTATCTATCAGCTGTTATGTCCCGATAAGGCATGATTCGTTTCTTTGCTTCCTCAAAGTCTAATTCCTCAGTTTCCTTCATAAACCGATTAATTGCCTCTTGCGGATATCCATATTCACGAAGAAGTTCATCAAGCTTTTCCTTATCCATCGCAAACTACCTCCCACTATTTTGAAGATGGGCATAGTTTTCCAATATAAAGAAATATTATGTTAGGCTGTTTTCGTAAGGATTGTTGAAATCCTAAAGTGGATTTAACCTTGAGAAAGGCAAATATTAGTCTAAATATTAAAACTCATCAAATGTTCATATAACCATATAATTTTTATGGGAAACAACTGTCCGGTTATTCATGAACTCATACTCAGATAAATTCTCGATAATTTCAACAATAACAGAATTCTCTTTTACCTTTTCGACTTTGCCTTTAATCCCTTTAACTGAGATAATTTTATCACCAACAACTGCTTTTCTAGTCCCCATATCGACATCTCCTTTTCAAATAAACTTTTATTTGCTCTTACATATTTTAAAAAAATAAAAATGCATGTTTACCAAACATTAATTAAAAATTCTGACTAATCAAAATATAATATAACTAGAGTGAAAAGTCACTGGTTTTGTAAACATTTCTAACAGGATTTTTCTTTGTTCGAATATTGTTTGTCCCTGAAAATTTGGTTAAAGAACATACTATTTGAATTGGCACATTTAATGCACCTTATTTTCTTGCCTTTTCTATTCAAAAAAGCTTTGTATAAGATTTTTATTCTTAGTACTTGTCATATATTCGAAAAAATGTATACGCTTACATTTGTAACTAATCTATTCAGCAAAATAAAAACTGACACAAAAATTTCATCAATTCGGTTAAAACTAGTAATCTATACCTTGTAATATGGATTTATATGGTGACAATATTGATTGGTGATTAAAAATCTGGAGGTGCTTTAATGGTAAACAATCACGTAAACCTTGAACGGTCGATTGAAGTGAAACGGTTAGAAATGACCCATACTGCCTCTATAACAGGGATCTCCTCCCATGAAACATTAAAAATAAGCCAAGATTTAGACAAACTAATTACTCTTGCTATGAAAAATAATCTTGAACAATATCCTATTTAAGACATTGTTTATTTATGGCGATTTAATTTGTCTTATATATAAAATAAAACGGGAGGACATGATAATGTCTTCCCGCTTTTTCAATTCTTCTTATATTAATCTCCCTAAAACTTGGACCGAGTAGAAAGCCATGGTTCAACAGCAAAAGCGAACTGGCCTGTCAAACAAATTGACACATGTCCAGCTTCCACAAGCTGATACGTTTTGTCTTCACTTGAAACAAGCTCCATAACAGGGAGACTCTGGCTTTCTAGTACTAGCTCATCCCTGGTAGACGTAATGACAAGAAGGCTGCATTTAATTTTGCTTAAGTCTACTTTCTTTCCAGCAAGAGTCATTTCTCCTTTAACAAGCTTGTTATCTTTGTATAAGTCATTTAGCATTTGCTTGAAGGCAGCTCCCGAAAACGTAACCGCATCCCTCGTCCACTTGTCCATTCTCCGCCATTTATCAACATATTTTCTATCATGTGCCCGAGTAACTAAGTTAACATTAGGTCCGATGTTGAAACCCTGTAGAGCTAAAAAGGTTGTATACAAAAATTCGGAAGGGATAACTTCGTAAGCATCAATCATTCGATCCAGACTTAAGGTTCCGTCATGCATGGCTTTAACCCATTTATCAGGTAAAATAAAATCGCTATAGTCAATGGGAACAGCTGCTAAAACTAAATTTTTAATTGGCAGATCTGTTATCGAAGCCAGCATAGCCGACAAAGTCCCACCTATACAGTAACCAACTAAGGAAATCTCCGGGGCTTTAGCATGTCGTAAAGCTACCCTAACTGCCATTTCCAAATAATCTAGAACGTAGTTATCCAAGGTTATTCCCTTGTCTTCTAGCCCCGGCGAACCCCAATCAAACATATAGACATCATACCCCTGTTTATTGAGGTTTCCAATCACGCTAGTTTCCTCTGAAATATCAAGGATATACGGTTTGTTTAGAAGCGAATAAACCATAAAGATAGGAACATCGTGTTTTTTCTCTTGAGCCGGATAAAACCATAAAACTGACTTGTTCTTCCTCCAGACTGACTGTCTAGGTGAAGACTTGATTTCAGGCTTTGGCTCATGTAAAACATTATAAAGTTGATGCCAACGTTCACGTTCTGTTTCTAAATTCGTTACTGGTAGTTTGAATCGAGTGATTGCCGCCATACCGTCCTACTCCCCCTCAGGTTATTCTTTTGCACCTGCTACAGCTAGTGCAGTATCTTCTTTTTCCTTTTTCAATAGCTCTCTTAAAACATTGACTTCATTTTTCAGATCAGAAAAATGAATGAGTTCCTGCTTTAATTCTAAAAGGTTTGTCTTCAAGTCCCTTGCCTCTACAAGCTCTTGCCTCATTTTCTTCATTTCGGTGGTGATTTTTTTAGCTTCTGCTAAATCCTTTGCCGAATGAACCCATTCAGTATGGAGTTGTTTGGTAAATTCCATGATTTCAGCAAGAAGCTTGTGTTGCTCTTGATTCGCTAGAGCGAAGCTATCTTGTAAACTCCAAATTTGCTGTTGGAGAGTGTCTACCTTTTCTTCTGCTTGTACAGTAAGCTTTGCTACATTCGCTACATCATTTTTAGTAGGAATGTTCATGATATTAGCCATCAATTCCTGATTTCTTTTTAGCCTCTCTATATACCTTGAGTGAACCCCAACCCCAAGTTGTGTCATGCGAATCAACTCACGATTGTCGATTGATTGAATCAATAGGTCATTTAAGCCTTTTTCCCACATTTCACTTAATCGTCTAAAAGACTCATAAGGATTATTCATATTTTCATCAGACATTTCCCTTCACCCCTATTAATTTGTCTCGAATGAATAGTCATTCATTTTTATTTCAAAAAAATAAATCCTTTGGTGACAATAGCTAACATCTTATATGCACCCATTATCACGCCCATACATTTAATTTCCCTTAAAAATTCCTAATTTCTCCATAATTTTACACCGTAAGACATGAGGAATACAATATACTTTTTTGTGTAAAAATGAATATTTTGAAAACATTAAAAAAGGCAGGTTGAATAACCTGCCTTTTTAACTATTATTCATGAAAATTCGTACCGTCAGTTGTTGCTTTAATGATACCAGCACGGATGACAAAGTCTCCAAAGTGCTCTCCATCCTCACGTTCTTTTGCATAACGTGGAAGGATCTGTTGAAGTTCATTTAAGATTTCTTCTTCACCAATGTTTTCCCGATACATTTTGCTTAAGCGACTACCATCGAAAGCTGCACCTAAATACATATTGTATTTGCCAGGAGCTTTTCCGATAAAACCAATTTCACCAAGGGCGTGACGAGCACAGCCATTTGGACACCCGGTCATCCGTATCGTAATTTCTTCGTTGTGTAGGCCGTTTGCTTCAATTATTTCATCTATTTTATCTACTAGAGTGGGCAAATAACGTTCTGCTTCTGCCATTGCTAATCCACATGTTGGAAGAGCAACACAAGCCATCGAACTGCGGCGCAGCGCCGAATATTGCTGGCCATCCGTTAAACCGTATTTTTCCACCAATTCGATTATTTTTTTCTTTTTCTGAGTAGAAACATCCCCGATTATCAGGTTTTGATTTGAGGTTAAGCGGAAATCCCCTGTATGGATTTTAGCAATTTCACGCAAGCCTGTCTTCAACTTATAATCGTCAAAATCTGCAATGCGTCCACCTTCAATAAATAACGTTAAGTGCCATTTACCTTTTACACCTTTAACCCAGCCATATCTGTCACCGTTATGGTCAAACTGATAGGCTTTAGCCTCCCCTAAAGTCCAGCCAAGGCGGTTTTCCAATTCTTCCTTCACAGTATTTAACCCTAGTCGATCGACTGTATATTTGAAGCGAGCATTTTTACGTGCGGAACGATTCCCGTAATCACGTTGGATTGTAATAACCTTTTCGGCAACCTCATAGAGTTTATCTGGCTGACAGAAACCAATTACTTTGGCAAGCTGTGGATACGTAGATGTATCCCCATGGGACATGCCCATCCCTCCACCAATTGCGACGTTAAATCCGACTAGCTTATCGTCTTCAATAACCGCAATAAATCCAAGATCCTGTGAGAAAACATCAATATCATTTGATGGTGGAACAGCAATTCCAATCTTAAACTTACGAGGCAAGTAGAGTGGGCCATACATAGGTTCCACTTCTTCCTCTACGTCCGGAGTGCCAGCCACTTTTTCCTCATCGAGCCAGATTTCATGATAAGCTCTCGTGCGTGGTAATAAATCATCGCTTAATTTTTTCGACCATTCATAAACTTCAGCATGTATCTCAGATTGGTAGGGGTTCGATGTACACATGACATTACGGTTCACATCCCCACAGGCAGCAATGGTATCTAAAAGGGCGCCGTTGATTTCCTGAATCGTGTTTTTCATATTCCATTTTAAAATTCCATGCATTTGAAAGGTCTCACGTGTTGTTAGCTTTAACGTTCCGTTTCCATATTTATCAGCCAAATCATCCATTACTAGCCATTGAGATGGGGTTGATACACCACCGGGCATACGAACGCGAAGCATAAATTGATACGCTGGTTCTAACTTTTGCTTCTGACGTTCATTCCGCACATCACGGTCATCCTGTAAGTAGCTCCCATGATGTTTCATTAATCGGTTGTCATCGTCAGGAATTCCTGCGCTAATACGATCTAGCATGACTTCTTTTAATGTCCCACGCAAATAATCGCTTCGTTCTTTTATGTCCTCAACATCGCTTGGTGGGCCATCTGGTCTTGCTAAAATTTGTTTCACCATGTTGATAAATCTCCTTTCAAATCCAATCAGTATACATCACGTTGATAACGTTTTTGCTGTTGCATCTCGGCTAGATAGTTTTCCGCTTCTTCACGGCTCATACTGCCTTCTTTTTCAATAATTTCAATCAAGGTATTGTGGACGTCATGGGCCATGTTCTTCTCATCCCCGCAGATGTATACCACTGCTCCTTCTTGTAGCCATGCGAATAACTCCTGGCTTTGCTCAAGCATCCTGTGTTGCACATAGACCTTTTCGTCCGTATCACGAGAAAATGCGACATCCATTTTCGTTAAGACACCGTCTTTCAACCACTGCTGCCATTCTGTTTGATAAAGGAAATCCGTGACAAAATGCTGATCTCCGAAGAACATCCAAGACTTTCCCTCTGCGCCAATTTCTTCTCGCTCCTGCATAAACGAACGGAAAGGCGCTACACCTGTTCCCGGTCCCACCATAATTATTGGCGTTTCCGGATTCTCTGGAAGAGCGAAGTTATCGTTATGTTGAATATAAACAGGCAAAGTGTCCCCTGGTTGTATACGCTCTGCACATAGAATAGAGGCAACCCCTTTGCGCTCGCGGCCATGTGCATCGTAGCGGACAGCGCCAATCGTTAAATGAACTTCATCTGGATTGGACGTTAAACTGCTGGCTATTGAATATAACCGAGATGGCATTTTTCGAAGAATGGAAACGAACTCTTGTGCCGAGCTCCCCCATGGTCCGAAGTCACGAACTAAATCAAGCAAATCACGGCCATCGATATAGGCTTTAAGTTGTTCTTCATTTCCTTTAGCCAAAAGCGCATGCAAATCTTCATGCTTCGAAAGGTCAGCCACCTTTTGTAATAGTGGCTTTGTTAAAACAGTAATTTCATAATAGGAAATCAGCGCTTCTTTTAAGGAGCGGATGTCACCCTGTTTATTAATGGTCACCGTTTGTTCTGGGCTCCAGTTCAATGTTTCAATTAACATTTGTACTAGTTCGGGGTCATTCTCAGGATAGACTCCTAGGCTATCTCCGGGTTTAAAGGAAAGACCAGACCCTTCTAGTGATAATTCAAGATGGCGTGTTTCTTTATTGGAACCACGACCATTTATGTTTAAATTTTCAAGAACTTCAGCTTTAAATGGATTCGTTCGCGAGTACACAGATTCAGCCACTTGAGTTGTCGTTGGAACGTCAGGAGATGCATTTCCTGATTGGGCTTCGGTTCCGCCCTGCACTTCAGTTAAACTGCTAAGGACACCTTCAAGCCACTCCGCCGCCGGCTCATCAAAATCCAGGTCGCAATCAAAACGCGGATAAAGCCTCGTACCTCCAAGTTCTTCAAGTCGCTGATCAAATTGTTTTCCTGTCTCACAGAAAAACTCATACGAGCTGTCCCCAAGTGATAATACAGAGAAATGGAGATCTTCTAGCTTAGGTGCTCGTCTTCCGTGCAGAAATTCATGGAAAGACAGCGCATTATCTGGCGGGTCCCCTTCCCCATGTGTACTAACAAGAATGAGTAGGTTCTTTACTTTCTTTAAGTTATTCGGTTTGAAATCGCTCATCGACGAAACCGTAACTTGGAAATCTTTCTCTTCAAGCTTGCTAGCTGCCTTTTTTGCAAGCCCTTGCGCATTTCCTGTTTGTGAACCGTAAAGAACCGTCACCTCTTTAGAAATTGCTTGCATTTTGTTCTGGTTAGGGTGTTCTACCGCTTGTGCTAATGGTGTATCTATAGGTGCAGCAGCTGAGGAAACCGACTGAGAGGCAGCAAGAAAACCACTCAACCAGACTTTTTGTGATTCAGTTAAGGTCGGCAGAAGACGGTTAAGGAGCTCTGCCTGCTCCTGGTTAAACGGACTGTTCAATACCTGAAGTTGCAACAATATCCACCTCACAAAGGATTCTATACTTGTCGTACTTTGTCATTATTTCGCTAGATTCATAATGCAAAATAAGTTTAAAGTCAAAAAATGATTAAGTTTATAATAATTTTACTATTCCTATAAGTCAAGTCGGTTTTATACATTAAACGATTATTTTGTCTAACTTTTTAATTGACCCCATGTAGCTTCTTCTCCTCTCGTTATTCATTTTATCATTAAAAGCTCATTTTTAAAATAAATACAAGTGAACAAATAGGAATACTTTATTTTAAATCAAATCTAGAGTTTCAATCTCTGAAAAGATCCAATCATTTTTTTCATTTACTGAATAATCACTTTAGGGATATCTCTCAATCCCCTTTAGAACCGCATTCCCTTGGCATTCGCAAGCTCCCTCTGAAACCTTCGAAACCCAATCCACTTGAAATTCGTAGCTCCCTCTGAAACCTTCGGAACCTAATCCATATGTTTTCGTAGGTACCCTCTGAGCCTTTCGAAACCAGAGTACCCATAGCGTTAGCAGGGCATCCTCAAAGTTGATGTTGACTGGGTTTCATCTTCATTATTAAATGAAGATGGTTTCCACTAATTCCTCGCCCACTTTCATCTTTAACGTCTTAATGAAGACGAGTTCTCGTTGATTATTAACAGGTTTCTATTTTCACAACACTTACCTTTCGAATCATCCTTTATAACACCCTTAAAAATTAAAAATAAAAACTATAAAAAATATGTAGAATTATCTGAAAATGTGAGTTATACTTTACATACCGAACGGTTAGTACGTTTCATTTTTAGGTGAAATGTAACCGCATACAACGATAGAAAGATTACACTTACAGGGGGATGTAGAAATGATTGCAGAAAAACAACAGGTTCAACCATCAACAGTAGTTCAAGTTGAAAGACCAGGTCATAAGGAGATGGTGAATTATGGACTTGGTTTTTTTGGGGTAATATTAACCTGGACATTAGTGGGAACGTTTTTGACCTATTACTACACAGATGTGGCCGGAATATCCGCTGGGGTAGTCGGAACACTTATGCTTGTTGCCCGGCTGTTTGACGGGGTAACGGATATTGGAATGGGTACGCTCGTAGACCGAACGAAATCCAAACATGGAAAGGCTCGTCCTTGGTTATTATGGATGGGGGTACCACTCGGTTTAGCCACGATTCTACTCTTCTCAGTTCCAGATATTGGTACTTCTGGTAAAATCGTTTATGCCTATGTGACTTATATTCTCGTAATTTTGGTTTATACAGCCATCTCGATTCCTTTCAAAACGCTGCTTGGTCTAATGACACAAGAACCTCAGGGGCGTTCAATCCTTAACATTTATACTGGCATTTTTACGATGTTGGCTACACTCTCAATTATGATCCTAGCTCAGCCTGTAGCAAGTGCGATCGGGGGGAAAACAGGATGGACGGTCGTTGCCGCATTTAGTGGGGTCACGATCATGGTAACAAGTTATCTAGCTTTCCGGTCAACAAAGGAACGAGTTGGACAGGGCTCTGCTGCCCTAAACAAAGAGATCGTTCCACTTAAAATCGGATTAAAGGCCTTATTCACAAACAAGTATTGGCTGATCATGACCCTTTACTGTGTTATCACATATACGCTTAATGCCCTCGTAACAGGAGCAGGATTGTACTATACAACGTACATCCTGGGGAATGCCGCTTATTTTTCTATCGCTAGCTTATTGTTGTTTTTACCATCTATGATTGGATTTTTCTTTGCAGCAAAACTTACTGACAAATTTGGAAAGCGGAATATTGCTCTTATTGTCTCAATTATTGGTATTTTCGGCCCAATTATTAAATTAATTGACCTAACAAGTCTTCCAATCTTCCTTACAGGAACAGTCGTTCAAGGTTTTGGCTTAGTCCCTACCATTATGTTCTTATATGCCATGATCAATGACACCGCTGAATATGGAGAATGGAAATTCGGCTTTAGAACACAAGGTCTTGTAAATAGTGCAGCTAGTTTTGGAATGAAAGTGGGCGCCGGTCTTGGTGGGGCCTTGATCGGTTGGTTACTGGCATTTGGAGGTTATGTAGGTGCCGCGGAAGAACAAACACCCGCAGCAACATCGATGATAATTGTTCTAAATATCTACCTCCCATTAGGTTTAGCAGTTCTTCAGGCAATCTTAATGTCAATGTACAAACTCGATAAACTATACCCGCAAATCCTTGCTGATTTACACAAACGTAAAATAAAATAAGCGATGAAGCAGAGAGAACTGACTTTACCCTATCTCTCTGCTTTTTTTGTATTTGTGACTATTCCCCCAGATGGGTGGAAACTGCACAAAAAAAGTGCCCCATGAATAGTTTCATGGAACACACAACATGACCGTTTTCCTGTTATCTAATGGACCAAATACTTACACGAAAACAGACCCTGTATCACTTGTTTGTTTTGCAGGTGCAACAGAATAGTATGTTGGCTTAAGGGGAGGCACTAGCTCCAAAAACCGTTCGAATGGTAGTTCACACGCTTCGTATTTTTCTAGAAGGTCGAGCATCGATAATTGCTTCTCTAAGACCCGGTTCTCGTATATCCCCTCTTCCATTATTGCTTCTAGTTCAAATTTATGAGGAGGACAAACTGTATAAACCGCGAGTTCCTGTAATTGTTTACGGGTTGCAGGTTGTTGCAGATTCACCCTATTTTTAAGAATGTCCTTAAGCGTCACAGGTCGATCCAAAATGAAGTGTCCGAAAGTACCCGCGCTAGCTTTTAAAATAACCTGCTCCTTCCCCTCTAGTTTAAAGCGTTTTATCACACGGTTAACAAGTTCTGGAGAATTGCTTGGGAAAACCCCAATTTTATCACCTTCCTGGAACTCAATCCCTTCAGATGTTGAGATATTTAAAACCTCATGCAAATTAGGATTTAACGTGTTGTCCTCTACTGTCTTTTCTTGGTTCGAGATATACTCGATAATTAGTCCACTATCGGGCTGCTTTTCATCTGATTCCCACTTTAATTCAAATGCTTGTAATGCTTCTTCCCATAGGCGCATTTTCCATGCTTTCAATTGCTTTTCAAACTCACCACTTGCATCCGCCTCACCTCGTACAGAGAACCTTGTAGCCCCCTTAAGTGCAAGTTGCTCATCAATTAAGCTCGGAACATTTTGATAAGTGTTTGCCCAGTTTCGATCCCCTGCCCCAAACACTGCGTATTGAACTCCTTTTAGCTGTCCGGGCTCAACGGTATCCAACCACTTGACAAATTTCCGTGCATTTTTTGGTGGTTTTCCATTATATGAGGACGTGACTATGATAACGGCACCGTCTGTTGGTAATTGATCAATTTTATCATCAAGCGTTGCAACCTCACTTCTAATCCCATGTAGACTAGCAACGTCTGCAACTTCACGGGCAATTCCCTCTGCTGTTCCCATGTTAGAACCATAGAGCACAAGTAAAGGACGATTATTTACCCCGATAAGTTTGCCGCTCTGAGCCTGCTGTTTCGGCTTTGCCGAGCTCGTAACTGTTGTTGTAGCAAATGGGTCTAAGATTTTTTTATCTCTTAATTTGACGCGCATCGTAAAATCGCCTGGTTTCAGAGTCATTGTTTGTTTTATCTTTAACTCATAGTTTGTATGATCAATTAATTCAAAGTGTTGTAGAATCATTCCTAGAACCAATGTTGCTTCGTGGAGAGCGAACTGCATTCCAATACAGGCTCGCTGTCCATTTCCAAATGGCTTATAGGCATCGTGTGGGACCTTCTTCGGATCCTCAAACCGCTCTGGACGGAACTCTTCAGCATCTTCACCCCACGCATTTTTGTCACGATGAAGCTGAGGTAGGAGTATCGCAACATTTTGCCGTTTCTTAATCGGATACTTACCGCCTAAAACGGTATCCTCCTTGGCGAACAGTGTAAATTGCGGAGCTGTTGGATATAGGCGTAATGCTTCATTCAAAATCATCCTAATATATTTTAACTTTGTTACCTGTTCATAGCTTGGAAGGTGACTAGTCAAAGTCGAATCGACTTCTTCATACGCCTTCTTCATCACATCTGGGTCCTTTAACATCAGATAAAGAGCGAATGATAAAAGTCCACTTGTTGTTTCATGCCCTGCAATTAGGAAGGTAATGATCTGATAGCGAATATTTTCATCGTCTAGTTGTTCCCCAGTCTGAGGATCTTTGGCGCTTAACATACGAGCTAGCAGGTCCGTCTCCCCTTGATCTCCATTTTCCCGTCTTTCCTTAATTAACTTATCAACAAGCGAAAACATCGATTGAATGTCACTTTCAAACTGTCGTTTCTTAGAGAGTAATAATTTGTTTTGGATTGGTAGCCGGACACTCTGATGCATCGCTTCATCCAACGCATTTACCATACTTAGAATAAAAGGATTATGGGATTCTTGATAAAAACTATTAAATCGATAGTTAAATCCGCATAGACCAATGGTATCTAGGGTCAGCCTTGTCATATTATCAGGCACGTCAATACTCTCATTCTTATCCAGCCGTGCCCATTTTTGGACAAGCTGCAAAGCTATATCGACCATCATGGAATGATACCCTTTCATCGCTTGCTGGCTAAAAGAAGGAACAAGGATGTTATGAGCTTTTTGCCAATTTGGTTCCGGTGTCTTCCCTGTAAACAGGCCATCTCCCGCAAAGGCACGAACAAAATGCAAGCCGCCGGCAAGACTCTTGTCAAAATTCGAATCATTGCATACTTCAGCTACCCATTCGTGGCCAGAAAGAAAAATCGTTGAAAATCCCCCAAAAAACTCCATTCGGAAAATGGGGCCATACTCCTCTGCCAGCTTGCATAATGATAAGGTTGGCGCATCTTTGTCAATTAAAGGCACGTTGCCAAGCGGCCCAAACGTTTTCGGCTGTGGAAGTCGCATGAGCTTCTCCATAAAAATTTCCCCCAAACATATTTTTATATCTAAAGAAAGGCCCTCACCGAGTTATTTTTTATAAACTCCGATAAGCATAAGCCAAATCTTTTTACCCATTATTGATTTCCTGTTTTCCTGACACACCATTTAAAACGAATCCGGCAATTTCTTCTGCCACATTTCCAAAAGTCATTTTCTCTGAAGGCTCAGATGTGACCTGCTCCTGTATTTTCTCAAAGTTAAGGATTGCCCAGATTGCACTCGTTATCGCAATTTCGTAAAGAAGGGATTGGGCAGTAGTTAAATTCCCGTCTGAGACCTTGCTCATCAGTTGCTTCATATTCTGATCTTGTGCGTAGACTTGATCTAAAAACATTTTCGCAAGCTCGGGATGGTAGGGTGACTCTCGAAAAAGAATATTAAAGCTGTCCAGATTGTTACGAACTAGATCCATTCTAGCTTGAATAATATCCTGAACATCAGGTTCTTTATTTTCATCCAATTTCACATGGACAGAAGGAGTGATGCAAGCTAGAAAAATCTCTTTCTTGCTCTTAAAATGCTTATAAAGAGCTGCTTCGGATACTCCAACACGACGAGCAATTTCAGCCGTAGTCGCGCCACTAAACCCTCGTTCGGCAAACAGCTTTCGCGCCTTCTGAATGATTTTTTTCTTCGTGTCTGTTTTCGCTCCCATCGCAACCCCACTCTTTCGGTTAGTGAATACTTACTAACTTAATTTATATATTATTATGAAAATTATTACAATAGGTTAACATACAAAATCTGCCAACAAATTTCGACAATTACCAGCCTTTTTCTAGTTGATCCCTCACCAATTGCCCCCCAACTAATCGGGATAAGCTCTAAATAAAAATTAAAAGTTTCAAAGGGTAGGAATACATGAACGCAATTCCGTTAACTGCATAGAGTATGTAGTGTAGAAAGTTAGGAGGTGATTACGAATGAGCGGAACAGGATATGCAGGTACAGGTTTCGCCCTTATCGTGGTGCTTTTCATTCTGTTAATCATCGTAGGGGCTAGCGGATATTTCACATTTTAGAATATAAAACGATAGAATATCAAAGCAAGCTTCTAGATATAGGGGCTTGCTTTTTTATATGCGGGTACAAAGCATACCGAAAATATTCTCTCTACCTACACTGACAGGCAATATATTAGCACTAATTGCATACCATTTACTCTGATTACAGTACAAATTTTAAGGAGTGAGTGTATTTTGCCGGAATATAAAATGCAGGTCGGAAATTTCCAGATGAATTATCGTTTTTATGACGCGCCATCAAATAATGTAGTTGTTTTTATACATGGAATTCCAACTAACTCTCATTTATGGGACCAAGTGATTCCTTTCTTGCACGGGAAGTTCAAACTCATTGCGGTTGATATGATTGGTTATGGAAAGTCTGACCGCGCCAGCGCCTCGGAATTAACTTTACCTAAACAAGCTGATTACGTTGTTCAACTCCTAAATAAACTTGGTATACCTAAAGCCCATTTTGTCGGACACGACTTAGGTGGTGGGGTTGTTCAGAATATCGCTGTTTCCTATCCTCAGGTTATGAAAAGTATGGTGATTGCAGATGGAGTTGCATTTGCCAACTGGCCTTTGCCAAAAGTTGTCTCTATTCGCTGGCCGATTGCCTTTGAATTTGAACCCTCTCCATTATTTATAGAACGTATGCTTCGGGAAGGTCTCTATTACCCACAAGTATTAACACCAAAAATAATTGAAAATTTTGTCGCCCCATTTTCATACCCTGATGGACCCAAGCACCTCCAACAAGCATCACTGGCCCTCCACCACAGCCAAACGGAATGGCTTGTGCCAAAATTAACAAGTTTACCCTTTCCAACCACTCTAATATGGGGCCAACATGATCGTTATCTAGTTCCATACTGGGGCTTGCTTTTACACAAAACCATTCCAGGTTCTCAACTAAAAATTCTTCCAAACAGTGGACACTATTCGATGTTGGATAATCCCAGTTTATTTGCAAATGAACTAATCAGTCATTTGAATAGATATCTATACCAGCACTAAACTTAGAATCTACTAGGATAAATGTCATTTTTTTGTTAAATCACATTGCTTTCCACTATATTCATAGTGTAAAATCCCAATTGTGGAAATAATTCCTTGTAAAGGACTTCTGTTTTCTATCATGTTGTTTTTGCTCCATCCCCTTTTGGTTAGTAAAATCAACAATGTCCATTAACAGAGCTCTAAAAACAAAAGGTGTTCGATATTGATTTTTACAAGAAATGGTAAAAGAGGTGACCTTTGTGGACTTAACTTTTAACTCGAGGGATTATATAACAGAATTTATCGTCGATAATAAACCCAGCTTTGAGAAAAAACTCTTATCTGAAGCAGTTAATGTAGCATCCAAAATAAAAGATATATTGAAAACCGGTAATATTGACCTCTTAGCCAATGCCCAAAAATTAGTATTATACGCTGTTGAACAAAAAGAGGATGAACTTGTCAAGTTCGCTGAACAAGAAGGGATTGTTTGGGCGAAGCATTCGCTTACACTCGCCTTCAAATTAGAATGGGTTCAAGCCATTAGGCGTACACTGTGGTATTTCCTATACCAGTTCGATCGTTTAACCAATAAGTCGAACGATCTTGATCGGTTTTATACCCAAGAAAAACGAATCAACGATCAAATTGATCAGTTTCTAAATAATTTTTTTCTGAGTTATTCTCATTACAAAGATGAGTTAATTAGTGAACAAAGAAAATTAGTTGAACATTTATCAGTTCCGATTATTCCAGTCAGTTCAAATGTATCTGTTTTGCCTTTAATCGGAATGATAGATTCTTATCGAATTAAGACAATTGAAGAGAAAGTACTAATGGAAATCGCCGATTTAAAGGTTCAAACCCTGATTATTGACCTTTCGGGTATCGTTACAATGGAGAAAAATATTATTGACCATTTTCAAAAAATCCTAAATGGAATTTCAATGATGGGGTGTGAGTCAGTCCTTACGGGATTACGCCCTGAGTTAGTCAAGAATATGATCCACTCAGGTATTTCCTTTAGAGAAAATGTGGAGACAAGAGGGACACTGCAACTTACGTTGAAGAAATTCCTCGAAGTAGAGGTCCATTAATCCATAAATTCAAAAGCAAGCTTCTAGGCGAAGCTTGCTTTTTACGTTCATAGTTTACCAAACTCCATAACCATATCCTGGACCATATCCGTATCCTCCACCACCAGCATATCCTCCGGCACCAACGACGATTAGAAGAATAAATAAGACTACAAGCAAAGCAAATCCTGCTCCGTATCCACCTTTCACTCCACTCATAACTACACCTCCATGGTTTTAAATCACTATTAAATTATGTAATTTGTCTATTTTATGTTTGGGCTCAAGTGACCAATACTCGGTGGTAAATTATCCATTTCCTCTCATCATTTGTGAATAAAATGCCTTTAGTCAACAAATAAATAACATATGTTGGAAACTAAAAAGGATGGTGCATAATGGATATTCCTGAACTAATTATTCGTATTGCTATAGGCTTTATTGTGTTATTTTTCCTAACAAGATCTCTAGGAAGAAAAGAAATTAGTCAAATGACGTTTTTTAATTTCGTTTCTGCAATTGCAATTGGTTCCATTGCGGCGAATCTTGTTGTGAATCAAAATCTGAGCATTCAAAATGGAGTACTAGCTTTAGTAGGCTGGTCAGCTTTCACTCTTTTAATGGATTATATTGATATCAAATCCAAAAAAGCTCGAAAGGTTATTACCGGTGACCCCATTACAGTCATCAAAGAAGGAAAGATTGTTGAGCGGGCTCTAGGTAAAAGCCGACTAGATATTGACTCACTGAAAGCGATGTTAAGACAAAACAGTATTTTTTCAGTAGCTGATGTCGATTATGCAATTTTCGAAACAAATGGGAAGCTATCGGTGATGCCAAAGGAACCCAGGCAACCACTTACAAAGAGTGATATGAATAAGGTAAGTTCGACTAAAAAGGCTGTTCCAATTCCAACTGAGGTAGTTACTGATGGTAGGATTTTAACAAATAACTTATCCAAACTAAACCTTGATGAAAAATGGTTAGAACAACAATTACAACAAGCAGGTGTAAACTCCGTTTCTGATGTTTTTTATGCAGAAGTCCAGCAGGATGGTACACTTTTCACTGACAGTAAACAGAACTTATTACATTAAAAAAAGAACTGCTTACTCTTTATTATTAAGTAAGCAGTTCTTTTTTTGTTTTATGAACCTAATAAGAACATCTGCTTCGCCTTTAGGATTTAATACCCAATTTTTACGGAAACACCCTTTTTTAATGTGGTTTCAAAACCACTTTTATACAATCCTCGGTTTTCGTATCAAAGACTTCATACCCATGTTTTGCTTGATCTAATGGAAGGACATGGGTAATTATGTCTGCCATGTCTACAGTACCTTTATTAGCTAAATCATAAAGAATTGGCATATAAGGAATAACTGGAGCTTGTCCTGTCTTTAAATCAACGTTCCGTTGAAAGATATCTCCTAGCGGAAAGGCATTATATCTCCCACCATAAACGCCCGTTACCTGAATCGTTCCCCCTTTACGAACGGCCTGACTAGCGATAACAAGTGCTCCCATTGCACCACCTTGCATTTTTATACCCGTGGCTAGAAATTCCATCGGGGTGAATTTTCCATCCATACCAACTGCATCGATTACGATATCTGCTCCACCTTGAGTGATTTCCTTAATATATTCTCCTGTGTTTTGATGCTGTTCAAAATTAATGATTTCAACTTTATTGGTCCGTTTAGCATGTTGGAGACGGTAATCAATGTAATCAACGGCAATTACCCGTTTCGCTCCTTTTAACCAAGCAAACTTTTGCGCCAAAAGGCCTATTGGTCCACAGCCAAGTATGACCACCGTATCCCCTTCTTTTACCCCCGAATGTTCCACACTCCAATAGGCGGTACCTGCTGCATCAGCGAGTAGAACCAGCTTTTCATCCTCAACTTCACAATCCTCGGGAATTTTAAATGGCGTAAAGTTGCCATAAGGGACACGCAAATATTCGGCCTGTCCACCAGCGATGCCTCCTGTTGTTTCCGAATAACCAAAAAATCCGCCCATTTCCCCATGAGGGTTTGAATTGTCACACTGACTCGTCAGATCATGGTTACAGTACCAGCAGTGTCCACAAGCCGCTTGGAACGGAATAATTACACGGTCTCCCTTTTTGACTTTAGTTACTTCTGGACCTACTTCTTCAACAATTCCTAACGGTTCATGACCAATGACGAAATCTGTAGGTGAGTTAGGAATCATCCCATGTATCAGATGCAAATCAGAACCACAGATTGCTGATGTAGTGACTTTCACAATAATATCATCCGCATTTTTTATATCAGGAGTCTTAACCTCTCTGACTTCTATGTTTTTAATGCCTTGGTACGTTACAGCTTTCACTAGTGCATCCCTCCTTTTATTTATCTGGTGTAGCGAACATACCTCTTCGGTCTGTATCGTTCGGATATAAATTTAACTCGGCAATTTGAACGGCCGTCTCTGCTGCCTTTAAATCCACCTCATATTGCGCCTTAAAATCATTAGGATTTAACCATCCCTTTTCAATCATTAAATCTGCAATCTCACCATGTAAATCCATTGCAGCCTCCATTTGTCTCGTTAGTACCTTCCTTAGTTCAGGACTAGCTGTTTCAGTGAGGGCAAAACTATAATTACGTATTCCGTTTTTAACTGTTAATAAAAAGTCCATAGCGAATGCAGAATCAGCTAGGTTTGGCATCCCTTCTGCATTTCTCGGATCTAAGTAATCTTTCATGTTTTATCACCTCCGAAATCATTAGTGTAGTAATTCGTTTTGTTTGTAATAGCCAACTAGCTCATTTATATCCTTAATAGATTGTTGAACATCTTTTTCCATCAAAGCTTTTAAATCATTATCAAAACAAATTCCTTGCATTAATTTGGACCTTAGCAAGCAAACCGTTTTAAAATTTAAAATTTCATGGGCTTCGAGTGTTTCGTGCAGTGCCAAAGTTTCCTTTTCCATAAAAGCCACCTCCAAAATGGTTATCGACAAATGTATTTTCCCCCATTAGTTATGAGATTTCTGTGGGATATTCTTACATTAAGGTGTTCGGTATAAACTTGAGGCCAACATGGATAATAAAAGAGAGTAAAAATGGGAAAATGGAGTGAATAACATGACAAAGTTCTTAGGCTTACACGAGACACTTGATGTCCATGAGATATTGACCTTCAAAAATCTTAGCCTTACAAAGTCATCAACGATGAGCAAACTTGCTCAGGATGAAGAGTTGAAAACAATCCTAGAAAGCGATGCGACTCTTTGTAGTCAACATATACACCAATTGACAAAGTTTTTAACAAATCGGGAGGAACAGGCATGAATCAGTTAATGCAAAATATGATGGGAATGGGCGGTATGACCGATCAAGTCATTGCAACTGATTTTTTAATTTCCATTAAATCTGGGATTAGAAACTATGCGGTTGCGATTACAGAAACAGCCACACCTGAGTTAAAAGAAGCTTTAAGAGAACAACTACGAGATGCAATCGAAACACATGAAAAAATCACTAATTATATGGTCGCCAAAGGGTATTATCACCCACATCATTTGGCCGACCAATTACAAGTTGACCTAACAGCATCCAAAACCGCCCTCAATCTCGCAAATAAAATGATGTAATCTTGCATTATGTATATAAATGTAAGGTGCCAGGCACCATCCAGTTTGGCACCATCCAGTTTCTGGATGGCGCCTGGCACCCGTCTATAATTTGAAGCACACGACTTTTGGTTCTGTCATTTCTTCGATGGCATATTTGATCCCTTCGCGGCCGAGGCCAGATTTTTTCACTCCTCCAAAAGGCATTGCATCAATACGGTAGTCACTACTGTCGTTAACCATAATGCCACCAACATCTAGCTTGGCAATCGCTTCATGTGCTTTCCGCACATCATTTGTGAAAATACCGGCTTGTAATCCGTATTCCACATCGTTTGCTTTCTTTATTGCTAAATCAAGATTCTCGACCGAATACAGAAGAACAACCGGACCAAAGATTTCTTCCTTCGAAATCGTACAATTCTCCGGTACATCTGTTAAAACAGTCGGTGAATAAAATGCACCCTCACGAATTCCACCCGTTAACAACCGAGCACCTTTTTCAATTGCTTCATTGACGATGTTTTCAACACGAATTGCTTCCTTTTCACTTATTAAAGGTCCCATGTCCGTTTGCTCAGATAGTTTATTCCCAACACGATACTGATTGGTCATTTCAACAAACGCAAGCTGAAATGCTTCCATAATTTGCTCTTGAATATATACTCGCTGGACACCTAGACAATTTTGTCCTGCCGCCCAAAACGCACCGGAAACTGTTGCAGCTACTGCTTCTTCTAGATTGGCGTCTTCTAGAACAATAACTGGAGAGTTCGACCCCAGCTCCATGCTGATTTTTTTAAGTCCCGCTTTGCGAACAATTCCTTCACCCGCTTCGAGGCCTCCAGTAAACGAAATCATTCGAACTGCAGGATGAGTAACGAGAGCATCGCCAATTTCACTTCCATAGCCAGTAATAACCGATAACACCCTCGCTGGCAGTCCAGCTTCAGCAAATGCTTCAGCTAGCAGTAATGCACTAAGTGGCGTGACCGTTGCAGGCTTGACAATGATAGCATTGCCAGCGGCAATCGCAGGCCCAACCTTGTGTGCAACCAAATTTAAAGGATCATTAAACGGAGTGATTGCGCCAATGATTCCGATCGGAATTCGCTGATAGTACCCTACCCGATTTTCGCTCCCTGGCATTTGATCGAACGAAATCGTCTCACCGTGGATTCTCCTCGCCTCTTCAGCACTAATTCTCAAGGTTTGTATGCATCTCTCTACTTCTTTTGTTGCTTCACGTATCGTTTTACTCCCTTCACGGGAAATCGTATAAGCATAGACTTCCTGATTTGCCTCAATATAAGCTGCCGCTTTATTAATCACCGACATTCGCTCATGAACAGACATCGCAGCAGCCATTTTCGCTCCCTCTTTTGCCTCCTCAACACATTGAAGAATATCTTCGGCTGTAGCAGCTGGTACTGTGTCAATAAGGCTGTTATCCTGTGGGTCCCTTACGTCAATGCTTCTATTCCTTCCAACCCACTTCCCAGCAAAAAACATTTTGCGACCAGTCATTTGCGTTCTCATCAGCCTTCCCGCCTTTCCATGAATTAATCTTTAAGGACGCTTTTCACGATGAATGGTTAGGAGATCGATTAACAAGGAAAATCCCGTTTCCTTTTTTCCAGCCCCTGCACCGCTTAATGTCACGGTTCCTAAAAGATCACATTCATAGCTAATCGCGTTCGTCGCACCACTGATTGAAGCAAGCGGGTCTAATAGATCTACTTTTTCTGGACCAATCGAGGCTAGCACCTTTCCTCGCTCTGTACGGGCTTTCGCTATTAGCTTCCAACGCTTTCCTTCTGCCTTCGCCTCTTCGATGTCTTTTATCGTCAGATCTGTAATTCCCTTGCATGCAACCTCCTCAACCGTTAGTGGGGCCTTCATCACATGGTTCGATAGAATCACAATTTTATACCGTGCATCATAGCCCTCAACATCGCTTGTTGGATCAGCCTCAGCGTACCCTAATTCTTGAGCTTGCCTTAATGCCTCTTCGTAGCTCATTCTATCAGTTTCCATCTTCGTTAAGATAAAATTTGTCGTGCCATTCAAAATTCCGCGCACTTCCGTAATTTCATTACCAGCAAGTGTCGCAATCGGCATTCTTAATGCGGGAGTTCCACTCATGACCGTGCCTTCAAATTCCCAGGACACATTATGTTTTTGAGCCATTTCATTTAACTCTTTATATGCAAGTGCAACAGGTCCTTTATTGGTCATCACAACATTTTTCCCACTCTCAAATGCAGCTTTACAATGGTCAATTGCCGGTTGCCCTGTTTTAACATCTGTATAAGAAACTTCGATGATCGTATCGGCATTCGATTCCCGAATCGTCCTTAAGCTATCCCAACCTGTTATTAACCCAGAATTAGCTGGATAGTTTTCAAGATTCCCCGTTTCCTGTAATACCTTGATTGCGGTATCGATATCTAGACCATCTGGATGGTAGATCGACCCCTTCATTAAGTCCGAGATTGCGACAATTTCAGGGTCGAATTCTTCTTCTCGTTTCAGAACTTCTTTTTTATCGCGTAAAATTTCAACAAGCCCTTGGCCAACTACGCCAAAACCAATAAAAGCTAACCTTTTAGTCATCCTCTAAACACCCCCACTAGATTAAGATTCTGAGAGAGTCACTTCCCCTCTTAAAAACTTCGCAGCCGTTTGTGATAAAACTGCCGTTCCTATAGGTAAACAAGCTTCATCAATATCGAAGATGGGCGTGTGTAAATCCCGATGACTTCCCTCACAACGAGCACACCCGAGGAAAAACATCGAGCCCGGTAGATTTTGTGTCACATATCCGAAATCTTCTCCCCCCATACCGAATTGGCCGTCGGTAATAACAAATTCTGGATAAAGCTCCTTGATGGTCTCAACCAACCACGAATTAACAATCGAACTATTCTTCAATGCTGGTTCCCCTTTATGAACTTGAAGGGAATAACGTCCACCAAAATTCTCTACAATCGAAAACGCCTTATCCAATTCTACAGCTAATAGATCGCGAACTTCTGGAGAATAACTTCGAATCGTCCCTTCGAGGGAGACCTCTGATGGGATAATATTACTGGCTGTACCTCCATGAATTTGCCCGATGCTAACTACTCCGGAATCTAAAGCAGAAATTCTCCGTGAAATAATTCCATGCAACGCTTGCATTACTGGACCAAGCATCCAAATCGGATCTGTCCCTAGCTCCGGATAAGCCCCGTGTCCTCCTGTGCCATAAATTCTTCCTTCAAATACATCGATATTTGCCATGCTGTAACCATCATTCACTTGAAAGGCCCCCACTTCAAGCCACGGACACATATGAAGAGCTAACGCTACATCGACACCATCATAAACGCCCGCTTGAATCAAGTATGGAGAACCCGACAGGCCGTTTTCATCTGTGTTCTCCTCTGCCGGTTGAAAAATGAATTTCACCGTACCCGACATTTGACCTTTTTGAAACACCTCTCCAAGGACATGTGCTACCCCTAGCAATATAGCAGTATGAGCGTCATGCCCGCACGCATGCATCACTCCATCATTTTTAGAAGCGTAAATGACACGGTTTTCCTCGGTGATAGGTAAGGCATCCATATCCGCTCGAATCGCAATAGTGGGTCCTTCACCATAAGTTAACGTCCCTACTACACTAGTTTCCACGCCAATACCGGTTTCAACCTTCATCCCAGCTATCGAACGTAACGTTTCAGCAACCAAACGTGAGGTTTTGAACTCTTGAAAACTGAGTTCCGGATTTTGATGAAACATACGGCGCCATTCAACCAATCGATCGGACAATGAACTTACTTTCTCCAAAATAAGGTCAGACTGTGCCATCAATCTCCCCCTTCTTTCTATAAAAGATACGGAATTCACACCTAATTTCGTAGATAATTATTTAATCGTCAGCTCCTATTAAACTTGTGTACTCATTTCAGAATGGGACATTTGTGCACAATAGGATCTGCCTGGGGACTATGCAGTCCCCTCACCCTTTAGACATAATGTAACGTCTCTTCTGTCCCTACTACCGCAGAAGTCCAGTAAGCTCCATTTTGGGGGAATCCCCTTTTAACAAAGCTCATTCTCTTTAATAAAATTAAACGCCTGTTCAAAATCAGCAATAATATCCTCAATTTCTTCAATCCCACAAGAAACGCGAATCAACCCTTCAGGAATTCCCATTGCCGCCCTTTCCTCCGGGGTACATTCTACATGGCTTGTTGTCCGAGCAGGACCAACTGTGGTTTCCACTGCACCAAGGTTTGCCGCACGATTCGCATATTGCAATTTAGGAAGCAGGTTTCGTACGGTGTCAACTCCGCCTTTCACGGCAAAGCTAAGCATGCCACCAAAATCCTTCATTTGTTTCTTGGCGATATCATGGTTCGGATGCGTTTCTAGCCCCGGGTAATAAACCCCTTCAACTAACTCTTCCGTTTGTAGATACTTTGCCAGTGCCATTGCGTTTTCACATTGCTGACGAACTCGTAGATGCAAAGTCTTCATCCCACGTAACATCAGATAAGCCGCCATTGGATCCATCGTTGCCCCGTTAATTTCCCGGTAATGGTAAATTTTCTCGATAAGCTCTTCTGGACCGCAAATAACTCCCCCTAATGCATCTGCATGACCACCTAAGAATTTCGTTGCACTATGGAGAACCAAATCAGCTCCTAGTGATAGCGGATTTTGATTCAAAGGTGTAGCAAAAGTATTATCGACAATCACCAATGCACCTACTTCTTTTCCAGCCTTAGCCATTCGCTCAATGTCGGTAATTTTTACAGTCGGATTTGTAGGCGACTCTAAGTAGAGAATCTTACAACCTTTCGCGACTTCCTTCAGCATTTGTTCATGGTCACCTGTATCACAAAGAACGACCTCAACCTGCTGCCTTGGTAGAAATTCTGTGAAAATTTTATTTGTCCCACCATACGTATCTTTAATGGAGACAATCCGGTCACCAGGAACTAAAAACGTTGACAACGTATTGCTAATGGCTGCCATCCCAGTAGAAAAGCTCGTTGCACTTTCCGCCCCTTCTAAAATTTTCACTTTATCCTCAAATGATTGGACGGTAGGGTTCGTGTTACGACCATAAATATGCCCCTTTTTCTTTCCGACCGCTACATCGTACCATTCATCCATGTCATCGTACCCGTACGCTACGCTCAACACGACGGGAACCTGGGTCGCTCCATGAACCAAATAATCCTTTTCTCCAGCCCAAACAGCTTTTGTTCCAACTTTACTATCTTTCATAAGATCACTCCTCACAAAAATTTCCACTGGGACTACAGAATCGAACGTCCCATTTTCGCAATCCATCGATCTAACGTAAGTGGATGGCCGAGTTTTCGCTACGCTAGCTAATGCCCTCTAAATATCCATCTTTTATAATTAAATGCCTTGGTAAGGATGCAAATGTTTCACAGCCAGTTTCTGTGATTCGAATCGACTCGCTCGCCTCAAACCCGTACTGATCCAACCATATACCAGGAATGAGATGAAAGGTCATATTTGGCTTTAGGATAGTCTTATCCCCCTGACGGATACTTGCTGTGTGCTCTCCCCAATCAGGTGGGTAATTTAGACCCATTGAATATCCAAGTCGTGATTCCTTTGTTGCACCAATTTTTGCTATGGTTTTCCTAAAAGTCTCTTCAATCTCCTCACAAGAGACTCCGGGTTTAATCATATCTAGACAAGCATTTAGTCCTTCGACGACAATATCTGACAGTGTCTGAACCTTCTGCTCTGGCTTTCCGATGCTAACCGTCCTCGCAAGTGGAGAATGATACCTTTTATAGCAGCCTGCCAACTCTAAAGTGACAATATCTCCTTTTTCGTACCTTTCATCGGTCCATGTTAAATGTGGTGTGCTCGTTCTCTCTCCTGAGGGAAGCAAAGGAACGATTGCTGGATAGTCGCCACCAAATTCAGCAGTACCCTTAATTTGTGTTTGAAAGATTTCAGCAGCGACATCACATTCCCGCACTCCTATATCAATTAACTCGATTCCTTTATTCATCGCTAACTCAGATATTTTCGCCGCACGCTTTATATACTCAATCTCGACATCTGATTTCACGATACGTACCCAGTTGACGAGATGGGAGGCATCTTTAAAGGTGGCATTAGGTAGTCCGGCACTTAATCTCATATAACATTGAGCCGTAAAATAATAATGTTCCATTTCGACTCCTATGGACCGTTGATCTTGACCGATTTGTTTTAAAATTTCTGCAACATAGTCCATTGGGTGTTTTGTGGTAGATTGAACATAATCATCTGGATAGGGAAAGATATTTTCATGAAACAGCCAGGTTGTTAACTTGGCTCCATTGGCGTCCTGCCCCCTTCCAATCCAAAGTGGCTGATCCTCGTCATCAATGACTACTAACATTTGATGAACATAAAAGGACCATGCATCATAGCCAGATAAATAGTTCATATTCGCTGGGTCGGTCACAAGTAACACTTCTATTCCCTTTTCTGCCATTCTTTCCTTCGTTTTACGAATTCTCTCCAGATATTCTGCTGTTCCAAAACCCATAGGAACATTCCTCCTGCTCTCTCCTGTATTAAGCATTTAAATCAATTGATTAATTTTATAATAGTAAAAAAGGGAATAAATGGTCATTCGTCAACATGTATGAACTTTTAGCTAGCACCCCTGTCAAATTATCTGAAAATAGGTAGATACCTAATTCGGGATTCTCCCCATTAAGGGCAAAATTGGATATAAAAATACGGCGATTGCTCAACAAATATTGAGCAACCGCCGTCGTTGGACCTTAATTATTAAGCCTCTTATTACTATGGCTTATGTGTCTATTCTACTCCCCTCATAGTGACCCATCTTCCAAATCCTAATGCTTAAATCTAATAAAAATAGATCATCTGGATCGACAAGAGATAACCCAGTCAATGATTCAATCTTACGGAGCCGATATAAAAGGGACTGTCGATGAAGATTTAGAAATCGGGCGGTTTGACTCACATTTCCATGACATTGATGATAAGAGTTTAAGGTCCCGATTAAATCCATATTTCTTTGCTGGTCATATAGGACAAGAGGTTTAATCGTTGACAAGATCACTTCCTTCATTTCCTCATTCTGAGCAATGGCAAGGAGGATTCGGTCGATATGTGTTTGTTCGTATAATGTACGGTTACCTGCTCCGTTTTTCCGTTGACCAATTGTTAAAGCTAACTTGGCATTTTCATAGCTTTTTTTAAATCCATTAAGGTCTTCATGGTAATTGCCAATCCCCCAAGATAGAACGACATCAGGCAATAAATTTCTAAGGCGACGCTCTACAAGATCCAGAAACGCAGCGGGGTTTTCATTTGTTTGACCTGGTAGAGTTTCGATAAAAATAAGCAATTGATCCTCCTCATAAGTCATCATAATTTCTCGTTTTAACGATTGTGCAGCGTAATAAATTTCTTCTTCGATATAACGAATCATACTCTCAATCCATTGCTTAAATGAACCTTCTTCTCTTTTGATTTTCTCATATAAATTTTGTAAATTTTCTGGATAACCCAAAATACAAAAATAGGGTAACCTTAAATTATACCCTAATAATTTAGCTCGAGAGTTTGCTTGATTCCACGAATGAATGTTCCCCTTAGCCAGTTCTAAAACAAAGTCACTGCGAAGACGCATTTCCGTCTTTTCGATTGCATTTTTACGAGATAGCCAGAGAGCTATGGTAGTAGTGGAATGTTCTAACACGGTAACAATGTAGTTTGTTAAAAAGGAGTCGACAGGCACTTGGGGAGGTAATAACAAATACAAATATCCTTGGATGTCGCCTGAAACTTGAAATACTGGGAGTTGAAGAGCTGTGTATCCTTCAAGTTTAATCAGTTGAAATTTGTGGAGCATTGGATCATGCGGTAATAGTGAAGTCCCTTCTTTAACCGGTATGACACCTTCTATTACATAATCATTCCAACTTTTTATAAGCCTATGAGAGTGATTGTAATGCTCATGAATGATCCCTCCGCGATCGGTAATAACAAGAGGATAACCAACCTGTTTTTCAATGAAATGCAGGATTTGCTTAAGGCCCTTTTCTTGCAGAATTAATTTTAATAGCTCCTGTTGAATCTTTTCCGACCTTTCCCTATCTTTTTGCTGACGATTGTTTAGTTCTCTCATAACCTCTTCAATGATATTTCCGAACCGAACTTCCCAAGGGATTTCAATTAAAATGAAGTCATGTGCTTCTGCTAAATCCAATACCTCCTTCGGAATATCAAAAATATGTCGCCCTAATGCGACCAAGAGGGCTGATGCTTCGGATTCAATTATATCTTCAACAAATTTTTTAAACAGAATTAAATCGTGCCCACTGCCAATCGCTGTGCTCAACACTAATTCGTTTTGACGAACAAAGTTCTCAACGGGTGTTTCAATGACAGAAATCCATTGAACATACCGTTCGTTAACATGCTCTTCACCCGTTCTTATGCTAGCGGTTTTCATAATATCTAATTTTAAAACATCGCCGATTGTAAGCTTCATAATATCCCCCTTTGACCTATAACCCCTATGGCTAAGGATTCGACAGTGACTATCGTGAACAAGATAGGATTTATGTTGTTCGGCAACAATATGAAAACGACAACCAAGTTGCAACCAACCAATACAATATATACTACATACGTATTGTTAAAAAACATATAATATGAATTTTACTTATTTCATACGCGACCTGAAATGGAAGATAACTGGAAGGTGCCTGGCACCTTCCAGTTATCTTCCATCACTTCATTGGTGGTGCATGGTTTAGTAACTTGGTATACTGGTAGGTAAATTGAACTAAAGTGAGGATTATTCAATATGGCAACAGGAAGTAAGTCTAGACTTGGGCAACGTGCCATTGTAATTGGCGGAGGTATAGCTGGTAAATTAGCAGCTCGAGTGCTTTCCGATTATTTTAACGAAGTAATGGTACTAGATAAAAATAAAGAGAGCGACCAAACTTCTTTGCGAAGTGGAGTTCCTCAAGGATCACATGGTCATGCTCTATTAAAAAGTGGCGAGGACATTCTTGAAGATCTTTTCCCTGGAATTACAAATGAACTTCTGACTTCAGGAGCCATTCCATCTAATTTTTCAAAAGACATTTCCTGGTACCATCATGGAAGCTGGAAAATTAAGCATCATTCAGATATTCAAACCTTACAACAAAGTCGACCGTTCTTAGAAGGCCACCTTCAGCGCAGACTTGAACAGATTAATAATATCCATTTTATCTATGGTGCAAAGGTGTCGACGATTCTAACGAATCCTGATAAAACTAAAATCACCGGCGTTACATACCGAACAAATTTTGGAGTAATCAAAGAATTCAATGCTGATTTAATCATCGATGCTTCTGGTGCAGCCACGCAAACGCCAAAATGGTTGAAGCAGTTGGGTTATCCTCAGCCTGAAAAAACAGAAGTAAAAGTGGATCTGTTTTATGCTAGTAGGGCCTACCACACACTCTCACCAATAGAAAAAGATTGGAAAGGATTACTCATTTATCCGAACCCACCAGGACAAGCACGTGGAGGGGGCATCTATAAAATCGAGGATAATAAGTGGATGGTTACTTTGCTTGGCTATGGTATTGAAAATCCCCCTGCCGATGACCATTCATTTCTAGAGTATGCAGCAGCCCTAGACCATCCGACGATTTATCAAGCGATAGACCGCGGGAAACCATCATCAGAAGTAAGTATCTATCGTTTTCCTTCCTTACGAAGATATCATTATGACAAACTAAAAAAATTTCCAAACGGATTAGTGGTCATGGGTGATGCCTTTTGCCGGATTGATCCAGTATTTGCCCAAGGGATGAGTCTCTCTGCCCTTGAGGCAACGGCATTAAAGGAAGTCTTAGAAAAAGCAACCAAAAATCGATCTCTTAACCAAATATCTCAATTTGCACACCGTAAGTTTAGTAAACTTCTTGATATTCCATGGATGATCGCTTTAACGGAGGATTTTCGGTTCAACCATACAACAGGAAAGAGATTTCTTGGTTTACCATTTTTGCAATCCTATATAAAAAAGGTCGTAACCGCTAGTGCAACAAACAAAGATGTTTATGAAACCTTTATCCATGTCCTGCATCTTAAAGCACATCCGGTGAAATTGTTTAGTCCGAAAGTATTAAAAGCCATTCTGTTTAAGAAAGTAGCAACAGGAACTTCCAGTGCTCATAATGACCATACAATTCGGACATAATACCATCGAGGTGAGTTCAAATGGACCTAGAGCGTGTGAAAGAAATCCTTGCTTCTGAAGAAGAGATATCTGTTCATTTCCACGGCATACCCATCTGGATTGAAAGCGTCGACCAAACATCCAGCATGGCCGTTATCACAGCACGAGGAACACACGAAGAAAAACAGCTCGTTAGCATCGATGGATTGGAAGAATAATGTAAAGTGCCAGGCACCATCCAGTTATCTGGATGGTGCCTGGCACTTTACTATTTTTGGAATATATAGATAGAGGCAAGCATTAGCAATAAAGCAATCCCCTTTTTAAAATCTATCGGAAACCGTTCTCCTCCGAACAAGCCAAAATGATCGATTAAAGATCCGATTAATAATTGACCAACAATGACTGAAATAAGTGTTGCTGTGACACCAATCTCTGGTGAAACAATCACTAGCACAACGACAAAGAATGCCCCGAGTAACCCGCCGATTAGTTGTCCCTTGGGTACTTCGGATATTGCTAGTAGATTCCCCTTTCCCAAAAAGAGGACAAGAAAAAATAAGGCAGCTGTTCCAATAAAAAAAGAAATAAAAGAAGCCTCTAACGTTCCGACTTTCTTTCCTAATCCCCCATTTACGACTGCTTGGATTCCCATAGCAATTCCACCAGCTAAAGCCAGTAGAGAAAAAATCAATTTCACCTACTCCATCTCCCTATGTATAATACCTGCGTTCGAATTCCACAAACTGGATGGTGCCATCCTATTTTCTGGTTACGTCTTTATTCGTCCGGTTTTTCACTTCCTCCATTTTTTGATAGAAGCTATCTTCGGCGTCTATGTCAAAATAATTATAAAACTTCATTATATAGGCTAGACAGTCAGCGAGCTCTTTTCCGATATTTTCCTTCACCAAACCCTTTGCCTCTTCAAACGCCTGTTTCTCTTCCATCCCGTTCTGAATGGAGCGGTAGGCTATATTAAACGCCTTGCGCAGCTCCTCAGCTACTTCAGCCATTTCCGTTGTCAGTAGCATATAATTGTTTAGCAGGGAGGCCCTACTCTTCTCAAAGCTCTCATCACTAATCACCCACCCCATCTCTTTCTGAAACGTATCAGCAAAAGCTTGTACTTCTTTCATTTAATGGACCTCCGAATTCTTAATGTTTATGGTTTATAACTTACTAAATTAGAGAGAGAAACGCCTGGACCCACTCCAAGCGTTTCTTTTTATGCAACCTTGACCGACTCCGTAATCCGTTGTTTTCCCACCAAGCTCCCCACAATAAAAGCAACAAGGGATAAAATAATAGGTAGAACAACCGTATGAACTCCAAATGGATTAGGAAAGTATAGGTGGAACAGAATATAAGACCCAACACCTACAATCATCGAGGAAATCGCACCATATTTGTTTCCGGTGCGCCAATACAACCCCATGACGACTGGCCAAATAAACGCCGCTTCAAGACCACCAAACGAGAATAAGTTTAACCAAATAATTAAGTCTGGAGGGCTAAGGGCCATTAAAAAGACTAGAACCCCAAGAATCGTTGTCACTCCAAAACTCATATTTTTCACTGTTTGGTTGCTAGCATCAGGTTTTATATAATTTAAATAGATATCTTTGACAACGGCCGAGCTAACTAGTAATAGTAAAGAGTCAACCGTTGACATAATGGCAGCCATTGGTGCTGCAAGTACGAGTCCCGCGAGCCAAGCTGGGAGAACTTCCATTGCCAATAACGGCATGACTGTATCTCCTACTTCTATTCCAGGCAATATTGGACGAGCAAACACACCGATTAAATGCATTCCTAACATAATAAACCCAATGACAATCGTTCCGATAATAATCGCTCGATGCATCGATTTTGCATTTTTATAAGACATTGCTCGAACCGTTATTTGCGGAAGTCCGACTACCCCGACACCGACTAAGATCCAAAAAGACGAGACATATAATGGAGTCAATCCGCCATCAAAACCATATGGGGTAATAAGGTTTGGATTTTCTGCCGTTAAATCCGAAACGATGTTCGAGATCCCTCCACCAGCAATAATCGTCGCCACCAATAGTATGAGCGTCCCAAAAAACATCACCGTCCCTTGCACAGCATCCGTGAGTGCAACCGCTCTAAAACCACCGATAATAACATAAATAAGGACAGATACTGCAAAAATAAATAATGCACTCGTATAGGAAAGCCCAGTTAGTGATTCAATTAATCTAGCACCACCGACCCATTGCGCAGCCATCGCTGAAAACAAGAAAATGATAATACTCGCAGCAGATAAAAGTACCACCCATTTGCTTTGATATCGCTCTTTTAAAAAGTCGACAAGTGTTATCGCCTTGTATTTCCGAGTTACAATAGCGAATTTCTTACCTAGAATCATTAAAACGAAATATCCAGTTGCAAGTTGTGCCATGGAGAGCAATACCCAGCCTAATCCTTGAGTATAAGCAGCTCCAGGCCCACCAATAAAGCTACTCGCACTACCATAAGTTGCTGTCATCGTCATCGCTAAAATAAATCCACCGAGCTGACGACCACCAAGAAAATATTCTTGTAAAAATGAGCTCGAAGACTTCAAGTAAGTACTCGCCCAAAATCCAATAATAAAGATGATGACTAAGAAAAGAAGTAAAGGGATTATTACCGCCCAGTTCATCTTGTCCCCTCCGTTTCGTCATCGAATGGGACCTCTTTAAAAAGAAGCTTAACGGCTAATATTACTAAAATCACCATTAAAACAAACCCACCTACACAGCTGAAGAAAAACCAAGCTGGCAAACCGAAGATATACGTATAGCTTTCGACAGATTCGGAACCCATTCCGTACGCAAACCCAAACCACCAAACAAAATTAATAATTACCAAAATAACGCCAATCCAAGCTTCCCTTTGGGCTATTTTAAAGCGCGGATCTTTATCACTGATTCCGTTTTTCATTGCCTGACTCCTTTCACGTTGTTCAAATATAACTATCCTAGTACGTTCATTTGTATTTTAATATAAACCACCACATTATAGTATTATTTTTTTTGAATAGTTTAGCAGCTTTTGTCTCCATTACTCTGTGGACACTTGTCCATTTACTTATTACTACGAAAGCATCTGTTTGCGCGCTATTTAAACAAGGTGCTAGTTTAATCACAGTTCAGGACACTTGTGTTGATCTATTTTGATCTTAGGTGAAACTAAAAAAAGACTACCTAAGAAATTTTAAACGTGTTCAATCACACAAATTACGAATATTTACACATGAATATGCTCACTCTAACCTTGTCAAAATATTACAATGCAAGGAGCGAAATTATGGATAATACTCAACAAGCACCTATGCAAACTCCTCCTCAAGTTATTACAACTAAGGATATGCTTTACTTGAAAGATGCCCTATCTTGGGAACTACTCGCTTTAAAAAAGTTCCATCATCTTGCTCAGCAAGTATCTGATCAGGAAATGAAACAAGCTCTCGACAACGCAGGAAGAATGCATCAAAATCACTATCAAAGATTATTGGCACACTTACAGACAAATAACGATGCAACTATGGCTAATGTCCCTAGTCCAAATCAGAATCAAAACCAAAACCAACAGCATTAATAAAACGAGGTGAAAATGGATGCAAAACCAACAGCAATCGCAAAACAGCAGTACGATTAAAAATCCAAAAGGCCTAGATTTGCCACAAGTTAAAGGTCCTGAAATGAATGATCGGGATTTTATTAACGATGGCCTAAGTACCTGTAAATATATTACAGATAGTTTGAATATCGCCGTTCGTGAAGCCAGCCATGACCAGTTGTATAACGATATGACTCAAATTCTTCAAGAGACCCATGATAGCTGTCGTCAGCTTTTCAATCTGATGTTTAAGAATGGTGTGTATAAGCTAGAAGCTGAAAAACAACAAACGATTGACCAAGCCTATCAACAGTTTAGCAATTACTCTTCGCAATTTCCGTATCAATAAACTTGAAATGGGCTAGAGTTTTACACTCTAGCCCCTCTATTAATAACCATCTGATTTGCTCGCCACGTTACATTTATCTTTTCGATGTCCTTCTAAATCGTTCTCAATTCAACCATTTTTAGAAAATGGCCCCCTTTTCATCCTGATTTTATGATTCTTTGTGCAACATTACACTGAAAGGTGGAGTTCTTGTGGAGCTACAAGAATTGTTCATTCGGTTGACTGTTTCCTTCTTCGCCTTGTTATTGTTGACCATGTTTATGGGGAGAAAAGAGATAAGTCAGTTAACTTTATTTAACTTTGTTTCAGCTATGGCAATTGGTACTCTAGGTGGCTCTCTCATTATTGACCATTCGCTTAGCATAAGGAATGGAATCCTCGCCCTAGTAGGATGGACTCTACTAACCTTATTGATAGGATATATTGACATGAAGTCTAGGGCCTTCCGGAAATTTATTGACGGCGATCCGGTTATTGTCATCAAACAAGGGAGAATAATGGAAAGAGCCCTAAGGAAAGTTCAACTTGACGTCGATTCTCTTCGTGCCATGCTTAGGGAGAAAGATGTTTTTTCACTAACTGATGTGAAGTTCGCCATTTTTGAGGTGGACGGTACTCTTTCAGTTATGAAAAACGAATCCATCCAAACGAATAGAAGCAACTTAAAAGATAAACAGGAAGACACACACTTCCCCGTCCCAACAGAAGTCATTTCAGACGGTATTGTTAACACAAATAATTTGTCAAAACTCAACCTTGATAAAAAATGGTTACATAGACAATTACAACAATCAGGAGTTCACTCGGTCTCTGAAGTTTTTTACGCTGAGGTCCAACAGGATGGGTCATTATATATCGATAAGCGGCAGGATTTTGTTCCTTAGATGATTGAGATACCTCTCTAAAAATAATATTAGGTGGTGATTTAATGGGTTTGCAGCAAGTACTAGTTCAAGTGGTCAAATCTTTTCTCCAACCGAAATACCAGTCAGATTATATTGATATGAGCCATTTTGAAAACATACATTATCCATACCCTACGGAAGTTATTTCTAACGGTGTCACCAATACAACTAACTTAGAGAAGCTAAACCTTGATGAACAATGGCTTGACCAGCAATTAAAACAACTTGGGATACACTCGGTATCAGATGTTATTCATGCTGAAGTCCAACAGGATGGGTCATTGTTTATTAATGAGTGTAAAAATCTTTTACATTAGACATCTTCGAGATTTTCTGACTTACTCCACTGGGCAAGCCCACGTGGTTTTACGGGCAAATTCTAAAACCTTATTTCCAAGCTAGACAGTGATTCCTCTTTCTTACGTACTAATTCACACATACTCCTGGCCAAATTACGAAATAATAAAATGACTGCGTAATGAAATGGAGGATTTGAAATGTTTTATCATATTAAAGAGCTTCAATACAATGCAAAGCCAGAGCGTCCAGATCCAGTTTATGCGAAAAAACTTCAAGAAATTTTAGGTGGGCAGTTTGGTGAGATTTCCGTTATGATGCAGTATCTATTCCAAGGCTGGAACTGCCGTGCTGACCAAAAATATCGTGACATGATTCTTGACATTGGAACAGAAGAAATTGCCCATGTTGAAATGTTAGCTACAATGATTGCGCAGCTCCTTGATAATGCACCAATCGAAGAACAGGAACAAGCAGCGAAGGATCCTGTTATTGGCGCAGTTATGGGTGGAATGAACCCACAGCATGCGATTGTCGGTGGTCTTGGTGCTAAACCAGATGATAGTGTAGGTTATCCTTGGACGGCTCGCTATACAATTGCTAGCGGCAACTTATTGGCCGACTTTAGAGCGAATCTTAATGCAGAATCTCAAGGTAGACTACAGGCAGTCCGTCTTTATGAAATCACGGATGACCCGGGTGTACGCGATATGCTTTCCTTTTTAATTGCAAGAGACACGATGCACCAGAATCAATGGTTAGCTGCTATCCATGAATTAGAAGAACGTGAGGGACCTGTAGTACCAAGTACTTTTAACACTGAGTACGAAAAACAAGAAGTTTCATACTCCTTTATGGATTTCTCAAAAGGGAATGAGAGCAAGAAAGGACGTTGGGCATCGGGTCCGAGCTTTGATGGCAAGGGTGAATTTGAATACATTTCTGACCCCGAAGCAATGGGACAAATTCCGATTTTAAAGCCGGCTCCATTATACGTTCACGGGACCATTCCAAGCGATATGCCCCCACCACCATCTGCACACTAAATAAAAGAAGTTTGCCAACCGGCAAACTTCTCTTTATTTTGCTATATATGTTGCGAGTGCCTTTTGTACGTCATAGATATTTTTATCTTTTTTAAACTGCTTGGAGATTGGCTGTTGTGACCCGGATAGCCAAATCTTCAATTCTGCATCGAGATCGAAACTGCCCGCTGTTTCTACACTAAAATGGGTAATGCTTTTATATGGAATAGAATGATACTCCACTTTCTTCCCTGTCATTCCTTGTTTATCAATTAAAATCAGGCGTAGATTTGTAAACACAATTAAATCACGAATTAATTTATAGGCCTTCTCAACCTGCTCATCATCGGTAACAATGATCTCTAATTCGCGCTCTACCTCTTTGACATCAACCTCGGATACATTCCCTAATAGACCATCTAAGAATCCCATTTACATCCACCTTCCCCATCTTTATTACTGTTTATATTCTACTTACCACATTAGTATCCCTCTTGTTTGTTCATAAAATGTTCGCTTGTACTTTCCTGATCTAATTTCTTTTTATGTTACATTATAAAGGTAATTAAGATAGAAAGAGGTTTTTCAATGGATAATCAAAAAACACTTAACGAGTTGTCACCAAAGACGGGTCCAATTGAGCGTCTTGTCGTAAGACCACAAGACATTGAAAATGTAATTAATGGCACTAGAACCGTTGTCCGCAGAAATGGTCGCTATGCCGATGTCGGCGAAATATTCACTCTTAGCAATAAAAAGTTTGTCATCAACCGAGTCTACTCTATGACGTTAGGAAGCCTTACGGATGAAGATGTTCTTCAAGATGGGTTTAGCACAGTAGAAGACTATAAGAAGGCTGTCTTATCCTCCCATCACGGCATGACATGGAATCCAGAAACAGTCGTCTGGGTCCACGAATTTAGCCCAATCACCCAATAACCTATGCAGGCACCATCCAGAAATTGGATGGTGCCTGCCACTTTACATAAATTTACATGTAAACTCCTGATAATCTACGGTAAATAGAAAATACTAATGTTTAGTTTCATATTAGGGCTTTACTTTGACTTCCAAAGAAACTAAATTTCGAGGTGATTATTTATGGACTTGAATCGTGTCAAACAAATTTTATCTTCCAAAGCAGAAATTCCTGTCAACTATCACGGAGTACCCGTCTGGATTGAGAATGTAGATGATTCATCGCAAATGGCAACCGTCACGGGCAGAGATACTCGGGATGAACCAATGCCAGTACCTATCAATGATTTAAAGGAAGAATAAATCTAGCTTTAAGCCACCTAATTAGAAATGGCACTAGAGACTAAATTGACTCCGGGTGCCATTTTCCCCTTACCATCCAGGATACTTTCTATGCCAGGATTCACTCTCTTCATATCTAGTCAAAACATCGTCCGCCAACTGTATGATTTCATCTTTAAGCTCAACATCTTTTATCCACTGTACTGGAATCCCCTCTAACCCTAATAGGGCTCCCAAAATGTTACCAGTAATTGCTCCCGTACTATCGCTATCGCCATTATGGTTTACAGAGGCTATGACTGCTTTTTGAAAGTCGTCTTGATATCTTAGAGAGCAAAAAATCGAAATCGCCAATGCTTCTTCGCCAACCCATCCTTCACCTAAGGTCCGAATGGCTTCTTCGTCATCTACATCAGAGTAGGCAAGCTTCAGCGCCATTTCTACCAGTGTGCTACATTCCTCATGATTCGGCCAATTTGCTAATTCCTCCACCATCCGCTCTACCGCTAATGGTAAATCTCTAGTTTCAAGAATGCTTGCAATTATATAACTCAGACCACCAGCAGACAGAAATCCACTAGGGTGCCCATGAGTAATCGCTGCTAGTTCACTTCCCAGTTGAAAGGCTCTTTCCTTAGGATAAAGTAAACCAACAGGTGCGGTCCGCATCACACCACCACAACCTTTACTGTCGTTGATTGGCGTTGAAACTTGTCCAATGGTCCCACTATGCAACGCACTCAAACAAGTGTTACCAGGGGCCCTTCTATTATGTAAAACATTAATGGGATAAATCCAGCCATCCTTCTCTACATCCGTTTCAATCCCTTGTGTTGACAACCAACGCAAATAACTTTTATAAACCATCGTTGGTACATCGACAATTCCTTTATTGTTCCCCCGATTTTCTGCACGAAGCAGTCCTTCAGCCGTAAACATCGTCATTTGCGTGTCATCCGTTATTTCAGCAGGACCACCGGGACGGATATCGAGAGTCTTAATTCCTTCTTCCCCGTACTTGTTTCTGATTTCCTCGAGCCTCATAAATTCTACAGGCCAGCCAAGTGCATCGCCAATAGCCCCGCCAATTAAACAACCTCGATACAAATTCTGCATATTATCCTCCGTATGTTCTCATCATTTGAGCCAGGGAAAAATCCCCTTCTCTTATCTAAATTCCGGATTTACGCCGAATAATTGATCCACATCTGCATTCAAATAATCAAGCAGCTTAAACTTCGATTTATGCCCAAGGCTTTTTACTATGCTTCGATAATACCATTCTTGATGCTCTCGTCCCCGGTTAAAGCGAGACCAGACTTCATCCCCCTCTAATACAAAATCATGTAAGATGGATCGAATATTATGTAATTTATCTGCACATGCTACAATTCTAATTTCTTCAGGAGCTGATGCTAAAAATTGAATCGTGTGTTCCTTTCTCTGCTCCCAACTGAGTGACTTATTGGGTTCTGAGCACCCATCAACAATTTCAGCTATTTTCGGCCCAAACCATTGGTTAATTTCATTTAAGGTTAAAGAGGTATCTTCTACAGTGTCATGAAGGATTCCGGCCGCGACCAAATTATCCTCATAGCCAGCCTTCATCAATATCATCCCTACAGCTACTGGGTGCATGATATAAGGAATCTTTGTATTTTTACGATATTGTCCATCATGAGCTTGCGTCGCAACTTGAAGTGCTTTCTCTATAAGTTCCATTTAAGATTATCCCCCCTCGAAATTTGCTTCTTTCACTTATTTTACCACTTTTGTGTGTTGTGTAATTCATTTTGGAAATATAACTAGGGACAGAAAAATACGTCTAAACAAGAATAAGAGGTTCGATATCCTTTTCATACTCAGTCTTATTTTGGGAATGCTAAAAAATACAATATTTAGAAAGGAAGATCGTTGAATGAACAGAATGATGTTCTTGGCCATTTCGTTAATCCTTTTCGCCGTTTTAACGGCTTGTAATGCCGATGAGGAAAAAATCGTCATTCTCGAAGACCTAAATAACCCTTCACGAGAAGAAATACGCGCAAAAACACAAGATCAGCCTGAAAACACCTCTCTGATTTCAGAAGAAGTTGGGATTGGTGCTACCCGTCATCAGTTTGATCACGCTTACGGCAAAAACTATGGGGATTTGGAAATTGCCAGGTATCAGGGAGAATTCATGATTGTTACGTACGAAACACACCGTGCGGTAAATGTTCAATACCAGTTTGCATACAAACCTGGACATCCCTTGACTGAAGAGCAAATGGATTCGTATATACGAGAAAGAATTCCAGCAGACGCCATGGAATTAAAAAGAATAAATGAAGATAGTGACCAAGAAATTATTCAATATCGAAGTGAATCTTTAAGGGATACTGTTTCTAGCCAAAGCTTTAGAGGGGACGAGCCGGGGAATTTCGTCGTTATAGTAAATAAAAACCAGCAAGGAAAAGTTAGTGTCACCGTAACCCTTGGAGGTAGAGCGAATGAGTAGGGAAAAGGGGAATCCCCCCTTTTTCACCCTCACAAGTTCATAAGTTTACATAATAAAATTATCGTTCCCTGTATAAAAAAATTGCGGACTAATACGAGTGATAAGGTACGAACAGGAAAATAAGAGTATATCTAGATTTCCCCCTCCTCTCACCTAGCGAGACGCAGCAGGCAACAGATTTTACTTAGTATGGAATACAGATTTCCACCTGGGTCCCTTCATTCAATTCACTGTTAATCTGAATACTTCCTTTATGCTCTTTTATTATTTTAAAAATAATCATCAGCCCAAGACCTGTTCCCTTTTCCTTCGTACTATAAAACGGTTCACCAATCCGCTTTAATCGCTCAGGTGGAATGCCACAGCCGCTATCCTCAATTAATATTTTTATATGGCCGTCTTTCTTCATTACCCTAATCTTAATTTTTCCGCCTTCCGGCATTGATTCAATTGAATTCTTCATTATATTTAGGAATACCTGTTTAATTTGGTTAGGGTCACAATATATGGCAGGAATCAGTTCATCGATTTCCGTTTTAATCGCAATATTGCTCAAGTTCGCTTGTGTTTCCACCAATGGAAGGAAGCCATGCAGGATAGACTTGATTGATGTCTGGCTATATTTTTTGGCTTGTGGTTTTGCTAGAATAAGAAACTCATTTGTAATTAATTCAATCCGGTCGATTTCACGGAGCATAATCTCAAAGTATTCCTGATTTTGGCTTTTTTCCTGTAGGAACTGCAAGAAACCTTTTATGGAAGTAAGCGGATTTCGTATTTCATGAGCAATTCCCGCGGCTAACTGACCAATCGCAGATAAACGATCTGATTTCCGGAGATATTCTTCCGCTTTTTTTATCTCAGAAATATCCTTTGCTATCCCGTATACACCAACGATTTGATTATTCACAATAATAGGTAGATTTGTTATATGAAAGAAACCAGTTTGGCCGTTCTTATGGAAAAGCCCCGTTTCGTAGGTCTGTGGAATCCCTTTCATCGTCTCCTTAAACCTTGCCTCCGTATGACATAGAGATTGATCATTAACGAAGAGACGAAAGTTTTCCCCTATGATTTGTTCGGGAGAATACCCGATTAACCTCTGAACTGAAGGGTTAATATTCGTGATGACGCCTTCCAAATCAAGGCTGTAAACTAAATCAGGATTAGAAAAAAATAACGATTGGTAACGTTGCTTGTTTTCTTCTAGCTCCTTTTCTATTCGTTTCTGCTCAGTTATATCGCGAATAATAGCGGAAAACCCATTAAATGAACCGTTTTTATCCTTTAAGGGAGCATATGTGACGCTTACAGGAACGATATCCCCATCTAGCCTTTTACGTACTGTCTCATGCCCCTTTACCTTTGTACCATTTTTAACTGTATCTAAAAGGAGCCGATATTCGTTGCGATAATTATCCGGTATACTCGGAATGCAATTTTCTCCTTTAGGATATCCGAACATTTCCACATAAGCTTGATTGGCAAAAGTTAGTTTCCCTTCTATGTCCATTGTAGCAATCGCATCGCCTGTATTATGGACAAAGGATTCCATCAGTTCCTGTGTTTTTCTAAGATCATCATGCGTTTTTTTCAGTTCGGTAATATCACTACAAGAAACAATGACCTCAGTGACTTTCCCTTCTTCAAAGATAGGCCGTAAAGTTGCTACATAATCTATATCCCTTACACTAGCCTCGTAGCTTGTTTGTAAGCCTTTCCACGCCTTCTCATAATAAACAATCTTACGAGCTACCTCATCGGCCGGTAGAATATCAGCTAATGTTTTACCAGTAAATTCTTCTAAAGGCATTCCAAGTCGGTCAAATAATTGCCCTGCTCCAAACGTATGAATAAACTGACCATTTTCTTTTTTATATTTAAAAATCATTCCTTGGTGATTTTTTAGAATATGTTCAATTTCCTTATGGCTAACGGACAACTCCTGTTCTAGAAGCTTCTCATAGGTAACATCCCGAGCAATACCGTATACTCCTACTACGCTATCCTTTACGAGAATCGGTAAAAAGGTCAGATTAATAAAGAGCGCGTTTCCGTTTTTATGAATGGTTTTACATTGACAATGATGAACGTTTCCTTCGATTGCTTTATTAAATGCAGTTATAACCTGTTTATTTTCTTCAAGTACGAAAGAGTGGAACTTTTTCCCTGCAAACTCTTGCGGTTCATACCCGAACACTGAAAGGGCTTTATCGTTACATCCTAAAAAATCCCCCTCTAATGAAATCATATGGATGGATTCAGGATAATGGTCAAATAATGATTTAAAGCGCTGTTCACTTTCTTTCAACTGCTTTTCCAGCTGAATCCTCTTATCCCGCTCAATCGCGAATCCAGCCAAATTTGCACAGGTTTTAAGGATCTCAAATTCATATTCCGTCGGCCTACAAATTTCTGTATGATATACGGCAAAACTCCCCATTACTTGATCACCAATTGAAATTGGGATGGACCAGCAAGCCTTGATTCCAAACTTTGACACCCTATCACGATAATTGTCCCATAAAGGGTCCTTTTCGATATCTATTGTAATTACTGGTTCATTTCGATAAACAGCTGTTCCGCATGAACCCTCAGATGGCCCTATTTTGACCGGATGAAGCATCTCACTAAATTCATTTGGAAGATTTGGAGCTGAGCCAACGGTTAGGTTATTTTCCTCTGCTGCTAACAGAATCGAACAATGCATTTTCCGTTTAAAGTGCTCTTCGAGTGTTAAAGATAATGTCTCTAAAATTTGGGACAAAGAATCCCCTCGCGTAATCATTCCTAGCAGAAAAGAATGCAAATCTAGCATTGATTTCATTTCATCTATTGAAACAGTGCGTACAGGACCACCGTAATGCGCCTTCTCGTAAAAGATTACCATTGTACCTCTCTCCTAAAAAAACAGTCTCCTTGTTGTTGGATAACATTTATATAAATGATAAGAATATTAATCATATTGTATTTTTATCACATGAAGGTATTATATCATCATTTTTAAGAGATTTACTTAGGATTTTAAAATCCTGCTTAGAGTTTGATGAACTAGTCCTCCAACATATCGAACATAAAAAAACTAGACTCTAAATACAAGTCTAGCTGCTATGGCTTATACATCCTTCAAGCATAATTTTTTTAACGCCATCATGAATCTCTATAACTGTCAAACTAGTCCCGTGTATAAAGGGCGGGTCCCATATTTTTTCCACATCAGCATTTCTACAGAGGCTGTACAAAGACTTAATAACTACTCCATGGGTGATCACGAGTAAATTGCCAGTAGGGGTCTCTCTCTCAAGTTCATTAAAAAATTTCTCAATTCTTTTTTTAACGTCCAAGAAATTTTCTCCGAGTATATTTTCAAACCGCTGTGGCTCATTCCAATAAAAATGAAACTGCTCCGGATACTGTGTTTTTATCTCTTCTTCTGTTTTTCCTTGCCAGGCTCCTAAATCGATTTCATATAATCTTTCATCCGTCTCAATTGGAGTTGACCTCGTACCCTTTACACGTTTTGCTGTTTCCATGGTCCTGTTACTTGGCGAGCTGAATATCCGAGTAAAGTTGACCCCCTTTAAGCGCTCCCCTAATAAATTGGCATCTCTCTTCCCTTTTTCGGTTAGCTTTGAATCCAACCGTCCTTGGGTTCGTTTCTCTGCATTCCACTCCGTTTCACCGTGACGGACTACATATACCTTAAGCATGAGAGCTCCTCCTTCCTACAACTTTATGTAATAAAGTGCCTGCTATCCCTTCAATTTCATCCTGTTTTTCAATAGGATAAACAACGATAAAACACGTTGATGGTCCCGATGATTTCATAAGGTCTATGTTCGAGTTTATATCAGTCTCGGAAAATTTCAGATTGCTAAACAATTGATTGAGTTCAAACAGGATTCCTTTTGAACCTACGGGTAAAGTGCTGACGTTCTCTAGAGAGTTGATCTCATAAAACGTCGATAATGGGACAACTTCCGCCCCCTTTTCAATCACCTCATTGCCCACTAGCGGTGAGCCAATGACGGCTATTTCTAATTGAGGTGAATAATTAAGTTGTTTGTCTAGCTTGCTTATTTTCTTTTTTCCAAGGATTGTTACACCAATCGCAGACTGTTTTAAGCTAAAATTACTTTCTGTGCTACCCGTAATTTCTACTTCGGCTAGTCCCAGCTCTTCTAGGCCTTCTTCAATTCCGGCCCTCAGGTGTTCCCATGCCAATTCTCCACAAAAGTTTTGTAGTGTTACAGCAAATGGTTCCCCTCCTGCTGAGATACACTCCATTGCCGCCACCCGAAACGAGAAATAGGCAACCGTTTCGTATGGGACCTTGACTTCGTCGTCTACTTTCATCCCGATGGCGCCACTGTTGTCACTAGCGATGACAAGTTCTTCTTCCTGATTAAATGGAATAAACAAAACATCCCTCATAAGTTAACCTTACCTTCTGAAAGTCTCGGCCCAAGAATACTTATTAACCTAGGAATTGCCACCAAAGCAATAGCCATGTTTAATAAGGAACCCACAAAAAGACTTGGTAGTAACGCTAAGTAAAAGGCTTCTCCCATTATAAACAAAAAGGGAAGCGGGGCAGCAAAGGTGTTACCTAATACAAAAAGAATCGCTGCAACCCAACTTCTCCCTGAGCTGTAAAAAAACGAAAAGATAAAAGCGAGCAAGGCCATTTCAATAGCAACCAGTCCATGAAGTGCACCAAGGGGGAAACCTCCCATCAAAGCGGAGAGCAAATGACCCATACCAGCCACGACAGCACCAGCAGGGCCACCCAACAGTGCAGCGGCAAGGAGAGCGGGAAACGAATCGAAAGCCACGCTCCCAATAATGGCTGGAACCTTGATTGTTGCTCCGACCACCGTTAGCGCGATAAGAAGGGAAGTCAGTGTGATTTTTTTACTCACCTTGTTTTTCTTCCTTCCGCTTTCCATCACGAAAAACCTTCGCACTACGGACATACTCTACATCCTTCTGATTCAACCTAAAATTAATCACCCTTGCTAAAGCAAAAAAGTAATCAGATAACCGATTTAAGTACTTGAGCGCTGTTTCAGGAACTTCACTATCTGTCTTACTTAATGTAACAACTAATCTCTCAGCTCTTCGTGTGACTGTTCTTGCAATATGAATGGATGCAGCTGCTGGAGCACCGCCAGGTAAAATAAACCGTTCAAGTTCAGGAGCTTCGACAATCAATTCATCAATCCGTTTTTCAAGATAGTCAATTGATTCTGTTGTCAGTTTTAGTTCACGCTTACTCGATACATTGGCCAAATCCCCACCGCAATCAAAAAGCTCATGTTGAATTTTTTCAAGGTCTGCTAACACATCTTGAAAAATATCCGAGTTCAACTGTGTCACGGCCTGGCCAACAAAGCAATTCACTTCATCCACTGTTCCATAGGCCTCAACACGGACATCATCCTTATCGACTCGGCCCCCAATCAAGCTCGTTTTTCCTTTATCCCCTGTTCTTGTATATAATTTCATTCCAATCTCCCCTTTTCCTAAAATATGTGATGCTATTTTTGCCTATCCAATTTGTTGATTTATCCCGTACCAAACCAAATCGACACGCTGTGATGCAGATACCGTATCTTGGTAAATCCATCCCGTTACATCCCGCCATTTCCTTTGTTTGGCATCAATTGGAACAATCCCTTTAGAAAGGTCATTTCCTATTATAATAACCTTACACAAGGGGTGTTGCTTTTCCCACTCTACCCATTGCCGTAGTAGATCCTGCCATTTTTCACGGATTTCATGAACCTCAAATATTTCCACCCAATCCTTTACCCACATTTCGATTCCTTCTAAAACAATTACGCTTCCGCTACCGGGTCTCTCCGACTTTTCGGGAACAGCCTTTCGCTGATAAGCAGATATCCACTCATAATGTGTATTGTTTAATTGATAATATTCTTTCACCCATTTGGATTTGCCATTAAAGGCACCTCCTGTAACGAAATGCAACGCTCTCCCCTCCTCCATTGGTCTTTGTTCCACTTAAGTTCAAATCCATTTCCATGAGGAACCTTCCAATCGTGAAACTCCTTCTCTTCTGGAGCAAGTTGCGACAATAAATATTTAATCACTCCCCCATGGGTAATGATTGTAGCTCTAGTCTGATTATTCTCTTCCAAGTCCTTCTTTACCTTCTCCCAACCACCATTTACTCGTAGAGCAAATTCCTGAAATGATTCACCCTCAGGTGGCCTTACGGAATAAAAATCGTTCAGCCATTGTTCATAGAGAATATCCTGAACTAACTCTGAATAGGTCTTCCCTTCCCATTCCCCAAAATGCAGTTCACGCAATTCTGTTATTATTTCGGGTGTTGTACGAGGAAATAGAATGGCAGCGGTCGTCAAGCATCTACCTAAATCACTTGAAAAAACCATTTCATCTCTAAGCTGCAATTTAGATAACCTCTCTTTTTCTTCGAAGAGAAGCGGAGAATCATTCCAGCCTAAATAGGCTTGACGTTTATTTTCCTCGGTTACCCCATGGCGAAATAATGTAATAACCACAATGTCATCCATAAAAGCTGTCCTGTCCCTTCCACACTGGCTCCAAGAACATCACCTGTCATACCTCCAAACCAGCTAATTGTTTTCTTCTTTAAATAAATAATAAGTAGAAATGCGGCCAGAATCATAGCACAGATTCCAAACATGGCCCCATCACCAATGAATCCGATACTAGCAGCAATAAATATAACCAAATAAATGGGGTAAACAAGCAACGTCTTATCTGTTGCTGCATCTTTAAAAAGCGTCCCCAGTCCTTCCTTTTTCGCTGAAGGTATTGTTAATAAAAGAACCCCCATGACCATTTTGCTTAAAATAGGAATGAATGCTACTAATATATAGGTTATCGGCTCATGCATTAAAACAATTTCATATATAAAAAAGAACCTCGTACCTAGCAAGACAATGACCGACAAGACCGCAAAAGCGCCAGACCTTGGATCAGACATTATTTCTAAACGTTTTTCTTGATCACGGTACGAGAAAAAGGCATCGCTGGCATCCATCCAACCATCAAGGTGAATGCCACCAGTGAAAATAATTCCGGCTAACCAAAGTGCAATGGCCACTGTTAAACTTGAAAACATCGTCCATTCGGTCAGGGCAAAGAGAATACCTGCATAAAGCCCCCCCTGTACCAAGCCAAGCAAAGGAAAGGTCTTAATCGCCTTCCCCAAATGCTCTCGGTCCATAGGTATCGTAAAAGGCACTGGAATGCTTGTGAAAAATTGAAAATTGATTAATAAACCCTTAAGCCATTTCATGATATGCTTCTCCAATTATATTTTCTCAGATAGAGCCGATACGCACCAATGATCCGAGTTACAGCTATGCTATTACCACCATTAAATGATTTACCTTGAAACGTATTTCCTTTCATATGGACTTTCCCCCTTTCATTAAAAGAGGAATCCCGGATTCAACAAGATAGGCCTTTTGTGCCTTTGCGACTACTTTCTGATGAAGCTTTCCCAGTATTTTTTTATATGTATAAATGAGCTCTTGATCTCCGCTTGTATCATAGAAAACCTCATTGCTAACAACAATTAAAGCATGGCAAGAACTCGTAATCTTCTCGATAGCTTCGAGTATCTCTGCCATTATCTGCTCTTGAAACAGGATATTTCCCCACAGGTTTTCCTCTTTAAAAAATTCATTGTTTAGTAAGGTCGTTAAACAATCTAGGAGCACAACATCATGTTTACTGAACACTTCGGAAAGCTTTGTTAGCTCAGTAGGTTGTTCCCAGGTAATCCAATTTAGTCCACTAAAATGACGATCTGTTTGATGTCGTAAGATCCTCGTTTTCATTTCTTCATCACTTGCCTGACCTGCGGCGATATAATGTAGCTGATATGGAGTATTACCGGTTCTATCTGGAGTTAATCCTGATAAATCAACCGCAAGCTTTTCCGCAAACTGACTTTTCCCACTTCGAACGCCACCGCTTATAAAGATGAGGAATGATTGTTCCGCCACTCTACAATCGCCTCCATCAATCGGTCATTTTCAACCGGAGCTTTAATCGCAAACCGAAGCCATTTACCCTCAAGGCCAGGGAAATTCATTGTATGTCTAGGTACAATGCCTTTATCAAGTAAAAATCGAAATAAAGGAATCTGATCATCGAGAACAGGATCCTTTAGTAAATAAAAATTTGTCTCAGACGGTGAGACATTGAATTGTACACCATGGTAGAAAGCAAAGAGTCGCTTTCTTTCCTGTACAATAAGATTTATTGTTTCCTTTCTATAAATTTCACTTTCTAGGCACCATTCCCCTGCTTTCAGCGCAATCGCATTCATGCTCCATTGCGGCTGAAATTTCGCAACCCTCTCAATTACCCTTGCGTCTGCTAGCAAATAGCCAAGTCTCAAGCCAGGCATAGCATACATTTTCGTCATCGAACGAATAATAAGTAAATTAGGAAACTCTTCTATGTATTCAACCAAAGATTCATAATAATAAATAAAATCGTAAAATGCCTCGTCAATTATAAGGAGACAATTATTTTCTCTACAGGCGAAAAGTAATTCCATCAAAACTGGTTTGGAATAATAAACTCCTGTTGGATTGCTAGGATTACAAATAAATACCGCATCCGTATCCCTCAGTTTTTTGTGCAAACTCTCTAAATCTAGGTCCCAGCTTCCTGATGTTAACTGGTGATAATCTACAATGGCACCATTCACCCGACAGGCTTGCTCGTATTCGGAAAAGGCGGGCTGCACAATCAGTGCCCGTTGGCCAGTAAGAAGCCGACCAATAAGTGAGATCATTTCGGCACCACCATTCCCAATAAGGACCTGGTTCTCATCCAATCCTTCCGTTTTTGCAATCCTTTTTCTTAGCTCGATACCATTTGGATCAGGGTAATCACTAATGGTGCTCAACAAAGAATTCCAATTTTCTTTGATTAGTGGTGGAGGTCCAAGCGGATTAATGTTGGCACTGAAATCAACCCTATTATCTGGAAACTCCTTGTTTAATGCTTCATATAAATAATGCGGATTTGATCCATGTTCGGGCCAATTCAATCAATACCCCTCCTGTCCATAATAATAGTAAGTAGAATGGTAAAGTTCTCGTCACAATTTGGTTGGTTTTTAAAATATGATTCTTTTCTAATGGGACTATTGGATCGCCCATCCTTGCTCGATTAGAAATGACTCCTTTGTAATAGTTAATCCCCCCAAGCTGGACACCAAGGATTGCGGCAACCGCTGCTTCTCCCCAGCCACTATTGGGACTAGGATGCTTTTTCGCATCCCTCCATACTATTTTTCTAGCCCTTGTGCGGGATATTAACTCTGGTTGATTAGTTATTAGCATACACATGGATGTCAGGCGGCTAGGAATCCAGTTCACGATATCATCAAACCTTGCTGATGCCCAGCCAAAATCACGAAATCTTTCGTTCTTATAGCCCACCATCGAATCGCATGTATTGATCGCTCGGTACACCATTGCAAACGGAGCCCCCCCTATTAGCGCCCAAAACAAAGGAGCAGTAATTCCGTCACTCGTATTTTCAGCAACCGTTTCAACAGCACCCCTTGTGATTTCTTCTTCTTGTAGATGTTGGGTATCTCGACCAACAATATACGATAACTTGACACGGGCCTCCGCAAGGTTGTTTCTTTCGAGTGGCCTATAAATAGTTAACGCCGCTTCTTTTAAACCCTTTTGGGCAATGGTCGTCGCAATTAAAATCGCTTCAATCCCGATCCCCACCAAAGGGTGTATAGAATAAGCACCAACCACAAGTAGGAACGACGACCCTCCTACAACAACTAATACCGTTAGCACCATCATGAGGCCCTTTTCTTTCTGATACACTCCTTTATTCCATCTATTCTCTAATTTACTAATCAGGGAACCAAACCATTTTACAGGATGAGGCCAATTTGGTGGGTCGCCAACTACGAGATCAATTAGAACGGCAAAAGTAAGAGCAATCAGATGATATAGAATCATATCTTCACCCTTTGTCGGCTTTTCTTAATGGCTTCAATCGTACAATCATAAACGCCTTTACCTATTAACTTACCTAGAGGTGTAATTGTACCAGCAAACTCAAGGTGACGCCCCCTTTGCGTAGCCGCAATCGAAATGCTGTCCGTTGAAGTCCCAGTTGCAATTGAACCTGTAACCTTATCTCTTACTTCAAGTTCATGGAGGGCTTTTGTTTTCGCTTCAGTAGCTGTCATGATACTTTGGATAAAAGCTTCCTCGGTCAAGTGGCCATTGACAAACACCCACGTATTGATTGTCCCAGGGGACAACTGAAAGGTATGTTCCATACTTCTTGAAGCATCGATGGCATTGCCAACCCCTGCTGTAACGACAATTAACACGGAAAAATCTACATCTCGTAATAGCTGATAGTCAACATCCTCGATCATAACAGCCGTCATCATTCCGACCGTTTCTCCTGGTTCAAAGTCATTCTCTTTTATAAAGGCAACCATATCATCACGATAATCATCACAATGATAATTCTTATCAACATGACGGTTGATAAACACTTTATGCCAACCAGTCCCAGAGCCAACTACTCCTGAAGACATCGTGCGAAGAGGAATTGGAGACTTTAGAGCGAGATACTCTCCTGAAATTTGTAAGAGCGCTTCATCGATTGAGACGTCGTCAGTTTGATTATCCTTTATTTCTGGTAACAACACCATTTGCGGAGCAGGTACTTTTGGATGTGACTGTTTTTGTATTTTCGTTTTATAAACAGCTCGAATCCTTTCTTCACGAAGCACTTCATTTGGGAGATCGTCCAGGTTAATTTTCCCGTTTTCCATGAGAAGGAGACGGTCACAATATAACCCGGCCAAATTCAAGTCATGAAAAATGGAAATTACCGTCAAATTGCGTTCATTTGTCCATCCTTTTAATCGGTCCAGTAAATCCTTTTGAAACGATAGGTCAAGATGATTCGTTGGTTCATCCAACAATAAAATCTCCGGTTCTTGTGCAAGAGCCTGCGCCAAAAAAACTCGCTGTCTCTCCCCACCTGAAAGCAGTTGTATGTCCTGATTTTCAAACTGGGCAACTCCCGTTTGTCCCATTACCTGCCGAACAATTTGTTCATCCATTTCTGACCATGTTTGAAACCACCCTTGTTGATGAGCATACCTGCCAAGGGACACCGTTTCTTTGACGGTATAAGAAAACGCCTGACTAGAATGCTGTGGAAGGACAGCGATAATTTTCGCTAGTTCCCTTGCACTATATTGTTTTAGTGGTTTATCTTTTAAAAGAATATTACCATTAGAGAAAGGAAGTACCCCGCTTAACATTTTTAGCAGGGTGGTTTTCCCACTCCCATTTGGTCCCAGAATTCCAAATAATTCTCCTTTTTCAACCTCAAAAGAGATATTTTTTAGGATAGCCTCTCCAGTATATCCGCCTGTCAATTGTTGAATCTTAAGCATCCTTTACCCTCTTCTTTCCTTCCGTCTATTCATTAAAATGACCGCAAAAACGGGAGCTCCTATCATTGATGTAATCACACCAATCGGGAGTTCCGTTGGCGATATAATCGTGCGTGCCACTAAATCTGCTAAAATAAGAAATCCACTTCCCGTAAAAATAGACAATGGTAGTAAATGGCGATGATCTGGTCCCCATAATAGCCGCGTTAAATGTGGGATAACTAGTCCAACAAACCCGATGGTCCCAGAAACGGCAACAGCAGCCCCAGTTAATATGGAACCCGCAATAAGGACAAGCATTTTTCTCCTTTGAACATTTACACCAATATGCTGGGCCCTTTCCTCTCCAAAAGACATAGCATTTATTTCTTTAGCATTCATTAATAGAATGAATGAGCCAATTAAGAAGAATGGGAAGATGATGTTAATGTAGTCCCATCCTCGCATCGAGACACTCCCCATGAGCCAACCAATAATCTGTCTTAATTCATCGCCGGTCAGCGCAATCATCAAGGAAATAAATGCCCCTAAAAACGAGCTGAAAATAATTCCGGTTAAAATAATTGTTTCTACCTTCATTCCTCGGTCAATTCTACGAGCAAAAAATAATACCATCATAATCGTTAAAAAGGCGAAAGTAATACTTAATATTGGTAGGGTAAACATTCCCGCTAGTGGAATGGAAACTCCAAAGAAAAGCGTAATGACCGCACCAACTGATGCACCAGAGGAAACACCAAGGGTATAGGGATCCGCTAACGGGTTTCTCAATAAACCTTGAAAGGCGGCTCCCGCAATTGCGAGAGACGCCCCAACTAACCCAGCCAAAATCACCCGTGGCAACCGAATATTCATGACGATATTGCTATGCATTGGATCAATGCTTTCATTTAGTGAATAGCGGAAAATTTCAGCACCAATGATTCCAATGATATCCAAGATAGGCACGGAAACCGTACCTATCGATATTCCTAATAGCATTGCCATTAAAAGAAATACGGAAGCCAGTAAATAAGCTAAATATTTATTGGTTGAAAATTTCCGGGTAAACAGCTTTTGCAATTTCCTCTACTCCTTGAGCAATCCTTGGACCTGTTCGGGTAACCATATCTGAATCGACATCCACAACCTGCTCGTTTTTAACTGCTGTAATATCCTGCCAGCCATCTCGACTTACCACATCACTTACAGGATCGCCTGTGTAATATCCATGAGTCGTAATAATGACATCCGGATTTCTCTCGATAACTGCTTCCGGATCCATTTTCGGCCAACCGTCTTCGCTTACTACGTTTTTAGCGTTGATGATTTGGAGCATTTCATTCATAAAGGTATTAGCACCTACAGAATAAATTTCAGGTGCTGGTGACACTTCAACAAACACTGTCTTACGATCTGTTTCTTTTATTTCTTTTACTTTTGCTTGAATTTCTTCTATCTTTTCCTTCATATCAGCAACAATTGTTTCTGCCTCATCTAACTCGCCTGTCGCACTTCCTACCATAAGAATTCCTTTATACACATCCTCTAAATTTTGGGCATCGTTTACAACCAGAACAGCAATTCCTGCATCCTTTAGCTGCTGTAGACCAGCTTCTGAGTTATGAGCACTCGATGCATGAGCAAGAACAAGATTAGGGGATAAAGAAATAATTTTTTCAATATTAATCTCCATATTACCAATCTTTTCTTTTTCTACTACTTCTTCAGGGAAATTATCAAAATCAGACACCCCGACAATTTGTTCCCCTAAACCTAATGCATATGCAATCTCAGTATTGCTTGGGATTAAAGACACAATTTTCTCTGGTTTTGCTTCAATGACAACCTCATTATCGAGGGCATCCGTTATTGTAAGAGGAAAACTTGCTTCCTCTTGTTCACTAGCTTGATTCTCTTCATTTGGGGTTTCGACTGTTGGCTCTTCAGGACTACCTCCGCAGCCAGTGAGGATTCCCACCGCCAATAATAAGGCAAATAATAAGGTGTAAAGCTTCTTCATCCTTCATTCCTCCATTTAGTAATTGGGAATCTCTATTTCTTCCCTTTTTACAAAAAAAACATCTCCACTAGAGACATGGAGATGTTTGTATAGGTACTTACGTATGTATGTAATCCTGCCAAACACCTCCTATCCTCGTAGGTTTGTGGTGCAAAGAATCAGGCAGGTCTCCTGGCTCATGGTCATCGCTCGTTTTGCGCCTTCCCATACCTAATGGTACAGTGGCTAATGCAATAAGCTCCCATTTACAGTGGCGGGACCGCGTTGGAATTTCACCAACTTCCCTATTAAGTCTTAAAAAGATACAATCTTTTTAAAAGACACCCATTCTTCATTATGAAATTTTCCGCTAAAAAGAATTATACACCTATAAGGAGTTTAATGGACAGACTTTTTTCTAAATTTGCGAAAAATTGTCGAATTGCCCTCATACAGTAATTAACTACGCGAATAAGTAAATGACACAGGGTGAGCCGTTACTAATAAAACGATATACAAAAAGGGTGATTGCGATAAAGCAATCACCCTGAAAATATATGGAGTATTAAAGCAACCTATTATAAATGGGCCTAAGTGGACTCGAACCACCGACCTCACGCTTATCAGGCGTGCGCTCTAACCAGCTGAGCTATAGGCCCCTATTGTCTATGCATTTCGTT
>NZ_FOBW01000017.1 GCF_900109925.1 Mesobacillus persicus | reverse complement strand
TGCCTTTACTGGCCCTAGTACCGGAGCAACCCTGGTCTGTTTTTTCTGTGGCTGTTTGTTGAAATCCTCCCTATCTGCATACTTCTTTATAGTTCTTGGATCTCTTCCCATTTTCTTTGCTACTTCTGAATACCCGTAGCCTTTATTGTTAACTTCATGTCTGATATAATTAATCTCGGCCACTGCCAACATCTCCTTAAATACCTCCTGCACGTCTTTGTACCCAACAGGAAGTGTATGTGTATTTGGGAATGTTGACAAGTGGTTTTTTTAATTTGTGCAGGCCCCTCGGGGCCTGCACAAATTAAATGCCATAACCTACATTTTTATGATGCCATAAACACCAATGAATTTATTTTTTTAGAGAAAAATTTGACAAACTATTAGCTGGTTTAGCTTGAGTACATTTTTTTACAAACTTTATTTCAGCTTAACATATATATCCAATTACAAGTGATTTCTAATCATTTTTTTGTAATGTAATTTGTATATCAAATTGAGGAGAAAATGTAGGGGTACAATAGCAGTTATACCCCTACATTTTGGGGTGCACTTTCCTATACAAATTTTTATATAATTTCACCAAAAATGTCTTTAAACCAATAAAAAATGAGTGTCAATTTCTATAACAAATTTGCACTCATTTTAACCTTGCATTTTTAATGTTTGTGATAGGGAACGGAACCCGTTAGTAGTAGCTGCAGTTTTTTGTTCAGTAATTATTTTTCAGTATAACCATCACTATTTATTTCCTATTACAGTTAAAATATCAATCAAGTCATCCAAACGGATCGCAATAATTGAAGTACTTATAGCTAAAACAATTAATGAAATAGTTGATATAATCTCTAATGTTTTTCTGTCAATTTTCATGTGTGCATCTCCAGTCATAGAGGATAAATACCTTATTATCTATCAGGAATAGAAGCAGTGACTACACCTGTTCCGTGGGAACCATAATTTGTTCCAAACGTATGACTAAATTTTACTGCTAAAGAACCGGAAGTATTAGATACCCTTATTCCTGGTTCTGTAACAAAAGGATCCCCAAAGGTAGTGACAGATGCTGTCCATATCCATCTCCCATATTTGCTAGCAATCGAGGATGTGTTATTAGTAGAGGCTGCACCAGTGCTAAAGCTCCAAGATACAGGTGACGTTATACCTGATAAAGACACTCCGACACTAAATCCAGAATCATCTAATGGCCCATAACTTAAAAGTTTTTGAGCACTATAGTTCGCATCGACTCTTGTTACTTGTTCCGTTACTGTACCAGTTATTCTATCATATTCTTGAAACGTATGAATATCCCATACAGATCCGGTTACACCATTAATATTAGCAGATGATGATTTTCTATCAAAGTTAATATTTGTTGAATATACTCCTATTTTCATATTTAAATAGTTGTAAAATGACCATTGATAAGTTTTCCAATACCCACCACTGGGCTCTGCAACTACTGCTGCACTTACTGAATTAGAGGCTACTTCTTCTGTTTCCTTTAGTTCCTCAATATAAGCCTCAGGATCTTTTTTAAGTTTTTTTGAGATATTAATAATATTACGTTTAATATCAACTAAATTATTATTATCATTATTTGCAAAATAGTATTTTTCATATAAATTTCCATTGATCTCGTCTTGATAGACTGCAAATAATTTAACATCATCAGCGTCTTCTAGGGTGTTCTGTTTGAGTGGTCTCCCATTATTATGAATTAATTTCCCTTTTTCTTTGTAAGCGTCAAATAGACCCCACCTATATTTTAGTTGGGGCCTGAGTTATTATTTAGTTAACTTTTTAAAAGAAATACAAGATACTGGTATTGTCGTTGACCACGGAAGTATCCGGTCAAGGTTATCATTATCTGTTAGATCCATATTGGGAAGCTGCTCAAATAGATAGCGAAGATAGTAATAAGGATTTAATCCATTAGCAATCGCTGTCTCCACGATACTATAAATGATGGCACTGGCTTTTGCACCATTTGGTGTATTGCTAAAAAGCCAGGCCTTCCTTCCAATCACTACAGGCTTAATAGCCCTTTCACTTCTATTATTATCGATTTCTAATCGACCATCCTCTAAAAAGGCCACTAATTTATCCCATTGATTTAGACAGTATGTGATGGCTTTGCCAAGGCCACTTTTAGGTAACACATTTTGTTATTGTACTTTTAGCCATGACAAAAATGCGTCTAGTACGGGCTTACTTTGCTTTAGACGTTGTTCATGTCGATCTTCCGGGGCTAATTCCCTCAACTTTCGTTCAATCCTGAAAAGTTGATTACAGAATTGGAGACCTTCGGTCGCAGCGACTGGCTTTATGCTATTCACAGGCAGTGATTTTAAAACATCCGTGAACCCGCGTCTAGCGTGGGCCCAACACCCAACAAGGGTTACGTTTTCTACTTTATGATACCCTGCATAGCCATCGACTTGAAGATAGCCTTTAAATTCCTTTAGGAATTTCATTGGATTTTCTCCAGCTCTGGTTTCTCGGTAATCATACATTATAATGGGTGGTCCCTCGATACCTGTGCGGTAAAGCCATAGATACGATTTTGATGAAGCTGATCTACCTGGTTCTTGAAGGGTCGTCTCATCAGCACAAATGATATCATGCTTTACTATCAGCTGATGCATCCGACTATACACCTGGCTTAACCAGCGATCCGCTCCATAAATCATCCAATTTGCCATCGTTTGGCGAGATAATGTTAAACCCAAGCGATGCAGATGTTTTTCCTGCCGATACAAAGGAAGTCCCTCTACATATTTTTGACTCATGATATGTGCCAACATAGATGGGGATGCTAAACCTCCTGAAATAACCGGCTTTGGCATAGATGCAGTTTGGATAGGAGTTTCAATTGCTTCCAGCTCGCAAGCTCGGCACGAATAAACATGGCGAACATGCTTGACCACTTTTACTTCAGCTGGGATATATTTTAATTCCTGACGGACTTCTGTACTCATTTCATGCAGATTTCCACCGCAGCACGAACAGACCTGCTCTTCTTCGGATAAACGATATTCAATCGTTTCCACAGGCAAGTTTTCTAGCATCATCTGACGTTGGCCGCGTTTTTTCTTACGGCGATAGGTGATGGTTTCCACTGTAGGTTCGGGTAATTCGAGGTTTGCTTCCTTTTCAACTTCATTAAAAAGAGTTAATTCCAGTTGACCTGGAATACCCTTTTCACTAGAAACACCAAAACGTTTAGATTGATGTAGGCGAAGCTGTTCTTGTAACCAATTAATCTTGGCTTCAGATTCGAATTTTTCCTTTTCTAGCTTCGCCTCTAAATCTGCGTTTTTCTGTTCAAGACGTTGAACGCGCTCGAGAAGTTCTTCAATTGTAGGAGTTGTGGTTGATGTTTTCGTCGTCTTTTTCATAGTTCAATTATACTATAAGAACTAACCAATCACTTCAATAATTTGCGTTTTATATAACTGTTTTTGCAGAAACGACAGGATGTGCTTTTTTCTGTTCTAATGATAATCCATCTAACAACCAATTCAATTGTCGACGTGAAATTTTATATGGACCTGAACTTGCATGATTAGATGGCCAGTGGAATTTTCCGCGTTCAAGTCTTCTGTAATATAACCAAAAACCATTGGTATCCCAGTGAAGAATCTTTAGTTTATTACGTTGTTTGTTACAAAAGACAAATAGATTTGAGGAGAATGGATCTAGGTTAAACTCCATCTGAACTAAAATAGCTAATCCATCTATGGATTTTCTCATATCCGTACTACCTCGTGCGAGGTAGACACTTTCAATCATTGATGCATTTAGCATATTGATTGAAGTGTCCTTACAACTTCTACAAGCAGCTTTGGATCAAATCCATGTTCAATCTCTAAAGATACTTGGCCAACATGTACCATTATTTTAGATTGAGAGTCTTCCATTGAGTCATCCATTTCTAAAGCAAACCATTGTGAAGAGTCACTGAACGTGTCTTCCGTTGTTTTAAGTTTCTTCTTCCAATACCAGAATTGATGAATACTTACTTCGTTGGCTGCACACCATTTTGAAGCACTCAGTCCGCTGGCCGTAAAGGTAGCAATCCGTTGTTCCCATTCAACTCTAAGATCAGATCTCTTCATAGCAAAACCTCCATAACATTTGATCTCTAGGAGATTATCACATATAAAAAGGCGTCAAACCATGTGGGCATAGTTTGACGCTTACCGTGAAATGACATATTCCGGGTCGTGCCAGGCACCGAGTACTGAATACAAGCTCTAAAAAGTACAAGTGTATATGGATATAATGGTAATTCCACTATTACCGCAGATCTTAAGGGAAGTATCTGGTCAAATATTGGTTTTATTAATCATAGTTTTGGAGGAGACATTACCACAAGAATAATCACTGGTAAGGCTACTCAAATTAAAACAAAAATTAGACATGTAGCATATGGCCTTGTAGGATCTGGCGGTACATATATAGGGTTAGTTCAAAATAAAACCTTAACTTCTACTTGTACCAGCTCTCCATGTAGAAACCAACAATCATTTCCATATACAGCATCTGTGGCCTATTCAACCACTTATGCTGAAGCTACTATAACATACGGTAATGGAAGTACTTTTAGTATTAATGCATCTTCATTAGATAATTAATTTTTTTAAAACTAAAGATAATATTAAACTACTAACTTAAATTTATTTTATATAATATTAAAACAAGGGACCTTGTTGCCCCTTGTTTTTTTAATATAACACTATATTTAACAAAAGAGGCAATATAAGGAGAAAAATTGAGATCATGAATAGCAAATAAGAAGCTCTTTTTGATAATTTTTCTCTGCCTTTTCCATTATACCATCCACTAAATTGCAATTTGTTTCTATATAAAATGAAAAGTAAAACTAGAATCGATATTCCGCCAAGCCAACCATATGTTGTGTTAATATTTAATGCTGAGTAAACCTTAACTAAGATAACTCCTAATAGGCCTCCAAATACTAAAAATATTATCATGATTCGTAATAATTCCATTAATAACCTCATTAACACCTTCATTGTAAGACCGTAACCAAATAACGCATATAAACCAGTAGGCACCTCCGGTACGATAGACGTATCACTCAAAGGAGGTGCTATTCTTATGCCAACCACAAAATTAACCATTGTCCCAGTGACATTAGATCCTATCCACGATACCCTTCCATCTGTTGTACCGCAATCTCAAAGCCATTTCCCCAACTGCGTGATTAAAGCAGCCGGTGTTGAAATTTCCCTCTTCAATGGCGTAGATGATCGCATCGTACAAGTCATCATGAGGGAGTTGAGCAATCGATGAAACAGGATTTTACGAGCGTTAAAAATATTTATATTATCTGTGGTAAAACGGATATGCGTAAAGGAATTGACGGCCTCGCAACGCTTATTCAGGATTCATTTGAATTAGATCCATACAGCGATTCAATCTTTCTGTTTTCTGGATGGAGCAAGGATCGTTATAAATGTTTGTACTTCGATGGTGATGGCTTCGCCATGCTTTATAAACGGTTAGATAACGGCAAGCTTCAATGGCCGAAAGACGAAAATGAAGTACGAAATCTTTCAAAGCAAGAGCTTCGTTGGCTATTAGAAGGACTATCGCTTCAGCAGCCAAAGGCAATTGCGAAATCTGCAAAAGGTGTCTTTTAAACGCTCCATTCCGAATGGTATAATGATCCATAGATGAAACTGTACGGAAATGTGGTGAACGATTTGACAGGTGTTAATTCGAAGCAAGAAGAACAAAACGAACGTATCATACGATTACTGGAGCAACAACTTGCGCAGTCAAATCGACAAATAGAGGCATTGACTGAACAAGTACGCCAATTAACCAAAGCTTTATATGGTTCTAAATCAGAAAAATCAAAGTATCAAGCACCAGACGGTCAAGGATCTTTATTTGAAGACGATCCGTCTTTTAGCGATTCTGAGCAGACAGAAGAACAAAGCACGGAAACCATTAGCTATACCGTTATCCGTAAAGTATCGAAGAAAAAGAGAAACGATTCATTTAGCAATGATATTGAAATAGAAGAAATTCATCATCATCCAGCTAATACACAATGTGAATGTTGCCTCCATCAAATGACAGAGGTAGGTAAAACAGTCATACGTGAAGAGGCAAAATTCATTCCAGCTACAATGAAGCGTGTGCAACATATCGAGCATGCCTATGAGTGCAAGGTGTGCAAAAAAGATTCCACTCAAAAAGCACAAATTAAGAGAGGGAAAGCTCCACAAGCTGCCATTCAGCGTAGTATTGCAGGACCAACTGTTTTGGCAAAGCTTATCTACGATAAGTTTATTCAGTACTTGCCTCTTTACCGCCAGGTAAAGGAGTGGGATTGAAGAAATTAATGCGATGAACGCTAAAACTAAGGAGAAGTTGGCCTTATCAACTGGTGAACGAGCTGACTATGAAATGTCTGTTAGTCAATATTATAATAGCTTAGATGGGACAAGATATAGAGTTACAGATGAAAATAGAAACAAAATCTATGAAATTATGAAAAATGATATTGCCCATTATTCAAAGGAGGAAGAGATTTCTATTTTAAGAATGCCGACTCCAGTTGATGGAATTTCTACTATGGGTGCCGGAGATTTTTATGATGATAGCAGTTTATACTTCTCTGCTTTTATTGAAAAAATAGGTGTTAAAACAAGTGTTTACAAATACATAGCGTTTCTAGACTTCTCGTGGAAAAGTTGGCCACAATTTACTGAAAAGGATTCAATTGCTTTAGCATGGGATGATAAATTTACTGGAATGAAAAATACTCTTTCTAAGTACTATAATTTAGGGGATCAAAGTTTTAAGGATATTTCCTCTAATATGACTGCTTCAAATGAGATGCATGGGATAAAAGCAAGATTTTTACTTTTCCCTTCTAAAACACTTGGTGGTATATCCACAGAATTAGCTGTGAGTGAGCGTCATTTAGGTGACTATGGCAGTTTCCAAGCGGCTTATGTCCACTCATTAATACCTTTTACTGGAGGAGTCAGCATCGGGCCAGCTTCGATAGATGTACCAACATCTTGGCTTTCTCAAGAATTTCGTTTAGACTTTAATTTAAAGATTGGTTATTAACAGTTTATTATTTTAAGAGAAAGGGGATATAATCCCCTTTTTCCAATTTGCTCAAAGGGATTGAAATTATGTTTATTATCACGATCGGTTTAATTTTTCTTTTATTAGCAAGTGTCCTCTCACAAATTACACACTTTAAGAAAAGCTATCTTTTCTGGATAATAACGACTGGAATTTATTTGCTCACTGCAATTGTAGGTTATCATACAGAATCTTTACATCTTCCACTTGGCTTTTGCACGGGAATTATTTTGGTGCATTTCTTTTTTAAGAAAGAACTAAAAGTTTATTGGTTTACTTTGTTCTTTGGATTGGTCGCATTTTTTCTAAGTCATTATACGACCCCATCCTTGCCAGTTTCACACTTAACTGACATGAACTTTATTAACCAACAAATAGAGAAATTCTCTACTGTTGAATATATAAAGACATTTACTCCAGAAGAAGAAGTACAAGACGAATTAAGATACTATCTCGATGGAGAAGCTGAAGATAGCAGAATTATGTTAAGCTCGTATATGATGTTAGACCAAAGAATAAAGCCAAAAAACAAGATTTGGTTAATTTATGAGTCGATGCATGACATGAAAATTAAAGGGAACTTAATTATAACGGCTACAGATTCTACCACAATACACCTCCAAATGAACGGAGAGGACTATATCGGAAGGATAGATACTTCGGAAGGGAAACCATATTTAAAGTATGTTATTAAAGGCCAATTAAAAAATAGATATAAACCGTGAGAGGGGGCTAATATCCTTTCTCCTGCTTACTTTTCTTACTCACGATTTCTTCCTTCCATAAGGACTCTTCATTTCTTCCATTTCAATAAAAAGGAAGCATTTCCACCTTAACGGGTTCCGTTACCTGTCACAAACATTAAAAATGTAAAATAAAATGACCTACAAATTGTATGCCAATTTGTAGGTCATTTTTATTTTATATGAAGGGGTTTTTGTTAAAATTATTAGTGAATTTGTAGTACGATTTGTATATAAAAATGTAGGGGTACAATAGCCAGTGTAGCCCTACATTTTACATTACATTTTTGGATGCAAATTGACATACAAGTATTTATAGTAGGAGATGTGTTGCTGAAAAAATTTTTTGAAACTCTATACTCTTTAACAGGTATTAGTAATAAGTGTTTTTGTTCCGCTAGGAGGAATTGAAAATGTTAGAAAATCCGAAGAAGCTGCAATTCACCCAAGAGATAACACCTTATACTCAAAAAGGCAGAGTGGTCCTATACAAAAAGCTAAAAGGAAATGTCTTAAAGGAAATTAGTAGACAAATGGAATCCAACATCCCAAACAGAAGCGTGGAATATCTAGACAATCGTCTTAGTCGTTACAGTATGAAAATGGGTAAATGTGAAATCACTGGATGGTTATTACCAGCCGAGGTTGTACATTGTCACCATTTCATGCCTACATGTCTTGGTGGAAAAGATGAATTTAATAATTTGAGAATCCTACATAAAGACGTACATAGATTAATACACGCAACAGAAATTGAGACGATAAAATCCTATATTACTAGATTAGGAATTAATAATAAGGAAGTTGTGAAAATCAACAAATATCGTAAAAATTGTAACCTAGAACCTATCGGTAAGTACAATTAAAAGATGGAACGCCGTGTGCGGTGAAAGTCGCACGCACGGTGTGGCGGAGGGGAAAAGGTGGAGTGTGGAAGGTTGGTAACTACTTTTTGTAAGTTGTTTTCAGCATAAATGTTGTAAAGATTATTACATTGTAGGTATGAGTAACAGTTATAAATGAGACTTGTTTTAACATAATTGAGACATATTTATGTTAATAATTGAGACAAATATTTCATGAAAATGCTGTGCTGTAAGAAAATTCTAAACTGAAGTGACGATAAGTTTATTATTTGAAATAAATATGTGGAAACTGTAAAAAATGTGTGGAACCAATCATTGAGTCCCGATGAGTATATATATTCAGCGGGACTTGTATATTATTGAGGTATTCTTCTAGATAATGATCCAGTACAGTAATCAATTGATTTCGTTCATTTGAACGTAAATGTTCTGCGATCACTTGGTTTTGAGCCACAACGATTACTCGATTGACAAAAAAATTTGCCCATACAGTTTTGCCGACATAACCATATGGGACAGAATACCGATTGGTTTCGATTGAAATTAGTGAAGTCTTGTTTACCTGGCAAGAGACTAGCTTACAGGCTTCAAACCGTTGTTCAGGAAGGTGGTGTAGATATTTTTTTTCTTTAGCCCACATCTCTGCAACTTTTTCTTTTGTATAAGGAACGGTTTTACGTTCAGCTTCTTTTATACACCACTCTAGTAAGAAGTCATTCAATTCATCTAGTGTTTGAACCTCTGGCTTAGGAACAAGGGTATTTCTTCCTACATATCCTACTGAACCCTCAACTCGTCCTTTTTCATTTCCAGACCGGACATTGCAGAACTCAGATTTAAATGGATAATGAGTTTGCAGGGCAAGAAATGATTCCTATTCCAATCGATCTCTACCTTGAAGGATTTTCACCACAGCTGTTTTTAAATTATCAAATAGACCTTCAGTTGGAACTCCCAAAAAAATTCAAACGGATGAACAAATCCATCAAGGAAAGCTTCCTGTTTTTCATGAAGATAAGCTCTCACTACCCTTACACGACTGGCGGAAAGCTAAATACAAAAGAGATAATTACGTTTCTTTCGACCCTGTAGAATAAATGTCCGCCTCTCCCCAGTAGATCTGGAATTGATGGCCGAGTTGAAAATCAAGAGGAATGAAGACTTCCTGAAGCTTTTTTCTGCGTTTCCTTACTATTTTTCGTATATTAGATTCCGAACCTTCAAAATCATACTCATTAACTAATTTGTTATATATATTGGTAGCCGTATGTTTCTGTTTACCCGATCGGTTGAGGTCATCCTCTAACCATTGATCAATTAATGGTAATACCCGTTTTGATTTCTTCAGGATAATCTTTAGTACCACCATAGATTCTTTGGCGTTGTATGGGTGTTGGAGCTTTCTGATCTTTTAAATACTTACTTACTGTATTCCTTGAAATACCAAGTTTTTTTGCTGTTTGTTTTTGTGATAGTCCTTCTACCTCTTGTAAGAATTTGATATTACAAAATTGAGCCATATCGATCATCCTTTGTTCCTCTCTCTAAAATTAATAGTTTGGTCACTTTCAATGACTAGAATATGATAAAGCATAAGATCGTCTCTTAGCATATATGTATTTAGAGGACGGAAGAATGGTAAATGAACTTCTATTAGAAGAAGGTCTTGCGAGTGAAAGTAGTTTATCAACCAAATAACAAATAAGAAAAAATTTCCTCGAGATTGAAATACAAGCACAAGCGGAAAAAAGGGGATGTGGAGGAATAATCACTCCCTTTTTCTTTTTTATCGAAGTGCAGTAACCACTAAAAATCGAGTATTTCACAAGAAGAATATACTAGCATTAAATTGAACCGCTTCTTTTAAGTATTGAAGAAATTCATTTGTTTTTTTGATAAAAACTTACAGCTATCAAGGAAAAAATAAAACTAAAAAACTCTGCTAGCTATAATTTCAGTCTACAAAACCTATTATTCTAAATTTTTTCTTGATTATCCTCCATCCTAGCCCGTCACAAAAAACACAAAACCCGTATAAGGGCACTTTTATTAGTGTCCGTTATACGGGATTCATTTTATAACTAGAGAAGTTTTTTTATGTATAAATAATTTCTAGATTAAATCTTACAAGTTCTCCCAAAGTCCATATACGGTTACTTTAACAGGAGTTGTAAGGTCATTACTAAATTGAATGCGATCCTCATAAGCACCTGTCCGGGAGCCTTGCCATCTCCATGCTGTTTCGTCTCCAACCGATTGCTTCCAAGCGGTATTTGAAATACTACCGCTACTGAGTTTCCTCATGTTATCTCGTACATCAACTGTATACGAACCTTCAACATTCGACATATTAACTCGAACATACATATCATTATTTGTTGGATCTGGTTTCCAACTAGTAACAGCAGAACCATTGAACGCTCCTACCTCTTCATTGAATCCGTATGAGATAGCTTGTGCGGATCCCGCTGCTGTTAGTAAACCAACCGATAACCCTAGAATTGCTAGTTTCTTCTTCATGTAATCTCCCCCAAAAATGTTAATTCCTTCCAATATTAACTAAAAAGTGGTGATTCGACAAGGTATTATTTTTTTGATAACTATGTTATAATTTGGAAACTAGATTTTAATTAAGAGAGGGCTTTGCAATGTTAAGACATCAATTAGCGGTAGAATTGAAAAAAAGTATTACGTCTACAAATCTTTTAATATGGTCAACTATTATTTTCTTAATACCTGCCATTTCATTTTTGCAGTATACAAGCGGTTATATGTTTTTTGAGGAAATAGAATTATTTCAATCAATAATCTCAGGTATAATTCCTTTACTTTTCCCTGTAATCGTCATTTTTATTTTCTTGCAGACCTTTATACAAGAGCTAAAAAACAATTACATCACTTATGTACGACCTAGAATTCCAAAAAAAATATATTTATTAAGTAAGGGAATAACTAATGCATTATTAACTGGATTGGTAGTATTTATGATGATTTTTGTACCATTTATTTTTGCAGTATATATCGAACCCAAACTTGGTATTATTAAATACACTCCATCATCGTTTTTGGAAGACGGTTCTTCCGGTTCCACTACTTTTTCTCAATTTCTACCTTTAGGGGAATTATCTTATGGGGTACTCTATTCATTGTGGGTCACCATTAACGGAGTAGTATATGCAAGTATTTCTTTTTCTCTATTGCTATTAATTAAATCAAGGTTTATTGCATTATCTGCACCATTCCTTTTCTACCATATTTTTAACTTTATCGCAGGTGTTTTGGGACATGCTAGATTCTCTCCAATAAGTACTGTTTTTCCATTTAATATTGAACAGCAGCCGTTATGGACAGTTATTATTCCTTTTTTAGTTTTAATATTAATTTTGATGATTTTATTGTTTTGTCTTCGGCGTAGCAATGAGGTGACCTAAAGATATGATAATGGTTAAAGGATTCTTTGATGAACTTATTAGTATAAAGTACTTATTATTTGGAGTCATTATTTATGGTTATGGTGTGTTACTCAGGAATCCCATCTTAGGCTATGCTCAAGAACATAGACTCTTAATTAATGGCTGGGATTTATCTTTACAATTAATGAATGATATGTATCTCATTGTGTACTTTATTGTTCCATTACTAATGTTTTTTTCTGTTCAATCAACTCATTATCAGTTTAGTGAACAAGCTTTAATTCGTATAGGTTCTTATAAAAAATGGATATACAGGTCTCTAAAGCATTTTTGGAAAAATGCTAGCCCTTTGTTATTTGTTTGGATATTTATATCATTATTTATGATGATAGGGTTACCATTCTCCTCAATTTGGAGCCCATTTAGCAAGTCAGAGAACTTCTTAAATACCCTATCTGGTGTAGCGAGTACCTTTCATCATCCTCTTTACACTTTGATATTCCAATTTTTTTTATTAGTTATAGCGGCATCTCTTTTACATACCTTTATAGCGCTAAATTACCTTTTTGTGAAAAATAGGAATTTAATTCTTTTTGCCTGTGCACTAATTTTTTTTGGTGGTGGCGTGGGTTTTAAACTACTACCTGTTCAGTTTTCTTACTTAAACCCTATTTCTTATTTTTCCCTAGTTCAAATAACATCTTCGGTAACTGTACCTGTTGCATGCTTATTAATACTAATTGTTATAGGAATTACCTTATTTTTAATGAATTTAGTTGATATGAGTAAAATGAATTTTTATTTACTAATTAAACAATTCGGCCCCAAGATTATTTATTTAATTCTTTGCTTATCCGGGATCCTATCAAATGCAAACTCAATACGTTCTTCAGATGCCACAATATGGGACCTATTGTTATTATCCTTCAGTGGAACAGGTGCTACAGGTTTTTCCTATTCATCTTATTTCTTTTATTGCATTGTATTTTTTGGTTTTTTATATTTAGTTAGTTTATTCTTAGTTAATGAAATTGAGTTAATGGGACCTTACAAACTAATTCGATATAGAAGCTTATATAGATGGTTTTGGTCATGGTTTAAGAGGTTAATAGTTACAGTTATCCTATTCATTTTCGGATTATCTTTTATTATTCTAACAATTGGCTTCATTGTAGGATTGAAAACAAACCTTTATACCACTATGCTTTCAGTACCCATAGATGATTTGTTAACGCATTTTTTAATGAATAGTTTTTTACAATTAACTTTTTATATATTAGCTGTTTTTATTTTAATCTGGTCAAGTAAAGAATCCTCATATGTGTTAATCTTAATCAGTGTATTTATGGTTTTAATGTTACCTGGATTGAATTCTTTTGGATTGAATCCTATTGGTTTAAATAGCTTTTTATCATTAATAGATCATTCAATCATATATATTTCGTCATTTTTAACTTTTATGATTATTGCCTCTTTGTTGATCATTAATTATTTATTCAAGAAAAGCTTAAAAATTTAGAGGGCGGTGTGTATATGTCTGTAATCACATTAGAAAACGTAAGTAAAAAATTTAAAGGTAATACCTTATTTAATCAAGTTAACCTTAATATTGAAAAAGGTAGAATTTATGGAATTGTAGGACCAAATGGGTCAGGTAAATCGGTCCTTTTTAAAATGATTTGTGGGTTTATTTATCCTGATGAAGGTAATTTAATTGTAGAAGGGAAACTAATAGGTCAAAGCAAAAATAGGTTTCCAAATAATTTTGGTATCATTATAGATCGTCCAGGTTACATAGCTAATAAAACTGGTTTTCAAAACCTTAAAGAATTAGCTTCAATTCTAGGTGTAATAGATGAAGATAAAATTGAGGATACAATGGAGTTAGTTGGATTACTCCCAGAATCGGACCAAAAAGTTAAGAACTATTCTTTGGGAATGAAGCAGAAACTAGCCATTGCTCAAGCAATAATGGAAGACCAGCAAGTTCTAATCTTAGACGAACCGTTTAATGCCTTGGATTTTGATAGTGTAAAACATATCAGAAAACTATTGGACTCTTATAGACAAGAGGGAAGAACTATTCTGATTACAAGTCATAATCAAGAGGACATTGATATACTTTGCGACAGTGTTTACAGGATTAATAATTTTAAACTTGAAAAAGTAATTTAGGATTATCAGTTGAATATTTAGCTAACTATTTTTGGATGTACGCTTACGATAAAACTGAATTTCTCTGGTTATCATAATTATTAACAGTATCCAAACAAGACGGAGACAAAACACTAAAACCCGCTGCCTTTCTATAGTAAAAGGGAGCGGATTTTAATTGCTGATTGTTAAAATATACCATGAATTACAGGGGAAGATTCGCAGTGAAGAAATCATTTATTTTGCTTTGTACCGTAATGATATCAATATAGATTTGGATTTGTATAACGAACTAGATAATGAAAATGATATCAATTTAAAATATAAATACAAACGTTGTGAAAGTAAGAGTATTTAAAAGTGGTAATTCGGATGTTGACCTTATCGTGCGGCCTTTTTGTTATAGTATTGTGTTAACTAGAAAATGCAATAGGGATATAGACGAACTTTGCAACTAAGTTTATATTAATATTGAAATAAACCCAGGTTAATGTCTGAATAATCAGAAAAATTATATATAAATGGTTAGTCCGTATTTCAATATAGAATGATTTCAGTTTGTAAAAAAGCCTAACATTCTAGACCACGCAAAAACAATTACAAGTATTTGAATCCTCAAATTAAAAAGTACTCCAGTTCCTAAATGATGATGGAGACTTTTCGATTTCTATGTGATTCAGTGATGAAAGTGATACCCAACTCACGGATGAATTACTGAACTTATTTGTCTTTATCCTTTTTTTCTTCAATTTCCTCTATACAAATATCTAGTATATCTGTTATTAATCCGTAACGTTTTTTATTTCTTTGAATCTGGACTACCATATAAGCTATTGTAGTCACAATGAGCATTATTAATAAAAAATAATCAGAGCTCTCAACTATGGATAATTTAATGCTGTTTTTTAAAATATATTCTCTAACAAGTAATATAACCATTGAGGAAAAAAGGGTCATTAATGCTGTCCAGTATACTTGATCAGAGTTTTCGTTAGAAAGTTGTCTATAGTATGCTTTATATAATTTTAAAGTTCCTTTATTACCATGTGTTGTTTTTATAAATGAATTTTTTACTGTCAGTAAATTTTCTAATGTAGTATATTTTACTTTTTGGGTACAAAGTGGATAAATAAGAGACTCATCGTGATTTGTTAAACTGTCAAGCCATTGATAAATACTTATCTTTTTATGTATCCAATTTAATGGAATCTCAATTTTTGTAATCCATATTAAAATAACCCAATACATATAGATAGCTAAAAAAGTGGTGACCCAAGTCATAATAATTGTATCGCTGTGAAAAAGTTCAAAAAAGAATAAAACAATGCCTGGAATACCAACTAGGTAATATAAGAATTTAATAATGTTTAATAATGAACTTTTCAATAATTCTTCCTCCTTATCAAGGAATGAGCCTTAAAAGTTTAAAAAGGTGGAGGATTTCCTTCGCCTAATCGACTAGGTATCGATACTTAATAGTGAAATGGGATCATGCTGTATCCAATATTGTGAGATATGCCTATTTACTCGATTTTCATTCCCGAGAAACTTCTGGGAATGGACCACCTTGGGGATTTAATACAGTTTGTTCCACTAGTTGGGCATCCAAAAGGCAAAGTAACGATTAATGCCATAGTTGAACTGGCCTTGATTAACTTGGAAGTAACTTTTATTTATTTGCTATTATTAGCATTAGTTCTACTAGTGTTATTGAAATTCCGACATATCCCAGGGATGATGAAGCAATTATGCTTTAATGCTTCCAATTGGGTTTCCCTATTGAATAATATCAGTTCAACTACCATATTTATATTGGTTCCTGTATTTAAAATGTTCATGATTAATGACATATCGCCTGACCTCGGACATGTCCAGATTGATATAATCTCGAAGGAGTTATAACATGGAAATCCAGTTTATAAGGAGGAATAACAATTTGATTTCTTTCTGAATACATTAATTCTAAATCAAATTTATCTGCCGGGTACACGTACCTGTAGATTTCCGTATGGGTATAAAATTTTGTATATTACGATGTTGTTTAAAGACATGAGACTTGTTTATGGAACGAGGGACTTCCAAAACATAAATTACTTACATTCAATACATGGTCAGAACCAAACATTTACTATGGTTCAAGAAAAATCATCATTAAATATTTTAAAGCTTAATATTGGTCTTTAGTAAAATAAAAAACTTCTCCACATATGATGGAAGAGTTCATCATTGGTAAAGAACTTGGATGATTGGTAAAAATATTGTCGAGTAAAGACTGAAATAAAGGGATTTTGGTTGGCAGTATCTTTATTGATATTATGGAAATTTAGATAAGAAGTATCCATGTGAAATTGGGAATCATGACTGTTATGCTCGTTTATCCAACAGAGAGATGGGTTTTCTCAATTTTAATGGATTACACAAATCATCCAGAAAATAGATAGCCAATAATAATATTATTATCACTTTTCACATTAAAATACGAGTAATAGTATTTGTATATTGTAATTTGAGCAAGAGTGATCACATCACATGTGCGTCACTTCATTCTTCTTTATTTCCTAGACGCTCCGTGCTTCCAAACATTACTTCAAATTTTTATCGAACAGAAGATTTAATGATAATGGTGTATTCTTCATGAAACTTATAGGTTCAGTTCTTTTCATGATTTAACCCCTATGGATACAAGAGGGGTCAAAAGTGTTCGTTTTATAATATAAAGCATTATTTAGCCTAGAATTTATATTTGGTAAGTAGTAGGAATAAACATTTAATATTATATATTAAACTTCCTTCTAAGGGCTTCATAGGACTTTTTACTAAAGTCAATATGTTTATCTTTCATTAATCTACCTATAAGGATGCCAATATTTATATCCATTTTGTCAGCAAATTCTCTAAGCTTAATTTTATCTAGGTGATAGCCTTGTTTTACAAATTGTTCATATTCTTGAGTTGGTATTAAAGTTGTTAATTGATTATGGCCATCTAACTGTACCACCAGTGACAAAGTTTTTACCACCGAATGACAAGGGATTTACCACTAAAAGACAGCTTATTTACCACCCACTACCTTCTATATAATTAGTGAGCACCTCTACGATATGACCTTTATATGGGAGGTATTTTTTATGATCCATTATCGGAAGGTACTGGAATTACATGATGAGGGAATCAGTTTGAGGGGAATTTCTGCAAGTACTGGACACTTCTCGTCAGAAAGTAACAGAGGTCATTGATATGGCTATGAGGAAAGGATTGACGTATCCATTAGACAAGGAAATGGACGATAAATGGATTGAAGATTTTCTGTTTCCTGAAAAATCATTGGTAGCCTCTGGAGGCAACCACTCGACTTTGATTACATCCATAAAGAGTTGGCCAAACCGGACGTTACTCTTTCGCTTTTACACCATGAATATGAGGCAGAAAGTCGAGCGAACAATAATATCCCTTACTCGTATCGCCGTTTTATCCGTCATTTATGGTGAATATGCCCAGAAACATAAAACAACTTTGCGTATTCGTAGAAAACCAGGAGAAATACTGGAGGTAGATTGGGCGGGTACAAAGGCATTTATTATTGATAGGGATACTGGTGAAAAGGTGAAAGCATATATTTTCGTAACTACATTGCCGTGCAGCCAACTTTCATATGCGAAAGGACTATTCGATGGTCGAATTGAAATAGACAATAATCCAGCATTATACCAATTATTAGGTTATTCTGAGCATTGTAAGAAAACTGCATAATTACCTTGATTTGTCCTAAAATGCTCAGAATAATTTTTTGGGGATTATTTCAATCCGTATAGCTTAGCAAGGGTTTCTTCATCTGCAAGTTTCCATTTCTTTTCCTTCAACTCTAAAGGGTTTTGACTCTGTAAGGACTCTTCTACTTCCCTAAAAGCTGCATTTATCATTTCTGTATCCGTTTGTGCATATATTTCTGTAGTTTCCAACGATTCATGGTCAAGCAGTTTTGCAATCACCGGCAATGGAAATCCCATTCTGTACAAATGTGCACCAAAACTATGTCTGAAAAGATGTGGATACACATTTTCAGGCACCTGACTACAGGTCTTACGGGCAGCTTCTCCATATTTTTTTATGAAGCGTTCCGCATTTGCAACGGACATACAATCCTTAGTGCCTTTAATGACAGTGTAAAAAAGGTAATCTTCAGGCAACCCATTAGGATGATAAACCGACAGGTAATAATCAAGATTTTCTACTGTGATATCAAGTAAAGGTACACACCTCGGTTTGTTTCCTTTACCCAGAATTCTTACAAAAGGGTCTTTGGTAGCAATTTCTATATCCTTAAGCCTTACATTAAGTGCTTCCGAAACCCTTGCACCTGTTCCATATAGAAATATCATGAAAAACCTATCGCGAATTCCTATTTTTGTCTTTGGTGGTTGTTCGAGGATTACTTTGATAGCATCACGTGTCATCCAGTTCCTTTTTTTAGCACGTACGGTAACATGTTTGATTTTTGATATTTTGATATACTGTGGAGCAAGGGATATGTCTCTATCAGAACAATATTGAAAATATTGTTTAATTAGTTAGCCGATGATTTCTTGTAGTAATGGTACATCGTTTTTTCTCTACTAGCCATTTCAGGTACTCTCGTACCACATCCTGGGTCACTATTTCAAATGTAAGTTTATCAACCCCTTTCCCATATACTTCCTTTGTGAATTCCCTAAAACTGTTCAGCCCCTGTCTATATGCAACTACCGTATTATTAGACTTATGCTCATGGTCTTTAAGATGCAGGAAGAGAAAATCACTTACATAAATAAAAAACATTTTTTGCTTATTAATATTCTTCAACATATGCTACACCGTTAAGGATATCCTCATATCCTTTTGCCATTTTTCGGATTTCAGGAACAAGGGTCACTACCATGTGTAAGTAATACATGGTATTTTGCGGGCATGAGTGTCCCATATATCGGCTTAGGTATCGGATCATAATATTGAAATTTTCCCCATCTTCGATGCACTTCCTCATACTGTTCACTGCAAAAGTATGTCTTAACCCGTGACAGGTTGGCTTCTTACTGGTCTTTTCAAAGAATGAAGTCTTTCTAAGTATGTTGTCAAACAACCTGCAGACCGAAGTATTGTTATAATTAGCTGCCCTACTAGATGGAAAAAAATATTCACGTCCCGGGTTTTTAGTCTCCATAATAGAATCATATTTACGACAAAGTTCAGTCAAATCTGCCGACATATATACCAATTCGAAAGAACTCTTCTAACTGAGCATCTGTAAAAATATGCGGCTCCTTGGGTTTTGCTCTTTTAAGCTTGTTTTTAGTAATGCATGTTTCACCCCGCAGGGGTAGCATATAGTTACCAAGATGCATCATTGTTCGAAAGCGTTTCTGTACTTCCTGTATAGATTTTGATTCTGTATGATATACCCATGCCTCGACCAGTTCCTTATCAAGTGAAACCTTATTGGGAAAGTTGTTCCTGCAGAACCAATCAAACTCATCAAGGTGCTTATCCATATATTTTAAAGAAAATCCTGAATTATGTTTTTCTCTTATCATGCTTTCCATATATTGTGCAAAGTTGCTTATAAATCTCTCATTCATTGCAATTCCTCCCTTGAACATTCTATTCCATAGAGGCTTAAAGCACATTTACGCATCTTTTTGGAATCAGTAGAAATGTAGACATCTGCTGAATCTGGATTCGAATGGCCAAGCGATGCAGATATGATACTTGAAGATACATTGTTTTCAAACAAGTTTGTTGCTGCAGTCCTTCTCAAAATATGTAATCCCTTCTCAGGGCAATCGTCCGAGTCAAACTCTGAAAGGTATTTAAGCGGAACTTTACTAGCAGAGGCCGGCTGAATTGCCTTGTAAGGTGCATGTCCTCTTAGAAAAATTTCATCTGCTTCAGAATTCATTCGTGAATTGAGTATATAATCCATCAAAGCATTTCCAACATCTGTTAGAAGGGGGAGTGTTACCGGAATTTTCGTTTTCCGCTGTATAAATGTTTTCGAATCATTCTGCCAGTCAATGTTTTTGAATTTTAACCCGACTAAATCAGAACGTCGCACTCCAAGACGTAACGCTAGAAGAATTATAGCCTGATCCCTCTTTCCCAACGGAGTTGATAGCTTATCATCGGATATAAGCTTCTGCTCAGCATCTTTGGATATCGTTGTTACTATTGAAACCTGCTTTGCAAAAACCTTTGGAATTGCAAGATATAGGTTTTTTTGACTAATGAATCCATTCTTTTCGAGAAAAATGAAGAACTTTTTTAACTTATATGCATAAGCCTGTATACCCGTTGGCTTTCTGCCTGAAAGTACATCATTTCCCCAAAAGTCTGAGACATTTTTAGCTGTGAGCTCGCTTAAGTTGTCTATTTTCATACTTTCAAGATAACAAAAAAACATGCTTACCACTCTAAGTGAAAATATTATAGTAGCTTTCGACATATTTTCTTGTAAAAGATATTGTTTATACTGTTCTAGTAAGTTTCTATAGTGGTCGGTGGCTGGTCTTTGAGCTATCTTTAAGGGGTATACCTTCCATTCGCCAAGTTGATTATTCTGCATGTCAAGCAAAAGCAGCATAGCACGCCTATGAGATAGATACAGGTCACGGTGACTTCGTGTTCCTTTCTTTAGAATCACAAATCCCGAAAGCCACTGCTCAGCATTCTCGGCAGAGAAATTCAGGTTGTTTTCTTTTAGGAAAGTTTCAAGAAGCCTGCAAGATCGCTTGAAACTTTTTATTACACTTTTACTTTTAATGCCAAACGATTTGATTTTCACAAGAGTTGCAACTGACAGTTCTTTAAAATCATCCAATTGTTTACCCTCCGATATATTTAATTGCCAGGAATCTGACAAATCAGTAATATCCGGAAAACAAAAAAATTATTCTGAGCATTTGAAGAAGAAACCTTGAAATTACGAGGTTTTCTAGAAAAGCTCAGAATAATTTAATGATTTGTATAAGGCTGGATTATTATCAATCTCAATTCGACCATCGTTCAAGAACTTTTTGAGTCCATTTGCTCGATTCAATGTGTATTCAGCTGCTTTTGCTAGGGCATTTTTTCCGTAGAAGGGTGAAATTTTAACCCACTCGAGGAATTTATCCACAATTGGCTTGGAGTACTTTTGGCGTTTTTTTCTTCGCTTACTCGGAGACAAGTGTATAAATTTCCTTTCGAGCCGGTACAAATCGTCGCAATAGCTAACACCAATTCGTCCATTTTTGCTGTCTGCTTTCAGCCAATAACGATGAACATGCGCCCAACAATTTACGAAGGATACGCCTTCCAACTTATCATAAGCAGAATAACCATCACAAACGATGGTTCCAGAATAGCCTTCAATGAAACTTTCAAGAATAGATCGAGACCGTGATAATGAGCTTTGGAAGAGAGTCATGGTCGGTCCTTGGCTTGGGACACATCGATATACCCAATTATAGGCATTGGTTTGACCTGATCTCCCATCGGACCGGTTGATGATTTGTCCATAAGTTTCATCCACATGTAGAATCGATTTAGCCATCATCAGATGCTCCATTCGTTCGTAAATAGGCAATAGCCAATCATGTGATGCACAAATGACCCAATTCGATAGATTCTTATCATTGGTATTCAGGCCATAACGGTCCCATTCCTTTACCTGACGGTAAAGGGGTAAGTATTGTGCAAATTTATCATACATTACTTTGGCAAGTACGCTAGGACTTGCGATGCTACGTTGAATAGGTGGCTGCGGTGCTTTACCACGTTTAATTTGCGCTTTTTGAGATGCGTCGACTTTGCAAACTTTACATTCATACGCGTGTGCAATGTGTTGAACTTTCTTCATTTTTGAGGGAATAAATTCTGCTTCTTCGCGTGCGATTGTACAGCCAATTTCAATCATTTGTCCTTGGCAACAGTCACATTGTGTATTTTCTGGATGATAGTGAAATGCTTCCACTTCTATATCATCACGTAATGAATCATTTCGTTTTTTCTTTTCAATAGTTCGAACAACAGTATAAGAAATCGTCTGTTGGCTTTGTTCTTCTATGTTCTCAGTTTCACTAAAAGACGGCTCATCACCAAATAATGACGCTTCCCCATCTGGTGCATTATATTTTGATTTCTCAGTTTTTTATCCATATAACAGCTTAGTTAATTGGCGCACTTGATCGATTAACACTTCAATCTGCTTTGACAAGTCTTTATTTTGTTGATTCGAATGAGCCAATTGCTCTTCGAGTAGCCGAATTAATTTCTTGGACGGATTTTCGTTTTTAGAAGAAGCGTTCGCCATATCATTCACCACTTTTCGACCGGATTCACTCCTCTTATTATAACGAGTTCGAATAGTAGAATATAGATAAATGATGGCAATTTCGAACTCAGAAAACACCTTTTGATGATGGTTGAATCGCTTTTGGCTGCTGGATTGATAACCCTTCAAGGAGCCAGCGAAGCTCCTGTTGTGAAAGATTTCGTACTTCCTTTTCATTTTTGGGCCATTGAAGTTTGCCATTATCTAAACGTTTATAAAGCATGGCGAAGCCATCGCCGTCAAAATACAAACATGTATAGCGATCCTTTCTCCATCCTGCAAATAAGAAAATGGAATCACCATACGGATCAAGTTCGAATGAATCTTGGATTAGTGTTGCCAATCCATCAATACCTTTGCGCATATGTGTCTTTCCACAAATGATGTAAATATTTTTCACACTAGTATAATCTTGTTTCACAGGTGTTTCAGCTCCCTCATAACCGTTTGGATGATGTGCTCATCCACGCCGTTGGAGAAGGAAATTTCTATGTTAGTCGTTTGGATCGTACAAACGTTAATGGCTGAGGTGGTTGATGAAGTAGGTGGATATGATACTTTGTATTCGGCATCTAATGTAACGGGACAATCGTGAGTTTTTGATCCGGCATTTGAAAAGCACCTCCCTTAAATTGATACTTTCATAGTACCAGGAGGCGCTGCGTGTTTTATATGCGTTGTTTGATTGGGGGCTTACGTTATAATCAATCTTGGCACAAATTTTATTTATATTTACACATTGAATAGCTTAGTTGTATTTTGAACAGTTATTTATTGGTATTAGAAAATTGAATATTTTATTATTTGCCTATAGGGGTCAATAAGGAAAGAGTTCGGTATCTTACTCTAGAGTAAATAACCATTTAATCATTATAAAAATAAATAAAATAATAGACACTACTATAAACTCTTTATTACTTGTACTTAAATCATCTTTTTGGTTTTTATTCTTTGCCTTTCTATATTGACTCTGTGATTTTCTTTGCATCTGTTCCTTGTCTTCCCTCAAAAAAACACCTTCCTTGTCGAGATAATAAATATAACTATAACTAATGCCAATTAAGTTGGTCATCATACTGACCCTAAGAAAAAATCTTTATACTTATTTTACCTTTTTTCGTCTTATGAAGGAAAAGGAAAACTGAACTGAGTATGTTGTTAATTAGATGAACTAAGGAAATATAAATATTATTGCTAAAGGATCTATGTGTATAAGGCAATAATGAACAACAATCTATAATTACATAAATATTGGTACGCATTTAGTAAAAATAATGTAGGTGAAATATAAGTATACTTATCTTAAATATATAATATGAGTAATATAGAAGAATAAGTGATACTATAGTGGGGGTATTACCGTTAGAATAAATCCTTGGAAAATCTAAAGTTATCGCATCTGGAATATGAATAAATAAAGATGGTATTTACGGGGGCAGTAGTTCCATGCAAACCGTGTAAATAGAAAAGGTGAGATATATTATTCTCACCTTTTCTATTAGCTTATTTAATCATAAAATTCTACAAGTACGCTACGTGTTGGAACCGTAGTTTTCTCAATATAAAATTCAGCTTTATTATTGTCTCCATCTACGAAAGGTCTAGCATCAATTATTATTGCTTGTGGATCACTATAGTTTCCCAATGAATAATACCCCACTGTATCATCACCAACTGCCCCATCATCTTCATAAACTTTATACATCCATGAAAAACCAGGACCTATATTTGGCTGAGTAATGATAAACATAAAGTCACCACCACCCGAGTTAACTATTATTGACTTTTCCGTATTAATATAATCATAAGTTAAATAATCCCATGTTCCAGCGCCAAAGGTTGTAAACTGTGAAGAGCCTTCTTGATGCAAAGGGCTAAGTATTCCATTTTAAATAATTGGTTCATAGTCGAGTGTTACATTGAGTCCATCCTTATCATTTTCATTTTTTGTATACTCTTCTATATTTTCAGCTTCGCCCATATCTAAATTTTCGTATAACTCTTTTTCTCCAATTTCAACAGATTTTTGATTGTCGTCATCATTGCCTGTTCCTTCAGCACTAACAGTAAACCCGCCGAATACAAAAGTTAATATAGCTGAAAGAATAATAAGAATTTTTTTCAATTTAAGGACCTCTCCCTCATATAATTCACTACTTAAATACAAATTGCTTAACTCTTAAATCCATTATCAATATAGAATATTTATTTGAATTATTTTTTTGAATATTTAAACACAAATAACCCAAATTATGTTGAAATAAAAATTGGAATTATTATGGTAAAAAATTAAATCGAAAGAAGGGTATGGGTTAGCGGTAGGGGGGGATATAGTTCCGAAAAACTAATCTAGAAGGAGAGAAAAAATAAGCAAAAAACTTTATTGTTCCTAACATAAGTACTTTTATATAGGGGTATTACAGAACTATTTTAACAAAGGGAGATGGAAAGTATGAAAAAGAATTTAATTACAATTATGATTGCAATTTTTGCTATCTTGATATATTTACCAAGTAGTTCATTTGCGGCTGGAGATATTCATCATAATCATGAACACGATTCTGATAGTTTAGAAGGAAGTACAGATGAAAATATCGAACTTTTTATATAGCCTGTCCTGGAGGAGGTAAACACACCATGACTGAACATGGTGTTGGTGAATTATATCAAAATGGGAAAGAGATAGTCGGTTTTGGGTATGCCCATCAGTGTAGTAAATGTCTTAAGGTAATTGTTAGTGAATATGACCCTGAACAGCATGGTAAACTGGGTAATTATGGTGTGCAACAGGTATCTTGGAGACTTACAACATCATATACAATGAAAACACCTGATTCCGTGGGGTATAATTCATCTACATCACCAACAAAGGCACCATGGGATAGCTATACATGGTATTAACCATATTACTAACTACGAATTATAAAGATAAGACGAAATAATTTAAACAACCAAAATAAAGGACAAGCTTGTTATAATAAATGGTACCCTGTAGTGTAGACACTTAAAAAAGTCTACCTATAGGGTGCTTTTTGTATAGTGACAAATAACAACATTGGAAAGCCTGAGGAAATCCATCATCAGTAAAAAATATACAGAGAAAAAAATCAAGTAATCATCCACTAATCCATATGTGAAATGGTAAGTATAAAGGGAATCGCTTATTCTGATGAATTTAAACGGATACTTATAGCTGAGAAAGAGAAAGTTCACAAGTGAAATCTTTGAAGAGTCTGGATTTGATACGAATAAAATCGAAATATCACGTATTCATGCCGCAAGTAAAAGAAGTAGCCAGCTTATAAAAAGAATGGAGTGGAGTTGCCGGGTTATATGAAAGAGGGAAATGTGAATCCGGGAGACATACGGAAAGAGAGTAGTCACTTAAGTCTGAAAGTGAACTCCAAAAAAGATTTGTTTTGCGTTAAGGGGGTAAATAAGTAGTCCTCTCATCTAACTAAAAGTTTATTCTTCGTTTCGTGAACTAGAAATATCAGCTGAATAATATGGTGTGATTTCTTTATAGAGTAGCCATAGTCTCGAAGAGTGGCTGTTATAATTGCTTCTCTCTCAATTCGCAAAAAGAACAGAATACAGAGAGAAACTAGGGAAGAAGTGCAAGAAATCCTATTAAAAGCATTCCAAAATAAACGCCGCAAAAAGAGGGGAATTCCAAATAAAAATGACGTTGACAGGTCGATTTCAGATCGTTTATAACTTGAAAAAAAATACGACAATTATGAACAAATATAATACTGTCTGCCCTATCTAGAAGAGCAAATCCTAACAGGAGTTTGATGAAAGCTACCCAGGAACACTCTGTGGCCCTAACTTATTAGAGTGTCAATTCACCCAAGGGAAGTAGGGGGAGTTATATTGACAGACAAAACTTACTTGAATTTTGGGAGAAATTCTAGAGCTTATTTGTCAATGATATTAGACGGATCGAGCGTGCAGGCTTCTTGCCTACCACGTCTCTGACAGAATGACCATGGGCTTAACTACAGATACATTCCAAGAGCAAAGAAGGGTAGAAGATTCAAAAAAAGATAAAGATGCGCCTATTCACTCAAATCAAGGGGTTCACTATACTCACCCTCAATTTCAAAAGATGGTAAAAAACTGGGGTTCTATCAATCTATATTTAGAAAAGGAAACCGTTGGGATAATCCCCCAATCGAATCATTATTTGGCCAACTGAAAGACGAAACATTTATTAAGGATGTCTAACATTAGGTGATGTTAAAAAGGAAATTATACAATACATGACCTACTATAACCACCATAGAATCAATGGCATCGAAAAATAGATGCACCGGTACAATACAGAGATCATCTTTTATAAGCTGCCTAGTTTTTTTATGTCCTTTACAAAGGGTACACTGTATAAAATGAGATTGTCTTTTATTTTGGTTTTATTAGAATAAGGTGTGGTTGATTCAGTTCCAGGTATGTGCTTCCTTAGGAATGACACTGTACCTAAACATTGTAAGTTTCTGTCGGATATTCTCACCTGTCTATGATCCCCGCATGGTTTCCGCTTCAGCATCGGAGATTCCGATCTTTATTTTGAATAGGATTAAAACATAATTTAACATAGACATATGGCATAATAGGGTGATGAAGAGATTCTATTAAGAAAGAATTCGGTCACGTGATATCAATTAGAGAGTGTAACCATAGAACAAATATTTCCTTAAGAGTGTTTGATTCGTAAGTCGGGAAGCAGTAACCAAGCATTGATACTGTTGTGAGTGTGGGGAAATCATACCTTTACGTCATTAAATCTAAAGAAGGTAACCAATTGGGCATGTAAGGGTCTTGTTATTTTTTTAAGTAGTATATTAAAGGAGAGAGTTAATCATTATGGAAAATAAAATTTGGGACAAAGAGTTCAGAATGTGGATGTTCAGAACCCTTTTGTCTGCAAATTGAGGCAATCTTATTAGTAAGCGCACTATTTTGATAATGCAAAATAACTAGGCTAAGTAGTAGAGCTATTTTTATTCTATTGCACTCCATAAGTTTTTTAAATTTATAAGCATATCTTCTATTTTGTGTTCTTCATTGAGGTTTGCTTGCCCATTCACTGAAACAACCTCTGATTCCTGACTACCTTCTTTTTGATACTGTAAATCAATTGAGAAATTGTAGATAATTTCTTCGGAATCAGTTTGTTCATACTCGATGTTATTTATTTTAAGTGTGTAGTCGTTTCTAATAGGTGTTATCATTAATACCGCCCCGTAACTATTCACAAATTCCATATAGGCTGAATCATTTGCGAAATAACCGTTAAATTGAGCATTATCATATTGCCTAACATTTTCGGTAAAGTCGCCATCGTGGAATATTTTCTTCAATTCCTCGTTCGGACCTGTTAGAGCTTTTTGCAAAATAACATCGATTGTCTTAATATTTCCATCTTCGGTAATCTGCTTGGGTTTTTCTGTACAACCTACTAATAAAAGAAGTGAGACTAATAGAACGAGTACAGAGTATAAGGTCATTCGATTTTTCATATAATATCCTCCTATTCCAAATTAATTTAATATAATAAATCTGAATCTTCGTTACATTGTAGCATAAAATACTATATATTTACATAAATGATGTAAAAAACTGTTTATTTAACTTGTTTATAAGTAAGAAATATTAGAGCAACTGATTCTGCTTTTTTTATTATTGTTCTATTTTGGTGGGAAAAGTATTGGAAAATTATAGTGATTAATGCTAAATAGGTGGTACATTAGAGGGAAGAGCGGAGGAAACAAGAACGGGACATATATGAAAGTCGGATTCCTTTATAGGGAGGTAGGTCTAAAAGATGGAAATCGGGGGAATGGTTTTTCTCTTTATTAAAGAGTGATTCATTTGGTTATTCTCCATGTAGCATAGAACTTCTATTTCATGTTCTTTTCCCTTTCCAATGGACTCTTTTTATTCTAACTGTGTTTTACCGAGACGTGGACTCTAATTTTATGAGTGTTATCTATTGTATATAGTTTTGATGATTAAGTTAATTATATTATTATCTTCTCTCATTGGTACTTTAGCGAACTATGATTACGGCCATCTATATGTACCACCAGTGACAAATTTTTTACTACCGAATGACAGGGGATTTACCACTAAAAGACAGCTTATTTACCACCCACTACCTTCTATATAATTAGTGAGCATATCTTACGATATGACACTTTATATGGGGGTATTTTTTTTGATCCATTATCGTAATATACTGGAATTAAATGATGAGGGAACCAGTTTGAGAGGCATTTCTGCAAGAAATGGACACTCTTGTCGGAAAGTAACAGAGGTCATTGTTATCGCTGTGAGGAAAGGAGTGACATGTCCATTAGACTAGGAAATGGAAGATAAAATGGATAGGAGATTTTCTGCTTCCTGAAAAATCATTAGAAACCTCTGGGAGGCAGCCGATCGACAAAAACTAGTAACTTTTGGTTGAAAAGGTAAGATAATACGTTCCTGAAAATTAAATAACATGTGAAAAATGTCTCTGTGTTACTTATGTGTTTTTGTCAATTGTTTTTGACACCCTTAAATAACCGAAAGTTGACGGTATTGCCTGTCCAGAATTAGTCGATTATAATGTCCGTATATGATTCGAAACATTTCGACATTTTATTCTGGAGAAAGGAAAAGACGCCCCCCATAAATGTATAACTGCGCCAACAGTTATACGGGAGACGTCCCACCAAAAAAGCATATGGTTATTGTATCAGATTATCAGCTGATTGAAAACATTCTAACTGGGGTTTTTAGTTAGGGGTGCGGGGAGGATACCTTCTCCATGTTGCGGAAAAGACATGTTGGTTATAGGAACTAAGAATCGAAAAGCCAAGGATCAAACAGGACAGAGTAAGACATATAACATCCGGAGGTTACAGTGTACTAATTGCAGTACCATCCACCATGAACTGCCGGATTTATTGATCCCTTATAAGCGTTATGAGGCTGAATGTATCGAAAACGTTCTTACGAACCCATCCAACCACATTGTTCCGGCCGATGATTCCACCCTTTCGAGGTGGCATGGCTGGTTTCATAAATTTGTGGATTATTGGATTGGCTGTTTGACTTCCATCATGATTAGGACCAAACAGGGAAACATCCCCTTGGATTTCACGTCCGAAGGTTCAGGGACTGCACTTCAAAGGATTGGACGCTTGGCAGGAGATGCCAATGGATGGCTGACAAGAATTGTCCGGCCCATTGTAAATATTTTTGGATACATACCCGTTCCGCATTCATTGTCCAATAACTCCTGATTTACACTCATGATAGACACAGAGAGGAGAGTTGTATTTGTCAATCGAAAAATCCCCCACTTGAGCATTTAAAACTCCCCCACCTAATTTTTCCAAATAGGTAGAGGAACCTACTTTTATTAAAAGGGTAGAACACCCAACGAGTCTTCTAACGCTGCTTTTTCCTTTTCCAATTTATCTATTTCCTTTTTGAGTTCAATAACTTCTTCAAATAAACGGGCTATCTTTGTCTGATCATCAATTCCATCTTCATAAGCAGTTCCTTTCCATCTGCACCAATCATTGAAAGTATAGAGGTAATCTTCGTTAATCTGTTTATTGAAGATGGTTGTATTTGATTTATTTTTTTCCTCGTCTAGCCATGTTTTAACCAGTTCTTCATCACATTTCAACCCGTATGATCGGAAGTAAAGGGTTACTTCTTCGACCGAAACAATATTCATCTAGTAATCTCCTTTTCCATTTTGCATCTATCTCTTCGAGATGAATCTACATTAATTTTTGCGTCTCAAGCCATTCTTTCGTTTGCTTCATACGATAGGAATTACCATTCATATTGACAAGATAGGCCTGATGAGTCAGTCGGTCAATCATAGCTGCTGTCATAACTGGATCTTGAAAGATTTCTTCCCATCTTTCAAACGATAGATTTGTTGTGATAATAGTTGACTTTTGACCTGCCCGAAGGGAAAGATGAGTAAACAATAATTCAGCTCCCTCTTTATCAAACGATATGTAACCCATCTCATCAGCGATCACCAAATCATACTTCTCAAAACGATTTTGGAATGCTCTTAGAGTCTTTTCTGAACGGCATTCCTTTAGTTGATTAATTAATAAGGGGACGGTTGTAAACCAAACCTTATAGCCCTCCTCACAGGCTTTCATACCTAAACCAATTGCCATGTGCGATTTTCCGGTGCCTGGACTTCCTGCTAAAATTAGATTTCCGCCTTCCTTTATAAATTCTAGTGTCCTAAGCTGTTTATATTTTTTTTGAGCATCTTCCGGTAATTCGGATATCAATAAATCTTCTAAGTGTTTTTTATAAGGAAATTCTGCCCGACGGATACGATTATATTGGGCAGTTTCTTGCCTATAGTCCCACTCTTTTTGTAATAATAAAGCCAAAAACTCTTCATAACTGGCATCTTTTTGAGAAGACTCTTTTATTTGCTCTTGAAAGCATTGACGAATAATAGGCAGCTTCAAATCCTTACTAAAGTTAGTTATATCTTCTATCCAATCCTTTGGCTTACTCATGCGATAGCCTCCTCTTTTCCTACTGCTTCTGTCTGAAATAACTCATCATACAATTTGAGATTCGACTTGGCATAATCTTTAATATCCTTTGTTTCTTTTGATTTAGGAACAGAGGAGAGCACTTTATTCTTGTTTTTAGCACATAAGATTTTGATTTTATCGGTTGTCACATGACTTGGATGTATCTTTCTAAGTTCTTCAATACATTGCTCAATTTCACTAAGCGTAGTTTCATCTTTTAAATACTGCATTAACTCTATAAATTCTTTTGTGTGACTGTTATAATAGGTTTCATAAATTGTTTTTATTTTTTTGTCTGCCTGTTGTAATGCTGTGCTACCAGCTAATGCACCAGGCTTTTTCTTTAGCGTTTCTATGTAATGTTCTAGTTGTAAGCTCCATTCATGACAGCCGGTTAAACGAATATGCTCAGCTATTTTTTTCTCTTCATAGAAACATAGAATACGATTTGAGTAGATTTTCACCTTTATAATTTCGCCAACCAAATGATCTGGGACCGAGTAGTGGCTTTGATCAATGACTACCGTTGAATACTTGTCGACTCGCACGTTTTGGATTCGTGCTGCATCAAACGGATGGGGAAGATGGAGGAAGTTTTTGTGCTCCTGTTTTAAACACTCCTCGGCAGTCTGGTTTTGTTGGGATGGCTGTGGTTTTCGGTTACGCTTCTTACAAATCTCAAGCAAGTATTGGTTTGCTTCCTCTAAAGTTTCAAATGTATCACGAAAAGCGAATGCTTTTCTACGAATCACTTCCACGCTACGCTCTACATGGCCTTTTTCATTTCCACGACGTACATTACAGAAACGGTATCCAAATCCATAGTATATAGAAAGCTTTAATAAACCTTCTGTAGGTTCCTTTTCTGTACCAACAAATCGTTTAACAGCTACTTTCATATTGTCATAGACCATTGTTTTATACACACCACCAACCACATTAAAAAACAAAGCGTGTGCCTCTTGAAAACATTCCATTTTCTGTTTGTTAAATAAAAATGCCATTCTGTAATTTCCAAAAGCTGAAGTAAATAATGCCATTTGGAGTTTTGTCCACTTTCCGTTTATCTTAAGTTTCACTTCACCCCAATCAAACTCGCATATGTTCCCAGGATCGTATGATCCTTTTACATAAGCCTCTTTGGTTGTTTTTTCAATTTTCCTAATGGTCCGTAGGACCGTACTGTAACTGACTTCCACACCTTCTGCTTCTAAAGCTTCAAAAATATCAATTGGTTTCTTTAGCTGTTTTCGGAGACCTTTCCTACGCTTTTCATCATTGACCTGAAGATGACTGATAACCTTTAATTCTATTTCCTATGTCATTACTCTCTTTGGTCGAATGCCAACTTTATATTTAGGCGCCTCTACGAGTTCTTGAATTAGCTCCCCTGTAAGTACACTATCATTGGATTGTTCAATTTCTTGCTGCTTACTCTCATATTCTTTGATATATTTACTTACTGTTTTCCGATCAATTCCTGTTACTCTTGCTATCTCTCTTTGAGATTTCCCCTCCCTAAGGTACATTATTAATACATCTTGTTTCTTATTCAAATCTATCATCGCCCCAGTCTCCCCACGTTGAAATTACAGTATTTCGTCATGGGTTATTATAAACCAGGTGGGGGAGTTTTCAATGACTACGGTGGCCCACTTTTAGATTATCAAATACAGAGAGTGTATCATGAGGGATCGTAAAAAATCAGAAGAATTGGCAGTGCAGCGTTTTCAGCTGATATCCCCTTTATTAGCAGAGGGGCTTGATGCTGGAAAAGTAAAAGAATTAAAAGACCAGATAGCGAAGGCCAACGGTCTATCAGAAAGAACTATTAGACGATATCTGGCTCAATTTCGTGAGGATGGGTTTGGGGGACTGAAGCCACAAGGGAGAAAGGCTACTAGAAAGCCGGAAGCCATCCCTCCTCATCTTTTGGAACAAGCGATACTTCTTCGGAAGGAAGTGCCGGGCCGCAGTGTGGCTCAGATTATCCAGATTCTTGAATGGGAAGGATTAGCTGAACCAGGACAAATCAAAAGATCAACGCTGCAGGAAAAGCTGACGGAAAAAGGTTATAGTACACGACATATGAGACTCTATTCCCAGACAGGAGTAGCTGCCCGAAGGTTTCAAAAACGTCATCGCAACCAACTCTGGCAATCAGATATCAAGTATGGTCCTTACTTGCCGATTGGTCCAAATGGAATTAAGAAACAAGTGTATCTTGTCGCCTTTATCGACGACGCCACTAGGTTTGTACTTCATGCAGCTTTCTATCCTACATTGGATTCAAGGATCATTGAAGATGCCTTCCGGCAGGCAAACCTAAAATATGGTGTACCAGAGGCTGTTTATTTTGATAATGGAAAGCAATATCGGACCAAATGGATGTCACGTACCTGCTCAAAAATAGGCACTCGTCTTACTTACACAAGGCCTTATGCAGCTGAATCGAAAGGCAAAATTGAAAAGTTCAATAGAGTCATAGATTCATTTATTAGTGAAGCTGTCATTGAAAAACCAGATACTCTTGACCGCCTGAATGAACTTTTCCAAGTATGGCTCACAGAGTGCTATCAGAATAAGCATCATTCTGCGCTAGAGGAGAAAATCAGCCCAGAAACCGCTTTTCGTTCAGACAGGAAAGCGATTCGGTTCATCGATTCAGATACGTTGAGCAATGCCTTTCTTCATTGTGAGACAAGGAAAGTCGATAAATCAGGATGTATTAGTTTAATGGATCAAAAATATGAGGTGGGCTTGGCATTCATTGGAAGAAAGGTTGATGTAGTCTATGACCCTTCGAATATCGAAGTGCTTACCATTGAGTTCGAAGATTATACTCCTTGGAAAGCCAAGAAGCTTGTCATTGGGGAAAGAGCTGGGAAACGTCCTGAATTACCTGAGCACCTGCAGGTGCAGAGTGTTGACTCTTCAAGACTATTAAAGGCAGCTGAACGAAAGAACCAGGATCGTCAAATTGAACAGAAACCTGCCGTAACCTTCCGTGCTGTCTGGAAGGAGGATGATTCTCGTGTTTGAAGCATTCTATGAAATGGAAAATACCCCTTTCACCCGAGATTTGCCAACGAATCAGCTTTACGATTCCTCCATGATGCAAGAAATTCTCGGAAGGCTGAAATATGCAGCTGAAAGACAGCTTTTTGCAGTCCTGAGTGGGGATAGTGGTACAGGAAAGACGACGACAATTCGTAGGTTTGTAGATAGGTTGGATAAAGGGAAATTTCACGTTCTTTACCTGTCCGACTCTAAATTAACTCCTCGGCATTTTTACAAAGGTCTTTTGGAACAACTAGGTTCAGAAGCAAAGTTTTATCGGGGAGATGCGAAACGACAGCTTCATCGAGAAATTGAATTAATGAAAGGTATTCGAGGACTCCAGCCAGTTGTAGTAGTCGATGAAGCTCACCTTCTAGACCGGGAACTGCTTGAAGAAGTTAGATTCCTACTAAACTTCAAAATGGATTCGCAAAGTCCGATGGCGCTAATTCTAGTCGGTCAAAGTGAATTGTGGGATCGACTACGCCTACAGTCATACGCAGCGATACGCCAAAGAATCGATATCCAATTCCAGTTAGGACATCTCGACCGTGCTCAGGTTGAGGAGTATGTTTCCAGGCATCTTCGTTATGCAGGTGTTGAACAACCCATCTTTTCTGATGGCGCGCTTGACGAAATCCATCGGTTCTCTGGTGGTGCCGCAAGGCTCATAAATAAACTCTGTACACATAGTCTTCTGTATGGCTCACAAAATGGCCGAAGAATCATTGATGATCATATGATTAAGCAAGTTATCCAGGGGGAACTTTCATGAAAAGCCGCTGGAAAGAAATGAACTACAATGAAGAGCTGGATTGTTGGGTTGTGATTTGGGGAGATAATTCAGGTTATAAGATGCACTGTGGTGAATGGTTTGATCTTCATCTAGGAAATGGAAAGACTCTTTCCTGCCGTTTGGAACTGGGCAGAGACTGGTACATTCTTACTGGCCGAAATGATGTTAGGTTTTACCTTAAGAAAAATGAAACCTATATGGTTGATTTATAAAATCATTGGGGAAGCAAAAACCTGCTTCCCCTTCATTTTGGACAGTGAATCCGTCAGTTTTAGGACAATTAATAACATCAATTTCGGGTCATTGTAGAACGTCATTAACAGTCAATATTATATTGAGCCAGAACGATCACTTTAAAAGTGAGTCACTTAGTGTTTGTTAACTCCCATATATGGGAGTATTGGATCAGCGTTTCTGCCTCGCTAACCCTATAGATTCGTTTTAAAAACAATTTTGCTTTAGCAAATCAACCCTTTAGGATTCGCAAAAAATCATAGTTTTCCACCTTATGTATTATTGCGCTATGTTTAAACAATGATATCTATTGAATTTATTTTTCGGACTATGTAAGAACCCTAGACCTATAAAAAATATAAAAAAGGATTCAAAAAACACAACTTTTTAAATAGCTAATGCGTCTAAGTATTGTACAACAAGGAAGGGAGGGGTGTAATTTTGGTAGAGTATAGAAAAGAAGAAATAGCATATTGGTATGACGAACATAGTAAATCGATTTTAAGCTATATTTTATTGATGGTTAAGGATTATCAACAATCCGAAGATTTGGATTATAATCCAATGCCTCAAGAAATTCTTCGATTAAAAGAGGACTCATATGAACTTTATAATGCTTTAGGGGAACTAAAAGATACATATAGAAAGGTAATAATCTTAACTCAACTTTCGCAGACTGAAATAGGCAGGTATGCCTTGATATAGTTAGGTAAACCTGCAATCCATTGCTGTAGTTGACTTTTTATTAACTTTTGTATTTTTTTGTTACTCTCTTTAAGGGTATCTTCAAGAAGCTCAATTAATTGCTGTAGCGCAATAGCCCAATCGAGATCATGTATTTCATCACAAAGTTCATAAAACAACCCGCCAAGTGTTCTTTAATCTGTGCTACATCGGTTTTGCCAGGATAAAACGATGTAACGTGAAAAGACAATGGTTGTATGACTGATTAACGAATCATAGGAGCGACTTTGATACTCCTTCTGGAGTTTTAATAAGGATTTAGTTGCTTTGAAAAAGACTTCAATGTCCCATCTTATACCGTAAATTCTGATAATCTCTTGGTCACTCAATGTACAGTCTGTACTCAGAATTGCTAGCCATTCACTCTTTTTATTACGGTTGCGGACAAAAACTACTTTGATTGGAACATCATTAGCTTGTGTGGTATGAATCGAGCGAAGAAGTCCCTTTTTTCCTTGAATTGGTGTTGCCAAACGATAGAGTTCTTTTAAGCTCACACGATCACCATTAACAAGGTACGTTGCTTTAAATTCTTAACCATTCCAATGACATCAAGTCCTTGTTCTTTGATGTTCTTAATAAGTGGTTGTTGGGTAAACCAAGTATCCATCAAAACATAAGAGGCATCGACCCCAGCATTCAAAGCACGACGAATCATATCAGGAATTTTATCTGGTGCAGATTGTAGAGCTTCATGACGGCGCTTGTAACCAGAGCTGCGCTTATCTATCTTTGTAGATATTCCGTTAATCTGACTCGTTTTTGAACTCAATAAAGAAAAGTCCACTGGTATAAAGGTAGCTCCATCAGACCAACCGAGCGTAAGCATGCGAAACCCTTATAGAAACGCATTTTTTGAGAAGCATGGTCAAAACAACGAGCCAGTAATTCAACTGTTTTACTACGATTTCGATCATAAGAAGAATCATCTAAAATCAATACTTTCGGACATTCGTGATTGGTGAGTTTTATTACTTTTTTAATCGTATCAGCACTAAGGAATGTTAAAAAACGTCTCCAAGAATAAGTAGACTGATTTAAGAAACGATAGACAGCATCCTTGGCAGGGAAATCGGTAGATTTCTTACTTTCAAGCGTTCGAAACCAGTTTTTGTTTTCAAAGATTAAACAAAAATCACTGTAGGCACAGGAAAAACCAAAAGACTTTGTAATACCAGCTTTTCTTAGATGTTTCAACACCTGTAATTCCTTAAATGTTGAAGTTAATTCATTTGGTAGTTGCTTAGTTTGATCATTATTCGTTATCATATAGGAGACACCTCTTCTGTATGGTTATGTGGATTCTCGACAAATCAACTATACCAAACGATGAGGTGTTTTTTCATGTCTATTTATTTGTAAATGACCATACTTCAACAGCTACTAGCGTTACAGCCCGTTGAACTAACTACGTTTTTCTATGTGCGAAAGTTGAGTTATAAACTTAAGAAGTGTAGGTAAACACCACTACATCAATATTTATCTGCGATCACTACTCAAGCCATGTGGAGTGTGTGGCGCAACTCATTTTAAAATAAGGCAACTGCCCTTCTGGGGCGTTGCCTTTTTACATGTCTTGTAATGGATTAATAAAGTTGTATTGAATATGGACAGTGCGTCATGTTCACAAGTAATCTTTGCAACCAGTAAATGAAGAATTGTCGGAGTTAAGTCGACCAGATTCAGTCCTTCTTTTAGATTGTTACCAATAATAATGGTGCAATTTTTTTCATCACAATCCTAATCGCTTCATCCTTTTTACTGAAAATAATAACATTAATTGGAGGCGGGAGTGTCCTTAGCTGGGAATTATATTGATGATGCCAGGATTTTCATCTGCCTTGTGGTGGCCTCGTTGCTTAATCTAATAATTGTTATTCTGAGACTAAAAGAATCTTTTAATTTGAGGAATAATTTTTGTGAATAAAACTAGCGGAAAAAAGCGGGTATTTTTAGGGTTACCCTTATTGGCGGTAATGAGTGATTGGAATTTTTGAACATTGTTCCTAGAAAGATTAGATTCATCATACTTCATCCTTGGCTTTATTTTTTGATGGATATAATTCTAACTTGTCCATATTTACAATAAAATTGTAGGTCATTAAAATATCCAACCCTAGAAGTCCATTGTGATTTTTTGGAAGAACTCCCACATCAATTTCAATATTCTTTATATTAAATTTATCAATTTGGATTTCATCCATTACCTTTGTATAGAATGGAACTGAACCACCAATTCCATATGCTTCATAAATATCGTCACCATTTTCATACGTTACTCCTATTTCTTCTAATATATCTGGACTAATTAACGTGTGAGAGAACCTGTATCGATAATCATATCATCGATTTGTAACGTTCTTCCTCGAAAAGTAACAATAAGTGATGTTGTAATAAGTTGTCCATCGAATGATATTTTCATTATATTCGTCTCACTCTCATCAACGGGTCTTTACGAATATGAACGATACATTCCTCGTTCGATGTATGGTAAACAATATTTCCAGGTTCTACCTTAAAAAACTCTTTATTCACTTTTTCTTCTGGAATGGACCGAATGGGTGCGACTTCATCAATGATTTTTTTGTCCTCTTCCTCATGATAATTAAGAATCGATACTAATACAAACTGATTTGGGAATAATTCTCTAACTTCCTGCCACTTCATATATCATCTCTCCTTTTTCCTTTTATTATAAGCTATAGCTAATTTCATATCACTTTTTTAAGCATTTTTACATAATTATTAAATCAGGTATCAACACATTGTGCAGCGAGTGGCTTTATTAAAAAAACGATGTTTAAGAAATCCTTAAAAAAACAAGGAGTAAAGCAGAATTCATAATACAAAATGGAACGTATGTTTGCTATAATATATGTAATAGAACTCTTTATATATTGAGGTGAATAGGAAATGTGGATTTCAATAAAATTGGCAGAAGTCGAAAATGAATCAATTGTAAAATACAAAAAGAGTAAAAGAAAAAAAGAAAAAACTTATTTGTATAAAGATGGGTGTTTAATGCTGCTACAAATGGTGAATGATGAGGCAACTTCAGAAAATGTTTTTAAAATCGGTAAGGACCTATACCAACTCGAAAATGAACATATCGTGGTAGACGAAAAGATTAGTAGAAAAAAGTGTCAAATTTATAAAGATGATAAAATAGTTGCACTTGAAAGAGTACAATTCAAATGGGCGGAAGAACAATTAAATAACTATGCGGTTGATATAAAAAAGCTGATTCAAGAAAGAATTGAAGAGAATGAAGAAGATTACCTTGATGAAGTAAGAAAAATGGTTGTATCAATCATAGTATATGGTGAAAAATATGATCTCGATTATTCAAATGATCCGGAATGGGATCATAGTGGAGAAACATACATCACTGGAGAGAGATTTAATCCAGATGATTATGATGAGTTAAAGGATTTATTGGATGAATACACCGGAGAAAAAGAACCATCTTTTATTAGCGGATGTGGATTTTTCCATAACCGTTACGAAAAAGATTTTGAAGAATTAACAAGAGAATTCATATGGTCTGTTGTTGGTGAAGTAGTAAAATCGGTATATTTAGACGATCAAAGGTTCCAAGAGTGCTCCCGCATCATCGCAAGAAGTGACATAGGACGTTTGTGTGAGGATGAAAAAGTCATTGACGGTATGGTTAGTTATTTATCACAAATTCCGGAGTTAAATGATTTTATATTTTGGGAAGTTGATCAAGAATTACAGGACATTGCAAGAGATATGCCTGTTAAGAAACTTTATGAAGAAGGAGCAGAATTGTTTTTGGATGAAAACGACAAAAAATATTTAGAAACGGAAAAGAAATGCACTCAATTAATAGATAAGATCAAATCGATGGATGGGATAAAGATTCTAACTGTAGTCACGGATCCTTTTCCACAAGTATTTGAATTAAAAGACGGTGAATTATCATCTCCGTATGTCGTAAACGGTCGAGGCCATTACTCACAGTTTAAAAAATTGATAAAAATTGGTATGAAAACTGGTGGAGGAATGACAATCAGATAAATAACTCCATTGAAAATAGCAGATGAGGATGAATTTGTCCATATCAGCAAAATTTCAGGAGTTAGATTGGTGCATAACTCATGGGAGGGAATTAGCTCAGCAGAAATTGAAGAAGCCCATTGTACAGATGCTCAAACTGGAAAACGCCTTCCTAAAGAAAAATATGTTTACTTTACTTCTTTTCAATAAAGTTTAGATCCGTAGCATCGATTGTATACAATAGGAAGCGAGTGTCATTGTGTATCGACTTTCTAGGGTATATCGAATTTGAGATGCTGATTTCTTAAATAGTAAGGAGCTTATATTTGAAAGTGGAGTGGATTAGTCGATAATCGTAATAAAACTTAATAGCTCTTGTTGTAGATAAAATCCAAATTTCAATTACCATATTAAATATACAACATAATCTATCTACAATTATTTCTGCTATATCAGAGAATGTAAAAAGGAATTTCAAGAATTGTTATTATGACTATGCAGGAGTTAGTGGATCAGGCGACAATTCTACCTTTTCAATACAACAAATTGAAAAGGCCTTGAATGCCTACAAGGAATTATATAATAATGGTGATTTCCTGTCAGAAAGAGTTTTCTTCACTTGGGATCAAAAACAAATCCTGAATTTTATACTAAACTGTTGGACCATTCTGGACAATTGGTTGAAGATATAAAACGGTTATAAACTATCAGACTATTTAACGTTATCAGACTTCCTTGATATGATTTAATCGAAAATTCTTATAGATTGAAAGAAGAGGTAGAAAAAATGCTTTTTTGTGCAAAAAAGGAGAAAAGACTGCAATAAAACATATAGAAGCTGAAAAAGAAGAAGCCGAACGAAAAAGAAAGGAAGATGAATTTAATAAAATTCAAGCAGATTTAGCTTGGGAAAAAGTAAAGAATGCGTATTTATTATATCACGGTAGATCCATGCCTTCAAAATTTGACAAACCTCTTTACACTATATACCTAGAACCTGTCTTATATCAAATGATTAATAATGGTTTGGATGTAAATGTAACAAGAAGTTTTGGTCGGTATAAGTCTAACTATTTCTCCAACAGCGGATGTATGCTGATTAACGGAATTAGGATTATAGATAATTAGCTTTAGTCAATGATATGATATAATGGAATGAGTAAAACCACAAGGCGGTGAAAGGATTGAGTGTAGATCGCGAAGAATTAAAGCGAATGATTGATCAAATTCCTGAACAAGATGCTCTTGAGGTGTATGATTTTATTGAATACTTAAACATGAAAAGGAAAAAAGATACAATAAATGAGATGGAAGTTGAATATCTTGCAAAAGATGAAGGACTTATACGTCAGGTTCAAAAAAGTTGTGAGGACCGCAGGAATGGACGTATTTACAGCAAAGGACAGGGGCTTGAGTATTTTCGGAAAAGTTTCGAGGAGTCTTAAGCATGGACAAGGAATATATTGTTTTTTGGTCGCAAACTGCGTTAAACGAATTGAGCAATATTCTTGCATACCCTTTGGATGTAAAGGAAAGAACTTATTTGGATTCGTTTAATCGATTATCCTATGCGCCTACTCTCACAGCAAAGAAAATACAAAATGGTATGTTGGAAGGATATTGGGTCAGGTTTGGACTTCATCAGGTTATGCTAGTATTTGAAGTTGATGAAGAGAACTCATTAGTTTGGGTTGATGGTATTAAACATAAGCGGGAAAATGTTTATTGGAAAAATAAATAATTCTAGTAAAATATCGGCATCTACATAAAATTGTAGATGTTTTTTGCGGAAAAAAGATTGCGGGTAGGCGGAAATAAATGGAATTGATAAATGAACTAATGGGCTGACAAAATAAAGACCGGCATTTATAGACGAATTGAGTTAAATTAAATAAATTTAACCACCAGCATCTAATGTGTTACCACATACACTCTGCGCATGTGGAGTGTGTAGCGTTGCTAGAGTTGAAATAGCTTTGTATCAATAGGCTTAGCGGATTTTTAGTTGTAAATTGAATTGTGATTTATGCTCCCTAGGACTAATGGTTCGGGGGATTTTTTTGCCCTTGGGGTCTAACTGTTACGAAGTTTTTTATTAAAAAGATTTCGACACTATTAATCAATATATCTTCTTGACAACTATTTTATGAATGTTAAGATAATACTGAAATGAGTTGGAAAACTTAATATTTTTCACCACTAGGGGTGCCATCAAAATGGCTGAGATTAAAGTGTGACTTTAAGACTCTTAGAACCTGATCTGGTTTAAACCAGCGTAGGGAAGTGGGATAGAGGAAATTTTCTTGTTCGATTTTAAAATAATTTCCATAAAAAACCACTTTCTTTATTTAAAAGGAAAGTGGTTTTTTTTATTCCACTTTCTCCGCTAATACTTAAATTTTCGGAGGGATTTTATGACGTTTTCACAGCAGTTACGACAAGAAGTAGATACGATTTGGGAGGCGAGCTTTCAGCATCCTTTTGTAAAAGGAATTGCCGATGGAAGCTTATCACTGAAAAGCTTTCGCTATTACGTGTTACAGGACTCTTATTATCTTTCTCATTTTGCAAAGGTGCAAGCGTTAGGGGCGGCGAAGGCACCAGATTTACATACAACTGCCCGTATGGCTGTCCACGCACAGGGGACAGCCGAAGCCGAATTGAAACTACATGCTAATTTTTCCAAACAATTAGGGATTACTGAAAATGAAATAGCGAAATTTAAGCCTGCTCCTACTGCATATGCCTATACCTCACATCTTTATCGTGTAGCATGTATTGGTCAACTCGGCGATATTATTGCAGCATTACTCCCTTGCTATTGGCTTTATGATGAAATCGGGCAGCGCCTAAAAGGGATGACACCAAAGGAACCGATCTACCAAGAATGGATTGCTGCATACGGTGGTGAATGGTTTCATGAATTGGTTGTGGAACAAATCAACCGTATCGATGAGATTGCTGAGAGGGTAACGGAATCAGATCGGGAGCGAATGTCTGAACTTTTTGTGATTAGCAGTCAATATGAATACTCGTTTTGGGAAATGGCTTATCGACAAGAAGAATGGCCTATCGAGAAACAGAATTCCATCATCAACAGCTAAAAGGAAGAGTGTAAGATGACTGGTTTCTGCAAAATTTTTAGAAAAGAATGAAACTAGATTAAAAGATTGCATGTCAGTGGTTATCGGACTTAAGTGTGGGTTGATTTAAAATTTTGGGATTCTATCAAACAAACCTATCTGGGAAAGGAGAACGATTAAATGATTACTAAAGAGGAAATTCAAAACAGGATGATTCAGGCAGTTGAAACTGTAATAAAAACAAATCCTATGGCAGGGTCGATCACCAACACGGTAACGATCAATTTTGTGGCTAATGCACAGCTTGCCGTCGGAGGATCCGCTGCGATGGTTTATCTGCCCGATGAGGGTGAATTTTTGGCAAAGGCCGGAGGGGCCACCTACATAAACGTCGGTACACTTCTCCCAATCTATGAGGAGACTCTACCTCATACAGCAAAAATTTTGCACGATACGGAGAAGCCATGGGTCCTGGATCCAGTCGCAGTTGGTATTGGCTCGCTGAGAACTCAACTGTTACAGCAGTTTAAAGAGTATAAACCAAGTGTGATTAGAGGAAATGCTTCGGAAATTATTGCCTTGGCTGGTTTGTGGGAGTTGGACGGTGGTACGGATGTATCCAATGTCCGAGGAGTGGATTCTACAGATACAGTAAACACCGCAAAGGCCGCGGCTGTCGCGTTGGCCAAATGGACCGGTGGGGCTGTTGCCGTATCGGGCAAAACGGATTTAATCACCGACGGTTCGGTCATTGCCTACTCTCATGGAGGGTCACATTTTATGGAGAAAATTACTGGGGCTGGCTGTTCATTGGGTGGAGTCGTCGCGGTCTATTCAACAGCCACCTCGCCGTTTATCGCCGCGCTTACTGCTTCTGCAGTCTACAATTTAGCGGGAGCCCGTGCTGAAAATAGGGTTGATGGGCCAGGAAGTTTTCAGGTTCAGTTCCTCGATGAACTGTATAAAGCAACCGCAGTGGATATTGCGCACAATCCATTTGAAATTGAGGAGGTTTAATTTATGAATACACTAATTGCCGTTGCAATCGCGCCTTTTGGTAAAGGTGAGGAACTTGCATCTGAAGTAGCCGAAGTGGTGAAAGTGATTCGTGAGTCAGGCTTACCACATCATACGACTTCCATGTTTACAGAGATTGAAGGGGAGTGGGATGAAGTCATGAAGGTTGTAAAAGACGCAACATTTGTACTTGCCGCCAAAGGAATCCGCACGGAAGTTGTTCTAAAGGCAGATATACGTCCTGGTTTTACGAACACGATGAATACAAAAGTCGATAAAATCAACGATATTTTGGGAGGACAAAATGAGCATTAGAAAAAATATTAATATTTCAGCCTACCTTGTTGTGGGCCCTGAGAATACGAAAAATCGGCCCGTTGGGACAATCATTAAAGATGCGATTGAGGCAGGTTTTACATGTATACAAATCCGTTCAAAGGTTGCCTCTGCCCTTGAACTAATTCAGTTGACCCGTGAAGCTTCCGAGGTAATCGCACAAGCTGGCAAGTCGGATGAAGTTGCGCTGCTCGTGAATGATCGTCTTGATGTGATTCTAGCTGCTAGAAAACAAGGGATTAAAGTAGATGGAATCCACGTCGGTCAATCGGATATCCCAGTGGATGTTTGTCGGGAATACTTAGGCGACGATTCAATCGTGGGCGTATCGGCCAGAACGCATGAATTATTCGAGTATATCAAAACAGTGGATGTCTCTCAGATTGACTATTTTGGCGCTGGACCACTGCGTGAAACGAAGACGAAACCGGACTGTGGTATGGATTTGGATGGGAAAATAGTGATCAGAAGTTTGGACGAAATTTCTGAGCTTGCTAAACTCAGCCCAATTCCGGTCGTAATCGGTGGCGGTGTTAAGCTTGCTGATATCCCTCCACTTGCACAAACCGGGGTGGATGGCTTTTTCGTGGTGTCCGCTGTAACAGAGGCTGATGATCCAAAGTTGGAAGCTACTAATCTAGTTATAGCTTGGAACTTAAATAAGCTTAACCCAATCAGCAAATAAACTAGTAAACTTATCATTTTTACACATAAGGCGATAGTAATGCTTTTTAAAAAAAGAATCTTCAGCGGCAAATAGGGTCACCACCTTTTGCCCTAGATAAAATAAATGTAAAAGAGAGCTGTGTATACAGCGAAATGGAGGGAGAAATGAAGACAGCATTAACAATTGCAGGAAGCGATTCCTCAGGAGGCGCCGGCATCCAGGCAGATATAAAGACAATGACCGCAAATGGCGTATATGCCATGAGTGCGATAACTGCACTTACTGCTCAGAATACAACTGGTGTTACGGATATTGTAGAAGTGACTCCAGAATTCTTGGGCAAACAGTTGGATAGTATTTTTACCGATATCTATCCGGATGCAGTGAAGATTGGTATGGTTTCATCAGCTGGACTGATTAAAACCATTTCAGAAAAGCTGAAGTTTTATCATGCAAAAAACATTGTTGTCGATCCGGTAATGGTTTCCACCAGCGGTTCAAAGCTTCTTCAGGACGATGCAGTGGAAACATTAAAGAATGACATCTTTCATCAGGCGATTTTATTGACACCAAATATTCCGGAAGCTTCTGTTTTATCAGGAATATCCATTATTAATGAAGCTGATATGATTAAGGCGGCAAAAATCATCAGTAAGGAATACGGATGTGCCGTTCTTTGTAAGGGTGGACACAGCATAAACGATGCCAATGATTTATTGTATTATAATCATGAGTACAGATGGTTCATAGGGGACCGAGTGGACAATAAAAATACTCATGGAACTGGGTGTACCTTATCCAGTGCCATCGCTTCAGGTCTTGCCAAGGGCATGGATTTGCAGGGGTCAATTGAATTTGCCAAGGAATATGTATCAGGTGCATTATGGGCAATGCTTGATCTTGGAAAAGGAAGCGGACCGCTTAACCACGTTTGGAATGTCTATACGGATGCAAAAATTATAAATAAATAGGGATGTATAGTAGTTGAAGTAAACTGGGCATGTTGAGTCAGTCGCGATGATAAAGTTGATTATAGGCAATTTGTAGTTGAATATAGATGTGTGTTTCAGGCTCCCTCAGACTAGTTGTTTGGGGGAGTTTTGTTTTAGGGGTGTAATTTTCACAAAGAATAAGAAGTGATATAGTTGTGCTAAAATGTTGTTAATGAGGAATTTAGATAAAAAGTACTTATAGAAGGAGAAAGCAATGAACAATTATAAATTAACCATTCAATATGATGGTGCCCGCTACAAGGGGTGGCAACGACTCGGTAACGATGACAAAACCATTCAAGGAAAAATTGAAAACGTATTATCAGAGTTGGCAGGAGAAAAAATTGAAATCATCGGATCTGGAAGAACGGATGCAGGTGTACATGCTCTTGCCCAAATTGCGAATTTTAAGATGCATAAAGATTCAACGGAAGATGAGGTTATGCAATATTTAAATAGGTATCTTCCTAATGATATTAGCGTTGTCGATGTATCGTTCGTTCCTGATCGATTTCATGCACGCTATAATGCGAATGATAAAACTTATTTGTGTAAGATTTGGAACGAGAAATATCCCCATCCCTTCATGCGAAAGTACAGTATGCATGTGGAGGACAGGCTTGATATTGAAAAAATGCGAAAAGCATCTCAGTATTTTCTAGGTACGCATGACTTTACATCCTATTCCAATGCCAAGTCGAAGAAAAAGTCAATGGTGCGTGAAATCTACTCACTTGATATAGAAGAAAACGAGGGTTTCATCGAAATTAAAGTTCGTGGCAACGGCTTCCTTTACAATATGGTTAGAAAAATTGTAGGAACGTTAATTGAAGTTGGATTAGGAGAAAAAGATCCTACTACAATCCCTACGATTCTTGAATCAAAAGAAAGAATTCAAACAGGTCGTATGGCGGAAGCCGAGGGATTGTATTTGGAGAAGGTTGGTTTTTAAAAAAACATCCACCACACCCTATGTTGCCACACCTGGAAAATGTAGCAAAGCTTGTTTTAAATGAATATAAGGTTGCTGGCCCCATATTGGGGCTTTTTGAGGTACAAGTACAATTGTTTAAAAAGGTTAAGCGACAAAAACTTCCATTACCTGGATGGTGCCTGGCACCCAGGGTAAATTTGTGTTAAAAAAGTTAGTTGTTTGAGTATACAAAGTGATTGGGTTATAGTTATAATAGAAATTGTAAACACTTTCAAACCAATGGAGGATATTATGTCTAAAAACTCTAAACCAAATGAACCGATTGTTACACATATTTACACAGCAGATCCTTCCGCGCATGTTTTTGAAGGAAAGCTTTATATTTATCCTTCTCATGATCTTGATCATGATGAACCTTCGAATGATAATGGTGACCAATATAAGATGGAAGACTACCATGTTTTATCCATGGATGAAGCAGGCGGTCCAGTTGTAGACCACGGTGAAGTACTTCACTTAAAAGATATCCCTTGGGCAAGTAAACAGCTTTGGGCACCTGATGCTGCTTATAAAAATAATACGTACTATTTATTCTTCCCAGCGAGAGATAAAGATGGCATCTTTAGACTTGGCGTCGCAACTAGCGATAAACCTGCAGGACCTTTCAAGGCAGAGGAAAATTACATTCCTGGAAGCTTCAGCATTGACCCGGCAGTATTAGTGGATGAAGATGAAAAAGCATATGTTTACTTTGGTGGCCTTTGGGGTGGACAGTTGGAAAAGTGGCAGACTAGAACATTTAAAGAAGATGCCGAAGGACCAGCTCCTACAGAACCAGCGTTAGGACCAATCGTAGCCGAACTAAGCGATGATATGCTTACTTTTAAAAGTGAGCCAAATGAAATTTCAATTGTAGATGAAGATGGCAACCCACTTCTAGCAGGAGACGAAGATCGTCGATTCTTTGAAGGCCCTTGGGTTCATAAGTATAATGGTCTATACTATCTTTCCTATTCTACCGGTAACACTCATAAAATTGTTTATGCAGTAAGTGAAAATCCTCAGGGACCTTTTGTGTACAAAGGAACGATTCTTACTCCAGTCATCGGCTGGACAACGCATCATTCCATTGTTGAGTATCAGGGTAAATGGTATCTGTTCTATCACGATTGCGAAATGTCAGATGGCGTAAACCATAAGCGTTCAGTCAAGTACACGGAACTTAAGTATAACGAAGACGGAACCATTCAAACGATTGATCCTTATGGACATAAGTAAGTAAGTGAACCGCTTGCCTCCTTATTGTAGTAACGAGTTCTATTTTGAGGTACAGAAGGCAAGAGAAAAGCAGGGCAACCCTATGGGATTTGCCCTGCTTTTTTTGCTATTCTTATCCCTTACAAAATAAAGGGAAAAATTCCCCTTAATTAGCAAATACCATTAAAAATAGCAAAAATAAGCGGAGAAATTCCCTTTATTAACTCGAGAAACGTTAAAATTGCGGGATTTTTATTGGTATAGCGGGAGAATCTCCCCTTATTTCATATTCACTAGTTAATCAATAAAGCACTCAGATTTAGAACTGAAATTTTCGTGAGATTTGTTGTTAAATAGCCCCGTTAACCTGAGAGGGCACTGAAAAGGTCCCTCGAAATAGAAAAGTGCTAAAACATAGTTGTTGATTTCCGTTCCAGGCGGCTTCGCTTTCCGCGGGCGTGCCGGGGAGCCTCCTCGGTGCCTTTGGCACCTGTGGGGTCTCCCCTGCCCCGTACTCCCGCAGGAGTCTTCGCCGCCTTCCACTCCAATCAACAGTGTCTTTAATTAGGTTGAGTTTAAAAATTAACAAAAAAACGACTCTAAATCAGGTTTTGAATATTAGAGTCGTTTTTTGATTGAAGAAATTACTTTTTCAAAAACCCGAAGGCTTTTCAGTGCCTTCTAACCTGATGGGGTCATTTTTTTAGTTTAAGGTGTTCAGCAAAAAGGTTCATGAGGCCCAAAAAGAGCGACCATTAGAGAATTAGGATCAAGAAGTCCCAAGAGAATCGCCTAAACAAAAAGACACCATAATCGAATTATGATGCCATAAAATCAACTTATGAGATTTTCTCTTCGCCCTTAATAAAGTTATCAACAACAAAAGCTGTGACACCTAAAGCAGTTGAATATTTGCCAAGCTTGGAGAAGTTTAATTGCATTTCGTTTTGGTGGTAGGCAAGGGTATGATTTTGAATGGTTGTCTGGATTGGCTGCTCAATCCATTCTTGTGCAAGTGCCAAGCGGTTGCCAATGATGACTTGGTCAGGGTTAAAGGTATTAATGATGTTATTGATTCCAAAGCCGAGGTAACGTCCAATATTTTCAAAAAGACTTTGAGCGACTTGATTCCCGCTCTCAGCAGATTGGATTAAAGACTCTAGTGTATCAACGTCTTGATCAGCCATCTCTAGCAATGCATGTTCAGAGGCGTAGGCTTCCCAACATCCGCTGCTCCCACAGTTGCAACGCTTGCCGTTCATATCAATCACCATATGACCCATTTCACCGGAGAATCCATTTTTCCCTTGATATAATTCTTGATTTAAAATAATCCCAACACCTATACCAATCCCGGCACTAATATAGATAATATTTTGATAATCTTGACCTGCACCAAACTGCTGTTCACCGACAGCCCCGGCATTCGCCTCGTTTTCAATGATAACGGGTACTTTGAACAAGCGTGCAAGGTCCTCTTTTAACTGAATATTTGTCCAGCCTAAATTCGGAGCAAGCAGGATCGACCCTTCTTTGTTTACAATCCCAGGTACACCGATTCCAATCCCAATAATTCCATATCTACTGTGAGGCATTTCTTCCATTAAAGACTGAATCATCGTTTGAACAATGCTCATGATCGTAGAATAGGGGGTTCTGTTAACCGCCTGGTTTTTTTCCACGACAATATTGCCTTTTAAATCCGTCAAGACACATAAAACATAGTTAACACCGATATCAATTCCAATCGCATATCCGGCATTTTTATTGAAATGAAGGATCACAGGTCGTCGGCCACCGCTTGATTCACCTGGGCCGGATTCGTAAATAAGTTCTTCTGCTAATAATTCATTTACTAATGAAGAAACAGTTGTCTTATTTAATCCTGATACCTGGGCAATGTCAGCTCGGGAGAGGGACCCTTTTTCCATAACTAATTGCAATACGAGGGCTTTATTATTTTTCTTTACAACTTGTTGATTCCAGGTCATCGTTCCCACTATGATTAACTCCTTATTTAGTAGTAAATTTATTTTATCATAAACATTGTTTGATGGATATACAAAGAAGGAACTCGGTGATATGATAGATTCGAAAAAAGTGAATTCGCTTACAACGTGAAACAATCTGATAAAATAGCGAAAAAAATATTTTATAAATCTTTGTTTATTCAATAGACAAACAAAGTTTACGATGCTATAATCTGAATGTACAAAGGTTACATATTAAGAGTGTTATACAACCTTTTGTAAGCAGTTACAAGATTGGTATAAATCTAAAACCCTACTAGGAGGAATAACCCAATGGCTTATTTCGAAAACATTAACAAAATCCGGTATGAAGGTGCAAAATCTCAAAATCCGTTCGCATTCAAATATTATAATCCAGAAGAAAAAATAAATGGCAAGACAATGGAAGAGCTTCTTCGTTTCTCAGTAGCATACTGGCATACATTCACTGCTGATGGTGGAGATCCATTCGGTGCAGGTACTGCGATCCGTCCTTGGGACAATCTAAAAGGATTAGATTTAGCAAAAGCACGTGTCGAAGCAGCATTTGAACTTTTTGAAAAGTTAGATGTTCCTTTCTTCGCATTCCATGATGTGGATATCGCTCCAGAAGGTAGCACATTAAAAGAATCAAATGAAAACCAAGATGTTATCGTATCAATGATCAAAGATTATATGAAAACTAGCAAGACGAAATTGCTTTGGAACACAGCTAACATGTTCACAAACCCAAGATATACTCACGGAGCAGCAACTTCACCGAACGCAGATGTCTTCGCTTACTCTGCAGCGAAAGTGAAAAAAGGCTTAGAAGTGGCAAAAGAACTTGGTGCTGAAAACTATGTATTCTGGGGCGGCCGTGAAGGGTACGAAACGCTTCTTAACACAGACATGAAGCTTGAGCAGGACAACCTAGCACGTTTCTTCCATATGGCGGTTGATTATGCGAAAGAAATCGGCTTAAATGTTCCATTCTTAATCGAGCCAAAACCAAAAGAGCCTACAAAGCACCAGTACGACTTCGACGTAGCAACAGGAATCGGCTTCTTACAGAAGTATGACCTAACAGACTACTTCAAGTTCAATATCGAAGCAAACCACGCAACACTTGCTGGACATACATTTGAGCATGAGTTACACACAGCTCGTATCAATGGAATGCTTGGATCAGTGGATGCAAACCAAGGGGATACTCTTCTTGGATGGGATACAGATGAATTCCCAACAGATCTATACACAAACACATTAGCAATGTACGAAATCCTTAAAAACGATGGACTAGGCAGCGGCGGATTGAACTTCGATGCAAAAGTTAGAAGAGGTTCATTCGATGCGGACGATCTATTCCATGCACATATTGCTGGTATGGATGCATTTGCTGTCGGCACAAAGGTTGCAAACAAGTTAATCGAAGATAAGGTTCTTGATAACTTTGTTGAAGAGCGTTACAGCAGCTACACATCTGGAATTGGTCAGAAGATTGTCGAAGGAGCTACAAACTTCCGTGAGCTTGAACAATATGCTCTTGGCTTAACTGAAATTAAAAATACTTCAGGTAGAACTGAGCGCCTAAAAGCAATCATCAACCAGTATCTATTAGAAACAATTTCTGAGTAATCTATTCTTAATATAATCATAAAAAATGTGCTGGCGTTTTATTACTCCAGCACATTTTTATAAGAAGCGGTTTTCGTGAGGTTATTTTAAAAGTAAATTCACAAGCTCTTTTCTCCTTGGCTGTTTAATTTATAAAAATAGTATCTTAATATGAGAAAAGGCCTTATAAGAAAAGGATGATATGGATGAAGTACGTAATTGGGGTTGACCTTGGAACTAGTGCGGTAAAGATTTTGCTCGTGAATCAAAAGGGTGAAGTGTGCAATGAAGTGTCAAAATCCTATCCCCTTATAATTGAAAAATCAGGCTATAGTGAACAAAACCCAGAAGAATGGGTGGAGAAAACGACAGAAGGTTTAGCTGAACTGATCGGCAAGTTTGATGGGGATGTAAACGATATCGAAGGAATCAGCTTTTCCGGACAAATGCATGGGCTTGTTTTATTAGATGAAAACAACCAAGTACTTAGAAATGCAATTTTATGGAATGATACTAGAACAACGAAACAATGCGAGGAAATTTATGACGTTGTTGGCCAACAACAACTGTTAGAGATTACCAAGAACCCTGCTTTGGAAGGGTTTACACTACCTAAAATCCTTTGGGTAAAAGAAAATGAACCTGAGCTTTTCGCACAATCTAGTGTATTTATGCTTCCTAAAGATTACTTGCGTTACCGAATGACTGGAAACATTCATATGGAGTACTCAGATGCAGCAGGTACGCTGTTGTTAAACGTGGCGAAGCGTGAGTGGAGTCAAGAAATCTTAAATCTGTTCGACCTAGCTCCTGAATTCTGCCCACCATTAGTAGAATCTCATGGCTTTGTTGGACCGGTAAATGCTGAATTTTCCCTAGCAACAGGATTATCCGAAGCGACAAAGGTGTTCGCAGGCGGTGCAGACAATGCATGTGGTGCGATTGGATCTGGGATTTTAGCTGAAGGCAAAACCTTATGCAGTATCGGAACTTCTGGTGTTGTTCTTTCTTATGAAGAAAGAAATGACCTCGATTTTGAAGGCAAGGTTCACTATTTTAACCATAGTGAAGAAAATACTTATTATACGATGGGTGTAACGCTGGCTGCAGGGTATAGCTTAAGCTGGTTTAAAGACACATTTGCGAAAGAAGAAGCATTTGATCAATTTTTAGAAGGCGTGGATGAAGTTTCTGCAGGTAGCAACGGATTATTATTTACTCCTTACATTGTTGGGGAGAGAACTCCGTATGCGGATTCAAATATTCGTGGTAGCTTTATTGGTGTCGATGCTGCCCATGAGCGCAAGCATTTTGCTCGCTCGGTTCTTGAAGGAATTACCTTCTCTCTAAATGATTCGATTGAAATCTTTAGAAATAGTGGCAAGACGATTGATACCATCATCTCCATTGGTGGCGGAGCGAAAAACGAAACTTGGTTACAAATGCAAGCAGATATTTTCAATGCGAAAATTGAAAAGCTTACAAGTGAACAAGGTCCGGGAATGGGCGCAGCGATGCTAGCGGCTTACGGTTCAGGCTGGTTTACCTCTTTGAAAGAATGTGCCGAAACCTTTATTCAAACATCGAAAACGTATCACCCAATTCCAGAAAACGTAGAGAGGTACAAAAAAATCTACGCAATCTATCAGCAAGTGTACACACAAACAAAAACGCTTAACGATCAGTTAAGAGAATTTAGAAAGTAATTTGACTTATCCTCTAAACCCCACGTGCATAATGTGGGGTCTTTCTTTCAATTTTATCTAAAAAGGAGCGGGCAAATGAGCTATATTAAAAATCCGATTCTACCAGGATTCAATCCTGACCCATCGATTATAAGAGTCGAGGATGATTATTATATTGCTACCTCGACGTTTGAATGGTTTCCTGGTGTGCAAATTCATCACTCAAAGGATCTAAAGAACTGGCGTCTGTTAACCCATCCCTTAACACGTAAAAGTCAACTCGATATGATCGGGAATCCTGATTCTGGTGGCATTTGGGCACCATGTTTAAGCTATCATGAAGGAACGTATTATTTAATTTTCACCGATGTGAAAACGCTTATTGGGCCATTTAAGGATACGCATAACTACCTGATTACTGCAGAGGATATTATGGGACCATGGTCTGAGCCGATTTACCTGAACAGCAGTGGATTTGATCCATCGCTATTTCATGATGACGATGGGAAAAAGTGGCTGGTGAATATGGTGTGGGATCATCGGAAGAACAAAAATTCATTTGGTGGAATCCTCATGCAAGAGTATTCTTCTGAGGAAGAAAAGCTAGTTGGTCCGATTTACAATATTTTTAAAGGGACTGATTTGGGGTTAACCGAAGCTCCTCATCTTTATAAACATAATGGCTATTATTATTTGATGACAGCTGAAGGTGGGACAAGGTATAACCATGCGGTCACCGTAGCCCGTGCGACTTCTATCTTTGGTCCTTACGAGGTGGATCCGACTGGCCCGATTTTAACATCTGCTGGAAATCCAGAGCTTTCCTTGCAAAAGGCAGGACATGCAAGCATTGTACATACGCAAAATAACGAACTGTATTTGGTTCATTTAACTGGACGTCCGCTCAAACCTTCGATGAACTGTAATTTAGGCCGGGAAACGGCGATTCAAAAAGGCGTTTGGACGGAGGATGGCTGGTTAAGGCTAGCAGGTGGTGGGAATGAACCACAAGAATTAGTGGAAGCCCCAAATCTACCTGAGGTTCCTTTTAAAGCGGAAGAAGAAATCGATGATTTTACTCAGAATGAACTTAGTATCCAGTTTAATTCATTACGTGAACCAGTTTCAGAAGACTGGGCGTCACTTAAGCAACGTTCTGGTTTTCTCCGATTGTTCGGGCGCGAATCATTTAGTTCTGCTCATAACCAAAGCCTTGTAGCCCGTAGGCAGCAGGCCTTTACTGTTACGGTTGACACGGCCGTTGAGTTTGAACCAGAGACGTTCCAACAGATGGCCGGCTTGGTTTACTACTATAATACCCGTAATTATTACTATCTCTGGATCAGTCACGATGAAGAACTAGGAAAAAGTTTAGGCATTATGTCCAATCATCGTGGGGCGTATGATGAACCGCTCGAAACGCCGGTTTCCATTGAAGGCTGGGAAAAAGTCTATCTAAAAGCAGACATCCATTATGAAAAACTACAGTTCTCCTATTCAAAGGATGGAATCACTTGGACAGCGATTGGTCCTGAATTGGATGCTAGTAAAATTTCAGATGATTATGTGGAAACAAAAGTAGGCGGAGTATTGCTTGACCAAGGGTTTACAGGTGCGTTTATTGGTATCTGTGCCCAGGATTTGAGCGGTCGAAGAAAACATGCCGATTTTGATTATTTTCGGTATCAGGAGCGTGGGAACAGTCTTTAAACAAAGGAATAAAGGCAGGTTTCACGAATCTGTGACTGTAGAATTTGGTATAAAACCGGTTGATTGGAGAGGAAGGCGCTTGACTCCTGCGGGGGCAGCGTAACAGGTGAGACCCCGCAGGAGCGCAGCGACGAGGAGGCTCACCGCACGCCCCGCTGTTCGCTGAGCGCCTGGAGCGGAAATCAACCCTCCTTGCTATTATGACAAACAGCCTTTAAAAATTGTTTGAACAGAAGTCATTTAAAAGGGAAGGAAGATCTAAATGAAAGTGATTCAAGAAGACTTTGGTCAAATCGACCAACAGTCCGTCTATTCGTATACGTTAATCAATGACCATGGTTTAGAAGTGACGGCGATTAATTATGGCTGCATTATCACGAAAATCATCGCTCCGGACCAACACGGAAGTTATGAAAATGTGGTTCTTGGCCATGACACACTAGATGACTATCTAAATGACTCTAGTTTTCTCGGAGCCGTTGTCGGTCGTGTCGGAGGACGAATCAAAGGAGCCTCTTTTGAACTTGATGGCAAAACCTATCATTTAGCTAAAAATAATGGCAACAATCATCTCCACGGTGGAATCAAAGGTTTTGACAAAGTCGTTTGGGCTGCAGAAGTTCTAGATGATGGGGTTCGCTTTTCCTATCTAAGCAAGGACGGGGAAGAAGGGTACCCGGGAAATCTCTCGATTGAGGTAATCTATCGCTTAACCAACGACAATGAACTATCGATCCAATATGGAGCCAAAACCGATCAGAAAACGATAGTAACGCTTACGAACCACTCTTATTTTAACTTAAGCGGCAATTTGAAAAGGGATGTATTAAACCATTCGTTAACACTGAAAAGTGATCAGTTTTTGGAGTTGGATGAGGAGTTTATTCCAACAGGTCATTTGGCAGCGGTAGCAGATACAGCATTTGATTTTACAAAGGGAAGACAGATTGAGGCGGGAGCCGTTTCAGAGCATCCGCAAAATGTTCTTGTCGGAAATGGGTATGATCATCCATTCGTATTAAATGCCCATCATGACAACGAAATCGCTTTGCAGGATGCGGAAAGCGGGCGGACGTTAACGGTTGAAACCGATGAACCTGCAGTTGTCGTGTATTCAGGAAATTCCATAAGCCCTGAAGGAGACTTTAGAGGTGTTCCGTCTAGAAAATACCTAGGCATTTGTTTGGAGACGCAAGCATTCTCTGATGCGATTCACAACCCACACTTTCCGTCGATGATTTTAGATAAAGGTCAACCATACGCTTCGGTGACAAAATATAAATTTGGAGTCATTGAGAAGGGTTGAGTCGATGAGAAACGTTTATAAAAGTGGAGACGCTTTAGTCAAAGAAATGAATGAGACGCGCATTCAGGAAGACAGTATTGCCTTTTGGCATCTAGGACAAGCGGGCATAGTGATTAAAGGAAGCCAGGACGATGGCATGATTTGTATTGATCCTTATTTGACCCGGAGTATCGAAGAAGAGGATCCGGAGACTGAATTTAAACGGGCGTTTCCGCCGGTTGTAGAACCAGGAATGCTCGGAAACGTCGATGCTGTGCTGGTCACGCATGCGCATGGAGATCATCTAGATCTGCCCACGCTTGAGGGAATTGCAAAGGTGGCGAGTCATACGAGGTTTGCCGTTCCTGCCCCAGATGTACCGTTAGTAGAGGATCTGGCAACGGGAGATAAGCTAATTGCAGCACGTGACCAGGAAAGCCTTTTTATTAAAGGTTTTAAAATAACACCAGTTCCGGCGGCTCACACCGAATACGATTTCGATGAAGATGGGAACCACCGTTTATTGGGCTATTTTATTGAAGGAAATGGCATTCGAATCTATCATAGCGGAGACACGGTTGTTACTCCTGAACTGATTGAGCAAGTGAAGGCGTTTAAACCTCATCTAGCGTTTCTGCCAATCAATGGAGGCGACCATTTCCGGACCTCACGCGGGATTATCGGCAATATGAGCTTCCGGGAAGCCGTTGATTTTACCGTAGCGGTTGGAGCGGATTTAATGATTCCGATTCACTATGATTTGTTTCCAAATAATCGGGAAAACCCAGCGTATATGGTGGATTACCTTTTTCACCAGTACCCATTTCAAAAGTTTCATATGATGGTCCCTGGGGAAAGATTTATTTATCATAAATAGTTTGTAAGAGGGAGATGTTAAGATGAATTATCGTGAGCTAGGAAACACGGGAATTAAAATTAGTGAAGTTAGCTTTGGTACATGGGCAATCGGTGGCGCATGGGGCAAGACAAACGACACTGAGGCTTTAAAATCGCTTGAATATGCGATGGACCAAGGAGTTAACTTTTTTGATACGGCGGATGTATACGGTGACGGACATAGTGAAGAGCTTTTGGCCAAGGCGACAAAAGGCAAGGAAGACCAAATCAAAATCGCGACAAAGTTTTGCCGACAAGGCGACATATTTGACCCGGCAAACTATAGCTATGAAAAGGTAAGTGCCTATGCTGAAGATAGCCTTCGCCGCTTGAACCGCGAAGCGATTGACTTGTATCAAATTCATTGCCCGGCAACAGAAATTTTAAGAGATGGTCGAGTGTTTGAAGTCCTTGATCGCTTGCAGCAGGAAGGGAAAATCCGTCACTATGGTGTTAGTGTCGAAACGGTTGAGGAAGGGCTTATTTGTTTGGAGAATCCGAATGTAAAAAGCCTACAAATCATTTTCAATATGTTCCGCCAGAAGCCTTTAGAAACGTTGATTCCTGAGGCTTATAAAAAAGGGGTCGGACTGCTTGTTCGCTTGCCACTTGCTAGCGGATTGCTTACTGGTAAATTCACGAATGATCATGTCTTTGAAGCTGATGACCATCGTCGCTTTAATGAAAACGGAGAGGCTTTTAATGTAGGGGAAACCTTTGCCGGGCTTGGATTCCAAAAGGGTGTTGAATTAGCGGACGAGTTAAAGTGGATTGCCGAAGGACGTAACTCGATGGCTAGTGCCGCACTCCGCTGGATACTAGACCAAAAAGAGATTACTTGCATCATCCCTGGTTTTAAAAATGTGAAGCAAGTCGAGGATAATTTGTTGGCACTGGATACAAAGCCATTCACAACCGAAGAGCAGGAAAAGCTTCAGCGTTTTTACAATGAGAAAGTGAAGGATTTTATTAGAGGACCTTATTAATAAGTTAGCGTAAGAACGAACGAGACTGTCAATTGGCGGTCTCGTCTTTCGTAGGAAAGGAGGAGTACATTTGGTGGAGAAGTTGTTGATGATCGACGAAGTAGTAACGTCACAAAAGCTAGTAGCGATTACCTTTGATGATGGACCGAACCCGGTTTATACACCCCAAGTATTCGGAATTTTTAAGGAAGCTGGGGGTAAGGCCACCTTCTTTATGATTGGTGAGCAAATTGAAAAGAATCCTGAAATTGCAAGGCAGGCATATGAGCTAGGGCACGAAATTGGTAACCACACCTACTCGCACCCTAGGATGTCTGAATTAAGCCAGGGACAGCGTGTGGACGAAATTGAACGGACAGAGAAGCTAATTCATCATGTAACTGGCCAAAAACCTAGTGTTTTCCGTCCTCCGTACCTTGATTATAATTCTAGTACAGCTTTAACTGTGTCGGAAAAGGGTTATCACGCGATAGGAGCGCTAAATCTAGAGGCTCACGATTGGGAGCAACCAGGAGTGGAACATATCCTATCAAAATCCATGAGCTGTGTGAAAAACGGTAGTATTTTAATTTTCCATGACGGCTTTGGAGACCGCTCACAAACCATCCAAGCAGTTCGCTTACTCGTTTCCGAATTAACCTCACAAGGGTTTCAGCTTGTGACTGTGAGTGAACTATTGAAACGAGCGGAGTTAGGGGAATAATAGGGGGCCTTTTGGGGTTTTTGTTGTGTCATTTGTAATTAATAGCTTTTTATAGGATATTCTGAGTTTGTTAACTGTTGATTGGAGCGGAAGGCACTCGACTCCTCGAAAATGAACTGCACATTTTCTCGTGCGTGGGCTTTTTCGAGGAAGTTAATCAATGTCCTGCGGGAGCAGCGGGACAGGTGAGACCCCACAGCGAGGAACGAGCGAGGAGGCTCACCGCACCCGCGGAAAGCGAGTGACTGGAGCGGAAATCAACACACCCGTTTAACATAGCCTTATTTTAATAAAACAGGTTAAAACACCCCCATGATTACCCAGAAAAAACTTAAGCTAATTGTTCCCCAGATGATGAAAAGTGCTATATAATAGGGATGTACGGGCTTTTTATATTAGAATAATATTCAGACTGAGCGAAATGAAACCCTTAACATCTAAGATTGTTTCATGTTTGGAGGAGGGATTATATGAATAGAACAGCAAATCGAGCCTTTATGGCTACCGAATGGATCATGAGATTTGCTTATGTAAATTTATTATGGATTGGTTTTACGTTGCTAGGTGCGGTGCTCCTGGGGTTCTTTCCAGCGACGGTTGCGATGTTTGCAGTGATTCGTAAATGGATCATGGGGGAAACAGATATCCCGGTTTTTCAAACCTTTTGGACGACCTATAAATCCGAAATCATTCGAAGTAATGGCTTAGGGCTCGTCATCGTGATTGTCGGTGGAATAATGGTCCTAAACTTGGTGTTTATGCGAAATTCAGGGGATAGCTTCACAAATATGATTCAAATTCCTTTGTATATGTTTATGTTTGTAGCCGTTTTGACCATGTTTTATCTGTTCCCGATTTATGTTCATTACGAGTTAAAACTTAGACAAATCTTTAAAAACTCTTTCTTGATGATGATTATTAATCCGATTGAAAACCTCGTCATGATTTCTGGTGTGGTTGCTGTATTCTTTGTGGTGAGATTCGTCCCTGGCTTGGGCTTCTTCTTTGGAGCCAGCCTTACAGCAGGAATCATCATGGGAACAGTCTATCTTGTTTTTAATAAAATGGACAAGAAAAAGCAGCAGGCGTAGCTTAAGAGGTATGGATATTTGGGAAAAGCAAAGTGTTATAATAGATTTTTGGGGCGCGAATTCATATAGGATTCGCGCTTTCTTTTTGTCTGTCGAGGTTTACCTTCATAGGCCCGATTAGACAAACTCTAGATTGAGGTCTGAATCAGTTTGTGATTGTGTTCTTTAGGTATGAAGATGAAATCAGGCGTAAAATCATCGGGTAACCATCTTCATCGACTAAAATAGCAGTGAGTTAATGCTATCTATAGATGGGGGAGGGCCCTAACCCCAAAAATTAAAAACCAAAAAAGACAGATAGGAAAGTTTCTCTAGTAATAGTAGAAACCTTCTTCATCTGTCTTTTTTGTGTAATCGATTAACCTTTTACAGAACCAGCTGTCATACCTTCTACGATCTTATCACTTAAGAATAAGAATGCTAGTAGGATTGGAATGATACTGATTACTAGAGTTGCACCAATTGCGCCCCAGTCAGTTAAATATTGACCAACGAAGTTGTTGATCCCAACAGTTAATGTTTTAAACTTATCTGAACTAATGAACGTATTAACAAAAACGAATTCATTCCAGTTGTAAATCATGTTGATGATAGCAGTTGTTGAAAGGACTGGAATCGTCATTGGAAGTGTAACCTGGAAGAAAATTCGGTGGATCGAACATCCGTCCATTACAGCTGCTTCTTCAATTTCACGTGGGAAGGTTTTATAGAAACCTAGTAAAATCATAATCGTTAACGGTAAGTTGAAAGCCGTATACGATAATACGATAGAAGCTGGGTTATCGATTAAGCCTACATTATTAAACATATTAAACAGTGGAATAATTGTTGAGTGTAAAGGAATCATATAAGCGACTAAGAACATTCCTAGGACTAGGCCACTTAGCTTCCAATGCATCCGAGTAAGGGCAAACGTTACGAAACTAGCAAGAATGACTGTAAGGATGACGGATAATCCGGTAATCCAAACACTGTTAAAGAAGTAAAGGCCAATATTTCCTGATGTCCATGCTTTTGTAAAGTTGCCCCATTGTGGGTCTTGCGGTAATGCGAATGGAGACATCCCAAACACTTCTTGATTGGTCTTTAGTGAGAAAAATACTAGCCATACTAATGGATAAATCTGAATGATAGCAAATACCCCTAATATTAGATAAAGAAATCCAAATCCGATTTTGTTCAAGTAGGATTTCTTTGAGGCCTTGGGTGCGGGCAGGTTGGGTGTTGCATGTTGTGTAGTAACCTCACTCATCTTGTTTCATCCTCCTTATTATTGAACATCATCTTTAGATTTCGTTAATTTCATCGTTAACCAAGTCATTACAAGACAAATGACTAATAGTCCAAATCCGATCGCACTACCATAACCGAAGTTATTGAGTTTGAACGCTTCTTTGTACATATATGAGGCCATTACTTCACTTGCTCCGTTTGGTCCTCCACCAGTCATTACATAGATCAAGTCAAAGTACTTTAATGATCCGACGACTGCAAGCATGATTGTCACTTTAAATACTCCGGAAATAAGAGGCAATTTAATTTTTAAGGCAATTTGTAATGGGGAAGCACCATCAATTTTGGCTGCTTCAATAACTTCATCTGGTACATTTTTTAATGCTGCATAGTAAATCAGAATGTAAAAGCCCGCGTACTGCCAAATTACTGGAATGAAGATGGCGTAAAGAGCAATGGCTGGATCCGCTAACCAAATTGGTGTGTTTTCTACCCCAAAGAATGCAAGCAGGGTGTTAGCCATTCCGTTCGTTGGGTCAAAGATTTTCATCCAAAGCTGAGCAATCGCAACAGATGATAATAGCATTGGAATTAAGTAAATTTTTCTTAATAAGTCAGAACCCTTAATTTTACTAGCTAAAACAAGTGAAATCGCTAAGTATAGTAGTAAGCTAAGTGTCGAGAAGATGGCTAATAAAAATGAATGCCATGTACTTGACCAGAAATAATTATCCTTAATTAAAGTAACGTAGTTCTCTAATCCAATAAACGTCATCTGACCAATTCCGTCCCAATCCATGAGACCATAATAACCTGAAAGGACAATTGGGATATAAATAAGTACTAAAATGAGTAGTAAAGCAGGGAGTGTATAAAGGGCGATAACAAATTTATTTGACATTACATTTTTCATGTTGGTTTAGGCCCCTTCCTTTCTATAAAGAAGAGGACATATTATTTAGCAATATGCCCTCATTCTAAGCAATAATTATTTCTCAGCAGCTAGAGCCTCTTCTTGCGTTTTAGCAAATTCTTCAGGTGTTGATTGTCCACCGAATAATGCTTGGATTTGATTTAAGTGAACATCAGCAACGCCAGCAGACATTTGAACATCCGCATAAAGAGTAAGGTTTGTTGCATTTCCTAAATCGTTAAGAATATCAATGTACATTTGATCAAGGTCAGCTGAAGATGTATCAACTACAGTTGCAGGGATTACACCAGCATCAACAACAGAGCGCTTGCCCCATTCATCAACTAGGTAAGAAACAAATGCTTTTGCTTCATCTTTAACTTTTGACTGTTCAGCAACGAATAGACCAACACCAGGACCACCTACATAGCTGTCGATGTCGCCTTTTCCGCCTTCAACAGTAGGGAACTTGAAGTAACCAACTTTGTCCTTGAACTCTTGAGCAACATCTGGGCTAGTTGTGTAGTTTGGTAATTCCCAAGTAGCCATTAGGTACATTGCTGCTTGTTCGTTCATGAAGTAACCTTTTGCTTCATCATTTGAAAGTCCGTTAAATCCTTTTACAAATGCCCCTTTGTCAACAAGGCTTTTCAGTTCTTCAGCCGCTTGAACTAGAGCTGGATCTTCGAAGCTTCCAGTACGGTTGATTGCATTGTTAAGAGCTTCTGGTCCGCCGATACGGTCAGCCATGTACATATACCACATAGAGCCTGTCCAACGGTCTTTGTTTCCTAATGTGATTGGTGTAACATCGTTTTCAACAAGTGTATCAACGACGTTTACGAATTCATCATATGTTGTTGGAGCTTCTAAGTTATGCTTTTCAAAGATTTCTTTATTGTAATAAACTGGAGTAATATTCAATTCAAGAGGTAGAGCGTATGGTTTTCCATCAACTGAAAACGCATCTAGTGTACCAGCAACAAAGCGATCTGGTTGAGCAACGTCATCTAATGGAGCGAACATGTTGCCTTCAACGAAAGGCTTCATATATCCAGCTGCCCAAGAAATCCCAACGTCTGGAAGTTCATTAGAAGCAGAAAGTACTTTGATTTTCTCTTTGTACTGCTCATTACCTAGAATTTCTGTTTGAATGTCTACATCTGGGTTTGCTTCTTCATATGACTTAATGATGTCGTCAACAATTGTGTACTGTGCATTTGAACTACCTTCAGGCCATAAGTGCATCATTTTTACAACTGTTTTATCACTGCTTGATTCTGACCCTTCGGAACTAGAAGAATCTGAACCAGAACATCCTGCTAAAACAAGGCTGCCGGCTAACGCCATTGTCATGACTGCGGAAAACGCTTTCTTTTTCTTCAATTAAAATGCCCCCTTAATATGTTGTTTTCTCTCTGCCTTACAAGATAAAGTGTATCATCATAGTGGTTTTCAAAAAAGGAGACTATGATTGGGTAAAATACTACTATTTTTAGAAAGCCCTTTCATTGTTGTTCTTTCGGTATGCGCTGGGGGTCATTCCTTCATTTTCTTTAAAGAGTTTAATGAAATATTTAGCCGTTTTATAGCCAGCTTCCTCAGCGATTTCACTGATTGGTAGATTGGTTGAAATCATTAATTCCTTTGCACGCTGAATTCTCTTTCTCGTTACATACTCACTAAAGTTCATTTTCACTTGTTCCTTAAACAACACACTAAAATAGCTCGGGTTCAAATGAACATGGGCTGCAACGTCTTTTTGGGTTAATTCCTCTTTTAGATGTTGGTCAATATAGCTCATCGCCTTGCGGATGGTATCTTTGGTCGAATCCATTTTGGTGTTCGCATCAACTATTTTTTCATCTACTACTTTTTCAATCATCCCAGCACGGACTTGCTTCTCTAAGACCTTTACTGCCTCCTCAACCGCTTCAATCAATTTCTTTTTCCCAATCGGCTTTAAAAGATAATTGACAACCCCTAGTCTTAGCGCTTCCTGTGCATACTCGAACTCCGAGTATGCAGAGATCACAATGACAACTGGAGACATGCCTTTTTCTTTAATGATTTTTAATAATTGTAGCCCGGTCATTTCAGGCATGCGAATATCAGAAAGCAAAATATGAATTTTCTTTTCCTCGGCAATTCGAAGGACATCCTCACCGCTTTCGGCAGTGAGGATGGCAAATTCACCATTATTCCAGCTTTCTAACGATCTTTGTAAACCTTGTCTTGTTCTCGGTTCATCATCAACGATTACGATATTTTTAGTAAACATTTACTCTCCTCCATTAATCGGTAATTCAAATGAAATCTTTGTTCCTTGATTAATTTCACTCTCTATTTGAAGGTCTGAATGAACAATATCCTTGTAGTATAATTTTAAGCGCTTATAGACGTTTGAGATGGCCATACCTTTCCCAGTAGCAGAAGAGGTACCGCCGGTTTTCATCGATTGGATAATCCATTCAAGTCGCTCTTTGTCAATCCCGGATCCATCATCTCGAACAGAAACGCGAATTCTTTCATTTCCATCCCCAATAGGAGCAGGTTCAACTGTGACAGATATTAGACAATCTCCGACTTTGTTTCCAGCGCCATGTATAATTGCGTTTTCTACCAATGGTTGAATAACCAATTTTGGAATTCGAACCTGCTCATATTCAGGTGGAACAGAAACTTTCCAGTGAAGTCGGTCACCAAAACGCATCTTCATAATTTCCATATAGTCGCCGATATGCTCGATTTCTTCTTTCAAAAATACCCAGTCATCATCGGTTTCTTTTGTAATTGTATAGCGAAATAAATTAGACATGGCTAAGACAAGTTCAGATAATTCTTCTTCCTCTTTTTCCTCAAGGGACCAATGAAGGGCATCCAAGGTGTTAAAAAGGAAGTGCGGGTTAATTTGAGCCTGAAGGGCCTTCAATTCACTTCGGCTTCGTAAAATCTCTTTTTGATAAACCATCTGAATTAAATGATTCGTTTCTTTTACAAGCTGATTGTACGTACTGTTTAATTCATTGATCTCGTTTACTGAAGAAACACTTGGATTCATGGTCAAAGAACCTTCACCGGCACGCCGCATCGTTTTTGTTAATCGCACGATAGGGCTCGTAATGATGGTTGAAAGGAAAAACGAACTAATGGTAAAAATAATGACGCCAACAATTCCAGATAAAATAATTCCTGTGCGAATTCCTGATATTCCTTCTGTTAGTTCACTAACAGGAGTTAAAATTAACACAGACCAACCTGTAAGCTTTGATGATTGCTTCGTAACCATATAATCGTTCTCATTTATCTCAACAAGAGTTTCATTGCTGTTAATGATTGTATTGATATCGCCTTGATAATTTTCAATAATCGGCTTTTGATCCTGATCCAACAGAATAGAGTATTGATCATTCTCGTATTTTTCATTGGCGAATTTGAAATGATAGCGATTAATACTAATTAAAAGATAACCACCATTCGTATATTGTCTTTCTATTAAGTTTACCCGGCGAATGGCAAGGAAGTAGTTTTTATCATTTGGATCCTCCCCAATCCAAACGAGCCCACCTTTTGCTTGGTTGGCTTCGTCCACCCATTTTTTGTCAATTCGATTTTGTAAAGAATCTTCATCTAGAGGAAGAACACGTTGTTGTTCATTAGAAAAAAGTTGAAAGGAGAATACTCCATCTGAATGGCCCATAATTCTGCTGATTTGTCCCATTAATCTTTGACGGTCACTAAAGGTTACTTCTTTTCCTTCATATACATCTGTTAAGACCTGTTGAACTTGTTCATCAGTTATCACCAGCTTTGAGGACATATTGATTTGCTCGTACAGTGATTCAATACGGCCATTTGCTTCAATCGCCACTTGCTGTATTTGTTTTTCGGCATTGTTTTTTAACAAAGAAGAAACTTGTCTTAAGGTAAGTAGACTGACGATCAAAAGCACAATGATCATGACAATCAAGAAGATAAATAAAATTTGGTTGCGCAAGGTATTCCATTTTTTAAGTTGATTAAGCATCTGGTTGATCGCCTTTCATTTGTTTGGAAGTTAGATTAACTCTCTTCTTATTATAACTCTTTTTATGTTAGCGTTGTCTATTTTACAAAAGTTGAGACAAATTTCCATTAGTCCTTTTAGCACGGTTTTGAAGGTTCATCAAAAGAAGGTAGGTATTATCACACAGGAGAATTTTCCTGTTTTTTGAAAATAAGCAAAATTCTTAGTTTATCCAGTAGATAAACTAAGAATGAGGCTGTTATAATCATTTTACGTCAAGGCAAAAACTGTTAATTAAAATTTTTTAAAACCATATGAAAGCCCTTACTTTTTTGCCACTGACATAGAACGTATCCAAAAGGAGGATAGTTAGAGTTTTTTCAGATTCTATCAAATTACTAAAATACTTGAAAAAGGGAGCTAAAAAATTATGCTAAAAGTATTACGTAAACCACTTATTTCTGGATTAGCTTTAGCGTTGTTATTGCCTACTGGGTTTAGTGCAGCTGCTGCGGATGTCGAGCCTCAAAGCGGATTAGAGGTACCGTCTCTTGCAGAAAGATATAAGAAGTCATTTGATATTGGTGCCGCGGTTGAGCCCTCTATGCTAGAAGGTACAAATGGTGCGATGCTAAATCGTCATTATAACAGCATTGTTGCGGAAAATGTTATGAAACCGATTAGTATACAGCCAGAAGAAGGTAAATTCAATTTTGAGGAAGCAGATAAGATTGTAAAATTTGCAAAAGAAAACGATATGGAGCTTCGTTTCCATACGCTAATTTGGCATAGCCAAGTCCCAGATTGGTTCTTTATGGACAAAGAAGGAAACCCAATGGTGGATGAAACCGATCCAAAACAACGTGAAAAGAACAAGAAACTTTTATTAAAGCGTCTTGAAACTCATGTTAAAACAATTGTTAAGCGTTACAAAAACGATGTTAGTTCATGGGACGTTGTCAATGAAGTAGTAGATGATAGTGGTGAACTTCGTAATTCTCCATGGTATCAAATTACAGGCACTGATTATATTAAAGTAGCATTTGAAACAGCTGACCGTTTTGCTGCAAAAGATGCAAAACTTTTTATCAATGATTACAATACAGAAGTAGAACCAAAGAGATCCACTCTTTACAATCTTGTGAAGGAAATGGTTGAAGCTGGTGTACCGATTGACGGTGTTGGACATCAGGCTCATATCCAAATCGGCTGGCCATCTCTTCAAGAAATCGAGGATTCGATTAATATGTTTGCAGCCCTTGGCCTAGATAACCAAATTACTGAGTTGGATGTTAGTCTTTATGGATGGCCGCCAGAAAATGCATTCCCAACTTATGATAAGATTCCTGCAAGCGAGTTCGAGCGCCAAGCTGTTCGTTACGACGCCTTGTTCAATCTATATGAGCGTTTAGGTGATAAGATCAGTAGTGTTACGTTCTGGGGGATCGCTGACAACCATACTTGGTTAAATGACCGTGCTGAACAATACAGCGGCGTAGGCGTAGATGCACCATTCGTGTTTGATGTAAACTACAACACGAAGCCAGCTTATTGGGCAATTATTGACGAGGAGTAGGAATAAGGATGCGAAAAAAAATCACCTTATTCCTTATTAGTGCCCTAATGATAGCGATGATTCCAATGGTGAAGGGACCATCCGTGGAGGCTAAAACGCCTAGCAACGGAGGTCAGTGGATTGGTGCCTGGTCAGCTAGTCAAGTAGCTGCTTGGGAAACGGTTGACTGGGATGGCGGAACTTCTCGTAAAGGTTTCGACAATCAAACATTACGAATGATTGTTCATCCAAATGAATCTGGTTCTGCTGTACGTATCCGTCTTTCGAATGAATTTGGAATCAAGCCATTGACCTTTGATAAGGTTACAATTGCGGATACCCAAGAGGGTGCGGAAGTTGTTGCAGGTTCTGTAAAATCCTTAACTTTTAATAACAATGAATCTGTCACCATTCCGAAAGGGGAAGTGGTTTACAGTGACCCCATTCCTTTTGAAGTGACTGACGGTACGGATTTAACGATTAGCGTTTATGTTCCTAGTGAAAGTGGTCCAACGACTTGGCATAATACATCTAACCAAACTACTTATATCTCTGCAGAAGGTGATTTTACTAACGAAGAAACTGGTGATGCCTTCACTCAAAGCTTTGATGCGTGGTTCTGGTTATCAGGTGTTGATGTTATGACACACTCTAATAAAAAATCGCGTGTGATTGTAGCACTCGGTGACTCGATCACAGATGGTTATCTATCGACTTTAAATGAAAACTGTCGTTGGACAGATGTCTTCAATGACCGCTTAGACCGAGAAATAAAGAATCAAACTTTTTCTGTGCTAAACCAAGGAATTTCGGGGAATCGGATTTTGACTGATTCACCGATTTTTGGGGAAAAAGCTCTATCAAGATTAGAAAGAGATGTGTTCTCGCAAACGGGTGTTACCGATATTATCCTTTTAGAAGGAATCAATGATATTGGGCATGAACCAAATGTCTATGACGCAAATGAAATCATCGCTGGGATGAAGGAAATTGCCGAAGAGGCCCATGAACGCGGCATTCGCATTTATGCGGGAACATTGACTCCATTCAATGGATACGATGACGGAAACTATTTCAGTCCAGAAGGGGAACAAACTCGCCAGGAAGTCAATCAATGGATTCGGAACAATGATGTGTTTGACGGCATTATTGATTTCGACTCCGTGCTGAGAGACCCTAGCAACCCAGAAAAACTTTTACCGGCCTACGATAGCGGAGATCACCTGCATCCAAATGATCTAGGGTTACAAGTGATGGCAGAGTCAATTGATCTTTCGATTTTTAAAACGCCACTCAGTAGAAAGTAGAGGGCGGGCAAAGGGACTCCCTATTTAATGAAAAGAGAACAGTTCTTCCAAGAGATTTGATTGGAGGAACTGTTCTTTTTGTTATTTAGTAATAGAGACTCTGTTCATTTGGTCTGCTCCAGGCAATACGCGAACAGTTGGAGGGTGTTGGGGGCATCCGCGAGCCGGTGAAGATGATAAGGAGGAGGAATTAGTCGAGAAATCAACTTCATAAGGCTGATGAAAATGAAAAAGAGAAGGAATCAAGCAAGAAACCATTTTCATAGGACGTGCTTGCGGGGTGCTTAATATAAAAAAACAGGAGCTCATGGTTAATTAAAACGAGCTCCTGTTTTATTTAATAGATGACGACTGGTTGGTAGACTGAAAGATTGTTATAGACTGTGCTCATCACACCAGGTGGAACATTGACGCAGCCTCCGGATCCACCAGTCAGATAGGCAGTGCTGCTCCAGTTGCCTCGCCAGCTGGCGTCATGGAATCCTTGGCCTCCGTTTGTAAAGGGTGCCCAATAACTAACATCAACCGAATAGTCTGGGTTCCCGACCGCACTACCAGTTAGTGTGTAAGGGGTTCGTTTATAGAGGATATACCAAACTCCTGGATTGGTATCTTCTCCTGTGCTACGTTTACCGGTCACGACATGGGTTGTAAAAATTTCTTTGCCATCTTTGTAAAGCCACATACGCTGCTCTGCAATTGACACTTCCGCATAAGTGTCGCCAATTCCGTCGTTTGTGAGTGTGTCGTAGCCATAGCCCTCATTGCTCCAGCCATTTCCGTATATGTTCGAAGCGGAAGTTGAGCTCTCGCCTTTTTCAAAGGCTGCTTGAACCTGAGCGGTCTCTTTCTCGACATTGAGTGCCCATCCATAGCCTTTTCCTTTGACCGAAATGACCGAACCTGAGTGGGTCTTAAAGGTAAAATCTTTTCCCAAAGTGGACTGAGAATCGTTGATTTCAGTTAGTTTCGCTTGTAAATCTTTTGGGTCAACCTTAACTTTTAGTTCACCGGATACTGTGGCGTTTTTAATGACATCGCTTCCCTTTAAGGAGTGTACTTGATCTTGTACTTTATAGTCAACTGTATGGTCAAGGAGTTCTTGTAGCTTCTTCTCTTGATTTTTAACCATCTCACTGTCTTCCTTAATTGGAAGGAGGTGGATAGGTTCCAAACGAACTTCACTCGTATAGTCATGATTGTCGTATGACTCTAGTAAGCTATCAATATCATATTGCTGGCCATCGTTGCTTTCTGTGACGATAATCTTTCCATCTTGTAGAATTGCCTGTGAATCGATAGGAGCTTCTAACGTTTCATTCATGGAAACGAGCTCTTGTTCTAGCGCTTTTTTAAGAACCTTGCTTCGATAAAGGTCCTGTTCGCTTGGCAACAATGAAAAATCTTCGGCTTTGAATGAAGGGAAAAATGTATACTGGCTTTTTAATAGTTTTTCAACTTCAGGCAAATCTGCTTCTGATAGTCCCATTAGCCGATCTTGACCATCTAAAATTTGTTGGTCACCAATATAGATTTCGTTTTTCAAATTAGAAGCTTGTAGCTTCGCTAGAGCTTCATCAGCAGTCAATCCACCAACATCTATAGTATTAATCGTTATATTGGCATTAAAATGATTTGCCTGATAATAGCTCATCCCTAGAATGATTAGCGTAATAAGAATCAGGACTATAGAAATGATAATCTTCCAGTTTTTATACCATTTACTTGTTTTTTTACGTGAATGAACGACTTCATCCACTGTTTGTTCTACCGCTTGACCCACACAAATCCCCCCACACAACCTTCAGTAAAGATTTTGCTCTTTGCTCTTTTTATCTAAGATTACAATTACTTTACTATATGATTAAACTACTACTACAATTCTACTAGATAGTATAGCGTAAATTTTGTCGATTATTGTAAGTTTTCAAAGTTTTATTGTATTTATTTTTCCTATCGAACAAGTGGAAACCTATTCAAAAAAACGATGGGGACGGTTCTTCTGCTTCCATTTTCAACCCGGCTGATGGAAGAGAAGTAACTACACTGGTTTTATGTGTACTTTTATAGAGACTTATTCGGGAATTTAAGGTTTATTCATTTAATGGGTTCGCAAAACTTAGTGGTGGTTTTTACATAAAGGCTGTTAAAGGTCATTGGAGCGGAAATCAACATCCAGGTATATAACACAGCAAACACAAAAAGGAGAGGCATAATGTTCAATCAAAAGAGAATAAGAGATTATGGGGTCAAAATCGGCCGTTTGGAGACAGGGAAAAACAATGCGATTACTGATGTAGAAGGAGTCACCGTTGGTCATGTGACGTTAAGCGATCAGAACAGGCAAACAGGAGTTACAGCCATCTTGCCGCATCAAGGCAATCTTTTTAAAGAGAGATTGATTGCTTCAAGTCATGTGATCAACGGGTTCGGGAAAACGATGGGGACGATACAAATGGCCGAGTTAGGTACCTTAGAAACGCCGATTTTATTAACGAATACGTTAAATGTTGGGACCGCTGCTGATGCATTAATTGATTACATGTTAGAGCGCAACCCTGAGATTGGCCGTACGACCGGTACGGTTAATCCAATCATTGGGGAATGCAATGATATGTTTTTAAATGATGTTAGAGCCAAGCATGTAAAGTCTGAAGATATTTTTCAAGCATTAGAAAATGCCTCAATGGAATTCAAAGAGGGAAGTGTCGGTGCCGGGACAGGGATGCTTTGCTATTCGTTAAAAGGGGGGATTGGTTCTGCCTCCCGATTAGTGGAATTATCACATGGGACGTACACAATCGGTGTGTTGGTATTGTCGAACTTTGGAATCTTAAGTGATCTTCGCGTCAACGGGAAGATGGTCGGTCAAGAATTAAAAGAAGCCATCCTCGATTCCTATAAAGAAGAGGATAAAGGATCAGTTATGATCATCGTTGCGACTGATTTGCCAGTATCGGAAAGACAGCTAAACCGAATCATTAAACGGTCTGTCACCGGATTGTCCCGAACGGGCTCTATGATAACTAACGGTAGTGGCGAGATCGTTATCGGGTTTTCAACAGCAACAAAAATTCCCCATGAGAAACCGAACCAATGTCTTACCTTGCCGATGATTCATGAAGAAGACATCGATTTGGCTTTTCGCGCGGTAGGAGAAGCAACAGAGGAAGCTGTCTTGAATTCATTAGTCACAGCAGAGGCGGTCGTTGGACGAGATGGCAATACAAGGCCAGCTTTTAAAGATTTAATCGAGAAGTTCAACATATCCTTATTATAAAGCTAAGAAGTAGAAGGATGATACTCGTGATGAGGAGAATATAACCTATAAAAGATGAATCGTAACGAGGTGGAGTAAATGGCAAATACGTTTAAAGTAACCAACCCTGCCACAGGGGAGTTCATTTCAGAGGTGAGAGTAAATACGGAAGAAGAGATCCTCCAAGCGTTGAAAACAGGCCATGAAGGCTTTAAAAAATGGTCCAAGGTAAATGCCCATGAACGTTCGAATTTATTGAGGAAATGGTCAGATAAAATTCAAGAGCATAAAGCGGAAATAGCTGAAGTGATGACGCTTGAAAACGGGAAACCATTGAAGGAATCCTTGGGTGAAGTCGACTATGCCACAAGCTATATTGATTGGTACGCAGAGGAAGCGAAGCGCATTTATGGCCGCACAATCCCATCCCATACCGAATCAAAGCGAATCATTATTACGAAGCACCCTGTCGGATTAGTTGCTGCCATCACGCCATGGAATTTCCCGGCAGCAATGATGACAAGAAAGGCGGCACCAGCTTTAGCGGCAGGGTGTACCTTTATTGTGAAGCCTGCGGAGGACACCCCGTTAACAACGATAAGATTAATTCAGCTTGCGCATGAGGTTGGGTTTCCGACTGACGCGGTTCAATTTGTCATTGGCGATGGAAAAGAAGTCGGTGAATTATTCACAAGTAGTGAGTATGTACGGAAAATTACCTTTACTGGCTCTACACCGGTAGGGAAATCTCTTATTAAAAATAGTGCTAATACAGTCAAGCATGTCACGATGGAATTAGGCGGTCATGCCCCTCTGATTATCGCCGAGGATGCGGACCTAGATTTTGCTGTTGCCCAAACAATCGCATCTAAATATCGCAACGCAGGGCAGACATGCGTATGTGCTAATCGAATCCTTGTCCATGAAAATGTAATCGAAGAGTTCGCCGCTAAATTAACGGCCGAAGTAAAAAAATTGAAAGTTGGAAACGGTTTAGACAAAGATACGGACGTAGGGCCAATCATCAATCAAAAAGGCTACTCCAAAATCGTTGCGCAGATCCGTGATGCGGTTGATCATGGAGCAGAAGTGCTTGTTGGGAATGAGTTTAACATCAATGAAGATAAAGGCTATTTCTTTGTCTATCCAACGGTATTGAAAAACGTTAACCTAAATATGAAGATTACCCAAGAGGAAACCTTTGGACCTGTCGCACCCCTCATCAGTTTTAAAGAACTTGAGGAAGCAGTAGAGATTGCCAATGGGACTCCGTACGGGCTTGCTGCTTATTTCTTCACTAACAACTATAAAACCGGAACCTACTTACACGAAAATTTAGACTTTGGGATTGTTGGCTGGAATGACGGCGCTCCATCTGCTGCGCATGTACCATTTGGGGGTATGAAGGAAAGTGGTCTAGGTCGCGAAGGTGGCGTTGAAGGAATTGAGCCATATTTGGAGACTAAGTATCTCTCAATCGGAGATTTATAGGGAATTCGTTTCTCAGACTAGTTGGACGAAAGTAATCTTCTATAGAAGAAACGTAAACCAGGAATGTTTGGTTAATGATAAAAATCCCCACAATGTGTGGGGATTTTTTAAAATCTATAGGCACCTTCGCAAGTATTAGCAATTGGTTCATAATAACAATGTTGTTTATATTGCCCTGTGAATGGTTGATTGTACCATGTAGGGGGACATGGAGCATACGGATTAAAATACCAAAGGGCATGTTTAGAAGGATGTTCGCGCCAATAGTCTAAAGTCTGTTTGGCTAACCTTTTTTCAGCAGCTCTTGCTCGGTTATAAAAAACATTTCCTTTTTGGACAGCTTCAAAAGAATAATTTCCTCCTTGGATTTGATAAATCACATGGGAAATGGTTTTTAACTCTCTAAAGTCTAAGCAATCCGCCTTAAGTCGATTAACAATGACATTTCCTACCATTAACATTCCTTGCTTTCCTTCCCCTTCGGCTTCTGCCCTCATCATCCTTGCCACTAAATCAACGTCGCTGTCGGTATATTTTACTCGTGCCATTTTTCATCACCTCTAAAAGAATTGTATGAAAAAAGCCTACAAACATGTAGGCTTTGTAAATTTTTATCTTATCGAAATAGCTGAACCAAGCCATTTTCGTAGAGGTTAAGCGGATGTAGCTAAGATCTGAGCATCCTATTCGTAAATATATCCAATAACATCCAATGCCTGATCAACTGTCTCTACGGTGACATTCGCCTTGTTGGAAAGTTCTTTTAATGGGTGAATTAATGATTCTGGCCTAATGATGATGGTTGGTTTATTCATGGCAATTGCCGTGCTGGCATCCATGGCCGTATTCCACTGCTTGTACTTTTCACCAAAGAGAGCAATGACAATATCGGATTTTTGCATTAACACCTGTGTTCGGAAATTGTTAATATCAGAGGCGACATCGTCTTTATATAACTTGCCTGGCTGCTCTCCAAGAATAGCCTCGCCGATAGAATCAGAACGATCATGATTGGTTTGTGGCGAGACAAACGTTAATGGGAGATTCTTTTCCTCCGCTCTCTTCGCGACTTCATCTCTCCAATTATCATGAATTTGCCCAGCTAAATACACCGTTAACTTCATTATTATTCCTCCAATGCAAATAGTTTCTATTTTTATACTATCGAATTTTAAAAGATTTTCAAAGCTTTGAAGATTATTTCTGTGAAGAAGGTTTCTCTCTACGGAAGGAATACCAACCCATTTAAAGGAGAATGAAAATTTTTACAATTCGAAACCTTCTTACGGGTTAATACGTAGGAAGTAGCGGGGGAGGGAGAATGTGAAAAAGAATATTAGTTGGTCACTGGTAACAGCAATGGTAATCGGTTTATTGGTTTGGGGTGTGAGTATTTTCTTTTCTTTCTCATATGGTGAGTGGAGTTTTTTCATTGGCTTAGCGTTATCTGTTATCCTTTTCTTCTTTAATAGTAGTGGAGGGGTATTATCAAAGGTAACCACCTATGAGGCAAGCGAGTCTGTTTGGAAAATCCAAAAGGATACCGAACTGAAATCAAATGTAGGTGCCGTTTTTTATGGATCCGTTTTGTATACGATAATTAGTTTCATCGTTATGTTATTTTTATACTTTTAATCTTGGTGTGTTAGGGCCTAAGAGTTTTAATTAATCTAAGCTTTTTAAAAAATCTCTGGGCCTTTGTAACCTAAACCCTATTCCCATCTGTTTGTCATTCTGATGCCTCATCTGTTAAGTATTTCCCTTTAAAACCGCATTCGCTTTAAATTTACTCGTCAAATAAATCTTATCCTTGTAACCGTTTTACATGTTATAATTTAAATATTCTAAATTCTACTAAATGAACTTATCTTCAAGTGGAAAGCGGCGACAAAGTTTAAGTTGTGCAAATAATGAATGAATAGCCATTCATTTTACGTTGCGTAATGTAAAAGGAGGGAATCTATGCTTTTAAAGAAGGACTTCACTCAGAAAACGATCAATGGGGTAAATATGGGCAATGGAACGGTATCGTTCCGAGGTGTAAAACTAAATGTTCATAGCTTTTTTATTGATGGAGTATTAATTGATGCAGGTGCAAAGTCTCTGGAAAAGTTATTCCAGCCATTTTTCAAGCAACTAGCGATTGAAAAGGTCGTGATGACCCACTTTCATGAAGATCATACGGGATGTGCTGCGTTTTTACAGGAAAAGCTCCAACTGCCACTTTTCATGAGTGAGATCAAGCTCGATTACTGCACGATGAAGGCTGATTATCCGCTTTATCGACAATTCTTCTGGGGGAAGCGGAAACCATTTCACGCCGAGCCAATTGGGGAAACTATTCATTCTTCAAATGCAGAATGGAAGGTCATCAAGACTCCTGGACATGCGATTGATCATCTTGCTTTCTTAAATAAGGAAACAGGTCAGCTTTTTACCGGTGACCTCTATTGCCAGGAAAAGACAAAGGTCGTTCTGAAGGAGGAAAATGTTCCTGTGATTATCAACTCCTTAAAAGAAGTCTTAACCTATGATTTTGAAGATGTTTTTTGTAGTCATGCAGGTTACTTGAGCGATGGTCGAAACTCTTTAAAGAGAAAATTGGATTATTTATTGGATCTCGAAGGAAATATTTTAAAATTGTACGACGAAGGAAAGTCAACAGAAGAGATTACCGCTACATTGTTTCCTAAAAAATATCCAATTACCGTATTTTCTTCAGGTGAATGGCACTCAGGTCATATTATACAGTCGATTATCCAACAGCATGATAAAAAGCTTATTTCATAGAATGATAGGGTCACATAAGGGAGTCGAATTTCTATGAAGATGCGGGCCGACCATTATAAGTGGTTAATGAAAGTCCAGTAGTGCTATCCGGAAAAATCCTATTGCTGCTTTTATTTTAAGGGGGTGATTCACGGAGGAGTGTAAAACTAGAACTCAATAAGGCGAATCATCTTTTATAGAAATATATATTAATCATTTGAGGAGGAATACATATGGAGCATATTATCGTGAACACAGAAAATGGGGTACGCACCTTAACACTCAACAGACCTGAGCGTTTAAATGCGGTCAATGATCAACTGAGTACAGAGATTATTCAAGCGATTAGGGATGCATCGGCTGATGATGAAGTCCGTGTGATTGTGATAACAGGAAGTGGGCGAGGTTTCTGTGCAGGTCTCGACCTGTCTGACTATGCGAAGAGAGATCGATCCACTGATTCCCGTCATAAGCAATTAGATGACTTGGGCTGGGTAGGTCATCAAGCGTTAGGAATTGTTCATTGTGACAAACCAGTCATCGCTGCCATCAATGGGATCGCTGCCGGCGCAGGACTGGCATTGGCCTTAGCTTGCGACATGCGGTTCATGGCTGAGGGTGCAAGGGTAACAGCCGGGTATATTCGTCGTGGCCTTAGTCCTGATGCGGGAATGACCTATTTCTTACCGCGGTTAGTCGGAAGTGCAAAAGCGGCAGAGTTAATTTATACAGGTCGGGACATCCATCCTGAAGAGGCTGAACGAATCGGGTTGGTAAATGGAATTTTCCCGGATGATGAATTTCAGGCAAGAGTGATGAATTTCGCTAGAGAATTAGCGGAAGGACCACCTGTGGCCATGACCCTTTCAAAAAGATTACTAGCTGCAAGCCCTGATGTGGATCTTACAACGATTCTAAAACAAGAGTATAGTTCAATCAAAGTATGTTTTGGAACAAAAGACGTCCAAGAAGGAGTAAAAGCCTTTGCCGAGAAGAGGAAACCGGTGTTTCGAGGAGAGTAGTCTAGATAGGGTGAGTTAGTAGATTAGAATATTTGATAAGCATGCAAAAAAAGACGTTGGGAGTGTAAACAACGTCTTTTTGTTATTTTAATTAAAAGGAGAGAAAGGTTGGTAGTAGTTTATTAGGAGAGATATGAAAGTAGAGCAGGCCAGGGATAAATAATTCTTGAATCTAGCAACTAAAAGTGTGACAGAAATTTCTACATAAAATTACAATTATATTACATTATCTACTATTATATTGTTTTTTAGTCATCTGGAAAGATAAACTAGGTTTATATTAAAAATGAATGCTAGGAAACAAGAGGAGATTCTGTAATGATAAATAAAGTAATAAAAACAACGATATCAGCAGCTGTTCTATTCACGATAATTCAAGCAACGCCTACATACGCAAGCCCAGATGAATCTGTAGTGATCGAATCACAAATTGCTACCACACAATCACAAATCGATGACCTTCAAACAAAGATCCAAAAACTAGATAACCAAATCATCCTAGCGATGGAGAAAAGTCAACAACTAAACGATCAAATAGAAACGCAACAAGGAAAAATTGAAACAACAGAGAGCGAAATTGAAAAGTCACAAAAGGACTTAGATGCCCATGCTGCAGTATTCTCTGAGCGATTAAAAAGCCTACAGTTGGACGGGCAACAGTCTGTTATCACCTACGCAGAATTTTTGCTCTCATCTGATAGCTTTTCAGAGTTTTTCACTCGCTTCACTGCCATTTCACAAATTATGAGTAGTGATGCAGATCTTATGGATGGTCTAAAAGAAAAACAACAAGAATTAAAGGATGCTGAGGAAGAGCTACTTAAAGCACTTGAGCAATTAAAAAAGAACGAAGCTGAATTAGCTTCTGAACAAAAAGGGATTGAAGAAGCGAAAAAGACTATTGAAAGTGAACTAAAAGCCCTCCAAGATATGCTACAAAGCCAGGAGGCAGCTTTAGATCAAGTAGAGGCTCAAGAGGCTCTACAAGCACAACAAGAAGCTCTACAGGTTCAAGAAGTGCAACAAGTTGAACCAGCAGTTCAACAACAGTCTCAATCATCGGCTTCAGTAAACACTGTTTCACAACCAGCACCACCTGCAGATACAACCAGTTCAACCAACGGAAATGCAGCGAATAATGTCATCGCGTATGCTAAACAGTTTTTAGGAGTTCCATATGTATGGGGTGGTTCAACACCAAATGGATTTGATTGCTCAGGTTTCGTTCAATATGTGTATCGTAATTCAGTTGGCATGAGTCTACCAAGGGTATCAAGAGACCAGCAGAATGTAGGGACAAGAATCTCACCGAGTCAAGTGCAGCCAGGAGATTTAGTCTTTAATGGTTCTCCTGCTTATCATGTTGGTATTTATATCGGAAACGGTCAATATATCCATGCACCACAAACAGGGGATGTCGTGAAAATTGCGCGCTATACACCAGCTAAATTTTCTAGTGCCGCTCGAATCTTACGTTAAACAACAAAAAAACTTTTGTCATGCAATTTAATATAATAGAAGCGGTTTGTGCCGGTTTACCTCTTTCTACTAATCTAGCGTGGTTCTTATGGAATCACGCTTTTGTTTGTCTATTTGGAACATTAATAACCAGATCAATAGGATTGTAAAAAATTTCTATTGATTCATTGACAGAATGAATGGTAAGCTAACTTAGCTGCTTCGGTGGCAGGTAACATTTAAATGATGTCTTAAATACTTTATTAAAAAAGTTATTGACGAAATCGATTGGTTGTTATATATTAATAGTCCGCCGTTGAAATACGGCAACAAATGAGTAGAATAAATAACTGTTGACTGAGACAAAATATTATGTTAAGATAATATTTGTCGCTTCGATAAGTGATGTGACTACTAAAATTGTTCTTTGAAAACTAAACAAACAAGCGTCAACAAACAATATTTATCATGTATCTTCTATTATATAGAGAACATGAGCCAACGTTTTATTTTATGAGCTAATCACTCTTTATTGGAGAGTTTGATCCTGGCTCAGGACGAACGCTGGCGGCGTGCCTAATACATGCAAGTCGAGCG
>NZ_FOBW01000012.1 GCF_900109925.1 Mesobacillus persicus | reverse complement strand
TAAAGGTTCTCCCGAGTTGCCGTAATATATCAGTGTGTAACGTGCCATGGTCACCGACTCCGAGGAAGTTGTTATTCTCTCGCCATTTACGAGAATAACAATATTGCCTTCTACACTCCTGAGTGCATCGGCCTTCCCAACTAACGCGAAATTTCGAAGCTCAATCCCTTCAACCTAACGGCTTACGGCCCATTACCTAGCTGTCTACGCTTAAAAGCAGAGTGTTACCACCTGCCCTCCAAGACTCGCTACGAGTGAATGGCTAATTCTTTCTCGACGGGAATCCCACCCGCTATATATTACGACCTATGCTCGGTCGCTCCAGGAGTCTTCGTGCCTTCCACTCCAATCAACGTGTTAAATATCAACAATGTACTTTAACACAGCCTAATTTTTTAATATGATTTAGAATGCTGCTCAATCTTCTCTTCCATAAACCTTAATAAGTCGTCGCGGAGGTCCGGCCGTTGTAAAGCAAATTCAATCGTTGTCTCGATAAAGCCTTGCTTCTCCCCGACATCATATCTTTTCCCTTCGAATTCATAGGCAAAGACCCGCTGGATTTTGTTTAGCTTTTGAATCGCGTCGGTTAGTTGAATTTCGTTTCCGGCACCAATTTCCTGTTTTTCTAAAAACATGAAGATTTCTGGGTTCAGGATATACCGACCAATGATGGCCAGATTAGATGGAGCTGTTCCAGGATCAGGCTTTTCAATAAAGTTCTTCACCTGATAAATCCGATTCTCTGCTTCAATCGGGTCAATGATTCCGTACCGGTGGGTTTCGGTATCTGGTACTCTTTTCACCGCGAGGACAGAAGAAAATCGTTTATTGTACTCTTCCATTAACTGCGCGAGGCATGGTTTCTCCGCTTGAACGATATCGTCCCCTAAAAGTACGGCAAAGGGCTCATCTCCAATGAACTTCCGCGCACATAAAATCGCATGTCCTAACCCTTTTGGTTCCTTTTGGCGAATATAATGGATATCAATCATATTTGATATGCTTTGAATTGTCTCAAGCATCTCGTATTTCTGCTTTTCCATCAAATTGTTTTCCAGCTCGGTGGCATGGTCGAAGTGGTCTTCGATCGCACGCTTCCCTTTTCCGGTTACAATGATAATGTCTTCAATCCCTGAGGCAATTGCTTCTTCAACAATATATTGAATGGTCGGCTTATCAACGATTGGAAGCATTTCCTTTGGCATCGCCTTCGTCGCAGGCAGGAACCTTGTCCCTAAACCAGCTGCCGGTATAATCGCTTTCCTTACCTTATTCATCTTCACTTCCCCTTTGCATAAAATATAGAAAGATGTATGTACGTAGGATTAGTGTCTATTTGTTTATTTTACCAAAATCTTCATCTAAAAAGATAGCCCGTTCGTCTAGATGGATGAGCAACATCTTTGACTTAAACTTTTGTATTCATAAAAATAAAGGGTAAAGGAGGTTCGTATGGGAATTTTCGATTTTTTTCTTAGCAAATGTGAGATTTGCAATAGAAAAGTGAAGCCGCTGAGAACCTACATCAATGACCATGGTAAGGAGATAAAAGTCTGCATTCCATGTTCAGAATATGCTGAACGTAGAGCCTACAAGATCAAAAGAAAGTAGAGCTTCTAAACGCCAGCCCGTAGTTTTAATAGACTGGCCCCTCGTTATCTGCTTACTCTCTCCCCACCTGATTGTACCCCTACTAGTTTCGTGAAAAGAAACGAACAAATAAGTCCAGTTACGATCCCCATCGCATCAAAACCAACATCAAAGAGACGGCCTCCTCTTGAAAAAAAGATTTGAAGAACCTCTGTTATGATCGCCAGTAGCATACTGAATATAAATGCTTGGCTAAGTGACTGATAGGCCTTCGTACAAAGTATAACCAATACGAAGAACACCATGATATGCCCTATTTTTTGAATGACAAATCCATTCGTTAGTATAGGGATCGGATCAAAGAACTCTAATAAGTTAGGATCGGGAGTCCATTCAAAAAAACTTTTGTTGCTATTCACTAGTCCTGATGGGTTCTTCACACAGGTCATGATAAAAATTGAGATCATCCAAAAATATAGGAATAGCTTCGAGCTCATCCTCCATTCACCATCCTCATCACAAGTATGGTCCGATTTTTTATTGGTTAACCGATTTAAGTTTGTCGGTTTTTGTTGATGGTTTGTAAATTCTAAATTTTCTATTAATATGGTAAAATATAGGTAGTCTACTTAATTTAGGAGGAAAAGAGCATGCCTCTCGTACATATGAAGGAAATCTTCACTCCACTTAGATTCTTCGGAATTAAAATTTTTCGCTCAAAGGAAGGACAGTTCTTTTTTAAGTTCGGCAATAAACCGAGGAAGCGTATTTTTGGTAGAAAGAATGATTTGTCTATTTAATAGATAGGAATAGGAAGTTCCTATAATCTCGAGTAAGGCTAAATTAAACTAGCAAAAAATAGAACATAACAAAGGTGCCTCCCCAAAAATTAAGGGGCAGGCACCTTTGTTTATTTTTATTCGTCGTAACCGTTTGGATGGGCTTGATGCCAGTTCCAAGCGTCCTTAATAATTTGATGAACCGAAGTCCGCTGCGGTTTCCAGCCCAGAACTTCACCGGCTTTTGCAGAGGACGCGATGAGCCTGCTTGGGTCTCCCGCTCGGCGTTCGACCGTTTGTGAGGGAATTGGATGCCCCGTTACTTCTCTTGCAGCCTCAATGATTTCTCTTACCGAGAAGCCCTGGCTAGAGCCGAGGTTGAAAACATTGCTTTCTCCGCCCTTTTGCAAATAATCTAATGCTAGGATATGGGCATCAATGAGGTCTTCAACATGAATATAGTCCCGAATGCAGGTACCATCCTCCGTATCGTAATCATCACCAAAGATGGAAATGTACTCTCGATGACCAAGGGCAACCTGGAGAACGACTGGAATAAGATGAGTCTCCGGATTGTGATCCTCGCCAATTTCACCTGTTGACCTTGCCCCTGCTACATTAAAATAACGAAGGGAAACGAATTTAGTTCCATAGGCGCTGTCACACCATTTCATCATCTTTTCCATCGTTAACTTCGTCTCACCATAAGCATTGGTCGGGAAGGTCGCCATCTCTTCGGTAATTGGCATAACCTCCTGTTCCCCATATGTTGCAGCCGTGGAAGAAAAAACGATATTTTTAATTCCAAACTCACTCATCACATCGAGCAGCACTTGCGTTCCATAAACATTATTATCGAAATACATGATCGGGTTTGTCATTGACTCGCCCACTAAGGAACTTGCCGCAAAATGAATGACACCGTCTATCTCTTCAGTTTTAAAGACCATTTGGAGGAAGGATTTGTCGCGAATGTCCCCTTTGTAGAATTTTGCTTTTGGGTGGATTGCTTGCTCGTGACCCGTTAGCAAATTATCGACGACAACCACATCATATTGGCGATCAATCAATTGATGAACAGCATGGGAGCCAATATACCCTGCTCCTCCTAGGACTAGTATGCTCATTCTAATACCTCCGTATTGTTTTTTATTTTTACTATATAATACTCGCCCTTTAGTTAATTAATTTTACACACGAATCTATTTTCAACCTTATCCCCTGATTTGACAAGGTCATAGGAATGTATTTTTAACACTTCCCTTAATTTACTAGGTGAATAGACCTAATCATAGGTCTAAACCATTTTAATCCACTAAGAAAAACTTCCCCTACCAACAAGACCCTAGCCCTGTTTTTCTCTGTTTTAACTCCTCTTCTTCGACAACACTTAAACGTCCAGCTAAATATACTATTTAAAATATTTATAATTTTAACACCCTCATGCATTTACTAATAATCTATTGATTTTATCGATAAGCGGTCTATTTCAATCGGAAAACACGAACGTTACACTTGTACATCGTTTTTTTGTTCGATAAAATTTTAAATTGGTAATATTTATGACATAAAAAAAGTGACCTTTTTTTGTAAATTTGTGTAGAATTTTAGGAGATTAACAGATAGAATTACTATTGTAATATTAAAACTTAACAAATCTATGAGAATGCTTTGAAAACACGAACTTTTCATAGAAAAAGTGAGGGATCAGATGGGAAAATTGTTTCAGCAACATCTTTTTTAATCTTTTGATAGGCATTAAGTCACGTACATGAGAAACGTCATGCTCTTTCAGTTGGCATGTTTTATCGGAGGTTCCCCCCATAAACACCAACTAACCAAACCAGGAAATACCTAGAGGAGGAAAAGATTTGAAGATATTCAAGAAACAATGGTTTATCCTAACAATTATTTTCACAATGCTTGTTGGATATGCCGCACCAGTTGCACAGGTTGCAAGTGCTGAGGATGGTTTCATCACTGTTGAAGAAGCGATTGCTAATAACAGTGGAGTGGCAATTGTAAAGGGGTATATTGTTGGTACAACAATCTCAAAAACGAACTTTGATCTAGAAGCTCCGTTTACTACTAACACAAATATAGCCATTGCCGATAATCCAAACGAAACGGACATTTCTAAACTACTTCCAGTTCAACTTCCAACAGGGGCTGTTCGGAATGGCTTAAACTTAATGGATAACCAAGATCTTTTAGGTAAAGTAGTTTACCTTACTGGATCCCTGGAAGCATACTTTACCATCCCTGGTTTAAAAAACGTATCTGAATACAGCTTCGATGGGGTTCCTGAAAAGCCACCAATCGAAGGTTTAGAAGGACTAAAAATCAATCAAATCCAAGGCGAAGGTCATAACTCTATTTATGATCGCGAAAATGTTATAGGTATCGAAGGGATCGTAACTTATGTAGATGATGCAAGCAACTTCTATATCCAAGATCCTGAACCAGATAATAATCCTAAAACTTCTGAAGGTATTCTTGTCTACAAGAAGAACCATGGTGTCAGTGTTGGCGACCATGTAAGTGTAGACGGTCTTGTTAAAGAATGGATCATTGCTGGATATGATGACAAGTTAAAAACTGATTTGGCGACGACTGAAATCGACGCAAACAACGGAACGGTTACAGTTTTAGATAGCAACCAAGTAGTTCCGGAACCACTTGTTATTGGCAAAGACATCTTCCCTCCAACACAGGTTGTTGATAACGACCAATTCTCTGCGTTCGATCCTGAAGAAGATGCAATTGATTTCTACGAAAGCATCGAAGGTATGCTTGTAGCAGTTGAAAATCCAATTGCAGTAGGTCCACAGAAGTATGGCGAAATTCCTGTAATCACTCAAAAAGATGAAAAGAAAACTTATACAATTGCTGGTGGTCTTCCACTACAAGCAAATAATACAAACCCAGAAAGATTACACTTATTATATGATGATAGAAATTATGTTGTAAAAACAGGTGATAGTTTTAATGGAACAGTAACTGGAGTGGTATCATACACCTTCCAAAACTTCAAGATTCTTACTAAAGAACTACCTAAAAAGGTTGAAGGTGACTTCCAACCTACAGCAACTGAACTTGTTAAGGATGATTCAAAGTTAACGGTTGCGAACTACAACATGGAAAACTTTGTTGGAACAGAAACAGAAAAGAAAAATAAAATTGCAAAGTCAATTGTTGAAAAACTAAACTCTCCGGATATTATTGGACTTGTTGAGGTTCAAGACAATAATGGGACCGGCACTGGTGTAACGGCCGCAGATCAAAACTATGAAGCACTTATTGCGGCGATTAAAGCTCACGGCGGACCAACTTACGCTTGGACTGATATTGCTCCAGAAGAGAACAAAGATGGTGGTGCACCTAACGGAAATATCCGTGTTGGATTCATCTATAACATCGATCGCGTCTCTCTTGCTGAAGGTAATAAGGGCAGCGCTACAGAGGCTGTTGGCTATGAAAATGGGTCGCTAACACTTAACCCTGGCCGTATTGACCCAACAAATACTGCGTTTAACTCAAGCCGTAAACCACTTGCTGCTCAATTTGAGTTTAATGGCGAAGATGTAATCGTTATCAATAACCATTTTAACTCTAAGGGCGGCGACCAACCAATTTTCGGTAAAAACCAACCACCAGTTCTTGGTAGTGAGGCACAACGTGTTAAAATTGCCGGTATCGTCAACAATTTCGTAAAAGAAGTGCAGAATGAAAACGCTGATGCTAATGTAGTCGTTATGGGTGACCTAAATGACTTTGAATTCTCTAACCCTATTCAAACATTAAAAGGCAGCGAATTAACAAACCTTATTGAATCGGTTCCTGCTGCAGAAAGATTCACTTATAACTATCAAGGGAACTCACAAGTACTTGATCATATTCTTGTAACAAATAACCTTGCAGCTGGCGCTGAAGTAGATGTTGTACATATCAACTCTTCATTCATGGAAGCTCATGGCCGTGCGAGTGACCATGATCCAGTTATAGCTCAACTAGATCTAGGTACTAATGTGGAGAACAATTTTAATTTAACGGTTCTTCATACAAATGATACCCACGGTTCCTTAGACAATATGCCTAAGACCGTAACGGCTGTTAAAGAAGAGAGAGTTAAGGATCCAAACGCGCTTCTTCTTCACGCAGGAGATGCTTTCTCTGGAACGTTATATTTTAATGAATTCCAAGGAAAAGCTGACCTAGACTTAATGAACTTAATGGGCTTTGATGCCATGACATTTGGTAACCATGAATTTGATCTTGGTTCTTCTGCTGATGGACATGCGAAATTAGTAGAATTTATTCAAGGTGCTCAATTCCCATTTGTTAGTTCAAATGTTAATTTCTCACAAGATGATAAATTTAACGGTCTATTTAATAACCTAGTTACGAATGATGCTCAAAATGGTCAAATCTATGATGCAATTATTAAAGAAGTAAACGGTGAAAAAGTAGGGATTTTCGGTTTAACTACGGAAGAAACAGCCGATATTTCTAGCCCAGGATCGGTTGCATTTGAAAACTACCTTGAAGAGGCTGAAAAGGCTGTCGAGGCTCTAGAAGCACAAGGCGTTAATAAGATTATTGCATTAACTCACATTGGTTATGATGATAACGCCGCAATTGATAACGACTTAACTCTTGCAAAAGAGGTAGAAGGCATCGATATTATTGTTGGTGGACATAGCCATACAGCGCTAACTGAACCTACTATAGTAGCTGAAGATGCAACACCAACTGTAATTGTACAAACCGGAAGTGGAAATAGTAATCTAGGATTACTGAATGTGGAATTCGATGAAACTGGTGTAGTAGTCGCACAGGCAGGTAAATTAATCAAGATTGATAGTCAAACAGCTGACCAAGAAGCTGTAGAGATTCTAGCACCATACAAAACCAAGGTAGCTGAAATCGAGCAGCAGGAAATTGGTGTCGTAGCTGAAGTCGCTTTGGAAAACCCACGTACGAATGGAGATAATACAAAATCAAGTGTACGTAGAAATGAAACAATCCTCGGAAACTTAATTACCGATGGAATGCTTGCAAAAGCAAAATCATTCACTGGTAAAGATGTGATTATGGCCTTACAAAACGGTGGTGGAATCCGTTCAGCTATCGATGCTGGCCCAATCACTGTTGGTGAAGTAATTAAGGTTCTTCCATTTGGAAATACACTAGCAACCATGGAGTTAACAGGCGCTGAGCTTAAGGAAGCATTTGAAATCAGTGTCAGTCAATACCCAGGGGAAAATGGTGGATTCTTACATGTAGCTGGTGGAAAAGTGGAATTCGATGCTAGAAAACCAGCTGGAGAGCGTGTCGAATCTGTGAAATATCTAGATCAAAATGGTGCATATGTTGAAGTTCAAGATGATGTAACATACACGGTCGCAACAAACGCTTTCACAGCTAAAGGCGGAGACGGTTACGGTGTCTTTGCGAAAGCATATGAAGAAGGACGTGTAACAGACTTAGGTTTATCAGATTGGGAGAATTTCAGAGATCATCTAGTAAGCTTAGAAACAATCCCAACAAGCATTGAAGGTCGAATTGTTTTAGCTAACTTTGACTTAACGGTCCTTCATACAAACGATACACACGGTTCCTTAGACAATATGCCTAAGACCGTTACGGCGGTAAAAGATGAAAGAGCGAAAGATCCAAATGCCCTTCTTTTACATGCAGGAGATGCATTCTCTGGAACGTTATATTTTAATGAATTCAAAGGAAAAGCTGATTTAGACTTAATGAACTTAATGGGCTTTGATGCCATGACCTTTGGTAACCATGAATTCGATCTAGGCTCTTCTTCTGAAGGGCATGGAAAATTAGTAGAATTTATTCAAGGTGCTCAATTCCCATTTGTTAGTTCAAATGTTGATTTCTCACAAGATGATAAATTTAACGGTTTATTTAATGACCTAGTTACAAATGAAGCTCAAAATGGTCAAATTTATGACGCAATTATCAAAGAAGTAAACGGTGAAAAAGTTGGGATCTTCGGTTTAACTACAGAAGAAACTGCTTCTATCTCTAGTCCTGGTTCAATTGCGTTTGAAAACTATCTTTTAGAAGCTGAAAAGGCTGTCGAGGCTCTTGAAGCACAAGGTGTTAACAAAATTATTGCTCTAACTCATATTGGGTACGATGACAATGCAGCCATTGATAACGACCTAACTCTTGCGAAAGAAGTAGAAGGTATCGACATTATTGTTGGTGGACATAGCCATACTGCGCTAACTGAACCAACAGTAGTAGCTGTAGATGCAACGCCAACCGTTATTGTTCAAACCGGAAGTGGAAATAGCAATCTAGGCTTTCTGAACGTGGAATTCGATGAAATTGGCGTAGTAGTGGCCAATTCAGGAAAATTAATCAAGATTGGTAGTCAAATAGCTGACCAAGATGCTGTAGAGATTCTAGCACCATACAAAACGAAGGTAGTTGAAATCGAACAGCAAGAAATTGGTGTAGTAGCTGAAGTCGCATTGGAAAATCCACGTACGAATGGCGATAATACACAGTCAAGTGTACGTAGAAACGAAACTATTCTCGGAAACTTAATTACCGATGGAATGCTTGCAAAAGCAAAATCATTCACGGATAAAGATGTGATTATGGCGTTACAAAACGGCGGTGGTATCCGTTCAGCCATCGATGCTGGCCCAATCACTGTTGGTGAAGTAATTAAAGTTCTTCCATTTGGTAATACACTTGCAACGATGGAGTTAACAGGCGCTGAGCTAAAGAGAGCATTTGAAATCAGTGTCAGCCAATATCCAGGAGAAAATGGTGGATTCTTACATGTGGCTGGTGGAAAAGTGGAGTTTGATTCTACTAAACCAGCAGGCGAACGTGTCGTATCTGTGAAATATTTAGTTCAAAATGGTGCATATGTTGAAGTTCAAGATAATGTAACATACACGGTCGCAACAAACGCTTTCACAGCTAAAGGAGGAGACGGTTATGATGTCTTTGCGAAAGCATACGAAGAAGGACGTGTAACAGACTTAGGATTATCTGACTGGGAGAACTTCAGGGATCATCTAGTGAGCTTAACTACAATCCCAACACAAGTTGAAGGACGAATTGTTGATGTAAGTAAAGAACCAGGTGATAACCCTGGTGAAGAACCAGGCGAAAATCCTGGTGAGGATCCAGGCGAAAATCCTGGTGAAGAACCAGGCGAAAATCCTGGTACAAATCCTGGACAGAACCCAGGTACAAACCCTGGTGCTAATCCTGGTCAGAACCCAGGTACAAACCCTGGTGCTAATCCTGGACAAAGTCCAGATGCGAACCCTGGTAAAAATCCAAGTGTTATCGTAAAGCCTAAAACAACTGTAAATGCTACAAATAAGACAATGACTGTAAACGTAGTATTAACAGATGTTAAAAAAGCGAAGGCCAACGAGGTTGTTATTATTCAACCTAAAAATGCGAAAGAACAAGTTGAGTTAAAAGTGGAGTTAGACAAAGCTGCTTTAAATTCATTGATAGAAAAAAATAATGAATTAAAGATTGAAAAGGGAGACTCTAGCCTTATTATCCCAGTTTCAATTTTAGAACAAATCGCAGCTATTGCTGGTGATCAACCAGTGGTAATTAAGATGGTAAAACAACAGGCTGCAAATGCTCTTGGTGCGGTGTATGATTTTACCATCACAGCTGGATCAACGGTTATAAGTGACTTTAATGGACAAGAAGTAACCTTTACATTAGAGGTGAATCCTGATTTAGTTGCTGATCTGGATCCATCACTGGTTAAAGCATTTTATTACAACGAAGAAACGAAAGAATGGGAAGTTATCGAAGACAGTGTATATGACCCTGCTACCGGCTTGGTAACAGCGACAACAACTCATTTTAGTACGTATGGTGTCTTTAAAGATGATTCAAGCGAGACTAAAGGTACACCATCCGTTGCTTCTACTGGAACTAATGGTAACATCCTACCTAATACTGCTACAAATCAATTTAACCTATTAGCATTGGGCTTACTATTAGTCGCTATGGGTGCTGTAGTAATCGTTAGTAGAAGAAGAACAAATATGAATTCATAAAGAAATGAAAAAATCCCTTCTGCTTAGTTGCAGGAGGGATTTTTCCTTTTACAATAATAGAGTTATTACAGAGCTAAGTTCACTCTTTCTTTACGGTACTCTCTCACCCCTTACATACCTGCACCTTAAATTCCTGGTCTGTAGGATGTCAGTGGGATATTGTCGTAATCATCTGGGTCAAGCTCATTTACTGATCCATCTGTGACGCCGTTAATAATACCATACAGGCCAGTTTCAACTGCCTTTACCAGCTGTCCTTTTTTCTTTTGACCTAATGAATGGGATTGTCCTCTTACCTCAAATAAAATAGTTCCACTGCCGTTTAAACCAAAGCTTCCTAATGCTGTACCTGGAAGGTCAAGATTTTGGCTATACAGTGTAATGTTGTTGAACGGTGAATTATTGCCTAGAGATTGCAAGGCATTGTATGCGGCCAAGTTCAACTGCTTCGAGAAATCAAAGTTATAGGTATCTGCGTATTCAGCATATTTTTCACCTTCTGGTGTGTTTGGATCAGGTACGAAGTCTGCTGAAAGTGACATTGTTACAAGGTCATCTGTGCCTTCTACATAGTACTGCCCTTGGTGATGGATGTCGACGAAGACATCTACTTTTCCGAATTCAGCTTGTAGAGATTTGTATACATCTCTTACTGTTTGGGATTCAGGGGTGATGTACCAGCCAGGTAAGCTTGAATTGCCTGGAAAATCCCCTGCCTTTGGTACGTAATTTAAGTCTGGATTGAAGTCACGGTTGACGTCGAAGCCAGGGTTCTGTGAGTAGTCCCTTTGTTGCATATTTGGTGAAGTATAGTAATTCCAAGTTGGACCAACATCAGCTAATTGCGGGAATGCTGCCTGGACTTCTGCCCATGACATATCATTTCCACGGCGATCCAGTTCAGATGCGTCTGGGTTCATTTTAGGTAAAGCAACTAGAGTCACCTCTTCACGTATTTGCTTCGCCTCAGGGGAGTTGCTAGAACCAAGATATTGAAGAATATTTAGGATGGCTTCTGTACCGGTCTTCTCGTTTCCGTGAATTTCACTTTCGATTAGGATGACCTTATCTCCATTTCCTACCCTTGCTTGATAGATGTCTCTTCCTTGGTTGGACTCACCCACCACATCTAGAGCTACTCTCCCCTGGCTGTTATTTTCGATTTGCTTTAGGCGGTCTACCATTTGTGAATAATCGGTAAAACCTTTTACAGAATAGACTTGATTAGGATTGGTTAGATTCCCATTTGGTGAATTACTTGCCAATGTTGGAGCTGCTATACTAGCACAAAGTGCAAGGGCACTTACCCCAGCTAATAGTTTTTTCCCTTTCATAATCACTCACTCCATCTCTAAAATATGTATTTCTTTTAGTATAGGGAAATCAGTCTTTAGCTTCTTGATTATTTTTAACTATTTTAATATTCAAATTATATATGCCTGATTTACTACTTCCTATTAATCTCTTAGGACTTTTGGGTATATTTTAAAAGTAAACTATATTATTTCTGATTTGGATTGTGTGTGCGTAAATGCAATCAATTAATACTACTCTAGTAGTTGGGAACAATGGCGATTGCCTCTGTTTCTAGTTCTAAGAAAGCTTTCACCCTAGTAATCCCCGATAAAAAACATATGAACAGACATCAATCTACATTTCCCGGGAAAATCCTTCAAATAACTGGACTAAAATCCTATTCTAAAAATGTAGAGGTTTGTAGAGATTTGCTTGTAATTGTAGAAGCAAGGATTCAAAAGAGGTATAAATAACTATAAAAACATGAGAAATGATTTCTTTCTCTTTCAATAAGAATCTCCTGTTATGACTTAAATGGAACCTAATACCTAGAGTGTGCCTCATGTTATTTATGTACAGGGACATAAATTCCTTATTTATTCTGTTTATGTCAGATTTTAATAGATTGTGAGGAAATGATTTTATTGAGTCTGTTGTCTGAATATTGCATTATTTATTCAATACTAGGGAGGAGTGATCATTGTTGAAAAAGACTGTTCTTGCAATAACACTAGGAGCCTCATTGATTTTTACCGGCTCAGTAGGATTGGCTGCCCCACCAGCTGGAGGGAAAGGTGTAACGCAAAAAGCGCAAAATCAGAATACGATTCCTTATTATGTTGATGAATCAAAACTGCCGTTTGAAAGCCCAAAAGGAATAGAGACGGATCGGTATTGGGGCGTACATAAAGGGGCGGGATATCGTATTGAGGTTCCGAAGAATTGGAATGGTGAGCTAGTTTTATATGCTCATGGTTTTAGAGGGACAGGCCTTGAGTTGACAGTGAGTAATCCAAGAATAAGGGGAAATCTTTTAGAACAAGGATACGCATGGGCAGCATCAAGTTACAGTACGAATGGGTATGATGTTGCACAAGGGGTTAAAGATACTCACGCACTTGGGTCGCTTTTTAATGGGAAGGTCGGAAAACCATCTCGAACTTATATAACTGGCCATTCAATGGGTGGACATATTACAGCAGTGCTAGCGGAGCAGTACAGTAATTCCTATGATGGGGCGTTGCCTATGTGCGGGGTAACCGGGGATACTGAGTTGTTTGATTTCTTTACGGATTATAATGTTGTGGCCCAGTCTCTCTCGGGAATAGCGAAGGAGGATCAGCAAACGATTCTTGATGCTGAATACGTGGGAGGTACAGTACCTCTAATTAAAGATAAGCTCGGTTTAGACGGAAATTTAAATGACGAAGGTCAAAAATTGAAATCGGTAACAATGAACTTGACTGGCGGTCAGCGTCCATTGTTCGATACGGCCTTTGTGACCTATAAGGATTTTCTCTTTAACCAGCTACCTCCACAAGGCGATTACGGGGTTGCCGCAGGCAATGTGGTGAACACAACTGACTCAGTTTACCAGTTTGATGATGATATGAGTACTCTATCTCCTGAAGAAAAAGCACTTAATGAAGCTGTTGTCCGAGTGGTTAGTGACCCACAGACAAAGCAACAAGGATTAACTGGGGTCCCAAAGGTAAATGGGACACATAAAATCCCAATGGTCTCCCTTCATACTGTTGGTGATTTATTTGTACCATTTCATATGCAACAGATTCATGTAGAAAGAACGGAAGCAAATGGGAATGGGGATATACTTGTTACTCGCGTGATTCGGGATGTAGAGCATTGTGGATTTAACACTACCGAAGAGAGTGAAGCCTTTACTGACCTAACAAAATGGGTTGAAGAAGGAAATAAGCCTGAGGGGGATGATATTTTAAATCCGAAGGTTGTAGCTGATGAGCATTTTGGCACGGAATTTACTCGCGGTTATAGAGCCTATGATCCTGAAAAATATCATACTCATGAATAATATCTGTTAACAGAACAAGAGCCCACTTATTAAGTATGAGGGCTCTTCTTTTGCTATGAAATCACGAATGAAATGACACCAACGCATCATGAATCAAGTGTGATGCCAATACCACCGTCCTATTATCGTCATCAAGAATCGGATTTACTTCTGATATATCAAAGGAAGTGAGTTTCTTGCTTGAAACAATATAACGGATTAAAGCACGGACCAGCTTCGGGTCGAGCCCAAATGGCGAGGGTGCGCTGACTCCTGGGGCGTACGCTGAACTAACCGCATCCATACACAATGTGAGCATTATGTAATCATGTCGGGCCGCAAAGGCGCAGAGCTGCCCTTTTGCACGCTCGATGTCCGCAAGCGTCAAATCCTCCTCTAATAGATAGTGAACCCTATGTTCCTTTGCGGTTTCAAATAGTGACAGGGTATTCCCCGCCGGCTGAATTCCAGCTACGAAATAACCGCAGTTGGGGTCTTCATCTAAAATCTGCTTAAACATGGTTCCCGAAGAAGGTTGCTCGTCATAAGGTCTCATGTCAAAGTGAGCGTCTATGTTGATCATGCCTAATTTGGCATCCGGACCAATTGATTTTCTTATACCTAGATAGTGACCATAAAAGGTTTCGTGCCCCCCACCTAAAATAACTGGGGTTATGTTCGTGTTCATTAATTTGCGTATGGCTTCCCCTAGTTCTTGTTGAGCTTCCTCCATTTTTTCATCTTCACACTTTATGTTTCCTACGTCGTATAGGTTTGTTCCTTCAAGTAAATGCCACGGGAGCTTTGCCATTGCCATTTTTATTTTATCCGGAGCCTCAGCGGCCCCTACTCTGCCTTTATTTCTAAGGACACCCTCGTCACATTGAAAACCGATGAGCCCGAAGTTTTTATTTGTTTTACTCTGATCTATATTTAAATTCGGTAATTCAGCTAGACTAACCTTCTGATGATAACGAAAGCTTAAAAGATCCTTCTCCGAGTCCACTCTTCCCTGCCAATATTCTTTAGATGGTTGAATATACATGGCTCCTCCTTATGCAATTACGCATTTTAATAAAAGTATAATTCGGTTAAAGGTTTTTACCAATACCCACAATACCCAGATTTAATTTTAATCAAACGTTTGATTAAATATTTAAGCTTGCTTCCCTGTCCCTATTTTCGTCACCAAAATCGGAGTATTGTATAAACTGAAATAAAGGTGTTAAAGGAGTGGGAATAATGCTGCTTGAGTTAACCCTTTATCTTCTGATAGGATTCGCTTGCTTATTGGTTGGAAAGGCAACAACGTCAAAAGAAATTGGTCATAACATCCTCTATGTGATTTTCTGGCCGTATTTCGTTCTATTAAAATATATAGAGTATATCGACAAAGCGAAACGGAACAGTCGAAAACGCTAACATGTAAATCTATTTTGATACTAAACTAATGGGTAGGCAAAAAAAGAACACGATCTAAATTAGATGGTGTTCTTTTGGTTGGTATGAATATTTACAAAACCTGGATGGTGCCCACTAGTCTTGCATAGATGTAATTGATTTGAATATATTCAAAATTATTCCATACACTTCTCGGCGCAAAATGAAAAAAAGGAAATGAGGTTGTAATCGACCTTGTTCCCTTTTTTTTACAATATATATTAGAATCCATCATTTATTTGTGCTTCTTTTTCTTCTTTTCTGTTTTATCTCTAGCGACACTTCCAAATTCCGGCTTAGCTTTTGGCTTAGATATTGGTACTTTTTGTCTTCCCCTCGATGTTCTTTTCTTCTTCTTTTTCAAAGCTTTCATAAAAGAACCTACGGTTTGATAGAGATAGGTTTGTAATAATCTAAAGAATCCAAATGTAGTTCTATCTGATGGAATTTGAAGTTTTATTAATAAGGAAAGACCATATGCGATTAAAGCCAGGAACATTTGATTCCATATCCCTTGTGGCTTCGTGCTCCATATTTTTGTTAATTTCAAATGCTGTTTAACCCATTTAAAGAACAACTCAATTGTCCAACGGGCACGGTAGATTTCCATTACTTGTTGGTCCGTTAGGTCAAACCGATTCGTGAGAATTCGGTAGGTTCTCTCTTTTTCATCCATAAATTCAATGCAGCGAACAGGCTTTTTAGACACGTTATAGGATACTTTTGCATCAAGAGTCACGGATGGATGAGTGGGTGTGTACTTTTCTAAGATACCTAAACGAAGAGATTTGGTGATTCGAACAACATAGGATATCCCTTTTTCTTCCCAGGTTTCAAATTTTTCTCTGGAAGGATATCCACGATCCATCACATAAATGGAATTTGACTCTTCCACCAAATCATCTGAACCTTCATTGTCACTTAATTTACCTGAAGATGGTACAATTTTGTCGGGATAAACTACATCCTTTGACGCAACTACCAATCTTGTATGCATTTTAACCGCCGTATGGCTCTTTGAGATAAATGCCCAATCACATAAGTTTTTTGGTAATCTTATTTCAGTTGAATCAATAATTTTTAATACACCCAAACCATTAGGGAGCCCCGTCAACCCTCTGGTGAACAGCTGAATTTTCTTTACGACTTTAACAAAAAGATTTTGCAACCATTCAGTTGGCAGGTCGTAGATCCTGCGGCTTAACTGAGATCCGCTTATCTCCTTTACCCCAATCTCCTTACGGAGCTTTGGATGTGCCCCTAACTTTTCTTCCATGTTTTTATAAGAATCCCATTCGTCCAACTGAGCCGTTACGAAAATCTTGATTAAAGATTTAGTTGAAAGTTTTTTCCCATAATCAATTAGTGGACAATCAAAGTCCTCCAGCGGAAGTTCCGAAAGACATTGACAAATGAGCATTTCGCGTCCTATAATTTTCTTGTTCATTTTGAAACTCCTTTGTAGAAGACTTGTTTGTTTAGGGAACAAAACAAGGTCAACAACTTCTACAATAGGAGTTTTTTTCTTGTACGTAAAGACATTTTATTGAAAAAATGGAATTATTTTAAAGTCATGCAAGGCTAGTGGGCACCATCCAGCGTTTTACCATCCAGCGTTTTACAGTTCGTAGCCCATCAGTTTAGCAATAATTTTAGGGATATCTACATTATCAAGGACTCCTTCAAATTTCTCGGATCCGGCCCCGTAAGCAAACACTGGGACAAGATTGCCTGTGTGCCCCCCGGTACTACTCAAAGAACGCGTTGGGCTGTTCAAAGTACCGCCATGATAATGATTGGCAATGATGCTTCCGATTTCCCAGCCGACTTGTCTAGTTGGATAGACTTTCCCTCGTTTGTCTTTTACATTTTCGTTAAACTGCCTTATCTCATCCTCTGTAATATCAATATCGGCATAGGTTTTAAAGACATTTCGAATACTTTCAGCACTGTACTCATTTGAGCGATCTACTTTTTTTAGCTGGTTCGCCATGAACTCATGAGAGACGCCTATCTTTTTAAGCGCTTCGATATCCATTGCTTCTGTAGCTGAGATTCCCATTGTTTCATGATCAGCTAGTACGACGACCAAGGTATCGCCGTTTTCCTTTGCCCATTCGGTCGCGTACTTCACAGACTGATCAAACTCAATCGTTTCCTTCCAGACGCTTGTCAAATCAGCTGCATGTGAAGCATGGTCAATCCTGGCCCCTTCCACCATCATAAAAAAACCATTGTTCCCTTTAGAAAGGACCTCGATTCCTTTTGCAGTCATTTCCTTAAGGGTGGGCTCCTCACTCTTCACCTCGGCACGATCCACTGTGAAATTCATGTTATCTGGATGGAAGAGACCAAGTAATTTATTGCCGTTTGCCTCTGCCATCTCCGTACGGTTCGTCGCAAAGGAATAGCCTTTTTCTTTGAACTTACCGATTAAGTCGACTCCATCCTGATTCTCAGGTTTAAAATACTGACTGCCTCCGCCAAGGATAACGTCGATATCTCCTGCAAGCTGCTGTCTGGCAATTTCAGATTGGCCTTCCCAGCGGTTCGGCACACATGCGGTAAAAGCAGCTGGGGTCGCATCGGTAACTTTATTAGTCGAAATAACCCCGACTTGCCGTCCATCCTGCTTAAATTTTTTCAGGATGCTAGCCATTTCCTTTTTATCAGGCGAAACGGAAATCATTCCATTGTTGGTCTTCTCTCCCGTTGCGAGCGCCGTGCCACCAGCGGCAGAATCCGTCACCATATTATCATCCGAGTACGTATGAGCCAGCGCCACATTTGGCAGCGATTCCATAAACAAACGGCCATTCTTTCCATGCTCAAACAGGCGGGCAATTTCCATCTGGCCTAGGCCCATTCCATCCCCTACCATAAAAATGACATTTTTCGGACGATCAACGTTTTTCTGAGCGTGGTCACCATTTTTATTTTTGAAATGTTGCTCTGGCTCAGGGAATAGTGCCAGCGAGCTAGAGGAAGCATCAGCTATAGCATGATTTCCTACCCCAAAAGCCGTATATCCTGGTAAAAAAAGAATAATGGCAGCAACGATGAACATCAATTTTCGAATAAACATTAAAAGATCCTCCTTAAATATGTTCCATTTCCTATTATTTCAAGGAGGTAAACCAGAGAGTCAGGAAACTTTTTCCATCAGGAATAACTGTGTGCTGTTGAGGGTGGAATATTCTGGATGGTGCCTGGCACCATCCATTTTTTATACAATCTAAAATCGTGGATTTTACTACAGACGTGTTGGTATATCGCCACTATTAAATACTAATCGATAAACATTCCCAACAATCACTTTCTTGTCATTACCCCATCATATTTTCGTCACAAAACCTTGTGAAATTAGTCACAACTAAATTGTATGATTAAACTATAAAAGGTATCTTTCCTTAATAAATTTCGTTGGGGGTTCAACATGACTAATCTTTTTAATCCTATTAAAATTGGTCCACTTACAATAAAAAATCGTTTTATGATGGCTCCGATGGAAAATGGCCTTGCGGGAGAAGGCGGGGTAGTTAATGATCGAATCATACGTTTTTTCGAAGAAAGAGCGAGGAATGAAGTCGGGATTATCATAACTGGTTCTGTTGGGGTTTCTCCAGAAGGTAGAGGTCTACCTACCCAGCTTAGTATCTATGATGATAGATTTATTCCTGGTTTAAAAAAACTAACGAACGCGATTCACAATGCTGGGTCTCTAGCTGGAGCACAGATATACCATGCAGGCAGACAAGCTTCAGAAGCAATTACCGGTATTCAGCCTATTGCTCCTAGTGCCATTCCCTGCGCGGTGGTAGGCAATGATCCACGGGCAATGACCGTCGAGGAAATTCTTGAGATGAAGAAAACATTTGTTCAAGCTGCTCGAAGAACGGTTGAAGCAGGATTTGACATGGTTGAAGTCCATTTAGCACATGGATACCTACTGCATAGTTTTTTATCCCCACATAGCAATAAACGAACAGATGAATACGGTGGTAGCCTCGAAAATAGGATGCGTTTCCCAATCGAAGTTTTACGAGAAATTGCAGAAGTCTGCGGCAATCATACAGCTGTTACCATTCGAATCAGTGCTGACGAATACCTAGATGATGGTTTAAAATTCAATGAAGTCATAACCATCTGCCAAGAAGCCATCAAGGCTGGAGCACAGGCCATCAGTCTAACAGCTGGTAGCTACGATGCTGTTGAGTATACCATTCAACCCATGTTTATCGACCAGGGATTCTTAGTCCCTTTTAGTAAAAAGCTAAAGGAACTTGTTGATGTACCCGTTATTGTTGCCGGTAGACTGAATGACGCGAAATTAATGGAACGAATCATTGAGCAAGACGAAGCCGATATGTTAGCAATTGGCCGTGGACTAATTTCTGATGAAGAACTTGTTGTAAAAATGCACGAACAACGTTATGACGATATTCGTTATTGTGTAGCTTGCAATCAAGGCTGTATCGACAATGTCTTCCAAGGAAAAGGAATTACCTGTCTTGTTAATGCTCGCGCAGGGTTTGAAGCAGAAAGGCAGATTGAAGAAGCTATCACGAAGAAAAAGGTTGTTATCGTCGGTGCAGGGCCTGCTGGAATGGAAGCAGCCCGAGTCTCTAGACTCCGTGGACACACGGTAACACTCATTGATAAGGAGGAATCGGTTGGTGGGAAATTTAACATTCTTGCTACCCCACCGGAGAAAGATACGTTCCTTCTTTATAAAGATTATTTACACAATCAACTTACGAAACTCGGGGTTCAAATCATAAAAGAAAACATTAAGACTGTTTTCGATCTAAAAAAATATCAACCGGACAGTGTTATTATCGCGACGGGAGCTAACCAGACAACTCCATCAATTAAAGGGGCAGACCTAAATCATGTTATTTTGGCTGAAGATATTCTAAATGGCATAGAATCCGGTAACACAGTTGCCATAATCGGCGGTGGATTAGTCGGTACGGAAACGGCAAAATTCTTAGCTAATGCAGGAAAACATGTCACAATTATTGAAATGGCGGATTCGATTGGTCGTGGGGTCGGACCTACTTTTGCTGGGCACTTATTTGCCTATCTGGAAGAGCATAATGTAAATCAAATTGTTAATGCAAAAATCGTAGAGATTACACCTGAGAAGGTGATTCTTGAGAATCAGGAAGTGGTGGCCGATCAAGTCATTATTGCTGCAGGCTATGCTCCTAATAATTCTTTCATTGGAGAATTGAATCAGGAATTTAAAAATATCCAAACAATTGGTGACGTTAACCAAGCAAGAAGGATCATTGACGCGACAGAAGAAGGCTTTCTAGCGGCCTCACAAATCTGATACAAAAAACGGATGGCCCGAAGTGGTGGCTATTCGTTTTTTATTTCTCTTATCAAGGCTGTGTTAGAGTACTAGGTTAGTTTTTGATACCTTGACGGATTGTACTGAAAAGCGGAGGCGACTGCATCCTCTGAAAGGGAGTGGAGTTTCGTTCTAGGAGCCGCAGCTAGCCAGCTTATGACCCGAGGGGCTAGCGCTGGCGCTGGATACAGAAAACGAAAACAATCATCCACACTCTTTACTTTTATATGTACCTAAACAATAAAAAACCAGCTCCCGATTGGGAACTGGCTTGGTTGAAAAAACTATGTACAGCCGCATTTGCCGTAATGTTAGATAAGAAAGTTTTAAACCACCACTCCTCAAAGTGGGTGTTCGCAGAAACATTCTTGCCTGTCCTCCTTGTCATATAGACAGAGGCTTGTCAGTCCCGTTTCGATGTAAAACTCCCTATTACAGCATAAAGGTTAAAACTTAAATATGATTACGAACAACGCAGCTTATGTTTATATAATACCTAAATCATGAATGAGAATCAATGTAAAATCGTGGTAAATACCTTCGAAGCTGTTCCTATCTAACCGAAAGGCTGCAGCATCAGTACTTTGAATGCTTAAATAAAGTGAAACTTTATTTCTCCACCTTTTTTTAACTGAGCCACCTTCCAAAGATCATCTGAAGCAATTTTACCAATCGTGGCGTAACCTCCGATGGTTTGCGCATCGGCCATCAAAATAATCGGGTGGCCGCTGTTAGGGACTTGGATGGTTCCGAATTGAGTCGCTTCCGAAAGGATATCACTGCTATGAACAAAATCTAGTTTAGGTCCATCTAGAAGATACCCCATCCTGTCCCCCATTTTTAGCGTATAGGTCGTCTGAAAGAATTCCTCTAGAGCAACTTCCGTAAACATGGCCAAATGGGGACTCCGCCATACTTTCACCTGAATCTGCTGGGAATACGAAGGAACCTCTGACCGGCATAACCCTGTTTGGAACCCACCGCCACTCTCTCGCTTCGCATATAGGATCCTATCTCGCTTAAGAGGCGTCCCAAGCAACCCCTTTGGATAGACAGACCCACTTCCTAACAACAGCTCCGCCTCAAAGCCCCCTTCAGGTATCACATAAGCGATGCTACCTTCAATCGCTCGGGTAAAGCTCAATATCTGGCCTTTAAAAATAGTGAAGGTTTTCCAAGTCGGTACAGGAGCCCCGTCAAGCATTACCCCCAAATCAGCACCCGTAATAACAATTCGATGGTCGCTAAGGACTTCAAACTCTTGGCCACCTAAAAATAACTCCAACGAGGGACTATTTTCATCGTTACCGATAATGTATTGACCTAAGTGATAGGCCTTAGCATCCATCGGACCTGAAACAGGTACTCCAAAACGCTGATAGCCAAAGCGCCCTTTATCCTGAATCGACCCGTAGGTCCCTACTTTTTTTACCTTAAATAGAGGAATCATCTGTGATCCCTACCTGGAGGACTTTGACTCCTTCTTTCTCCAACGCTTCCCGGATTTGCGCAGTATGGTGAGCAACATTTTGCCCATCCCCATGGAAGCATATTGTATCTGCCTTTAAGCTAACCCAGTTCCCGGATGCTGTTTTCACCCGCTGATGAAAGACGATTTCCTTCACCTGATCGAGGATTTCCTCATACGTTCTCAACACCGCATTCGGCATAAGCCTTGAGGTTAATTTTCCCTCATCGGTATACTGTCGATCGGCAAAAGCTTCCGAAGCCGTTTTTAAGCCAAGCCTTTTCCCTGCTTCAACCAGTTCACTATTGCACAATCCAAATAAAATGGAATCCGGGGCAGCATCATGAACCGCCTTAGCTACTGCTTCAGCAATTGTTTTATCACTAGCTGCCGCATTATAGAGGGCACCGTGAGGCTTCACATGCTGAAGAGGCACGCCATGAATCTCACAAAATTGTTTTAATGCCCCAATTTGATAAACAACTGAGTTATAAACTTCCGACGGGGTCATTTTTAACTCTCTGCGGCCAAAGCCTTGAAGGTCTGGATAACCTGGATGTGCACCAACCGCGACCCCGTGTTCCTTTGCACTTTTAACCGTTGCTTGCATGACATTAAAATCCCCGGCATGAAAGCCGCAGGCAATATTAGCAGACGTAATGTTCAAGAACAACTTCTCATCTTCACCGATTGTAAACGTTCCGAAACTCTCGCCAACGTCTGCATTTAAATCGATTCTCATATAGGCACACCCTTCCTAATTTCCTCCCCCTAAAAGAATAGGGGTGCTTGGTCACAATAGACAGTAGTTAAATTGCATTTTCCAACCTAATTAGAGTAAGTCAGACATAGTAACAAACTCGCTAATCGCTTCCGGGTGTTTATCCATCTGACTCTTTATTTCAGCATACTCCTCTTTTGTAATCGGAGAAAATCCTAGCTGATCCCCTGCTTGAATAAAAAAGGGTTCTTTCCTGTCTGGACGATAAAGGTCAAGAGGCGTTTTACCAATAATATTCCATCCACCAGGACTATCCAAGGGGTAAATCCCCGTCTGGTGGCCACCGATGCCAACGGTTCCCTTTTCTACCCTGAATCTTGGGGTATGAAGCCTTGGCGTCGCCAATCTCTCATCCAATTTCCCTAAGTAAGGGAACCCCGGTAAAAATCCAATCATATAGACAGTGTAGATTGGCTGGCAATGGAGGGAGATGATGTCGTTCGCCGTCAAGTTTGTATGAGCAACAACCCTCTCGATATCTAGACTGAATTCTTCGTCATAACATACAGGAATCGTTAATTTCCGTACAGAAAGTGTGCTCTCCGTCTCCTCACTCTTCTGCCATTTGGATAATAGTCGCTCTACGATTTCTGCCATATTACTCGGTTCTTTTTTTAAATATACGGTAACCGTGTTATAGGTTGGGACGATTATCTCTAAAAGATAGAAACCATCTTGTTCAACCATATTTGAAAACTGCATTACATGAAAATACGTTTCCTGGTCCACCTGATCGCCAAATTTAAAGCGAATGCTCTTCTCACCCGTCACCATTGCTTCGGGCTGCTGTTTTCGTTGCTTACTCATTTTTTTCAACAGCCCCTATTGCTATATGTTCTTTCATTATTCCACCCCTACCAGTTTAATCCGTTGATAAAACAGGCTGTGCTTTCTTTTATGTTACATAATTTTTTAAAAATTTTAAATAAATAACCACTAAACTAATGGAGAAACACAAAACAGCCGCAAAGAGAGTGGAATACGCTAGCGGAAAAACCCTGGATGGTGCTAAGCCGCCGGCTCTTCCTACTTTGGGCACCAATGGGCCTTGTTGGTGACCTTTCTTCCTTAGACTCTTCCCACTTTGGGCACCAGCCTTGTTGGTGACCTTTCTTCCTCAGACTCTTCCCACTTTGGTCACCAATAGGCCTTATTGGTGACCTTTCTTCCTCCGGCTCTTTCCACTTTGGGCACCAATGGGCCTTGTTGGTGACCTTTCTTCCTTAGACTCTTCCCACTTTGGGCACCAATGGGCCTTGTTGGTGACCTTTCTTCCTCCGGCTCTTCCTACTTTGGGCACCAATGATTCTTGTTGGTGCCTTAACTACACCATTTCCGTTACACCATAGACTCATCTGTGAAACTTTTCCATCTATTTATTCGTAGTATTTCTTATAGATATGAGAAAGGAAGGACGGCGGTACAGATGGCAGCTAAGGGAAAAATCTCTGTTATGTTCTTACTCGCAGCGATCACGTTGGTTTTCCTGTTCCCACGCGAAGGGCTCGCGGTTGACTATTCGATTACTGATGTACGGATTGATGCTCATTTATTACCTAATGGGAACGTTGAAGTAAATGAGACTCACACGTACAACTTTGATGGCGAGTTTAACGGAATTACCAGAATGCTAGTCCCAAAGGAAGGAACGAGCATCGGAGAATTTGAGGCGGCGGAGAACGGAGAAAACTTAAGGGTTGAAAAAGAGGATGACCTCTACCTCGTTCATCGAAAAGGAGAAGATGAACAAATCACTGTTTCGTTGGGGTATACGATTGAAAATGGTGTCGATGTCTACTCCGATGTGGCTGAATTTTACTGGCCATTCTTTGACGACCGAAATGAATCGTCTTACGAAAACCTTACAGTCACCATTCTTCCTCCAGAGGAAACCACAGACGTGCTTGGCTTTGGATATGACGAAGCGTTTCAGACTGAGATGATTTTGTCTGATGGAAAGGTGGTTTTTGAACTCGGAGAGGTGCCAGCTGGAGAAAATGGGGATATTCGCGTTGCCTATGATGCTACCCTTTTCCCAAGTGCCTCACTGACAGCCAGCAAGCCAATGAGGACGGAGATTATAAAAGCTCAGCAAGACTTGCTCGACGAAGCTGCGGCACGGGTAGAAACACAACAAACTCTTTCAACGATTGCGAAAGTCGGGGTACCTATTTTAGCCATTCTACTCTTTGGGTTAATGTTACTCACCTACTTGAGGTACAAGATGAAAAAAGCGGCTGTTGAACGAGAAGCTGCCGATACCTTTTTTGTCCCTGAACAAGTAATGAGTTTGCCGGCAACAATATATTTCACAAATGGAGCTAGCCAATCAGCAGAAGCGATGGCGGCGGCGTTAATGGATTTAGTTAGGCAGGGTTATGTTAGCCAAGTCTCTAACACTCAATTTAAAATTAACTCACACAATGAGAAAGGGTTAAAACACCATGAGCGGATGCTTATCTCGTTCTTATTTTATACAGTCGGAAAAGAAGGCCAATTTAGTTTCAACGACCTTTCGGCATACATTAAAAACAAAGCCAATCACCAAACCTATCATTCTAATGAAGTAAAATGGATGCAAGCAGTCGCTAGTGAAGTGAAGGAAAAGGGCTTATATGAGAAAAATAAAGGCTATCGGTGGACGCTCGCGGTCATTAGCCTCCTTTTATTGCCAGTTATTATCCTTTTTGCTACTTATGATTTAATCGGATGGTTTCTTGCTGGTGGAGTGTTGTTTTTAACAGCTATTTTCTATGCGATCTTTTATAAACCGAAAACATGGATTGGATTAAAGATCATTCACGATTGGGGGCTGCTGAAGGAACGGTTTAAGGGCTTAACAGGGGAAGAATGGCAAGGGCTAAGCAAGGATGAACAAATGCGTGCCTATATATACGGAATTGGTATTAAGAACAAGGGGATTGTGGAGAAGAACGAGGAACTTGTGAAATCTTTTCAGACGCCATTGAAGTACCAATTTAAAAACACTGGTGCATACACCCCGGCAGATATCGCAGCGTTCACTTATTTTGGACCTCTCGCGTCCTCATCGTTCCACAACGCAAACCAAACATCACAAAGCAGTATCTCCAGCTCAACTAGCACTAGTACTGGCGGAGGCGGTGTCGGCGGTGGAGGCGGAGGATCAGGTGCCTTTTAACCCAAATTCTGGATGGTGCCTGGCACCAACTAGTTTTTCCATACAAAATTTCCATACAAAAAAGCGGGTTTCCTCTTTTAATTGAGGCACCCGCTTTCTTTATCCATTTCTCGTTTGTTTATGTTCGTTAGCGTTCTCTTTGCCAGTCAAAAATCCTCCTGTGATCCCCTGCCCATTTAATAGGCGAAGAATTTTTTCAAGTTGTTTTTCATCCGTCACCACGACAAAGTTTGGCTCGAAGAATCTTGTGTTTTTCAAATGAAGGGTCAGCTTAAAGCCATAATTGACGCGGTCATCGAGACCATATAGCTCATGCCAACGGATAATCTCCTCCACTTCATATCCCTTTATTTGATGGGTAGAATAGGTTCTTCCATTGAAGATTACCCCTTCCTGAAGAATAAACAAGCTCCCTTTATGTGGAATTATTTTAATAAGCATATAAAAGAAGTAAGCAAAGCTAAAAAAGACCGAATCCAACCAATCTGTCCACAACACCATAGCAATTAAACTAGTTAAAAATATTAGGACTGCTATCGTTCCCCATTTGACATAAAGATAGGACTTTGTTGTTTTCGTCAGTGGTTCCATCCTTTTCCATTCATGCGGAATGAGGATGCTAGCATACTCTTGTTCATTTTTTGGATATAGCGCCCGATGAGAAATTTCAGCAGCCTTCGTTAAGCTCACCTGATAGCGAATTAAATAGACAATAGCAAAGATAAAGATTCCGAGAAATAAGAGGTCCAGTATCAACTTCGCTCCTCCCCTCCATTTATTTCACAAAGTCCATTATGACACAAAATTCAGAAAGAACAAACACATCTACACAGAATAATTGGAAATATTTTGGATGGCGCCTGGCACCTAGGAGATAATTGGGTTTCAACATAAAAAACTGGATGGTGCCAGGCACCATCCAGTTTTTTTACATTTCTTCTGCTTGTTTTTTGCGTTTTCTTCTTCTTCCGGTCATCCATGCGGTTAGGTTATCGAACATGGTGTAGATGACAGGAACTAGGAAGAGCGTGAACAGCGTGGATACGCTGAGTCCGAAGATGATGGTGATCGCGAGTGGCTGTTGCATTTCGGCACCTTCACCTAATGCGAGCCCCAATGGAATCATCGCCAGCACGGTCGTTAACGTCGTCATCAAGATTGGACGCAATCTGCTTCGTCCGGCCTCAATGATGGCCTCATTCCGTTCCATGCCTCTTCCACGTAAAATATTAATATAATCCACCAACACGATGGAGTTATTTACAACAATCCCGGCTAACATAATCAGCCCAATAAACCCTGGAACACTTAGCGGAACATCAGCGATAAATAAGCCGCCAAGGACCCCAATCACCGATGTCGGCAGAGCGAACATGATGATAAATGGATACAGGAAGTTTTCAAACTGTACCGCCATAACAGCGTATACTAGGAAGATTGAGAACACTAGCGCAACTGCAAGATCAACGAACGCCTCTTGCATATCGGCCGCTTCCCCGCCAATCGTATAGCCGTACCCTTCCGGGAAGTTCATCGCTGCAAGATGAGACTCGATTTCTTCACTCACACTTCCCAAATCACGTCCAACTAATTCGCTTGTCACATTGATTTGCGGCTGCTGATTTTGTCTTTGCAGCGAGACAGGTCCTTGTGATTCCACAATTTCCGCCACTTCATCTAGTGGCATAACTGCCCCTGTTGCGGTTTGAATTTTTACATCTTTCAAATCACTGATTGTACTACGCTCATTCTCTGGATAGATGAGGGTAACATTCATTTCCTGACCTTCTTCACGGTATCTGGTCGCGGTTTGGCCCATAAACTGCATCTGCACTTGGCTCATGATTTGTTCTTGCGTAAGGCCATAGGCAGCTGCTTTCCCTTCATCAACCAAAATACTCATCTGCGGAACACCTTCGGATGCTCCACTTTCAGGATTAGACACGCCATCAATCGTTGCAATTTCCGCAACAACCTCTTCGGCTAGCTCACGTAAGACGTCATGCTCCGGTCCGTTTAATTCAATTTGAATTGGATTTCCCGTACTTAAACCGGCATCTTGTGCCCCAGCAGTAATCTCTGCACCAGCAATCAACTGCATTTTTTTATCCATATCTTGCATAATTTCTGCCGTTGATTGATCCCTTTCGGTTACCGGCACAAGCTGCAACGTATAAGAGGCTCGGTTAGAAGATCCTCCTCCCATGCCCATGCCGCCGCCACCAACGGTCACATAGCTAACTTCAACGACATCATCGTACTCTGCAATCACTTCATTTACTTGTTCAATCACTTCTAACGTGTATTCCGACTTTGTACCTGATTCGGTTTCAACAGTAATTTGCGCCTGTCCCTGATCGGCTGCTGGCATTAATTCCGCACCAATCAGTGGGATGAGCGCCAAACTTCCCGCAATACCCAGGACGGTGACGAGCACGCTCGTTTTCCGGAACCTCAACACGCGTTTTAATCCACCTGTATATTTCGTTCTCACCCAATCGAGGAACTTGTCAAACCAATAACGGCGCCCATCCTTTTCGATTGCCGAAGAAAGCAGCTTTGAAGACAGCATCGGCACTAAAGTAATTGCCACAACAAGCGAGGCAACAAGTGAGAAGGCCACTGCCAACCCAAGCGGAAGGAATAAATCAGCCGCAATTCCTTGGACAAACACCATTGGTAAAAACACAACCAATGTCGTCGTCGTTGAGGCAATAACCGCTGGCGCCAGTTCAGAGGCTCCCATCGTTGCCGATTCTACTAAGCTATACCCTCGTTTTCGATACGAGTAAATATTTTCTAAAATAACAATCGAGCTGTCGACCATCATCCCGATCCCTAACGCTAATCCACCGAGCGTCAGCACATTCAACGTTTGTCCGGTAAAATACATCAAAGCAAACGTCGAGATTAACGCAATTGGAATCGATAATCCGATAACTAACGTCGCTCGGATACTTTTTAAAAATAACAGCAGGATTAAAACGGCAATGACGCCACCAATCAAGATGTTTTGGATGACCGAGTCGATGGACATCGTGATAAATTCAGAGGTATCAATCAAGGTCGCAAGATTGATGTCAGCGGATAAGTCCCCTTCGAGTTCCTCTAAACTATCGGTGACATTTCCAGCCACTTCGACCGTATTGGCATCCGTTTGTTTCATGATGGACAACACTAACGATGGTTCACCATTAACTAGAGCTGTCGAAGTGGTATCTGAGAAGGTATCAGATACTGTCGCAACATCATTTAAAAGGATAGTTGCCCCTGTTGGAGTTTGAATAATCGTTCGACCAATATCCTCAACCGATTCAAATTCACCGGTAACCCTCAGTTGGAGATTTTGATTCCCCTTTTCAATCGTCCCGACAGAACCGGAGCGATTCGTACTATTTAGCGCTTGAACAATGGTTTGCGCGTTTACCCCGTATTGTTGCAGACTTGCAGGGTTTAGCTCGAGCTGGATTTCACGCTCTTTTGCCCCCTCAACCGTAACAGATGCAACACCCGCTTGACGTTCAAGATACGGGACAATTTGTTCGTTGGCGATTTCCGTTAAGTGGGCCGTGTCTTTCCCCGTTACCCCAATGAACATCACCGGCATCGCCTCTGGACTAAACCTTAAAATTCTCGGGTCCCCTGCTTGTTCTGGAAGCATCGGTCTGACTTGATCGATTTTTTCCCTGACATCGAGCAAAGCCTGGTCCAAATCGACGTCATTTTTAAACATCATCATCACCATCGAGGAGCCAGCTTGCGACTGGGATTGAAGCGTATCGATGCCCTCGACAGTACTAACCGCACCTTCAATACTTCGACTGATTAAGTTTTCAACATCTTCAGGAGCGGCATCTTGATAACTTGTGACGACTACGGCGATTGGTAGATCGATTTTAGGAAAAAGATCGACCGCCAAGTTTCGGACGGAAACAACCCCGAGCGCAATGATCGCAAGGACAATCATGATGACGCCGACTGGTCGTTTAACTGATGTATTTACTAACTTCAATGTCTATTCCCCTTTCACAACGTTCACCTGAACGCCGTCTGAAAGTGTAAGCTGCCCGGTGACCACGAGTTCATCGCCTTCTTGAACATCGCCTTCAATCGCAGTCTGAGCCGACTGCGTTTCAACCACGGTCACTACCTGTTGAACAGCCTTGTTGTCTTGAATCACATACACATATGTTTCGTCATTTCCTTCGATAATCGCTGCCGTTGGAACGATTAAGGCATCCTTCACCTGTTGTTCCGGCACGAATAGTTCTACAACCATTCCTGGTAAAATGGCTTTGTTTTTATTCGACACTGTTGCTTCGATTGGATATAAGCCAGTGTCGTCCGGCACCGTGCTGATGGAAGTAATCGTAGCCTCGTATTCTTCATTATGAATCGTAGCTGTCAATTTTTTATCAATAGTGAAAAGCTTACGAACATCAGCGGTAACCGCGAAGTTCAGCTTCATCATCTCCAAATCGGCGATAAGCGCAAATGGTTGTTCATTGGAGACATAATCCCCTTCTGCAGCTGTTAAATTTAAAATTTCTCCGTCTCTCGGTGCTCGAATGTTCTGTTTCCCCATAGGAGTAGCGATTTTCGCAATGATATCGTCTTCTTCGACTTGGTCACCATTCTTCACTTCGAGCGTATCTAGTTCACCTGGTGTTTGAATGAGGATCGGTGTTGTCGTATTAGCGGCCGTTCGCCCGAAGACCGAGCGCTCAATCGTCAAGTCCCCTGTTGCTGCCTCCTCAACTTCCACAGCTACGACTCGTTCTTCAATTGCTGCGTTTGTATCTTCTGAATCTCCTTCGGAACAAGCCGCAAGTGAGGAGAGGAGGAGGATGGCTGTAGCACTAAAAAGCATTTTTTTCATCTAAAAATAGCTCCTTTCAATGGTAAGGTCATTAATGGTTCGTTTGTATTGGTTATAACGACAGGAAATTATCTGTATTGGTAGTATCCTGTTAATTCAGGCGGACATGTTTGGGCACTGCTGTCGTTGGCTGGATATTTCGTTAAATAGGCTGACAGCGGTGCGTTATGCATTTCAAGTGTCTACACTCGACCGTCTAACTTGGCCAAGTCGCCCTAGTTGTCCCTATTTTTAGTATCCATTGGACTTTCAAGTTTTAAGGCAATAACTTCACATCTAAAAGTCGGGCAATTTCCTGGCATTCTTGCTCCACTTCCGCAATCGGATTAAAATGAGCAAGCAAACCTTGAATTAATACAGGCTGGCAATTCTCTTTTCCTACCTCTGCTTCTAAAAGGTCGATCACCTCGTACAGCTGATTGATTTTTTCATCAGGAAGGGCTAACCCCTGAAGTTTTTCCTTAAGTTCCAAAATTGTTTCTGGTAGACTTCGAGTCTCATCGGTTTGGCCGCGCCTCTTCTCGTAGGTATGTGGAAGTTGGTTGATGACGACAAGTGCTTCCTCCTGGCGCTCACGCATTCCTTTGACAAGGTCATCCAACCGTCTAACGAGGAACGGGCCTAGTTTTTCAATTTCAATGTCCACTTCATCGTGCAGCTTCCACTTTAAATAGGACTGAAGCAAACCCTCTAATTGTATAACTGTATCCACTAAGTTTGGTTTCATTTCTTCAGGTCCATAAATGGCTTCAATATTCTCACGCATCCAGTGGTAGCTGTCCACCTTGATCTTCTGTGTTAACTCATCCACACTACCTGCAATTGATATATTCTCTCGCAGATGCATCATAATAAAATCTTTATGATCGTAGATATACTGCATCCAGACGTTAATTTGCTTCGCAAGGCTCTCCTTTGGCGAAAGATCCACCTGCCTTACTCGCTCTATTCTTTCCTTCATTTGCGAGTAAAAATGTTGATAGGCCGTGAGCATAAATTCTTCCTTCGATTGAAAATAAACATAAAATGATCCCTTAGATACACCCGCCTCATTGGTTATCTCTTGAATCGATGTCCGGTGATAGCCTTTGCTAGCAAATAACTTCATTCCAGAATCAAATAACCTCTTCTTCTTTTCATTCATATCAACACCTGTTTCTACTACGTATTTCTTATCCAATTAGTTTCACTTTTTTGACTCAGCGGTCATCGGTGACTTACCGGTCAGTCATAACAATCCAATAAAACATTCACCTTCCCATTCTATCCAAATCAAACCCTAGATACAAGCAAGACAAAAAATTGTTGGAATTCATATAGAAGGGAAATGGTAGATAACTGGATGGTGCCTGGCACCTGGTAGGATTTGGTTAAACTAAAAAAACAGAAGCCCTAGGTTATCGTCCTGTTTTCACTACACTTATTATTTAGTATAGATTGTGGTAAATTTCCACTGTTTTAAATTCTTTCAACAAGTTTCGATCCCCTAAAACTTGGAAGGTGCCAGGCACCTTCCAGGGATTTTCCATTCATCACCTACAAACAGGGGAGGGTGATTTCAACTGTGGTTCCCTCTTGAACTTTGCTTTTATACACGATGCTGCCATGATGCTGCTTAATTATTTTATGGCAGATCATCAAGCCTAACCCTGTGCCTTTTTCTTTTAACGAGTAGAAAGGTTCACCTAAGCGAGGCTGGAGTTCCTCTGGAATACCACAGCCATGGTCTTGAACGGAAAGCAAACATTCCTTATCGCCAATTTTCCTTATTTGAATGTTGATATCTCCGCCGTCTTTCATGGCCTCTATGGCATTCTTTAAGACATTTAAAAACACTTGTTTAATTTGATTTTGCTCACAAGTGATTATGATTGGCTTTTCTTCTCCCTTAAGATGAAAGCGAACATCATTCATAAGAGCTTGGGGAGATAAGATTTGAATGGTATTTTCGACCAACTCTTGTACGTTCTTCTCAGTGAGCTGAACCGCTTGTGGTTTCCCAAGTGACAGAAGTTCACTCGTGATTCCTTCTATCCTACTTAACTCACTTAAAACTAAATCATTATATTGCGTCGACCCACCTACTACTTTATTAAGCTGGACAAACCCTTTTATCGTAGTAAGCGGATTTCTAATTTCATGCGCGACTCCCGCAGCTAACTCCCCTACAATCGAAAGCTTTTCTGATTGCAATAACAGTTCTTCCGCTTTTTTACGCTCAGAAATATCGCGACTTATGATAACAATCTGTTCAATCTCGCCATTTTCCCCTACAACAGGCTTACATCTTGATTCAAACTCAATCCAATGCCCTTCACTATGTTTCATACGGAATTCTAAGGTAGATGAATTTTTATGATTAAACATCATCTCAATGGTCTGTTTATACATGGTTACATCCTCTGGATGAATAAAACCGCATAACACGGTCTTCTCTAAGTCCGACTGTTTAAAACCGAGCACTGATTGGTGGGAAGGTGAAAAATAACTAATCGTATGGTCACTCCTCACCACCATGATCAGGTCAGACGTATTCTCAGCAATGAGCCGGTAATTTGCTTCGCTATCCCATAGAAGCTTGTACATCGCAGACAGCTGCTGATGGACCCGATAGAGCTTTCCATATGATTCTAGCAACACGCCTCCTAAAATTACCCCTAAGATGACAAACGAAACATACTGAACGTGAAAAGCAGGGTGATCTTCCAAGATATTAAAATAAAAAACAATCATCGTATACATGACAACATAAGCAACAACAATAATTGTACATTTTTTAACTAGACTAAAACGTTTTATATAAAAATGGAGAACAGAAAAACTCACCATAATCATTGTCCATCCCATAATCGCTGGATACCAATTCCCACTCTGGACCAGTCTCGCGACTAACATAATTGCTCCAGTAATGATTCCTGATACGGGTCCAAAATACGCAAATACAAGAATGGCAGGCGCGTAGCGAATATCGTAGGAATACCCAAGGTGCTGAATCGATAACATCACCAAAATGACAGAAACGATTCCCCCGTAAATTCCGACCCAAATGCGATAATACTTAATAGACTTAAACTGAATAGAACTAAGAAGAACCAAAGGCAGAATAACCAATAAGGAAAAAATAGAAAGATTAACAATATAATCAAATAAAAACATTGGACATTCCACCATTCCCGGAAAATTACTTAGCTACAATTATATTAAATCATGAACTGGTGCTGTGCACACCCAAAAACTGGATGGTGCCTGGCACCATCCAGTTTCTGGGTTAGAACCGCTCATTCTCTGTTCTGGTCTTTCTTAACCTTAGATAAATATTTTCGAACTTAGTAAAAGCCCACTGCAAGGCTACACCTTGTAATAAGATTCCGATGATTGATGTGCCTGTTAATGCCCAAATGGATATTGGACTCTCTATTACATAAGTCTGGTGACCGAAAAATAATAGGTGACTAAAGATGACATAAATAGAATCATAGTAAGTATGAATTGAACCTTCCAGCCACCTAATGACAATAGACTCAGCTACCAATAACAAGGCAAGAATCGTTATAAACACGGTTAAAGATTGGTAGGTTAGTTTCTCAATATACGGACTAATATAGTACTTAGTAATCGTTTTAAGACGGAATAAATAAATGACGCGAACGAATCGAGCCACCTGGAAAAACTGATCAAACGGAATGATGGCAATTAACAAAAAAGGGTTGCGCTTTATAAAGCTCCACTTCTCCTTAGAAGTTAATAATCTAATGAAATAATCTATTACGAACACTAACCATACAAGCCAATGAATCGTTGAATTATAGGTTTCCTCTGTCCATATGGTCACAACGGTAAGCATGACGAGAAGAAGCATCAAGCTCTCGTACACGATTTTAAACATCCTTCCCCTCACCACCTCCCAATTACTGGATGGTGCCTGGCACCCTCCAGCTTCGCTCAAAATTGGTACACTTAAATAGTATGAAGGAATGATCTGTGAATTCCAATACTAAAACGAGGCTTCAGTACATCCTTTGTTTTTAGCTGTGATTCTATAGAAGAAAAAAACAGCAACCCCCTTAACTTCTATATTCGAAGTGTAGAGGATCGCTGCTTTTATAATCCATATTATGGATGGTGCCTGGCACCAGACTATTCTACTTTAAAAGTGGCGTCGCCGATACCTAGGCTGGTTTCTAGGTTTATGATAACATCAGTGCCATCTTCATATGCTTGGTTAACGTAAATCCCATCCCCTTTGGAAATTAAGTCATTAAAACTGGCATTTCCTATACCTTTTGAGGAATCAATTTTCACTCCTACTTCAGATGGGAGGATGATTGTTGATTTCCCAACTCCCATACTTAAAGTCGCATCAAAGCTCTCTTTCCAATCTCCGCCAAGGTCAATTGTGACATCACCTACACCAGCGTTTACTTCTAAATTCATAAGCTCTAAACCTTTTAGGTCCAGGGAAGTTTCAGATGCTCCTGAATTTACTTTTAAATCCACCGGAATGTCATCACTTAAGTTAAGATTCCAATGATTCTTTGTCTCTCCAAAGTTAATTTTATCTAACAGTCCATCTCCCTGTTCAATCACGGCCGTCCCTTTATTTCCTTTAAGTTTATACGAAACGTCCGGCTTCAACTTATCGTTTTTATAGTCAATCGTGCCTTCAACCCATTCCTTTGTCCCGTCACTAACGTTCAATTGACCAGCACCGATCTTTAATTCAAGTTCTAGTTCTTTTGCCTTGTCTTTTTCAATAAGAATCCCACCACTATCTCCAGTTCCATTGACAAACAACCCACAGCCTGATAACAACAAACTCACGCCCACTACCCCAGCTAAAAAGCTCTTTTTCATCTTCATTTCCTCCCTGTTTCTTTATCTTAATTCCATTTTATAGAAACTCACTAAGGTGGAAAAACGGCTCTAGTTTTAATTGTTCATCAGACCTGAGGCTTACAAGAAAGTCATACGTCCTTAAGTCTATTTTACTACTTAGATAAGGAAGAAAAAACCAATTACTCTTTTAAAAAAAGATATAATTTAACCGATCCTAGGAAGAATATACGTTCTAAAAGCCCGAGGCAAATAATCGGGAATTCTCCATACCAATAGACAGATTCCAACATACCCCTGCCACCTATAAAATAACCCTTTAAAAATAACGCTTATAATCGCTTTCAAAACTATTGACTCACTCAAAATAAATGTGGTATCATGATTAATTTGTGTAAAATCAATTTATGTGTTAAGATTATCAAGGTAATTAAACCGGAGGTGGATGAATGTTTCAAATTGGTGATCATATTGTTTATCCGATGCACGGAGCAGGTGTAATAGCGGCCATTGAGGAAAAGGAAATCCAAGGAATAATTAAGCAGTATTATGTCATCATGATGCCAAACCAGATGCAAGTCATGATTCCTGTAGACAAAATGATCAATTCCAACATTCGCTCCATCGTTGATAGTATGGCATTAGAAGAGGTATTTGGCGTTTTTCAACAGGAAGAACTCGACCCTTCATTAACTTGGAAACAACGATATACATCGAATATGGAAAAAGTAAAATCAGGGAGCATGCTTGAAGGAGCCGAAGTTGTTCGTGATTTAACAATTCGGAATTCTGAAAAGAAGCTAAATTCAAGCGAAAGACAAATGCTGACAAATGCGAAAAAGTTGCTCATTAGTGAACTTGGGTTGGTAAAAGGAATTAGCGAAACCCAAGCTAGCGACTTGCTCGATGAAAGAATGTTCCTAGGCGCAAAGACTTCGTAAAAAATAAATATAAACGTCAGTAACCAAATCATCAAAACCCCTCGCCTTCTAAGGAGTTTTGATGATTTTTTGATTCATCCAGTAAGCGCTTTCTAACCTATGCTGACAGAATTAGTCTTTTATTCCCATTGCACATTTTTGGAATTCCTGTTATATTTAGATAGAATTATTTTTGTTTGTTCGAAAGATTGTTGAGCGAATCTGCTTTCTGTCTCTAATAAGCAAGGATAGTAATACAAAGTGTGCTTGGCACACGAGGAGGATACACAAAATGGAACAAGGTAAAGTTAAATGGTTTAATGCAGAAAAAGGATTCGGATTCATCGAACGCGAAGCTGGAGACGACGTATTCGTTCACTTCTCAGCAATCCAAGGCGAAGGTTTCAAATCTTTAGACGAAGGTCAAGACGTGACTTTTGAAGTTGAACAAGGTCAACGTGGACCACAAGCTTCTAACGTACGTAAAGCGTAAATTTAACGAATCAAACGATAGATAGATAAAAGACCCTCTTGTAGGGTCTTTTTTTCATGCTCTTTTCTCAAACTTTGTTAGGGTGGATTGAGTTTCGTTATACTTTGTTTTTCCTTTTAAAAATATAGCTCCGTTATAGGGCTTCGTTGATTTTACTAACCGTTGATTGGAGCGGAAGGCGCTTGACTCCTGCGGGAGCAGCGGGACAGGTGAGACCCCACAGGAGCGCAGCGACGAGGAGGCTCACCGCCCGCCCCGCGGAAAGCAAGCGCCTGGAGCGCAAATCAACAACCTTGTTTAACAGAACCAAAAATAAAAAACCCTGCTCATTGAAATGAGCAGGGAACATGAATCAATAAAGAAAACGGTAGACAAAGTATACCATAGCATTCAATAAAACCCTAATTTATTTGAGAAATTTTGGATGGTGCCAGCCACCGCCCAATTTTTCCCACAGACGAGATTAATTTCCTTCCTATCGCTAACCCCTCATCAGAAACTGAAATCTGGCCAATTATTCACCCTTGCGAGCTCGATGTGCCGATTATACGATTGATCTTTAACAAAAACCTTAACACCAGCTTCATCACTCAATGTTTCCAGCACTTCGGGTTTATCATCAAAATAAAAATCTAGCTTTAACTCACGAATGATATCCACTTTCTCAGAATCCTTCATCCCATAAAAAAAGTGATGATCCTGAACCGGAAATCCTCTCTCAAGTAACCATTTCTTCGTGCGCTCGCCATGTTCTTTCGGCCTTGAGGTAATATAATAGATTTCATGCCCCTGGTTAACTAATTCATTCAGCATGTCCACTGCACCCGGATAAGCCGGACAGGAGGTATAATAGATCTCCTCTAAGGAGCGGTTCCACATCTCTTTCCCCTCTTCATCCGTTAACCCAAAGGGCTCATGGATTTCCACTCGTTTAAGCTCCCGAAAAGCTTCCAACCCCACACTTTGTTTTAACTTCTGATTATAAAGATGAAAGGCATGCTCCCTCAAATTAATCAATGTATCATCAATATCAAAACCAAATCTCAAATCCAAACACCTTCCTTAAGCTGGATGGTGCCAGGCACCATCCAGGAAACTGGAAATTCAACAACTTATTTATCACACGATGTGTCCTGACTTTTCTCTTTTGGTCTCTAGGTAGCGTTCGTTGTACTCTGATACGTCTCCCCATAACGGTGTTCTACCTGAGACGGATAAACCTGCTTCCCTTAGGGCTTCTAGCTTTTTCGGGTTGTTGGTGATCAATGTAACTGGCTTCGCTCGCAACGCCTTCAATACCTCGATCGCTTCTCGATAATCCCTTGAATCATCAGCAAAGCCGAGCGCGTGGTTAGCTTCAACAGTATCATAGCCATTTTCTTGAAGAATATAAGCCATCGCTTTACTGAACAAGCCAATCCCACGTCCTTCATGGTTGGCCAAATAAAATAATGCACCGCATCCATGCTCAACCATCATTTTCATCGATTGTTTCAGCTGAAAACCACAATCACAACGCTTGCTGCCAAAAATATCCCCCGTATGGCAAATCGAGTGCATGCGAATTAGGGCATTCTCTTCATATTCAAAATCACCATAGACAAGGACACTCGACTGTTGTAAATCGGCCAACTGCGCAGAGGATAATCGATCAATAACTACTTGAAAGTCCTCTACTACATCCTCTGACTGGACCCAGCTATACCATTTAAATTCGACTGTTTCCCCGTCCAAGTTGACAGGTAACTTTATTGGTCCAACTAGATAAATGGCTTCCTCTCCTGTTTTAATCAGTTGAATTTTATCTTCTAAAACAGAAAGAACCTTTGACTTCATTTTTAACTCTTCCACCGTACTCCTCCCATCCGAAAACCATTCATCCTCTGCCAACGCTAATTAATACAGCGTTGGTACAGCGAAGTTTTTTCTATATGTTTCTTCTTTTACTCGTTGGATCTCTTGTAATTTTTCTACTGCACCACGGCGTAACAGCTCAAATTTTTTCAATTGACCAGCACTTGTGTCCCCTAGCCTTAATGCATCGACAAGGACATCACTCAACACCTCAGCGTCAACTAAAGCTGCATTGATGCCAAAAGCACCCGTAGGGCTCATCGTATGCGCAGCATCCCCCATAATCACAAGCCCGTCCTTTACCCATGTTTCACATGCAGAGCTATGAACTTTTAATAAAATAAAATCATTCCACGACCGAATATACCGTTGAACACTTCCAGCCAATTCAGGAAACGCATCACTTACCTGTTGAATGAATGGCATAAACGCCTGCTTTTTCAATACTGGAAACGAATCTTCCGGAATGTTCCACCCAATTTGCACAAACCCACCAGCCTGAGTAAAGACGGCGAGCTGCTTATCGCCCACTAGCGCCTGGCGAATGGTTGGCTCCCAGCCTTTTGGGCTTGGAATCTTCGCCCACAATAAATCGTACCCGTGTGGAAAAATGGAAAAAGGAAGCTGGGCCAATTTACGCAGTGTCGAAAATCGGCCATCGGCACCAATCACTACCGAACTTTTAATCACCACTTCCTGTTCTCCACTTTTCGCTCTTACCCCTGTCACTGAGTCGGTTTCATCGGTAAGGACCTCTGTCAACCGTGTCCCCATAAGCAAATGATAATGTGGGAACCTTTTAGCTTCACGGATGAATACATTTAGTAAATTCCGCTGTGGAACATGAATCCCAACGTGTTTTTCCCCTTTGCCGGGCCTCACTCTTTTTACTACTTCGCCATCTTGCCAATATTCCACTGACTTCATCATCAGCAGACCTTCTTGCTCGACCTTGTCATAAAGATTTAAAGCCCGTAAGACCGCTTCTCCCTCGTGATTCAGATGTTCGCCACGAAATTCCTTATTTATTGCCTCATGTCGTTCAATCACAATCGTGGACAGATTGTTTTTAGCCAATAAATAACCTAACAGGGCACCCCCAGGTCCGGCCCCAACAATACAAACATCTGCTTCAAGCTTCATGTTAAAACCACCTAAATCTAACTTTTAGTAGTAACAATCTCCAATGTCTTTCAACTTTCCAACATCCGTCACCTTTTGGATGGTTACACTTCTTGCTTATCGTTCTTTATTTTTAAAATTACAGATTTAAAAAATGTTGCGCTTCAAGGAGATCTTCACGAACACACTTCGCTACTCCTATATCCTTAACTCAATTCGATTCCCTGATGGGTCTTTTGTAAACAAGCTACCTTGTACCTCTGATATGGCTGCACCTATACCAGTTAAACGAGATATTGCCTCTTGACGAGCTCCTTCATTAGGAAATACAACCTGATAAGAGCTCATTCCAACACTGTTTTCCTCAGGAGCTGGAGCCCCGACACCGTTCCAAGTGTTCAGGCCAATATGATGGTGGTATCCACCTGTTGAGAGAAACAGCGCCTGACCTCCGTAACGACAGACAATTTCAAACCCTAGACCTTGGCAATAAAATTCCTCTGTTTTTTTAAACTCTGCCACATGCAAATGGATATGCCCCATAATTGTACCAGCAGGAAGGCCGCTCCATGGTTTTCCATCATCTTCTTTTAGAATATCCTCGACATTCATTGGCTCAGTCGCCATCACGACTTCCTTGCCCTCCCACTTCCAGGTCGAGGCTGGGCGATCGGTATAGATTTCGATGCCATTGCCGTCAGGGTCAGCCAAATAAAGCGCCTCACTCACAAGATGATCCGACCCACCTTGGAGTGGATACTTCATATTAATCATGTAAAGAATGACTTTCGCCAAATCCGCTCGACTTGGGAGCAACAAAGCATAATGATATAAACCAGTTCGGCGTGGTTGCTTTGGACGGACTACACTTGGCTGTTCAATCGTGACCAAGGGTGTTTTTCCATCAGCAGTTAACACCGCCTTTTCTTCGGTCTTTTCTAAAACCTTCAAACCAATAATACTTTGATAAAACTCAAGTGAACGCTGTAAATCCGCAACATTCAGATTCACTTCAGACACAAATGTGTTCGGCTTTTCATGAAAGTTCATATTAATAGCCTCCAAATTTATAGTTAGGTTGGTTTCATTTTTTAAAAGTTAGTTACTTATAGTAAGTAATTATATTTTTGTTATTAACTTGTGTCAAGTTCTTAAATATTGTATTGTAATTATATTGTTATCCGTAAGAAAATGCATATAAATAGAGATAGAGGTGATGTGGAATGGATCCTGCAATCATTTGCCCACGATTTGAAAAAGCGATGAGTTTGATGAGCCAGCGCTGGACAGGGTTAGTCATTTATCAACTCCTCACCGGTCCCAAAAGGTTCTGCACGTTGGAATCCTCCATGGGCATCAGCGGAAGAGTCCTGTCAGAGCGGTTAAAAGACTTAGAGAACCAAGGCATCGTCAAGCGCGATGTTTACCCTGAAACACCCGTACGAATCGAGTATTCCCTAACCGACAAAGGGGCAGCCTTACAGCCCATCATGAAAGAAATAGAAACATGGTCCCAAACCTGGCTCGAACCAGAACCCAATCAATAAAGCCGGTTGTCCCAAACGACAACCGGCCTTTGTTATTCCCAGAAAACTGGATGGTGCCTGGCACCAACCAATTAATTACTAGTTATTCTTACTACTTTCCCTGCTCGGATTGACTCGTAACACGCATCAATGACTTTCATGTTTTCCACCGCGGATGCTCCAGAATAGAGCGGCTCTTTCCCATCTAGTATCGCCTGTGAAAAATGTTCAACCTCTATGCAATATATGTCGCCATGTATTCTTTCTTCACGAGTAACATCGCCACTTTGAACGATAACCGAGCCCATACCACCAATTACATCGGGTCGGAACGCATACGGAACTTTGATGGAACCTTTTGTCCCCACCACCTCATACTCATTGCGATGGGTCATGTCGAAGCTACAGTCAATGATGGCTCGAACACCATTTTCTAACTTAAATTGAACGTATGTAGATAAATCTACTCCTGACATCGGATCAAGTTCCGCCACCGCCTGCACTTCTAACGGTTCTGTGTGTAAAATAGCCCGTAACGCATGAATGGAATAGCATCCCAAATCATACAAGGCTCCCCCTCCTAACTCCTTGTCCATTCGAATATCGCCATCACGATTTTCAAGATAAAAGGAGTGGCTAGATTTAAATAACTTCACTTCCCCTATTTCTCCAGATGCAATGATTTCGCGAACACGTTCATGCTGAGGATGAAACTGATACATGAACGCCTCCATGAATGCAACCCCTTGCTCCTGGCACACCCGGACCATTTCTACCGCTTCGTCTGCTGTGAGCGAAATAGGTTTTTCACATAGAACATGCTTCCCCTTTTTCGCTGCCTTTTCAACCCATTCTTTATGTAATCCATTTGGAAGAGGAAGATAGACGGCATCAATTTCCGGATCATCCAGTAAAGCATCATAACTCTCATAAGCTTTCGGGATTTCCAATTCCTCCGCAACTTCATGCACTTTGATGCCTCTACTAGCAATCGCTGTCATTTCAGCATTCTCCGCACGCCTAATCGCTGGAATCACTTGTGTTCTAGCAATATTGGCCGTGCTTAATACACCCCACCTGATCTTTCCCATTCTAAAATCCTCCTAGTATGATTTCTTCTAAAACTATACTAAGTACTCAAGGCGGAACATCCTCTCATACCATAAACTTCTAACCTTCAACCTCATGAATACCTGTTCGGATATTATTCTAAACTTCTCTAGCACCTCTTTCAATACGCCGAAGCGATTAAGCACCTAAAATACCAAACCTCACGGTAGTAAAAGGCGGCAGCTCAATCCAAAACCGTTTTTCCCTTATTAACTAAAATAGGCACACACCACCTAAGGGCATGCACCTCATTCGCTACCTCAAAATTGGATGGTGCCAGGCACCATCCAGTTTTTTACCAGCCAAACCCAGCTTCTTTCACAAGCAGTTCCACGAGTCTAGCAGCAGGTAAATCTCTAGCAAGTTCATGCCGCTGACCTGCCCATAGGGACATAAATTCAGGCCTTTTGGCATCAACAGCTGCTTTTCGGATTTCTTTTGTCATATGGTGAAGATGAGGATAAGCGGCTGGCGCAACCGAATCATGCTCAAGGATAAAGGCGTTTGTGAGGCCCCTCGCTCGTCTCCCAGTGAAAGCCCTTGTTACAGTGGTTGAGTCAAATTGAGGGTCCACCAATGCTTTTTTGTAAACCTCGTTCGCCCCACTCTCATGGCAACTTAAAAAGGCTGTCCCTAACTGGACGGCATCTGCCCCCGCTTCTAATAAACTACTAATATCGAGACCATGCATAATCCCCCCAGTAGCAACCAGCGGCAAACGGACTTCTTCTTGTAAAACCTCCAACAAAGTAGCGAGCGAGTAGTCATCCTCTTCAGAATTAAGGAAAGAACCCCGGTGTCCTCCCGCTTCAATTCCCTGCAACACAAGTACATCGGCTCCCGCATCACTCGCCAAGATTCCTTCTGCTGGTGTTGTAACGGTGACCATTACACAAGACCCACACTCTCTCAATCTGCTAATCACATCTGCAGATGGACAACCGAAAGTGAAACTTACAAACGGCACTCTTTGCTCATATAGTACCTCTAGCTTTTCTTCCCACTCATCATCTACATCCATTTTTGCTTCGCCAACATTCACATCAAGTAGCTGAGCGGTTTTCTTAAGCAACTTTGCATAGTTAGCAACCGCTTGAGTGTCCACAACATCAATCCCCGGGACAAAGACATTAACCCCGAAAGGCTGAGTGGTTAACTTACGCATCTGGAGGATTTCCTCCCGCATCTGAGATGCCGACTTATACCCGCCTGCCAAAAAACCAAGTGCTCCTGCATTCGAAACGGCTGATGCTAGCGTTGGATTCGAAACACCCCCAGCCATCGGAGCTTGAATAATCGGATATCGAACCGAAGCCAACTCCATCATCCCACCTCCTTCCTTGTGGTAATTCCCTGGAAGGTGCCTGGCACCATCCAGTTACTTCCATTTCTATATACTCCATTCTACCATGGTGCTAAAACTCAAACTTTTGCACAAATTGGCAACCTTGGCATGCTCTCCCGATTTGTTTTTTGGTTGAGGGGTCTATATAGTAAATTTCGTCAAATCCACAAACTGAACACTCTAGTGCATGTAGCACTTCTCTTTCACCAAATAGAGCATTTAATAGATAGTCAAAATTCATCCTGACACCACCTCTTAACACACTTTTTCTTAAAATAACAAAAAGCACCTCCGAAGCTACAAGAAACTTGTCAGATGAAGATCATTATTTATCGACAATTTCATCCTCTAACCATACCTATGTAGTACTTGGCCCATTGTTGGATGTTAATTCCTGGAAGGTGCCTGGCACCTTCCAAGTTTCTAACATATTTACCGAAATTTCCAAGTTACAACATTATAACAATTCATTTACATCTCCCTACTTTTCTATGAATTATGATACAATTACGGTCATGCTGATCTGAGGGGGAAATTAATTTGTTTAAGAAAACATCGAAATGGTTTATAGCAATGGCAATTGTCACGTTCCTACTAGGAGCATGTAGCAGTGGCGGTTCGGATGAAATTGTAGCGACTGTTAATGGAAAAGATATTCTGAAGAAAGACTATGAAGTAGAAATAGAGAATACAAAAACATCATATGAACAACAAGGGATTAATCTCGATGAACTTGATAGTGAAATGAAAGAAGAAGTGGAAAAGTCGGTATTAGACCAACTGATTAATACCGAGTTAATTCTTCAAACAGCAGAACAAGATGGGGTTTCTGTTGAACAAGGTGAGATTGATAGTGAAATAGATGCGATTAAATCCCAGTTCGAAGAGGACAAACAGTTTGAAGAGTTACTAGAAAAGAATAAATTAACTGAAGAACAATTAGGCGAGCAAGTAAAAAAACAACTTATTATCACTAAATATCTCGATAATAATGTCGGAGAGCTATCTACTACTGACGAGGAACTACAAGCCGTATATAACCAATACAAAGAGTCAGCCGAGACTCAAGAACAAGAACCAGAAGACTTTGAAACAATGAAACCTCAATTAGAACAACAAGTATTGGCTCAAAAGAAAAATGAAAAAGTGAACGAACTAATCGAAGAATTACGTAAATCAAACGAAGAAAAGATTGAGATTCTTCTATAAAGATGGATTTTACTAACCACCCAAAAAGCCCCCTAACGGTCATGTTAGGGGGCTTTTTACAATTTCTCAAATCATTTGGTAAACAACTGGGTGGTGCCAGGCACCATCCAAGTTTCTTCCAGTAACCATGTGTAAGATTCTATTGATATACTACCTATATGTTCTGCACCTATTCGCCTACCGCTTGACTGTTTGAAGAAGCAATTGATTCTTGCCTTCTTACCAGGTTAACGAGTAGATACACGACTGGTGTTAACACGACTGATGCAACGAATTTGAAGATATACTGTGTTAGAATCAGGCCTCCGAGTACAGCCAAAGGCATCGTACCGATGAAGGCGATGGTGATGAAAATGGTTGTATCGATTAATTGACTGAGCATTGTTGACGCATTATTACGCAGCCAAAGCTTACTCGATCCATGTTTGTCTTTCAACCGACCAAACACAAACACATCTAGATTTTGACTGATCATATAGGAAATTAAACTTGCAAGCACGACTCGGAAGCTCCCATTCAAGATCGTCTCAAACGAAGCTTGCTCACTAAACACCGGAGCTGCTGGCAAGGAGACGGTAATTGCGATAAAAATAAGCGCTAAAACTTGTGTGATAAAACCCGCTCGAACCGTTCGCTGTGCCTCTTTCTTTCCATAAACCTCAACAATCACATCGGTAATCGGAAAGGTAAAAATATAAATGATAACCGCTGCCGGTAGCATCGCCCACGTTCCAAGACTAAACAATTTTACAGCAACAATGTTCGATAAAATTAGCAACCCAACAAAAATTCCATTAAGGTATAAAAGCATATTGTCACCCTTTCATTCTGTTTTTCATTTCGGGCTTTAAGGGATTTCTTTAGGAAGCTGGCCTTATTTTATGTGACCCGATATTTACTAGGAACTCCACCTACTATCGTGAAGTCCAATCACATTAAAAATGAGCGCCTACGCCCTATCGATTATCAACCTTCTCAGGATAAAGATCATGATTCATCAAGCGGAAATTCGCCATTTCTTCATACTTCGTATCAGGCTTTCCGTAATTACACCACGGGTCAATGGAAATTCCGCCACGTGGCGTAAACTTGCCCCAAACCTCAATATAGCGCGGGTCTAACAGCTTGATTAAGTCATTCATTATGATGTTGACGCAATCCTCATGGAAGTCCCCATGATTACGGAAGCTAAACAAATACAATTTCAAAGACTTGCTCTCCACGATTTTTTTATCAGGAATATACGAAATATACATCGTTGCAAAATCAGGCTGACCTGTAATTGGGCAAAGACTCGTGAATTCCGGGCAATTAAATTTCACGAAATAATCGCGATTTGAGTGCAGGCTGTCAACCGCCTCTAACACCTCAGGTGCATAGTCGGATGGGTATTGTGTATGTTGATTCCCCAAAAGGGTCAAATCCTTTAAACCTTGTTCTTCATTACGTCCAGACATAAAAAAACCTCCCTGTATCATCTAACCCGATGCGTCACAGGGAGGTCCATAGCAAAAATAAGGATGCAAAAAAGCCACATCCGGGTATGGACATGGCTTTTAAAAAGTCATAAATCCATAGTTTTTTATAGAGGGTTTCCGCTATGAACCTCTCCCGTCCGAACACGGGTATTAAATTCTTTATTTATCATAATGAACATTAGTTAAAACGTCAATCACATTTTTAAAAGTACCATAAAAAGGATGAGCTATCCTAGCTTCAAAGCGGTTTAATCAATCGATTGTTAAAATGGGCCATATGGCCAAGAATGGGTTCCACTTGCCCTTCACCTAAAAGTTGTCTTCCGCTCCTTTTCACAAATTTGTCACCATTTTTTCAATAAGTTCCGATAATCAATCCATAACTTGTGAGAATCGATGCATATCTTCTGAAAATCAATCCATAACTCTATAAAATCAATGCATAGTAGATTTAATGCATCTGATAGATGTGAAAATCTCGTGAAATCCCCATAAAAAAGACCTAGCCAGTAGGCTAAGTCTCATCAAAACATATTATTTCGCTGGAACAATCAATTTCTGCCCAATGATTAAGTGCTTGGCTGGGTCTAATTTATTTACATCAACAATCGATTGCACAGTTACACCATACTGTTGAGCAATCTTCCAGAAAGTGTCGCAAGAAAATTTTCGAATACTGGGAAGTAATGGGGAAATAAAGTAGGTATTATTTATTGAAAAAAAAGGCTCTTCCCATGCAAAAAAGAGAAGTGCACAAAACACTTCTCCTCTAACAAAAATCGATTACATTTTCATCACTTTCCGCTTTTGCAACTCAGCTAAAACCACTGGATATTCCTTATCCAATTTAAATAGGAACATTAAAATCAACTGTAGCACGGCTAGACCTAATGGGATATAAAGATTCAGTGCTAAGATCATTTGGATGGAAAGCGCGGATTGTTCTGCCGCTCCACCTACATAACCACCAAAGCCCAATAACCAACCAATTAACGCAAGACCTAAACCAGTTCCTACCTTGATTCCAAAGCTTGCTCCACTGTTCACTAATCCTTCCGTACGAACGCCACTTTTATATTCCCCATATTCGACGGTGTCATTGATCATCGCAAACAACAAGGCAATTGCAGGAATTGCACCGATTCCAGCTAGAGCTGAACCCGTTAAGAAAACAGTTAAACTGGTCGGATCCGTCATTTTAACCAACTGAGCAACGATGTAAAGCAATGAACCAAAAATTGCCAAATTTCGTTTACCGAACCTCTTAACTAATGGAGTTAAGAAGAACATTCCGAGGAGCATCGGGAGAGATACAGCAAGTCCATAAAGCGGGAAGTAGGCAAGATTCCCCAATACCCACTGAGAATAATAGAGCGCGGCTCCTTGTGTAAGCGCCGTTGTTGCATAAAAAGCGATACAATAAACGGTGATAATCAACCAGTACTTATTTTTCGTTAGAGCAATAAATCCTTGCTTGGCGCTAACCTTTTCAATTTGACCATTCGCGTAAGAAGAGCTTCTTTCTTTTACCTTGCGGAAGGTTACATAAAGGGCAACAACCGTAATTAAGCCATATAAAACAGCGAGCATCGTCCAGCCGATAGCAGCTGCTAAGGGCTGCGTCAATGTCATAACCACTAGCGTACCAGTCATAATAAAGATACCTGCATAAACGTTTGCTTGAGAACGACTATTCTGATCCTGTGTCATCACACCTAGTAGCGTTTTATACGGAATCGATACAGCCGTGTAGAGCAAAATGAAAATTAAATACGTCGCATAAGCATAGATAATTTTCCCAGAATCACTAATATTCGGAACAGAGAATAATAGAATCGTCGTTGCCCCTAAAGGGAAGGACATCCATAAAAGCCACGGGCGGGCCTTTCCATGCTTAGATTTCGTCATATCTACAAGAGAACCCATTCCGAAGTCGGTAATTCCATCAAATAATCGCGCAACTAGCATGAGTGTACCGACCGATGTAGCCGCTAAGCCAGCAACATCTGTATAGTAAAAAGTCAAAAAGGCACCTAGTAACGTCCAAACTGAGAAGATCCCAAAACTACCTAAACCATATGACCACATTTCCGATTTCCCTGGTTTTTCCACTTCAGCAATAATATTTTTACTATTTACAAAATCATGTTTGAGTTGTTTCGCTAACATTTTCTACTCCCCCTGATCCTAGTATGAAAATCTCTCTTTTTATAGAATTACATGTTATTAAAATAGTATTGGACTGTGCAAAATCGTATTTGCCCTTACATCTGAAGTCTAAGCTGAAGATGACGAACCCATTGATAGTGCGTTTAAACCCCCGTAATGACGGGCGCGAACACAAATAACTAACCGGTTAGTATCTTAAAATAACAACTGTGAAATAATGATTAATTTGTTCGGCACCCACCCTCTTTTTATCTTAAATATACTGGAAAAGAGCTCCAGTTGATTTCCAAATTTATGTACTCCTTTAATATATTGGATGATAATTTACTTGTCAAACATAATTTCTAAATTATTTAAATATTTCGAAACAAGTATTTTAGTATAATAATTACACTGAAATTTATTTCTTTTCTTCCCTAAATAGTTAGCGTAAATCATCGTAGAAACCCCTTCTAATCTCCTTTTAAATACTCAAATTCCTGCATAGAGTGAATCTCAACATAAGACTCATATAATTAGGAAAATGGTTGGAATTCTGTCAGCCATCTTGCCCTTTAAAAGCGGGGTGAATGAATGCTTTACTAGATTCCCTCTTGGGTATAATAGCTAATCGCCCCCGTTCGTACTAGAGCGGTAGGAATCATTTTGGCGAAATAATGTGGCCTATTTTCAAGCATAATCACCTTATAAAATGATGTTTTTACAATGCTGGCTCTAATGGACCTATACAAGTGCGAATCTTCTATATAGCCTAAATTCATCCTAGATGAATTTAGGCTATATGAGTCTTGCCATTACACCCTCTTTCTGATCTGGAAATTAAACATCACGCATTATTTACTACACCAATCAACCAGACTGCCACGATTCCGAAATTACTCATTATTCGACAATCATTATAGAGAATCGGTCTCGTTCATAAATACCTCACAAATTCATTAACATTCCGTGAACAAAATGAAATATTCTGACAAAATTCGAGCATTTTCACACGTTGACGACTAGGAAAAAGCGCGAAAACTAGGGAATCGTAAAAATCGGTGCATGTCATTTGTGGGATTATGTCGAGAGTAAGGCGTTTACAAAGTTCTGAATTCTTACAATAATTTAAGAGGGAATCAACATCCATGAATACATAACACAGAGAGCATTCACTACAACATTTAATTTCTGGGAGGTTATTAAAATGGTCTATCAGCAAAAGCCTTGGTTAAAGTGGTATGATTCAAAAATTGACGAGCATGTGAGTGTAAAGTACGCGTCACTTTATGATTTTTTAGAAGATGCAGTCAAACGGTTTGGTGATAAGCCTGCATTTACCTTTTACGGTAAAGTCTTTAGCTACAATGAAACAAAAGCAATTGTTGACCGCCTGTCGGCTCATTTACATAGTAAAGGATTTAAAAAGGGCGATCGCGTTGCAATTATGCTTCCGAACTCGCCACATTATATCTTTGCTTTATTTGCGATTTTCCGTTTAGGAGGAATTGCGGTTCAAGTCAACCCAATGTATGTAGAAAGAGAAATTGCTTTTGTTTTAGAAGATTCCGGTGCGAGATATATGTTTGCCCTTGATGCATTCTATCCAAAAGTTAAAAAGGTCCAAGCGGATACATATTTAAAACATGTGGTTGCCATTGGTTTCGGTGAAAAGATTGCGCTCGCAGAGGGTGATAAATACTTTGAAGAAGCTCTTCAAACCCCAGTCACTGTGGAAGAAGCACCGATTAACCCATTTGAAGATGTCGCTGTCCTGCAATACACTGGTGGAACAACAGGCGTACCTAAAGGCGTCATGCTGACACATAGTAACCTCCTTTCCAATTTTAATCAGGTTTGCGATGCTATTTATAACGCTTGCGAAGATGTACCAGAATCTTTCAAGATGATCACCGTCCTTCCAATGTTCCATGTGTATGGACTCTCTAGTGTCGCCCTTTGCGGACTAAGAGAAGGTGCGAACCAAATCGTCTTGCCAAGGTTTGATGTCGCTGAGGTCATCGAGACAGTTAAACGCGAAAAGCCATTCATTTTTGCCGCTGTTCCTACGATGTATTTCGGCTTGAACAGCCAACCAGAATTATTAAAAGAAGCCGGCTTTGACCAACTATACTTTGTTGGAAGCGGTGGGGCTCCACTACCTGTTGAACAAGCGAAAGCATTCAAAAAAATTACCGGCGCTTCCATAATGGATGGATACGGACTCTCTGAAGCGGCACCAACGGTTATTTTTAACCCGCCATTCGTGCCTGCCAAAGAAGGCAGTATTGGAATTCCAGTTCAAAGCACCATCGTTCGCATCGTTCGCGAGACAGAGGATGGCGAATATGTTGATGTTCCAGTTGGTGAAGCGGGTGAATTGATTGTTAAAGGTCCGCAGGTGATGAAAGGCTATTGGAACCGCCCAAAAGATACAGAAGAAGCTCTTAAAGATGGCTGGTTGCATACTGGCGATATCGCAAAGATGGATGAAGATGGCTATTTCTACATCCTTGATCGCAGCAAAGATATGATTATTGCCAGTGGCTACAATGTCTACCCACGTGAAGTAGAGGAAGTTCTTTACCAACTTGAAGGCGTTGAAGAAGCTATCGTCATTGGTCTTCCAGATGAATATCGTGGTGAGACTGTTAAAGCTTTTGTGAAGCTAAAAGAGGGGGCTGTCGTTACCGAGGAAGAAATTCTTCAGTTCGGAAAAGATAACCTCGCACCATATAAGGCACCAAAGGCAGTCGAAATCCTTGCCGAGCTTCCAAAGTCAGCCGTTGGAAAACTGCTTCGGAGAGAACTTCGTGAGTTGGAGCTGAAGAAGGTTCAGGCTTAAGAAACATTCTCTAATAAAACAAGCAAGGGTGCCCTATTGAGAGGGCACCCTTGCTGTTTTTCTAATTTTTAGTATATCTATTCTTCCGACTTTGGAATCAAAGCTTCAAGCTCAACTGAAAACTTTTCTACCTCTGATTGCTTCCAACCAAACTGATCAGCCATATAAAGTAATACTGGATTCTTCCACTTTTTAACCGTCTCGATATCAAATAATAAATCCCCTGTTCTACGGAACCAAAAGTCTACTGGGGTAGCAATCATTTCGTGTTCAAGGCCGTAAATAAGTTGGGCAAAGATGCTTTTAGGGAGATTGTACGTTTCCAGTTCATTTTTATGTTGCTGAAACAGTTCGAAGACAATTGGAGTATTCGACCCATAAAAGCAAGCAAGCTGGATGGCTTCTTCTTTTGTTAATCCATCCGCCACCATCTCTTCTACTGCGGTTTGAACATACTGTTCGAAATTCGCTGCTCCGCCAACATTCCCGCCGGAAATTGGTAAGTTCTTTGTTTTGCACGGTCCAAATGGACGATTCAACTCCACTTTGAATTCTTCCGCGAGTTGGTCGACAATCGTTTCGGCCATTTTTCGATATCCCGTTAATTTTCCACCCGCGATGGTGATTAAACCAGACTCCGACTTCCAAATTTCATCCTTACGTGAAATCTCGGACGGACTCTTCCCTTCTTCAAGAATAAGCGGACGCACTCCGGCCCAGCTTGATTCAACATCACTTGCTGTCACCTTTACAGTTGGGAACATAAAATGGACCGCCTGGAGTAAGTAGTCGACATCTTCACGCGTTACATCAGGGGCAATAGGGTCTTTTTTATAAAAGGTATCGGTGGTGCCAATATAGGCTTTCCCGTTTCGCGGGATCGCAAAGACCATGCGCTTATCAGGTGTGTCGAAGTAAACTGCTTGCTTTAATGGAAACACAGATTGATCCAAGACAATATGGACACCTTTCGATAAAATCAACCCCTTGCCTTGCTTCGAACCGTCCATCTCACGGATCGAATCCACCCACGGTCCCGTTGCATTGATGATTTTTTTCGCCCGTACGTTAAACGTTTCACCCGTGAGTTGGTCAACAACCTGAACACCAACTAGTTTTTTATCTTCATATAAAAGTTCTTCTACCTTGGCATAATTTAATGCCTTCGTGCCATGGTCGACAGCGGCTTTCAGGACTTCGATTGTTAGACGCGCATCGTCGGTTCGATATTCTACATAATATCCCCCGCCCTTTAAGCCTCGATGTTTGATTAGCGGTTCCTTTTCAAGTGTCTCTTCCTTATTCAGCATGAATCGGCGCTCACTCTTTTTCACGCCAGCGAGAAAATCATAGACACGAAGCCCGACCGATGTCATCAAGCTACCGAATGTTCCGTCTTTATGCAAGGGAAGAAGCATCCATTCTGGTGTCGTAACATGTGGGCCATTTTCATAAACGATTGCTCGCTCTTTGCCCACTTCAGCAACCACTTTAAAATCGAATTGCTTTAAATAGCGCAAGCCGCCATGAACGAGTTTCGTCGACCGGCTCGAGGTTCCTGCGGCAAAGTCCTGCATCTCGAGGAGGGCCGTGTTCATCCCACGAGTCGAGGCATCTAGCGCAATCCCTGCCCCGGTAATGCCCCCGCCAATTACAAGGAGATCATAGGAGACCTCACGTAAAGTGGAGACTATCTCTTCCCGTTTTTTATTGGTAAACATTTGAATTCCCCCTTAGATAGGGCCGTTTTGGGTATAGGTTGGTGTTTGAATCGCAAAGCCGATTTTAACGCTTGGTTTGCTGATTATCCTAAAAGCAAACGATAAACATAGACTAGATTCCTAATTAGGTCCCGAAAGCAACAAAGCACGAGAAAAGAGCCCTGGATAAAAAAAGACCACGAATAGCTAACCGGTTCCGTTTCCTATTAAAAACAATAAAAATGTAAGTTAAAATGAGTGTCAAAATTGACACTCATTTTTTATATTAATGAAATCCCTAAAAAATTAGTATAGGAAATTGCACCTAAAATTGTCGGTGTACAAGGGCTGTTGTCCCTCTACAACTTCATCTGCAAATTGATATATAGTTTATCTTACAAAAAATAAGCGGAGTTTTTCCGCTTAAGTAAAGAAAAATTACCCATTTTCACGTTTGTTGAGTAAATAGTCGGAATTTCTCCGTCTATTTAAGTTGTTTTTAGTGCTTTTTCCAAAATAGCCGGAGTTTCTCCGCTTATTTATCAAACAAAACTGGCCCCAATCAATAAGAGTTTTAAAAGCCATTATTATTTGAACGATTGGGCTGCGGACACTGCCTTCTTCCAACCACCATAAAGCTTCTCGCGCTGTTCTTCCTGCATGGTTGGTTTAAATGTTTGGTCCACTGCCCATTGTCCGGCGATTTCGTCCTGACTTTTCCAGAATCTCACCGCAAGACCTGCCAAATAGGCGGCACCCAGTGCAGTTGTTTCATTAATGACTGGCCGTTCGACAGGAACATTTAGCACGTCACTTTGGAACTCCATTAAAAAATTATTTTTCACAGCACCGCCATCGACCCGGAGTGTTTTCAATTCAATAGCTGAATCCGCCTCCATTGCAGATAGGACATCCTTCGTTTGATAGGCGAGCGACTCAAGCGTTGCCCGGATAAAATGCTCCTTGCTCGTTCCCCGAGTCAGTCCAAAGACAGCACCTCTTACATCGCTATCCCAGTAGGGTGTCCCGAGCCCAACAAATGCCGGGACCACGTAAACCCCATCCGTTGATTCTACCCTTTCAGCATACTTTTCACTGTCTTTAGCATCTTTAAACATTCGTAACCCGTCCCGAAGCCACTGGACCGCAGAACCAGCGACGAAAATACTGCCTTCAAGGGCATACTCCACTTTTCCATTTAATCCCCAAGCAAGCGTGGTCAAGAGCCCATGTTCAGAAACCACCGCTTTTTCACCAGTATTCATTAACATAAAACAACCCGTTCCATAGGTGTTTTTCGCCATCCCCGCCTCAAAACATGCCTGACCGAATAGAGCAGCTTGCTGATCACCGGCAGCTCCTGCAATCGGCACTTCTTTACCGAAAAAGTGGGTGGCAATCGTATGGGCGTAAACCTCGGAGGATGGTCTGACTTCAGGAAGCATCGATGCGGGAACACCGAGGATTTCCAACAACTCCTCATCCCATTTTAATTCATGGATGTTGTACATTAGCGTCCTCGAAGCATTGCTATAGTCGGTTACGTGAGCTTGACCTCCGGAGAGCTTCCAAATCAGCCAAGTATCAATCGTTCCGAATAACAGGTTTCCCTCTTCAGCTCTTTGTTTTGCCCCCTCAACATTGTCGAGAATCCACTTCACCTTTGTGCCCGAGAAATAGGCGTCAATCAACAGGCCTGTTTTTTTACGAAAGGTATCGTCTAAGCCCTTTGATTTTAGTTCCTCACAGATGTCACTTGTTTGCCTCGACTGCCAAACAATCGCATTGTATACGGGATTACCTGTTTCTTTATCCCAGACAACCGTCGTTTCGCGCTGGTTTGTGATGCCAATTCCGGCAATCTGCTCAGGCTTAAGGTTCGATTCCGATAAAACTCCAGCAATCACTGCTAGGGTAGAGCCCCAAATTTCGTTCGCATTATGCTCCACCCAGCCTGGCTTTGGAAAATACTGCGTAAACTCATTCTGCGCGCTATACATAATCTTCCCTTGGTGATTAAAAAGAATCGCTCTTGTGCTTGTAGTCCCCTGATCGATGGATAAAATGAATGTTTCCATCCTATACTTCCCTCCCTCGGAATCGGTGGTTATCTTAAATTCATGTTTAGCTAAAATTTTTATATGGTTGGAGTGGTTTGTTATCTTCGTTTGGTTTAATGCTTTGTTTAACCGCTCTCTTGCACCTCACGGATAACACTTATTGGCGAGCGCGCAACAGCTTCTTGATACTTATTTTAACAGGACTGGGAACCATATTGTACCTAATCGCCTCTACATAGTGAAACACACACTTTTATATTTTATGAGCTTTCTAGAAAAAAAGGAGACCACCACAAAACTTTTACGGGAGTCTCCATTTTTATATATGAGCTTACTTTGCTAATTAATCAAACGTTTGATTGAATTGGCCTTGGTAGATCAAGGTTTAAAGGCTGTTCTTCACAAGTAAACATTCACAAACTTCTAAATTTATGCTTCTTTTTTAAAAGAAAGATAGGCAAGCATGGTAAAAACGAGGACCATTAACGCTGTAATTAACAACCACCCCGAGGCAAAGCTTCCCGTTTGGTCAACCAACAAACCAAAAAGAGGAGGGACTAAAACGACACCTAACGAACCAAAGGTAAGACTCACCCCGCTCGATATCCCCGATTGCTCGCGCGGAACAATTTCAGTCGCGAGGTTCATCCAAATCCCATTAAAGCCTGAAACGGAAAACCCGAATACGACTACGATTGGCACCATCATCCAAAAAGAAGCGGACGAGGCAAACGCTACCGTCGTGCTCGAAACGGCCGTTAAGATCGTGATGATGATTAAAATAATGACTCGGTTACTGTTAAACAAGAAATCACTAATCATTCCCCACGCAATTCGGCCCAACGATCCACTCACTTCGGAAATCACGAGGAGAATTCCTGATAGAAAGATAGAGATTCCAAGCTTCTGATGAGCATATAAAACAATGTAGGTGTTCAAACACATTTGTGCGCCACTTAATCCGATTGCACTTAAACTGACCAACATCAAAGCCTTATTTTTCATCATTTTAAACATGGATTTATAGAAAGCACCTAGACCATGCTCTCCAGTGGCTGTCGTTTGGTCGGGGGGATCCCGGTAGAACAAATAGGCGAGAAATCCACCGACCATTAACAAAATACACGCCCCTAAAAGGACAGGCCGCCAGCCATACTCGGCTCCAAGGGGAAGCAGAATCAAGCCAGCGAGTGCCGAGCCTGCTGTCACCCCTGTTTGCTTAATCCCCATTGCCGTTCCCCGTTTTTTTACCGAAAACCAATAAATAATTCCTTTGTTAGTAATCGGATGCATCGCCCCATACCCGATTCCACCTAACATCACAAACAAGAGGACGGCCCAAAACTGACCCAGGAAGGTCATTACGAAAAAACCAAGACCCAGGCATAAGGCTGCGACAACGAGCAGTTTCCGCGAACCCACACGGTCAGTCAACATTCCTGCCGGAACAGCAGCGACTGACTGCCCTAAAAAGAGCGCAGCAGGTAGCATTCCAATTTGCGAGTTCGTTAATGATAGGTCCTCTCCAATCAGTACCCCGAGTGGACCGATACTCCTACCGACGAAAGCAATCAATAGTTGCGCCATCAGCAAGAAGAACAACATCCGCCAAGGCTCTGATGTAGGGATGGGCTGATGTTTTTGCATTAAGCTATTCATTTTCCTTCGCCTCTTTTTTTATCCATTAGTCCCATCAGGCATTGAAACTGCCTCTAGCGACTTTTCAACCATTAATCATTTGAATTAAAATGATAAATCCTATCTTACCACAAGTTGATGGGAATTTTCTGATAAAACTGTGTCCAATGTGGGGTGTGGGAGGGATAAAAAGAAGAAGAAGGGAGAAGCGCTCGTTTACCTGCTTCTCCCTTCCTAATATGTGTCATTAGTTATGCACCTGTATACTTTTTTACTCAAGAACCTTAATGAATTCTCTTAAGTAGTCCGGTAAATCTGGTGGACGACGACTTGAGATGAGATGTCCATCTGTGACAACAGGCTCGTCCGACCAAATCGCTCCTGCATTCTCCATATCATCCTTGATGCCCGGAGTGCTCGTGACCTTTTTCCCTTGAAGGATTTTTGCTGACGCCAATACCCAACCTGCATGACAAATTTGGCCAATAGGTTTTTTAGCCTGATCCATTTGTTGAACCAATGAAAGCACCTCAGGAAAACGGCGGATTTTATCAGGTGCCCAGCCTCCAGGTACAAGAATAGCATCATACTCCTCGGCTTTAATGTCCCCATAAGCATAGTCAGATTCAGCTGGAACGCCATACTTGCCAATATATTTCACATTCGCTTCCTCACCAGCAAGGTCAACAATTGCACCCTCCTCGCGAAGCCTTAGAATTGGATACCAAAGCTCCAAATCCTCAAAATCATGGTGAACAAGACTAATAACCTTCTTCCCAGCTAAACGCAAAACATCAACATCCTTTCTAATCATCATTATTACTAAACTACCCCTCATTGCAACTTCCAAACCCTCAGTCGTGTTAACTTCCAAACCCTGGAAGGTGCCTGGCACCTTCCAAGGTTTGGAATAGAGTTCTTTTATAAACGCTGATCAATCCATTGATGAATATCTTCATAGACCTCCTGCTTGTTCGTTTCATTGAGAATTTCATGCCTGGCACCTGGATAAAATTTATAGGAAACATCCTTTAATCCGACGGACTCAAGTTGGCGTAAGTTTTCGAGAACACCTTTCGTATTCTTTCCAACTGGGTCTTTGTCTCCAGAGATAAAGTAAACCGGTAGATTTTTAGGAATGTGCTCGTCTCCATCGTATAGTACAAGCAATGCATTTAAAAAATCCTCAAAAAAGCCAGCAGTGAAAACCCCGCCACACAGTGGATCTTCAATATAACGGTCAACTTGGCTTTCATCCCGACTCAACCAATCGAATTCCGTTCGTCTTGGATTAAACGCCTTGTTATAGCTACCAAATGTTAATTTGTTCAGCTTATCGCTAGGAATCTTTCTCCCTGTTTTACGTGCCTCACGACTTGCTAGAAAATGACCAATTTTCCCCAACATCCCCGGATGACCACCTGTTCCTGAAAAGATGATCCCATCGAGCTGGTCACCATAATGCTGAATGTATCGTCTAGCGAGAAAAGAACCCATGCTGTGACCGAGCATGTAGAGCGGTACTTCGGGGTAATCCTGCTTGATAACATCTGTTAATAGTTTCATATCCTCTACCACGGTTTCAAACCCATTTTCATCCGCATAATAGCCTCGGTCTTCATTAAGTGTTTCCGTGTGACCATGACCGCGATGGTCATTTCCGTACACATAAATCCCTTGTTGGACTAGAAACTGTGCAAACTCATCATAGCGACCAATATGCTCTGCCATCCCATGAGCAATCTGTACGATGGCCTTAGGTTCCTCTTCGGCAACCCATTTGCTAGAATAGATTTGCTTCCCGTCGTTCCCCTCTAAGTAAAAAGTCGAAGTATCCACGCTCGTTCCTCCTTTTTCTTTGTTACTAGTATTATATAATTTCAATCAAACCATTTACATTAACTAGCTTTTACTCCAATTTAAATAGGGAATATTATCAACTTGTCATGATGTCGACAATTTCCTATTTCCTGGGACATAATACGACTATGTAAATGTCGCAATATGTAATATTACCAAAAAAGATCGCACATCCCTTAAACAATAAGTAGAGGTAGAAAATCTTACAAAGTTGCGACTCGGCACCATTCTCTTCAACATTCAGGAACATCTCGTATATTTCATTCAAACTATACCCACTAACTCGAAAGCAGAAAACGTTAGCCATAAAACATATAAGAGATAAAGCTAAAAAAATGACTAATAAGCCCTTTTTGAAGCCTGCCATTTCCTAATGTATCTGGATAAATTTATGGAATTGAGCACACCTTAGAATACGAGGTGATAGAAATGAAAAAACAGACAATAGCTGGAACAGATATTGAATCAGTCAAACAGCAAAACGCCAATTCCGGCATGTCATACAATGAGGTTAAAGAATATTTAGCACGAACAACCGGTGGACATGGTACGGCGAAATACAGCAATACCGATATTGAACAAGTAAAAAGCGAGAATAGCCCAAGCCAACAGCAGGAATAACCTAAACATTGGAAGGTGCCAGGCACCTTCCATTTTATTTCCACCCCACCCTAGTTACCCATCCATCAATCTAGAGTTAAAGCTCTTCCCGTCCCACAAAATTTCACTCTCCGCTTTCCTCTTCCGGACCTCTGCTTCCTCTAATAAGAGAAAGAAGTTTTTCGAGGGAAGTTCCCCTAAGTCATGTTTTTCACATAGTCGTTTCAGATAAAACTCCCTCGATTTCAGCATTTTAGACTGATTATCGTTGAACTCGGAAAAGTCATAAAGGACCCCTGCAGCAGCCACCCGCTTCACTCGGTACTGAGCAGATACTCTCAAGAAAAAATCCCAATCCCAATAATTATGTACATACGGGTCAAAAAAACCGATCGCATCATGAAGAACTCTCCGGTAAAGACACCCTGAGGGGACAAAGGTTGAAAACTTCTTCATTGCCTCTAAGTCCAACTCATAAGCAAATAAAACCCGACTTTCAGCGACGCGAACATGATCTTTTATCTTAAACTGAACAATTTCAACGTCAGAATAGAGCAAATCAACCTCATCGCTCTCCTGAACCATCCTTTGAATATGAGTAGGAACAAGCAAATCATCATCGTCCATTAGCATGATCCACTCACCTTTTGCGTGTTGAACCCCTTTATTTCTTGCATACACATGTTTTGAGTTTCTCTCCATCTCGATGATGTTTATATCTAATTCTGGGTATAACGTTTTTACCACATCCACATTCTCCCCGCAGTCATTCACTATAATTACTTCAAAGTCCCGGAAGGTTTGTCTACTCAGTGATTCAACCAATTCAGCTAAAAGAGGAAGCCGGTTGTACGTTGTAATCACAATCGAAATCAACGGCTGGTTATCCATCTAAATCATCACCTACAATTTCTATCGATATGGGATTTCATCTGTAATATTTATCCATTCACTAAATGTATTATGATTGTAAACCGCTTTTAAAAACAACAATTAACCTTTAAACAGACAAAAAATGGATGGTGCCAGGCACCACCCATTTTTTTTACATCCTACAACCTTATTTAGTTACTAATTCTAATTGAACCGGAACGAATGCTTCTACGCTGTCGCCGTTTAGTACTGCTTGTGCTGTGTCTACGGCACTAACGCCGATTTCGTCTGGCTTTTGTGCAACTGTTGCTGCCATTTCGCCACTTTCAACCGCTGCAACCGCGTCATCTGTAGCATCGAAGCCAACAACTAGGATATCGTTCATTCCAGCTGCTGCTAGCGCTTCTTTCGCACCTAGTGCCATTTCGTCATTATGAGCAAAGACCGCGTTAAATTCTGCACCACTTTGAATGATGTTTTCCATAACATTTAAGCCTTCTGCACGATCAAAATTAGCTGTTTGGTTTGCTACGATTTCAATAGAGCTACCATCAATCACTTCGTTGAATCCTTGACCACGTTCACGAGCTGCTGATGATCCGGAAATCCCTTCTAGCTCAACAACACTACCTGCATCACCTAATTGCTCAATAATAAAGTTTCCTGCCATTCTTCCACCTTCAACATTGTCAGAAGCGATGTGAGCAACAACTTCGCCACTATCTGCACTACGGTCAACCGTGATGACTGGAATGTTTGCATTGTTCGCAGACTCAATCGCTGTTGCAACAGCAGCAGAATCCGTTGGGTTAACTAAAATTACACTTACACCTTGTTGAATCAAATCTTCAATGTCACTTGCTTGCTTTGCCGGGTCGTCTTGAGCGTCAACAACCGTAATCTCCATCCCTAGTTCAGCCGCACGAGCTTCAGCACCTTCAGCAAGAGTAACGAAAAACGGATTGTTTAAAGTAGAAATTGAGAAGCCAATTTTCTTTTCTTCAGATGCTTCGCCGTCTCCACCACTGTTGTTGGCTTCCTTATCACTTCCTGGTGCATCAAGTGAACATGCTCCTAAAAACATTGCCATAATCAAAAGAATTGCTAATGTCCAAATCTTTTTCATTTTAAAATCCCCCTTAAATTTAGGAATATATATGTCATGCAGACTTCTTCCGATCGAGTAGAACTGCGAGCAGAATCACTCCGCCTTTGACCACTTGCTGGTAGAACGATGATACATTCATCAAATTCAATCCATTGTTCAAGACACCGATAATCAGCGCGCCGATGATGGTTCCAACAATCCACCCACGACCGCCAGTTAAACTTGTTCCGCCAAGAACGACAGCGGCAATCGCATCAAGCTCATAAGCGGTTCCTGCCGTAGGCTGAGCTGAATTCAAGCGCGAGGTAAGAATGATCCCCGCAAGAACACTTAGCATCCCAGTAAGGGTGTAAACCCCAACTTTAATTCGATCAACCTTAAGACCTGCTAGATGGGAAGCTTCTTCATTCCCACCAATCGAGTAAACACCGCGTCCGAAGGTCGTTCTTTTTAAAATAAACCATAAGACCGCGAAAGCTAAGAACATCGTCACAACCGGAAACGGAATTCCCAAGATATAGCCCTTACCAATCATTTGAAACGCGAAGGAATCAGATAAGCCTGTGATTGGACGCCCATCCGTATAAACGAGTGTCAACCCGCGGAAAATCGTCATCGTCGCCAATGTTGCGATAAATGGAGCGACACGGCCTTTCGTAATAATCAAACCATTGAAGGCTCCCATTGCTGCACCAGCAAGTAAGCCGATTAAAATTGCTAGGATTGGATCAATTCCTGATGTCATTGCCCCGGCAGTCAAGGCCGCCCCTAAAGCAAGCATCGAACCAACGGACAAGTCAATTCCACCTGTTAAAATAACAAACGTCATTCCAAAGGCAATTAAGGCATTAATCGATACTTGTCGTAAAATATTTAAGATGTTTCCCATATCCAAGAAACTCGGACTTACAATCGATAAAACGATTACAATTAGTAGCAGTCCAAACAAAGGACCTAATTTTTGTAGCCATTCTTTATTTTTCAAGGTCACTCGCCTCCTGTGGCAGCTGTCATGATGGTTTCCTGTGTCGCATCTTTCCGGTCAAGCATCGCGCTCACTTTCCCTTCATGCATAACGAGAATCCGGTCCGACATACCGAGAATTTCCGGTAACTCAGAGGACACCATAATGATAGACACGCCCTTTTCTGTCAGCATATTCATAATTTGATAGATTTCTTTTTTCGCTCCGACGTCTACACCTCTAGTAGGTTCATCGAGGATAAGAACTTTCGGCTCCGTTGCCAGCCATTTTCCAATGACAATCTTTTGCTGGTTTCCACCACTCAAAGACTTCGCTGGTTGGTCCATACTGGATGTTTTAATCCGAAGGCGCTCAATCAAATCCTGTGCGGATTCCCGCTCCTTCACACGATTGAGGATTCCTAATTTAGAAAGTCTCCCTAACTGTGCGGTCGCTAGATTCTCACGAACAGACTGACCAAGAATCAGACCTTCACCTTTTCGGTCCTCGGTTACAAACGCAATCCCAGCAGCGATGGCATTTTTCGGATGCTGCCCTTTGATGGATTGCCCGTCTAAAAGGACTTCCCCAGCTGTCCGCTTATCGGCACCAAAGATTGCTCGCATAAATTCGGTTCGGCCGGCCCCCATCAACCCTGCAACACCAAGGATTTCCCCTTCGCGTACTTGCAGGTCTGCTGCCTTAACGCCCGTTTTCGTTGTGATTCCTTTTACCACAAACCGCTCTTTCCCCGGTTCAACAGCTCTTTTCGGAAATTGTTCGCCGAGTTCACGTCCAACCATCATTTTTACAACCTCAGCAAAATTCGTTTCCTTAATCACTCTCGTTCCAATCGAAGCGCCATCTCGTAAAACGGTAATTCGATCACACATTTTAAAGATTTCATCCATTCGGTGGGAAATGTAGACAATCGCCACACCGCGCTCACGCAGTCCATTCATTACTTTAAAAAGGACATCAATTTCCTTAGTCGTCAGAGCCGCTGTTGGTTCATCCATAATTAGCACGTCGCTATTCGTTGAAACCGCGCGAGCAATCTCAATCATTTGTTGCTGTCCAACCGAACAAGATGCAGCTGACTTTTTCGGATCTAACTTAATCCCAAGATCCATCAACCATTTTTCAGCTTCCTGGTTCATTTCTTTTAATTTCATTACACCGGATTTCCCGTATGTCTTCTCTTTTCCTAAAAAGAAGTTCTCCGCAACCGTCAAGTTCGGAAGGATATTAAGCTCCTGGTGAATAACGCTAATCCCTTGCTTCTCAGCTTCTTTCGGATTTTTAAATTGAACAGTCTTGCCTTTATAGGTAATCTCGCCACGGTCCTTTTCATAAATTCCCGTCAAGATCTTCATCATCGTAGATTTCCCGGCGCCATTTTCACCCATTAACGCGTGAATTTCACCCGGTACAAGATCAAAGGTGACACCCTTCAACACCTCTACCTTATTAAACGCTTTATGGATATCCGTCATCGTGACAATTGGTGTCTGACTCAAAAGATCACCCCCGCATGCAAAATAATATTTGCATAAGGCGTTGCTTCCCCTGTCCGAATAATCACTTTCGCCGACTGGGTCTGTGCCTTAAATTCTTCATGGCTGACCGTCGTAATCGATGAGTGAGTTTGACGAATTCGTTCCAACAAAGCACCGTTTGCAGTCTCCATTTCCGTTGCAACGGTGACTCGTTCAATTTCCATATGAGTTTCCAAAAGCTCTAGAATCTCTAGAAATTCCGGTTTGCCAATCGTAACAGCTAGATCAATTTTCCGAACACCCGGTGGAATCGGAAGCCCGCAATCCGCAATGACAACCGTATCGGTATGGCCAAGATCAGCAAGCACCTTTGCAATCTCACTATTTAATGGACCATTTTTCATCATGAGGATTTCCCCCCTTCAAGAAAACTCTGTAGCTGCTCATTCGTCGGCATTCCTGTTTGAGCACCAAAAGCGGTTACCGAGAGACTAGCCGCCGCAACCGCGTGGGCAACTGCGGTTTCAAGCGATAGCCCTTCATCCAAACCAGCGGCCAACACGCCATTGAACGTGTCCCCAGCCCCGGTTGTATCCTTAACCTCCACTTTCGGAGCCGAAACGAGCTTTCTTTCACCTTTAGTAAAATAAGAAGCGCCTTTTGAGCCTTCTGTAATAATCAGCTTTTCTTCGTATGACGGCTTAAAAATCGAGCTTTGCCTCATTTCAGCTGCCTCATGTTCATTTGGGGTTACATAGTCAATCAGTTCCCACCAATGATCCGGCAATTCCTGATAAGGAGCAGGGTTCAAAATCACGGTTGTCCCTGCTTCTTTCGCAATCTGTATTGCTCGCTCAACACCAGGGAGTGGAATTTCAAGTTGCACCAATAACACATTCGAACGCTCAATCACTTCTCGGGTTGCTTCCACCTCGTCAGCTGTCATACGATCATTTGCACCAGCCACGATGACAATGGTGTTATCTTGCTCAGCAACCGTGATGAGTGCGGTCCCAGTCACCTCATGTGTAACCGGTTTCACATTTTCGATCAAAATGCCTTCTTCTGTTAAGTACTGGCGGTATTCTTGCCCAAAAGCATCGTCTCCAACCCGACCGATCATATGCACTTCTCTTTTAAAACGAGCAGCCGCCACTGCTTGGTTTGCTCCTTTGCCACCAAAGATGGTCGCAAAGGAATTTCCTTGCAACGTTTCCCCTTTTTTAGGAAAACGGTCTACCGTTGTTACTAAATCCATATTTAAACTGCCAACAACTGTGATCATTCTCGTCACCTCTTTTACCTAAGAGTCTCTATTTTTTAGCGAACGGAGTTTCTAATCTTTAATGATGTGTCCATCACATAATGCTCGACAGGCATCCTAGAATCTTGAATTCTTGCTAATAGCATTTCTGCTGCTTTCTTCCCCATTTCATAAATAGGCTGCTGCATCGTCGTAAGCTCCGGGGTCACCGTTTCTCCCCATTGCACACCATCAAACCCCATAAACGAAATATCCTTTGGTACTTCGACACCGAGTCTAGCTGCGGCTTTTAACGCACCGATGGCCATGACGTCATTCGCTGCAAACACCGCATCAATCTCAGGATGCTCTTCAAGCAACTGCATTGTTGTGACCATTCCTTTTTGCAGTTCATAATGACCCTGCTTCAAAAGAATCGGTCGTCCATGCTCCCTCATCACATCTTCATACGCTCGTTTTCTTTCGCTAGACGTAAAAACATCCGATGGTCCTGCGAGATGGGCAATCGTCTTGCACCCTCTTTTAATCATATACTCAAGAGCCTTTTTCGCCCCATCATAGTTATCAATAATCACCGAGGAAAGCCGTTCATCAATATGACGGTCAAGCGCAACGACCGGCACACTCAATTGCTGTAAATGTTCCCATTTAAGCGAGTTCGACACGACAATAAAGCCATCCGTGTATTTCGCGGTCATCCCCTCGATAAACTCAACTTCATGCTCCAATCGCTCATCACTGTTATATAAAATCGTCGTATAACCAGCTGGATACATCACATCTTCAATCGCTCGAACAAGCTGAGGGAAGAATGGGTTAGTGATATCTGGAATCACAAAGCCAATCATCTTGGACGTTTTCTTAAACAGGCTCCGCGCGACATTGTTTGGTTTATACTCTAGATCGGCAATTGCTTGGACTACCGCCTTACGAGTATCCTCATGCACATACCCTTTATTATTTATGACCCTCGAGACAGTCGCAACAGAAACTCCTGCCCGCTTCGCCACCTCCGAAATCGTTGCCATATTCCTCACTCTTTCTCGTCACGATAGTATTCGATGTGTGTAACCGGTTACAGCTTTTGTAAAAAAATACGGTTTGAAAGACCCTAACCAGAGAATTACTTTTGCGTAACCGGTTACACATCGTTCAAAAAAATATATTAGTGGTTTAGTAAGCTTTTATCATTCAACGGAAGTACCGGTCTGTAACCGGTTACACACATAATATATAAAATAATACTGAATCCGTCAACCCCTTCTTTTAAAAATAAAAGTAGCCGATTTATTCTGATAATAAGAAGAGCCGTCCTTCCCCTTTTATAATAAAAAGGGGAGGATGTCCTCTCCTCAAACGAAGTTGCTCCTGCGTCCGAAGTGATAACCGACTCAACTTGCCGCTAATTTTCTATTAAAAATAAACCGCAGAAAGTTGGTAAAGGGCCTTAAGGCAGTCTTTCATCCATTCGGTCGAAATCAGGAAGTAACGCGGACAGCGGGACCATTTCCGCTTGTTTTTCATATTCAGGAATATAAGCTTTGAGAGCATTCACAACCTTATCCCCTGTAACGCCGACATGACCAATCGCAATAATTTGCTTATGTTCTTCTAAACGATCCACTAACTTGGAGGCTTGATGATAAATATGCTTGGCCGAATAAATATGGTCGAAAAACAAATCGTTTTCGAGGTACGGAACAGATAACTCTCTCGCCAATTTGGGAATGACGCTCTTCCCCGTTGTTTTACTATCCAGGTAAAAAACCCCTTTTTCCCTGCATACCTCTAGGACGATTCTCATCACCCGTTCATTTTCCGTCACCTTTGAGCCCATATGATGGTTCATTCCAACAGCATGTGGGACATTTTCAATCGCCTTTTCAACCTGTTTCCTTACTTCTTGATCACTCATATCGGTTGTAATTGCGCCAGGACCTAACCAACTTTTCTTCCCTTTCTTCGGTTCCATCGGCAAATGGACAATCACCTCATGTCCCTTCTCATGAGCCAGTTGGGCATCTCGTTCCGTTGTCGACAGAAAAGGCATAATCGCTATAGTCAACGGAATCGGAAGGTCTAACATGTCCTCCGTCCCCTTCATGTCATTACCGAAATCATCGATGACGATTGCCAACTCTTTATGTGACAGTTGCTCGGTTTTTGCATCAGTTATCGTTGGAAAACTGGAGATACATAGCAGCACCAACACTAGTAAAACTCTCATAATCCACCACTCCTTTTCCTTTAAGATGACACAAAAGTGGAGGATTCATCCAATGCACAAAAGTTTCATTTCTGATGGGGGCCGTGTTAGTCACTTGGGCAATTGACTCGGGCGCATTTTTGGCTGACAAGCAGGATGAAATGAATATTCTTATCACTAAGGTCCGACTGAGGACTCGAAGTAATATCTAAAAGGGTGTAGATCGAATCTACACCCTCCATTGCTTATTTCTCCATAAATATAAATAACGTTTCGACTCCCGGGAGTTTCGCTTCTTTATATCCGCGGTAACCTAGTTTTTGATAAAATGAGATGTTTTTTTTATTGATGGTTGCTGTAAACAACTCCATTCTTGTATCGGGGAACAGCCCTTCAATTTCATGCATAAGTGCTTTTCCGATACCCATGTTTTCGGAATTGGGGTGGACCATTAATCTGCTGATATGGCAAGTGTCCCCTTCCTGATGAGCTCGGACTGAGCCAAGCATTTTCCCATCGACGACGTACTTTAAGATAACATGTTGATCAAATGCCTCTTCCACATCTTCCACCGTTTGGGTTAATGGCAAGATTTCATATCCCTCAAGTTCCGCAACACTTATAAACGCTAATTTCTGCAAAGATAATAGTTCCGGGGCATCCGAAATCACTGCCCGCTCGATTATGTTCATTCTTCAATCTCCCTAAACTTGATTTTTTTCACCCTAGCTAGACCATCCTCAAACAAAATAAGTGAACAGTAGGATGAAAGCAAGCGGGCCTAGAACGATAAAGTAACCTTTTGGATTGGCGAGATTCAATGTCCAACCGACTCCAAAGCGTTTTTCAACAAAGATCGACGGATCATTTTTATTAAAATAAAACAGTCCACCCTTCCAATACTGGTCCTCGTCTACATCGCCAATACCCTCAACAGACTCGGTTCCAATCTTTTCTCCAGCTCGCCCAACTTTGACGGCATACACAATCGCTCCGCCAAAGATCACGAGAAGGAAGATAAATGGGGCAATCAACATCGTCCCCTCACCAAACAAACCTTCATGGATGGTTGATAATTGTAGGAACGAAAAGAGCATTGTTAATAGTAAGCTGATTAAAAACATAAACCAACTCGTATATTTCCTTAGAGTTAACTGACGTATCCGCGAGGCCTCCGTTCTTGTGGCACTTAATTTTATCCCTGAGCGCTTGGTTGTTTCATTGATTCCGAGAAACATCACTTGCATGACAAGGAGAATAAGTGGTGCCGAAATCACCGATATTGGACTTTTAGCAGTAAAGGCATCTGGTTGACCATTCGGGCCCCAATGCGTCGGGATTTGCTCCGGAAGGGTCGGATATTGGAGGACGGTGTAGCCAATTACACCGAGAGTGACGACCATCGGTAAAAGATACATATACCAAGGCAACATTTCATCCTGGGAGCGGACCGACAAGTCGGTGACTCTTACTTGCTTAAGGTTCTCTCCCCACCGATTTTGTCGTTTTAGCTGAGTGGTTTTCGCATGAAAATATACATAGCAGGCGAGACTCAAAAGGATCATCGCAATTGGGATCGCTGTACACACCAGCACAAGCTGCTCTTCTGCGGGGCTGGCTAGCATCCCCCATAAAAGAAAGCTAATGAAAACAACCATAGAAACGGAAAAGACGATGAGTGCGTACCGTTTTTTATACTCACGAAGTTCAGACGCTTTCGTGTACTCTTCTGGAATCGAGACGCCAAATACCACGGTGCGTTTAACTAAATAGGGAATTGCCGCCTCCATTACAGCCAAAAACAAGATAATAATTGCAAAAATGGTCAATGTCATAATATATCCCTCCATTCTTAAAATTTGTTCACGTCACGTACCGGGGGGACCGGGTTACGTTTTTTGTTATTTAAATTTGTTTGTGAGCCTAATTAACAATCCTATTTGAGCCTTGGTTTCCCTTTTAATTCTTTCGTAACCGATGCCACAAGCTCCTCAATCTGCTCGCTTTTGAATCCCAAAACAAGCGCTTCTGCAATCACTGTTTTCATTTCTTGCTGAATCCGCTGATAGTGAGGATTATTTTTCTCTATCGCTTCTTGCGATTGAATCACCGCACCTGATTTAGGCACAATCCGGATAATCCCCCGCTTTTCTAATTCATGATAACTTTTATTGACAGTATGCATGTTAACCCCAAGATCTGCCGCAAAGGCCCGCACTGAGGGTAACGATTCCCCTTGGCGTAAAGCCCCCCTCGCAATGCCCTCCAAGATCTGGTTCGTCAGCTGCATGTAAATTGGAATATCTGATTGAGGTTCAATTTGAATAATCACCGAAGCCCCTCCATTCTGTTCTATATTTATTATAACACATTTGTTCTATTCCATGTAGAACAAACAACTAATAATCCCCCCTAATAACTGCAGATGGAAAATCCCTGGAAGGTGCCAGGCACCTTCCAGGGATTTTCCACCTATTGATTTACCAGCTAATTTTTCCCATTTCCCCTTTACATTTCATTCCTATGGATGTAGAATTTCTATATACCTAAAAAACCTAGGTAGGTGATAAGATGTTTAATCGTGAGTTAGTCAAAGGCAGTACTTCGCTTTTATTGCTTCAATTGCTCGAGGAACGCGATATGTATGGCTATGAGCTTGTCAAAGAGCTTGAAAAGCGGAGTGCTAACGAGTTTTCCGTTAAGGAAGGCACATTATACCCAGCCCTTCATAAGCTTGAAAAACAAGAATACATTGAATGTTACTGGCAAGAACAGCCGAAGGGACCGGCAAGAAAGTATTACCGGATAACTGAAGCTGGAAAAGAAATGCTACTAGAAAAGACCCGTGAGTGGAACGACTTTGTTTCCGTTATGAACAAGTTGATGGGGAGAAAAAAGCATGGAACAACTGAAGAGTGACTTTTTAGCAGACTTGGCAAAAGGTCTTGGAGATCATCCCGAAAAGGAATCAATTCTAAAAGAGTATAGTGTTCATCTCGATGAACTCCTAGTCGACCTCTATCAAATAGACGATAAATCTGAATTGCAGGCACACGTTCATTCAAGATTCGGGTCACCCGAAGAGATTGCCGCCATGTGGAAAGAAGAGCTTTCCGTCACTCCTAGCAATATGAAATGGCTGTTCATCGCTTTGAATATCCTATTCTTCGTTGGAGGCGGCATCCTCACACTTGCCCACAATCTGCTCGATTGGAACTGGCTCAATCGCCTATGGGCGAACCTGACCTCTTTCCCAATCGTTATTGCGCTCGTTTACATGCTGTTTTGGGCATTGCTTGGCTATGAAATTGGCAGAGGCTTCGGACATAAGGGGAAAAGACTGATGACCCGAACGTTCATCCTTGCCCTGATCCCTAATCTAACACTCATGCTGTTAACCGTTTTCCGAATCATTCCCCACGAATGGTTCAGCCCATTGCTAAAAGAAACCTTTATCGTTCTTTGCATCCTACTCACATTACTCTTATACCCAGTATGCCTAATCAGCTACAAATGGGGGAAAAAGGCTTCCGTTTAAGCTTTTTTTTACTCACATACCTAGAAAATCTATATACATAGAAAACTAAGGGACGGTTCTTTTGCTTCCGAGTTTTGGAAGCAGAAGAACCGTCCCCAGGGGGTTAAAAAAATGGAATTTAAATTTGAAAAGAAAGATTGGATTTTTCTACTTTTATGTTTTGTCGTTGGAATTGTTGCCGAGGAGGCATTTTTCAGGGGTCAGATTGGACTTTCTTATCTCGTGTTCCTAGCGGTTTTTTACGCCTTCTTTTTCTGGAGGTTTCGTGCATTTTCATTCTCGCATCAACGGTTTGGTTATCTCGTATTGATTTCCATTTGGCTATTGGCCGCAAGCTACTACCTCCATGACACCGGCCTTTTTTACGCATTGAACATCCTTGTGATTCCAGGGTTGGTCATCTTTCATCTTGCCATGATCACATCACCGAACAAGATGGAATGGAATAAATTAGGCTTCCTTTTATATACACTTTTACGCCTTGTAGGTGGCTTGCGCTACAATGCCCTTTTTGCCGCTCATATGGGACGATTAGTTAAAAAGAGCAGCAAGCCCGACCATTATCTAATTTGGAAGAAAGTCTTGATTGGGATTGGTATCTCGATCCCGATTTTATCCGTCATCCTGAATCTATTGATTTCAGCTGATGCTCAATTCGAACGAATTTTAGGCCGTTTGCCTGATTTACTCAGCTTCAATCCAGAGAATCTCTTCCGTTTTGTCATCATATTGATTTATTCGTTTGGATTCTTTGGCTTCTTGCAGGTTCTTTTATATAAAAAAGTCCAGATTGCTCAGAAGGAAAATACTTCGCAGCCCTTTAGTTTGGATGGAATTATCACCTTAACCGTACTCCTACTTCTCGATTTTGTGTATGTATTATTCGTTGCTGTCCAATTCAAATACTTCTTCAGCGGTACACTTGAAGCTGGCTACACATATGCGGAGTATGCCCGCCGCGGCTTTTTCGAGTTACTGTTTGTTACCTTAATCAATTTGACTGTCACCACCGCTGTGATTACCTTTACGAAAAGTGTCACGAGCTTTGTGAAAAAGGCAATCCGCGTGGGCTTGAGCGTGCTGATTTTATCAAGCGGAGTGCTATTGATATCGGCATTCATGAGAATGGCCATGTATGAGGATGCGTATGGCTTCACGTTCACACGAGTTCTCGTTCACTCATTCATGATCTTCCTGATGGTCATCCTTGCCTACACACTCGTAAAAGTCTGGCTTGAGAGACTATCTCTGTTCCACTTTTATTTCATCGCTTCACTCATATTTTATGTCGGAATCAATGTCGTCAATCTTGATAAAATCGTCGTCGACCGCAACCTTGCTCGCTATGAAGCAACAGGAAAAATTGACATTCATTATTTAAACATCCTATCCTCCACTGGAGTTCTAGGGTTAATCGAGCTACACGAAGAAAACCCAGATGTACCGGAACTGGAAAGGGTGCTAAAGGACCGAAAGATTGAAAGAGGGTACTTCAAAAGCGACAACTGGCAATCTCAAAATCTCACCAGAAACCGGGCATATGAAAAACTGAAGGTGTTGGAATTGCCCAACACTAGATAGCGGGTAATCCTAGATGGTAATAAATTTGATGGTAATAAATTGGATGGTGCCTGGCACCACCCAATTTTTTTCCTGACCAGGCACGGTTATGGTTGTTCCTTGCATACTAAATAAAGAAACTTATTGCTTGAGGAGCACAGGCTTGGAGTTCCTCTAATCTCCAACAAGGAAGGTGTTGTATCACCATGCACTATCACCCATATTCATATTCACACCCACAGCCATACCCTTACTACTATCATCCAACACTCCAACCACATTATGGCTATCGCCAATATCCCGAGGTCGATGAGACGATTTTCATCCATTCCGTTGAAGCATTTCAAAAAATTGCTAGAGAAGCAATCACGATTCTTAATCAATTTTCTAACCACACATTTGCCAAGAAATTAATGAGGGCCGCCCAGCAAGGGAATCAACAAGAAGTAGACCGACTGATGAAATCGATTGGAGTGGACACACCGATTACCACCACCTATACCCCAAGCGGAGTCAAGCTCGAAATACACGCGAACGCTCAAGGATCCCAATGCTGTACACTGACCATGTTTCTGAGATGGGGAAATTAGAAGAATCTTTTTGAAAAAAAGGATTAACTTAAAGTCGGTTTGACTCAACAACGTCAAGCGGCTTTTTTCTTTATAAACGCATTTCACTTTTTTATGGGTAGTTTCCTTAAAAATGTTCTCTCGACACAAATTAGTCACCATTTTATCAATAACTTCCGAAAATCGATGCATAACTTCCAAGAATCAATCTATAACTCATCGGAATCAATGCATATCTCCTCCCAAGTGTCATTCCGTACCTCACAAATATAGCAAATTGCTTATAACTACCCTCAACTTTTATAATAGATCTCTATTTTCGTCAAAAAACAGTCAAACTCTACGCTAAATCGAGCAGGATTTCATTCAGCATTGCAGAATCCTTTCATGAAATAAGAAAGGAGGATTGTTTTGTTTATAAAACCACTTCAACCACCGATTAGGCTTCAAGCATTAAATGCCTTACACAGCCGATTAGTGAAAACCTCCCCTAAATATGAAGAAATTAGTGGAGAACGCGCCCGAAGACTCGCTGGCTTCATTGGCGAAAAGAAAGTAGAGTACATTTTAAGAACGATTGACGAGGATCATTATTTTATTTTTCATGATTTGTGCCTTAAAGTTGGTGACCTCACATTCCAGATGGACTTTCTCTTGCTCACCAGCAGATTTGCCCTCATTATTGAAGCGAAAAACTTTGCTGGAACAATCTTGTTTGATGATCAAGGCCAATTCATAAGGATACTCGGTGAACAACAAGACGGTTACGCTAATCCTATTGCCCAAGCACAATATCATCAAAGATGCCTGCGCAAATGGCTAGCCCTTCACCATTTCCCCGCTCTCCCTATCGAATATGTCGTGATTGTCAGCAAGCCCTCGACAATTATTAGAATGGAGAACCCCGATCCCGAGGTACGAAACCGAGTCCTCCCAGCAACCAAACTTCCTAACTATCTCTTTCACCTAGATCAACATTCAAAAAAGGAATTATCCGACCCAAAAACGTTGCGTAAATTGTCCAAGCTTTTAATAAAAAAACACTCCCCACAATATCCTAATCTAATGAAAGAATTCAATTTAACTGAACAAGACATACTATTCGGGGTGCAATGTCCAAAGTGTACTTCCCTTCCGATGATCTCTTTAAAAGGCTATTGGAAATGTTCGGTCTGCCTGTTCCCTTCGCGAGATGCCCACATTCAGGCAACTCACGATTTATTTTTGCTCTACGGACCTACCGTTAAAAATAAACAGTTTCGGGAATTCCTCCATATCTCATCAATACAAAAGGCCCGCAAATTGTTAAGGTCTATGAATCTCCCTTACTCCGGCGATAAGCGAGGGAGGGTTTATTTTCGACCGGAGAAGTAGCATTTCTCGCAATCCAACCTCTAAATTGGGCCTTGATCTTTAAAAAGGCAGCGTCAAGACACTTCTTAAGCAAGAGATTTACGGAACTTTATTCACTACAAACCGTATTAACAGTAAGAGATAAGCTATAAAATTTCTTATAAAAAACATAAAGGGTGTGTAGGTATGGGAAAAGTGAAGATGGTTTTAATCGTGGTGGGCTTAATGTTCTTAAGTGGATGTTCCTTGCTTACCGAAGTCAATGATTCGATTGACTATGTCAACACGGCAACCGAGCATGTTGCCAAGCTAAACACATTCGCAGATGAAGCTCCACAATTAGTGCAAGCCGCCGTCACAGATCCTGAGGCGAAACAAGAGTTAGAAACGAAACTGATTACTCTAAAACAAGACATTGAGGAATTTATCAGCACCCAGAACATCCCAACTGTAGCGGAAGACATTCATCAGGAATTCGTAGCTAAAAACGAAGTCCTCCTCGGAGAAATCAACCAAGCGTTAGATAATGGGAATTTGGCGTTAGACAAGCTCGAGAATATGGAACTATTCACGACAATCAATGAGGTCACAGACTTACTCAACCGCTTAGAGAATATCGTTCAGTAAAGAGTCCTAGTTGGGGCTCTTTTTTTGTAGCTAAATAGCTTTGGCTTTATCCGTTGGCAGAGCTTTATCTGTAACAAAAATCACCTTTGGACACAGTATAGTCTCCATTTTTTCAATAACTCTGGAGAATCGATCCATAACTTTCGATAATCGATGCATATTCTTAAATTAACAATCAATAACTCGCAAGAATCGATGCATAACGAATCTGGCGCTGATTGAAAACTTGTGTTGACGTGTTCAACTTGGTAGATTTTAGCCTTTTTCTAATAAAAAAGTGATTATTACAACTCAAAGTCATCCATCACCCCGTGAAAACGATAGTTTATCGCACAAATTAGAGCTTTTTTTCCGCAAAAAAAAGAAGACTTACCCGCAAACCTTAATTTGCGTGATAAACCTTCCCATTCACCATCTTTACTTACGATAAGTCACTTCAAACAAATCCTTCCGGCGGTCGCGCAACTGCCTTACCGTTCCGGAGCGTCTTTGTCTTCTTAAAATTTCTAAATCGACGTCGCCAACGACGACGGTTTCAATATTCGGATGGCATTCGCCAACAATTCCATCGCGGGCAAACTCAAAATCAGACGGAGTGAAAATGCCTGATTGGGCATATTGAATATCCATGTTTTCAACTTGCGTCAAGTTCCCCACCGTTCCAGCAATCACCGTGTATACTTGATTTTCAACCGCACGGGCCTGGGCGCAATAACGCACGCGCAAGTAACCTTGGCGATCGTCGGTACAGAATGGCACAAATATAATGTTTGCCCCTTGATCAACCGCATACCTTGTCAGTTCAGGGAACTGGATATCGTAGCAAATCTGAATCGCAATTTTTCCGCAGTCGGTGTCAAATACGCGCACCGAATCTCCCGGCTGAATGCCCCACCATTTTCGTTCGTTCGGCGTAACATGAATTTTATATTGCTTCTCAATCGTACCGTCACGGCGGAACAAGTAGGCAATATTGTAAATATGGTCATCCTCTTCAACAAAGTGGGATCCACCAATGATGTTCACATTGTAGCGTACGGCCAATTTCGTAAATAGCTCAATATAATCCTCCGTGTACTCGGCAAGCTTCCGCACCGATTTTGAAGGAACCTTCTCCTCTAAAAACGACATTAGCTGCGTCGTGAAAATTTCGGGGAACACCGCAAAGTCACTATCGAAATCATAGGCCACATCAACATAATACTCAACCTGCTTCGCAAATTCCTCAAACGAGCTAATCGTTTTCATCATATATTGAATAACGGTAATTCGAACAGGGTAAGCGGTTTTAAAATGACGCTTCGACTTCGGTTGATAGTCGATATTGTTCCATTCCATCAGCGTCGCATATTGCATCGACTGCTGGTCATCTGGCAAATATCCTGGATTGATTCGCATCAGGTTAAACCCATTCATAATTTGGAACGTCAGCACTGGGTCAAAGATGTTTTGATTCCCGACCTCTTCTACATACTCACGGGGCGAATATTCATCTTTATATTTATGGTAATTCGGGATGCGACCGCCGATAATAATGCTTTTTAAATTGAATTCGCGCGCCAATTCCTTTCGAGCTTCATAAAGCCGCTTGCCAATTTTCATGCCGCGATAGTTCGGGTCAACCATTACCTCAATCCCGTAGAGGTTAAAGCCCTCCGGATTATGGTTTGTTATGTAGCCTTCATCGGTAATATCGTCCCATGTATGTTTGTCGTCGTACTCATCAAAATTAATAATCAAACTCGAGCAACTGCCAATCAGCTTGCCATCAAACTCGACACAAAACTGCCCCTCAGGGAAAATTGTTAAATGACTAACCAATTGCTCGCGCGTCCACGGATCCATATTCGGGAAACAGACCTTCTGCATTTCTAACAGCTGGTCAATATCCTCCATTTGTAAATTTCGAACCTCAAGCTTTTTTTCAAAATTTGATAAATCTAGTTTTGACATCCTTTTCTGTCCCTTCGAGTGTTTTTCAGTGTAGTTAGTGTTACCAAATATCGCCCGAACTAGCGCTAAATATTCACATAAATATAGTAGCTTCCCCACTCCCTCTGAGGCGAAGTACCGGGCTATATTTCAACCATCACCTTTATTAAAAGTAAGCTTATCCGAATAATCCTTACCAAATAAACAAATAGCTAATAAAAATGCAGGTTGAGGTGGTGTCTTTGATTTCCAGGCGAAAATTGAAGAAATATCCTTATATTGTGTTAGGGATCGTTCACTTCGCTATGATGGGTTTTACCTTTTATAAAAAGAAGGATCGCAAGCAACTACTTGTCTTGTTTTTATCATATACGGGTTTTGCTTATTTGTTTGAGTATGTCGTCTTTGCCCTCTTAAAGGGTTATGTTTATAAGCCTAAGTTTTTTAAAGTTCGCAGTCTGGACCATGTATTTGGCTCCGTATGGTCGCAGTTCTTCTACGTGCCAACCACTGCCTTGTTTATTACTGCATTTCAGCTTGGCTGGAAAGTGAAGTTATTTTTCAGCATTTACTTTTCCGTTGTCGAAAAGTTATTTCTATATTTCGGGATTTTTAAAAATCATTGGTGGAAAACAAGGTATACCTTTGTCATGATTTTCATTTCATTCATCGCTAATGATTTATGGTCTGAAAAGCTTCAAAAGAACAATCCTTATGTACGCTTCATTTCCCTATTCCAAATGATTCAAGTCACGTGGTCGAACCTGAATTTTCTTTTGACTATTTCAGGGAAAATTCGCTACGGAAAAGCGTGGGGCCGACCATGGAAAAAACATTTCAAAGTCGCACCACTAGTTAATTTGCTGGATTCGTTACTAGTCGCATGGTGGTTAAAAAGCGGAGATTTTTTGTCAAAATTGAAATCATTTCTTTTCATGTGGTCCCTAGATTATTTCTTAATCAAACAACGCAGGTTAAAAGTGGACAACTACTTGCTGCTTCCCTTCTTTTATTTCGTCATTGTCTTTACGGGACATCATTATCAAAAGTGGATTTATCGACCTTTTCAACGCGACAATTCTATCTGACAAAGATTTCTTGTAACAGTTACTGCACCGCCCATTGAAGTCATTCTCAATGGGGTGGTGCATGTTTATTTTTTCTTATTTTTATCAAAGCGATAAAACGTCCCTGAAGTTTGGCACAACAAGTCGCCCTGCTCATTCTTCACTTCAGCTTCCATAAAGCATACCTTATATCCCTCTTTTAAATAGCGCGCCGTTGCGATTAGTTTCCCAGTAGTCGTTGCTTGAAAAAAGCTGGTTTTCAACTCTAATGAAACATAAGGTGCGTCCTTATGACGGAAGTTCAAATGCCCCATCGCTGTATCCGCAATAAAAGTAAAAATTCCACCATGAACAATACCCGCTGGATTATACATAATGTCTGTCACCGGACACGAAATCGTGCACATCTTCGCCTCATCATCATAGTCAAATTCAAAATCGAGCAATTTGAACATAAATATATTCTCTGGTTTTGCTTCATACGTATCGTACGCATTCTCCACATGTGCCATAAACTCTTGCTTGTCCATCCCAGTTCCCCCTCAAACTAAAGTACGTTTTCTTCTTTCATCATACCATGATTGTTGGAATTTTGAGAATATAATCGCTTTTAATGGCGTTCGCGTGGGGAGTGTTTAGTTCGATTATGACGAATTGGTTTGGTCGAACTCTATATCAACATTAAGAGAGTTTTCACCCATAGTTAGCCTTTTACCTTTATAAATACCCATAGAACAATAAGATGAAACCACGTTACACCTGAAGATACTCTAAGGTAAAATAATACATTCGTAAGATTTAAAAAAGGCTCCCTTAAATGATAAGGAAACCCTTTCTATAAAACTTAGCGCCTTCTGCCTCGCTTGCGCAAGAAGGCCGGTACATCTAGTGAATCTTCTTCCGAATACTGGGAATGTCCGTTATAGTCGACTGGTTGCTGTTGGTGCTGGTGCTGTTGCGTTGGTCGGCGGTTTGTTCTGATTTCTTCGTGCTCGATCGGTTCTTCATATGGGACGGTTTCCCGTTGGTCTACCTGAGCTTGCTGTTCACGGGGCTGTTGGGTTCCTTTTAATGATGGGGTCTCATCGTGAGAAAATCCCGTTGCAATCACTGTAACCATGATTTCCTTTGTTAAATTTTCATTAATCACCGAGCCGAAGATCATGTTGAGTTGCTGGTCAGTGGCCGAAGCGACGATATCAGCTGCCTCTTGGACCTCGTATAAACTTAAATTCGTACCACCCGTAATATTCATCAGCACCCCTTTGGCTCCATCAATAGACGTCTCCAGGAGTGGACTCGATATCGCTTTCTTGGCTGCTTCAACGGCGCGGTCCTCACCCGAGGCAACACCAATCCCCATTAAGGCTGTTCCTTTGTTGGACATAATGGTTTTAACGTCGGCGAAGTCCAAGTTGATTAATCCTGGGACGGCAATTAAATCCGAAATCCCTTGCACACCCTGCCTCAGGACATTATCGGCTTCGCGAAATGCTTCAAGCATTGGCGTTTTTCGATCGACGATTTCTAGTAAGCGCTCGTTTGGAATGATGATTAAAGTGTTAACAGCTTTTTTCATCTCCTCGATTCCTGCTGCCGCATTGGCCGCACGCTTCCGACCTTCGAAGGTAAACGGGCGAGTAACGACCCCAATCGTTAGGGCTCCAAGGTCGCAAGCGATTTTGGCAATCGCAGGAGCTGCCCCCGTACCAGTGCCCCCACCCATTCCCGCGGTGACGAACACCATATCGGCTCCTTGTAAAATTTCCTGAAGCTGCTGTTTACTTTCTTCGACCGCTCTTCGGCCAATTTCCGGATTGGCCCCAGCGCCTAGACCGCGAGTCAGGGATTCACCAATTTGCATTGTTGTCTCTGCCTTTGAGAGATTCAGAGCTTGTGCATCCGTATTAACGGCAATAAACTCCACTCCTTGGACGCCATCCTCAATCATCCGGTTAACGGCATTATTTCCACCGCCACCTACGCCAATCACTTTAATCTTCGCAAATTGATCTATATCGATATCAAATCCTAACATACTAATTCCTCCCAATTTTCAATTCTACAATTCAATTGCCCCACTACTTTTTCTATGTATAAAATCTATTATATTAGTCTATTCGCTGCCGTTAAGGATTTTCCGGCCATTCCCATCGATTTTTAATGATTGTAACTTGAATGTAACATGGGGACGGTTCTTCTGCTTCCTCTTGGAAGCAGAAGAACCGTCCCCATGCTTTGCTGTTGTCACACTTTAGTCACCATTTTTTCAATAACTTTGGATAATCGATCAATAACTTTTAATAATGAATGCATATCTACCAAAAATCAATCAATAACTTACCAGAATCGATGCATAATACAAAAAGACCACCTAACAGAGATCTTCATGAATCCCTGATAGACGGTCTTTGTACTATTTTTATAGAAAAAATAGCTAATCCAATCTCAACAAACGAAAAGACCCCGCTAAACGTTAAATCTAGCGGAGTTTTACATATTTATTTTTTTAAAAAGCAGCCGTCCAACCAGCATCAGCGGTTAAAACTGCCCCATTCACAAAGCTGGCGTCATCCGATGCTAAAAATAGGGCAACCTGTGCGATTTCTTCTGGTTTACCTGTACGTGGCACTGCAGCATGTGTCAGCCCTGCTCGGCTAATTCCAAATTGGTTTGGCGCTGTCATCGACGAGCTAATATTGGTTTCAACTGCTCCTGGAGCAATCGCGTTGCAACGGATGCCTTTTTGAGCATACATGAACCCAGTGTTTTTCGTAAACCCAATGACGGCATGCTTGGATGCCACATAGGTTGCACCAGCATGAGCCCCGTTCATTCCACCAGTTGAGGCAACATTGATAATCACACCTTTTTCTTTCGCTAAAAAGATTGGCAGTGCTTTCCTTGTTGAACGCATGACACTTTTTGTATTCACATCAAAGATTAAATCCCATCTTGCCTCGTCAATCGCTTCAGCTGGCTCAAAATTGTCCATGATGCCAGCGTTATTGACGAGAATATCTAAGGTGCCATATTCACTAACGGCTGTGTCAATCATGCCATCTATATCTGCTAGTTCTCCTACATTTACTTTCAAAGCGATTGCGGTTCCGCCACTTGTGACAATCCCACTCGCTACACTCTCAGCACCCTCTATGTTTAGGTCAGCGACTACAACCTTCGCACCTTCTTTTGCATACAATTCAGCAATTGCTTTCCCCATACCAGACGCTGCGCCCGTTACAACAGCTACTTTCCCATCTAATTTCATCATCATTACCGCCCCTCTCGACATTCGTTTCACTTTACCTCTCTACTATAAGCCCTCTAAGAAGAAACAAAACACATCAATCGGAAAATTTTGTGAATTTTAGGGACGGTTCTTCTTCTGCTTCCTAATAGAGGGACAAGGAGCAAGTAAACCCGGCCATGACGTGAACAAAGATAACCCCTTCATGAATACTATGGGTAAACAAAGGGGGACTTGAAGTGGCTATTTCATTACCAGTTCGTTTGAAAACCGTGGAAGTGGGCACCGGACCTGATCAAAAAATCTATTATCCTAAAGTCATAAAGATGCCTAATCATCGTCTCGAAAAATTCATCAATCAGTGGATCATCTACCATACGCAACAGCTCATCAACCAACAAGTCGGCGAGTCGCCGTCAACTGTCGTTGAAATGCTAGCGTCCTATGAAATTAAGAATAACCAACGTGATGTATTGAGTTTCTCATTCTCTAATTATACCTACCATCACCAAGCTGCCCACGGAATGACCTATATCAACTCGTTAACATTCGACTTAAAGACAGGAAAGAAACTTCAATTAGACGATTTGTTTAAGCCTGGAAGTGACTATATCGGAAAAATCTCATCTCTTATCCAGTCCCAGATCGAACAACGCGACATCCCTCTACTAAACGAGTTCACCACCATTCAACCAGATCAGGATTTTTATATTGCTGATAAAACACTTGTGATTTACTATCAACTGTACGATCTCACGCCATATGTGTTCGGATTCCCAATGTTCCCAATCTCTGTTTATGATTTGAAAGAGATCATTGATGAAAACGGCCCGCTTGGGCGGATGGCTGAAAATAATTAGGGCAAACACAGGGACGGTTCTCCTGCTTCCTTAGGAAGCAGGAGAACCGTCCCTGTGTTTCGTCAAATAATGCTCACATTTCGCGTCTCATTTTTAATTACTATTAAATTATAATAATAATTAACAACACCGACTTACTATTCTAAATACTTTAGTTAAAAGGGGTGGAAATATTGAAATCGTTAAAGCTTAAAATCTTTTCTCTACTTTTATTGGCTGTTGGGTTAGTTGCTTGCTCAAACACAGAAGAAGCAAAGGCTCCTGAACAAGAAGAGAAACCAGATATCACCGTGAGTAGCTTACTTGTTCCAATCGGAGATGTTCCTGTTCCAGAAGATAATCCAATGACAGATGATGCAATCGAATTGGGTAAGACTCTATTCTTTGACCATCGACTTTCCGGAGATAACAAACAAAGCTGTGCCACCTGCCATATTCCAGGCGCTGGATATGGAGATAATCGTGCGAAATTTGTTGGCCATGAGGGATTTGAAGGGCCAAGAAACTCGCCGACCGTCATCAATTCTGGCTATTATACATCCAACTTCTGGGATGGACGTGCTGCTTCCTTAGAAGAACAAGCATTAGGTCCGATTGAGTCCGCAGTGGAAATGAATCAACCCTTAGATGAACTTGTCGAAAAGCTAGCTGCCATCGAAGGCTATGAGGAATTATTCCGAGAGGCATTTGGCGGACCAATTACCTTAGACAATGTCGCCAAGGCCATTGCCGCATTTGAACGTACAATTGTTGTACAAGATACTGCTTTTGATCGTTTCCTAGAGGGCGATAATGATGCATTGTCCGCTCAAGAAATTCGTGGCTTGGACTTGTTCCAGGGCAAGGCAAGTTGCATTTCCTGTCACCAAGGTGAGAACTTAAGCGATAATAAATTTCATAACATTGGTTTAAGTGGAGATGAAGGCCGTATGGCGATTACTGGAGAAGCTTCAGATGAGGGAGCGTTCCGCACGGCTGGATTATATGGAATTACTCATACCGCACCATACATGCACGATGGCCGATTCGAAACGCTCGAGGAAGTCGTTGACTACTATAACCATGGTGGAGAAGATAATCCTAATAAAAGTTCATTTATTTTCGAGTTGAATTTAACAGATGATGAAAAAGCTGACTTAGTTGCATTCTTAAAAGTATTAGGCGGAGAACCACCAATCGTAACACCACCAAGCCTTCCAGGTATGTAGACCATTTTTTCTAAGATAGACAAAGGGACGGTTCTTCTGCTTCCTAATAGGAAGCAGGAGAACCGTCCCCATGCTTTATAATCGGTAAACTCTTGCTTCGTAAGGGCGAAGCGTTCGGTTTGTGCTTTCTGGGTAATTGCTTAAGCATAGTTCTGCTTGCTTTGTTTGGAATTTCTCTGGCAATGTAAATTCGGCTGCTTCTGCAAACAGATTGGCCATAACGACGAAGGTTTCCCCTTCGAACGTTCTTGTGTACGCGTAGGTTTGCTCATGGTCTTCTAGAATAAGATCGTAGCTACCATAGATGAGCGTCTCATTTTCTTTGCGAAGTTCAATCAATTTTTTATAAAAATGCAAGATGGAGTTCGGATCTTGCAACGATTCTTCGACGTTAATCTCTGTGTAATTTGGATTTACTTTTAACCAAGGAGTTCCTGTCGTGAACCCGGCATTCTCCGTAGTGTTCCATTGCATTGGCGTTCTTGAGTTATCGCGGCTGTTCTTCCAAATAATCTCCATGATTTCTTCGTGTGATTTGCCGTCTTCAAGCTCGGTTCGATAGAAGTTCCTATCTTTAACGTCATTATAGTCTTCGATGGAATCGAACTGAACGTTGGTCATGCCAAGTTCTTGGCCTTGATAAATAAACGGTGTTCCCTGCATTAAGAAATACATCGTTGCTAGGCCCTTTGCAGACTTCTCGCGCAACTCTCCGTCATTTCCCCAAGTAGACACTGAGCGTGGTTGGTCATGGTTTTCAAGGAATAACGCATTCCAGCCGCGACCGTCTAATCCTGTTTGCCACTTAGTTAATGTTTTTTTCAGGGCATGGATATCAAGACTGCCTGACGTGCTTTTGCCCCAAAGGTCCAAATGTTCAAATTGGAAGATCATATTGAACTTGCCGTTTTCCTCGCCAACCCATTCATCTGCTTGACCGACACTAACCCCATTCGCTTCCCCAACGGTCATAATGTCGTAGTTAGCAAACGTTTCTTGTTTTAATTCCTCAAGGAACACTTGAATGCCATCGCGATTCATATGCCCTTTCATCGACGGGACATACTTTTTCTTATCCGGGTTCGGTAGATCTGGGAAACCAGGAATTTTTTTAATATGAGAGATCGCATCGACACGGAAGCCATCGATTCCTTTATCCAACCACCAGTTCACCATATCGTAAAGCTCACGACGAACCTTTGGATTTTCCCAATTTAAATCAGGCTGCTTCTGGGAGAAAATGTGCATATAATATTCTTTCGTTTCCTCATCATATTCCCAAGCCGGACCGCTAAAGATTGATTCCCAGTTATTTGGTTCCTTGCCATCTTTGCCAGGATGCCAGATATAGTAATCGCGGTACGGGTTCTCTTTTGAAGAGCGAGATTCAATAAACCAAGGATGTTCATCGGAAGTGTGATTAATGACCAAATCCATAATCAACTTCATGCCACGGTTATGGACTTCATCTAACAGCTGGTCAAAATCTTCCATCGTCCCAAACTCTTCCATAATTCCTTGATAGTTACTAATATCGTAACCGTTATCATCATTAGGAGAAGAATAGATCGGACAAATCCAAATGACATCAATACCGAGATCCTTTAAATAATCAAGCTTCGAAATGACCCCTTGGATATCCCCAATTCCATCGCCATTATAATCCATAAAGCTGCGCGGATAGATCTGATAAGCCACCGCTTCTTTCCACCAAATTTTCTTCAAGTTGTTCCCTCCTAAATCCTGGATGGTGCCTGGCACCATCCATTTTTCTTCCATTCTCCATCTATTTGTCACTTTGATTTTTGTTGGTTATGTTTAAGTACAAGCGATAAAATGCTGAAAAGGATAAAAAGGCTGTTAGTGCTCCTGTGAAGAAAATGAACAGGAACAATGGGCCGTTGATGCTTGCGTATAACAGGATAATCCCACTAATGGATACCGCCAATAATAGAATTGGACTGCCGACTGTAATGAGCATCGCTTTCTTCATGACATCGCGCAGTTTTAAATCATAATGTGCATTAACGGAGAAAAAGTTGACAGTATACACATATAAAATCAGTCCAAAAACAATGAAAACCATACCAAGAATTGGACTTTGCTCTCTTAAATAATAGTAATCGGCTACTAGAATCGCCCATAACAAGGTGAGGATGCTCCCACCGAGAACGCTTTTTTTATAGTTTTCCTTGAAGTATTTTAAATAAGACGCAACCAGTGAACCTCCATCTTGATCTAGTAGCCAATCCCTTGCACTCGCAAACAATGCAGCTGTTGCCGGGAAAAATATTACCGGAGCGAGCACAACTGTTGGGATTAGAAACAGAATAAAATGACTTGGTTCTTCAGCCTTAAGCAAATTCACAACGCCAAAGACGATTGGGAGATTCACGAGTAGCCACAGCAAGTTGGTGACCGAAAATCTCATAATCCATTCACTCGCTGCATACAACCCGCCTACGATGTTTTTCATGATGATTCCTCCCTTTCGAAAAAATGGCGCTGAACTACTGTGATTCTATAAAACATATTTAGTAGTTACATTAATGTGTTGATTATGCCTCAGACACTTCGCAACAAGGGGAGTTTTTCGGGAGCCCCTTAGAGGCTGTCAAACCCCTACCACCGTGCCAAACAAGTGCAATTAAAGCGAAATCGTTTGCACATTATTCCAAAAAAAATTGCATTGGCGCTCCCGCCATCGCAACTATTTTTACTTGTCTAACAAGGATTGACATGAGCCTCGCTCTTCAATAAACGTCGGGATGATGACACTCTTTTTAAACATCAAAGGATTCTTAATCTCCTCGATCAAGCATTTCGCCGATTCATACCCTAACTGATAGATTTGGGTGTCAATTGAGGTTAATGGTGGCGTTGCCAGCTTAGCAATAATCGTATTGTTAAAGCTAATAATGCTAACTTCTTCCGGGACTTTAATGTTCTTTTCACGCAAACATAACAGCAAATTGAGCGCCGCAATATCATCTGTGACCACAAACCCCGTTGGAAGCTTCGAGCCATCTAATAGTTCATCCACGACGCGCTTCATCGGTTCAGATTTATCCAAATGCTTGATAAAATCCGCATCAATATCTAGGTTATTCATGCGCATGGCATCCGTATACCCTTGGAGACGCGCGGCTGACACTTCATATTTCGGTTGTTCACTAATAAACCCAATTTTCGTATGACCAAGCCGGATTAAATATTCCGTCGCCTCTTTGGCCGCTTGAACATTGTCATTATCGACACTCATGATCTCGTTTGCTTTGCCAATCGGCTTTCCAACAACTACAAACGGGATCCCACTTTTCACTAAAAACGGCACGACTTTGTCATCCTTTTTCGAATAAGAGACGATTAGGCCGTCCACTCGTTTTCCTTGGACCATCTTCACAACATCATTAAAAATCGCTTCCTCTGACTCACCAGTTGTGATGCTAATATTAAAACTCTGCTGATGGCAGAGTGCACTGATTCCTCGTAAAACTTCTGGAAAGAATGGGTCATGTAGAGAGGCACTGGTTGAATTTTTCATCACAATCCCAATCGTTTGGGTCGATTTTTGCACAAGCACGCGAGCATTGTGGTTGATATAATAGCCCATTTCCTCCATGACTTTCCGAACCTTTTTCTTCGTTTTCTCGCTGATTCTCGGACTGTCTGACAACACGCGAGACACGGTCGATGGAGCAACATTTGCCTGTTTCGCAACATCTTTAATCGTGACTGCCATCATCTACACCTTCTTTCCTGGTCGATCTGTCTCTTTCCCTTTATTTTAAAGGAAAGAGGACTAAAGTTCTATACTTTCTAACTATTTCACAGCACCTTCTGAAACCCCTTCAATAATCTGCTTTTGCGCAAAGAAGTAGGCGATGATGACAGGAATGATCGCAATCGTCAAACCAGCCAAAGCTAAGTGCCATTGTTTTGTATACTGACCGAAGAAATAGAACATCTTCAATGGAATCGTTGCACTGTTTTCACTTAAAATTAACGAAGGCAATAGATAGTCATTCCATATCCAGATGATGTTTAAAATCGCCACGGTCACTGAAATCGGCTTCAACAATGGGAAGACAATATGCCAGAACGTCTGGAATTTATTCGCCCCATCAATAAGCGCCGCCTCATCTAAGGACACAGGAACCCCGGTCATTGCTCCATGATATAAGAAAATCGACAAACTGCTACCGAAACCTAAGTACATAAAAATCAATCCAGCCTGGTTCAGCATATCTGCTTGCCCAAAAATTGAAACGAGTGGAATCATTACTGATTGGAATGGAATCAGCATCGCCGATACAAAGAGCAACAGAATCGCACCGCTGACTTTGCTTTTATTCCGCGACAGGGCGTAACCAGCCATCGAGCTGAAAAGCACAATAATGATAACACTCACACCTGTGATCAACACAGAGTTCCAAAGCGAATTGACAAAGTTTAAATCGATAAACGCTTCAACAAAGTTATCAAAAGACCAAGCTTCTGGCGTCCCAAGGACATCTGTAAAAATTTCCTTCTTTGTTTTAAAGGCATTGACAATCATTAGGTAAAACGGGGATAACCAGATTAACCCGAGCAGGATACCAAGTGCGCCAATGATATACGAATTACGTTTGCTCTCCATTAGAGGTCAACCTCCCGTTTTTTATTGTAATACACTTGCGTTAACGCAATCGCTGCGACAATGATAAAGAAGACAACCGCTTTCGCCTGTCCATACGCCATTTCATTGGCACTGAACGCGGTTTTGACGATTTCCATCGCGACCATTTGCGTCGATTCGTACGGACCGCCGTTTGTTAACGACAAGTTTTGGTCGTAAATTTTAAAGGAATTCGATAAAGTTAAAAATAAACTAACCGTAAATGCTGGTGCCACAAGCGGGAACGTAATGCTTTTAAACCGTTGGAAGCTATTGGCGCCATCAATTTTAGCGGCTTCAATTAACTCACTTGGGATGTTCTGTAAGTAGGCAATATAAATGATCATGATATACCCAGCCATCTGCCAACAAGTCAGAATCACAAGACCCCAGAAACCTGTTCCCGTGGTCGATAACCAGCCTTGCAACGCTTCAATACCAAGCGCTTCGCCAATATCACTAAATACATTGATAAAAATAAACTGCCAAATGAACCCGAGAATCAGTCCACCGATCATGTTCGGCATGAAAAAGACCGTTCTTAATAAATTGCTTGTTTTCAATTTGCGTGTCACTAGGATGGCCAAGCCTAAGCCAAGTACATTTAAGGCAATAACTGTGACAAATGAAAACTTAACTGTAAACCAAATCGCATTTAAAAACGCTGTATCTTGGAATAGTCGGATATAATGCTCGAATCCGACAAACTCTGTTGCCTTTATTCCATTCCAGTCTGTAAACGAATAGTACGTACCGTAAATCAAAGGAACGATGACAACGAGACCTAACCCTAACAAGACAGGTGTTAGAAACAGCCAGAACGAAACGTCCCGATTCCTCATGAAGGATCCCCCCGATGTGTTTTGCTGATGAAATGGAACAAAACAGCCATTTTAGCTGTTTTGCGCCATCACTTTTTTATGAGATTGAGATAGATTACTTACGCTTTTCTTCCCATTGCTTGATAGAGTCTGCTTCAACTTCATCCCAAGTCATTTTACCGTCGATGTATTGTTGCATGTTCGGACCAGCTACGCCTGTGCCCCATGGATTGCTAGGGTATCCAGCGAAAATCCAGCCAATTGTCTTTCCTTCTGAAGCATAGCGATAAACATCTTGAGATAGAGGGTCAGAAATTTTATCCGTGTCATAGCCTTCATAAGCAGGGATAAATTTAAAACTTGTTAACACAGCTTCTTTACCAGTATCAGATGTATACATCCAGTCTAAGAAATCTTTAGAAGCTTGTACTTCTGCTTCGTCTGCACTAGAGTTAACAGCCCAGTAGCTAGATACGCCGACAGGAATGCTGCCTTCATAGCCTTCTACTGGAATTGGTAGAATGCCAATGTTCTGTGCTACTTCTTCATCCATTTGTTCAACAGAAGGGAACACCCAGTTTCCTTGCTGGATCATTGCTACACGCTCAAGGGAGAAGTATTCTTCAACCTGTTGAGAATAGTCAAGGCTTAACACCGGCTGAACAGAATACTTATTCATCAAGTCTAGGAATCTTTGCATTTCATCGCCTTTTTCGAACTTAACCGTGTCAGCATTGAAAGATTCAACAACCGAGTGATTGAATTCATCCGCTAAAAACGCATTCGCTAAGTGGTCACCAAGTACCCATGCTTCTTTACCTGGTAAAGCAAAGACTGCTTCAATGCCTAGCTCATCTTTTTTGCTATCTAGTGTTTTAACCACATTTTCTAGGTCTTCATGCGTTTGGATAGTACTAGGATCAATTCCAGCTTTTTCAAAGATCGCTTTGTTGTAAACTAAGCCGTACCCTTCTTGGTTCACTGGCAATCCTAAGATTTGCTCTCCATCTAAAACTGTAGCCAATGTGCCATCTAATGCTGCCTCAGCTGCTTTTGTACCTGAAAGGTCTGTTAAATACTCTTTATAGTCGATGACATCTTGTGGTCCAGTTACGTTAAAAATATTGATTTCTTCTCCAGAAGAGAAAGTCGATTTAAGTACTGGAGCATAGTCTGTTCCGCCACCAACGGTTTTCACGTTGATTTTCACATCTGGATTTTCTTCTTCATATTGTGCAACCAATTCTTCAAACTGAGTCTTGAATTCTACTTTATTTTGAAAAATATCGATTGTGACTTTATCGCCTGATGCCGTATCGTTGGATGAACCTTCATCTGAAGATCCACACCCAGCTAGTAAAATACCAGATAACGCCAACGCTGAAATCGCCTTTACATAAAACTTTTTGCCCTTCATTCCATTCACTCCTCATATATAGAACTTGTCTGTTTTTCTTTCATCTAATGAATTCGTTTGCACTTACCGTTTAACTCTGAAACCCTATTACAAGCGCTTACAAACCCACTAAATAGTAGAAAAATGTAGATTGTTAAGCTGTAACTCTCTACTATTTTGCGCAACTTGTGAAAACGTTTGCGCTAACTTCTAAATTGATAATATCATAGAGTCTAAATTTGCGCAAACGTTTTCTCTCGTAATCATTGCGGAAGCAAGGGGACGGTTCTCTTGCTTCCATTTAGGAATCAGAAGAACCGTCCCCTTGCTTATTTTGGTGAGAAAGATGGGGCTTGTCACAAATCCGTCACCAATATTTCAATAACTTCCGAGAATCGATGCATAACTTGAAATAATCGATGCATAACTTTCGATAATCAATCCATAACCCTCAATAATCGATGCATAACTAAAAAAACCACCCCATAGAGAAGGCAAACTTCTTCTAGCAGAGTGGTTTTATCAATAGAAAATAGAACGATTTCAGCTAAAATCTAGTATTCTCCCATCATTGCACCAATAAAAGCTCTCGAAACACCTCGCTTTTAGCAAGAAGTAATCTACTTTATAAGGCTCTTTTCTCCTTTTTAGCTGCATGGTCTAAAACAGAAATGATTTCGCTATGTTTTCACTGAAAAGTACAAGCAAAGGGACGGTTCTTCTGCTTCCTAAAAGGAAGCAAGAGAACCGTCCCCATAGTCACCCGCCTATTTAGCAGGTATAACTGGCAACAATACATGTGAAGGGTGTTGGCTGTCGTGATAAATCGTTTGGGTTGCTTTGACCATTTCGACGGTGTCCTTTGTGGTGTTCCCAGTATTCGGGTTTACATCATACCTCGGAAAATTACTAGACGAAATTTCGAGCCTAATCGAATGTCCTGGTAAAAAGACATTGCTCGTTGCCCATAAATCGATTTCATATGGAACAATCTCGCCAGTTAAAGGAGCCTTTTCCTCAGAACCTTCTCTATACTTTGCCCGAACGATACCATCTGTCAGATTATACGCTCTGCCATCAGGGTACACATCTATTAACTTTGCAGTAAAATCCGTATCTGGTGCATCTGTAGACGCCCAGAGCTGGACTTTTATCCAACCGGTTACCTCAAGTGGATCAACCATCGGCTCTGATGTATACACGAGTACATCTTTACGCTCCTCAATCTTACGCTGGTCTCGAGGTCCTGAATTTCTTCCATTGTAAAACAAAATACCGCCGCCATGGGTCGGAACAGGGTCCTCTGGGTCGTAAACATACTGGTCCTGTGGCTCATCATCAGGTCCCTCAAGCGATAATCCACCTGACTCTAGGTGCGCTGTACCCTCACTATGGAGATAAAAAGGGGTATAAACAGTCCTTTGTAATGGCCATTCCTTTTCTGAACGCCACTCATTCACACCCATTGTAAAAATCCTCACTGGTTCTTCATCAGTGGGCAATGAGGTCCCATCCTCTTTTAACCAGAAGTTGAACCAGTCAAGATGAAGCGAGGTGATGTCCTCCTTTCCACCAATTGAATCGCCTGAGCTGTTAATTCCGAAGAAACGCTCGCCAATTTCCGAATGGAACACACCATGCGCCCACGCGCCAATGATTAGCTTTTGATTGTTTACCGAGCCAGTAGTACTCATTTCTTCAAAATTTTTGATGGTATGTGCTAAGAAATTATCATACCAACCAGCAATATGGTAGGCCGGAATCTCACCAGTATACGGCGCACTTCGATCAGGATGTGTAAGGAGTTCTGAGTTTAAATGCTTCTTATATAGTTCTCGCATTTCTGGGTGTTTCATAATCGGTGGCCAATTCTCAAAAGGAATATGCTTATGCCACTCATCAATATGATTCAAATCATTCGTAATGTCCTTTAGGGTCTCGGCATATTTCTCACCATTCCCTTGTTGTCTTTTTAAATAGTCAGGAGCAACAGAATCCAAAATCCATGTTTGGGCAGAAGCCAAATCACAAACGCCATGTCTGTCCACGTCTTGCCCTGAAATATTACCGGTCATTGCGGGCACAATTGCTTTAAGCGAAGGAGGGGCCGCCTGCAAGGCATATAATTGGGTAAAACCATAATAGGACAACCCAAACATGCCGACCTTCCCGTTAGAATAAGGCAAACTTGCAGCCCATTCAACCGTGTCATATCCATCTTGAGCTTCATACTTGCCTGGTTCAAACTCACCCTCTGACGCGAATCGGCCGCGAACATCTTGGATAATTACGACATAACCACCCAACACCATTCGCATCGGATCGATATAGCGGTGCGAAAAGTTCGGTAGGTTTTTATTATAGGGTAAGCGAGTCAGCACAACCGGAAATTGCCCTTCGCTCTTCGGACGATAAACCGTTGCATACAAAGTAACACCATCCCGCATCACACATGGAACTTCTCTTTCAACAATAATTTCTGACATCCTCACAGCCTCCTAGAAGAAGCAAGGGGACGGTTCTTTTGCTTCCTAAAAAAAGGAAGCAAGAGAACCTTCCCTATGCTTCCTTTTGTATTACTTCCCTAGCATTTCGTTTACTTTGTCTTGGTTGTTGTCGATCCATTCACGAGCGACTTGTTCGGGGTCTTGGCCTTCGTCTTCTATTTTGGCAATCATCGCTTCGACGTCATCGATGGAAATGCTCCAATTAGCTAGAAACTCATAGGCTTCCGGAGCCCTTTCTTTTAGATCATTGTTGGTGATGACTGAAACACTTGCTGATTCAAAGAAACCTTTGTTATCTTCTAACACTTTAATATCAAACTTATTGAACATTGTATGTGGACGCCATCCGTAAAAAATGACTGGTTCCTCTTGAGCCATTTTTTTCATTGCTTGAGCAATCATCCCGCCCTCTGAGGAATTTATTTGGGTTAAATCTAATTCATAACCAGCAATGGCATCATTGATCACTTCAGTGGCACTTGCACCTTTTTCAATCGCATACATTTCATTTTTAAACAAATCTTCCTTACCTTTTAAATCAGACATCGTATTGATATCTTCCATATAAGAAGGCACAACCCATCCTGCTTCAGCATTATCGTAACTTACCGCTGTGTTATGGATGTTATCTGCATATTTATCTAAATAAACCTCATGAACTGGAAGCCAAGCATCCATAAAGACATCAATATCTCCACGTGAAAGTCCAATGTAGACATTTCCTGCATCAGCCTTTGTCTCGGCTACTTCATATCCCATATCTTGTAAAATCAAGCTAGCAATTTTAGTTGGAGGGACTGTACTAGTCCAAGGAGTCACACCAAAAGTAATCGTTTCTGTTGCGTCTGTGTCACTGTCCCCTTCTGCTCCTTCTTGGTTAGTTGCTCCCTCATTCGAAGAACAACCAACAATTATCGATAATACGAACATTGTCATGATTCCTAATAGAAATTTTTTCATCACTATCTCTCCCCTTTTTTTTATGATTTATTTCCTAAACCTTGTGTAATTCGGTCTAAAATAATCGCTAACACAACGATAGCTAAACCACCTGTTAAACCAAGTCCTACATTGACCGTTGAAATTCCTGTTAAAACGGTAGATCCTAGACCAGGAGCTCCAATCATCGAGGCCACTACAGCCATCGATAACGCTAGCATAATCGTCTGATTCACGCCGGCCATAATCGTTGGCAAAGCCAATGGAAGCTGAACCTTAAAAAGTAATTGCTTTGATGTCGAACCAAAAGCTTTAGACGCTTCTACTACTTCTTCAGGAACTTGTTGAATCCCTAAGCTGGTCATTCGTACAGCCGGTGGAGTGGCAAAGACAAAGGTTGCAATGACTGCTGGTACACCACCTAGACCAAATAATAGAATCGATGGAATTAAATAGACGAAAATTGGTAATGTTTGCATGAAATCTAATATTGGTCGAACTATTTTATCCACAATCCTATTTGTTGCACTCAAAATTCCCACCGGTACTCCGATAACAACAGAAATAATGGTGGAAACAATAACAATCGAAACCGTTTGCATCGCATCCGCCCAAAGGGATACAGATCCTAAATACAGACATCCAAGTAAGGTAAACAAAGCAGTACCTTTTCCCGCAATTTTCCAAGCTAAGATAATAAGAATGAGAGCGATGAGCTCAGGGGGAACCGCGATTAAAAAGTTGGCAACGCCTTCAATTGATGTTTTTAAAACTTCACTAATCTGGTCAAAAAAACCACTCATAACCGGCAGTAACCAGTTATTCACAAAGTCATTTGTCCAGTCTTCTAGCGGAAAATGGAAGTAATTCACGCAGATACCACCTCATCTTTCATGCCTTCTTCACTTTTTTTTTCAGCTACTTCATTATGCATCTCAACATCTACTTCTTTTCCTAATACCAAACCTGACAGAATTGATACCCGCGAGATAATCCCTAATAGCTTCCCATCCTCAATGACGGTAATAGGGTATTTCGTAACAGCAGCTATACCAATCAAATCATTTAGTGGCGTTTCAGGAGCAGTCCAGTAAACATCTTCTGTTAATACATCGACCATTGGCAAATTCTCTTTATATGCCTTTATGGCATTATCAATCGTTAATAAGCCTTTGTAGTTTTTATCCTTATCAACAACAAAGATACTTGAAGCTCCGGCTTCCTCCATCTTACGGATTGCCACTCGTGGACCATCTTTATAGGTCATCAGTACTTCAGGCTTTTTCATGACATGGGAGGCTTCTAGAACCTTAGAACGATCCACGTCTTTAACAAATTTAGACACATACTCGTCTGCTGGATTTTCTAAAATCTCTTCAGCTGTACCAATTTGAACAATCTTTCCGTCTTTCATGATCGCGATTCGGTCACCAAGCTTTAACGCCTCGTCTAAATCATGAGTAATAAATAGAACAGTCTTCCCTAACTTGTTTTGAAGCTTCAGCAACTCATCCTGCATTTCTTTGCGGATAATCGGGTCCAATGCACTGAACGCTTCATCCATTAATAAAATATCAGGATCGTTTGCAAGTGCACGAGCCAGGCCAACACGTTGCTGCATCCCGCCACTAAGCTCTTTAGGATAACTAGCTTCATAGCCTTTTAAACCAACATCCTCAATCGTTTTCATCGCTTTTGCTTCTCGTTCTTCTTTTTTGATTCCTTGAATCTCTAATCCATAGGCGACATTTGATAAAATTGTCCGGTGGGGCAGCAGGCCGAATTTCTGGAAGACCATCCCTAACTTTTTCCGTCTCGTTTCAATCAGGGTCTTATTATCCATTTTCGTAATATCATCGCCATCAATGAGGATTTCGCCATCAGTAGGTTCGATTAATCTGTTAACAAGACGAATCAATGTAGACTTCCCGCTACCAGACAACCCCATAATCACGAAGATTTCTCCTGGTTTCACCGAAAATGATGCTTGGTTTACCCCAACTGTCATTCCTGTTTTATCAAGAATTTCAGCTTTTTGTTCCCCACTTTTCAACCTTTTTAGACCTTGTTGAGGGTGAGGGCCGAAAATTTTCGTCAGATTTTTTACTTCAATCTTATTCATACACATTCCCCTCTTCTTTTTTTAGCTCCTACGATCGCTTAATACCAATTTTTCGTCCAGCTAGTTTAGGAGTTTCAAGCTGTTGATGAGCGTTCCAAATTTCTTCTATTTTAGGAGCGATTTCGCCTGGAAATGGAGCTGACTTACCTTGAGCTGAATCCATCCCCATCAACATCTGCTCACTCGTCGCAATCACATTCTCCGCTTTATTTTTCATTGTAAAAAACACATGCAAACGTTTGGCATCGACATCAAGTAGCTGTACGGTCACACTCAATGGCTCGCCCTTATGCGCTTCCTGCAAGTAGACGATATGCGTTTCTAACGTAAAAATCGTATAGGCATACTTTTCTCGCGCATTCTCATCTAAGCCGATATAGTCCATGAAAGAATCGACCGCTAAGCTAAACACATTTGCGTAAGCGGCATCGTTCATGTGGCCATTATAGTCAACCCACTCACCACGAACCTCGTCTTGATAGTGAAACATTTCCATTCCCTCCGGTCCCGAATTAATTTTTTATTAGACTCTTAGATTCAGGCCAGTAGTCTTCCACTAAATCTAATAATTTAACTAAAAATTCATTTCGTTTCTGTTCGAGCTCGGAAATGGTTGTCTCGCCCGCATGTGTTTCGCAGCCGGAAATGACTTTTTCTTTCAAATCATCTGTTAATTCTGGTGCTACTAACTTTGTCCATGGAAGTTTAAGCGCCGGTCCAAACTGTTCAAGCATGTGGCGCATCCCTTGATCTCCACCAGCTAGATGGAAGGTTAAGAAAGGTCCCATTTGTGCCCAACGTAATCCTGCTCCGTAGATGATCGCTGCATCCACTTCTTCAGTTGTTGCAATTCCATCATTCACTAGGTGAAGTGCTTCACGCCAAAGCGCTTCCATTAGACGATCGGCTACATGGCCCTCGATTTCCTTTTGAATCACTAATGGCTTCATTTCAATAGATTCATAGAAAGTGCGTGCTTCATCCATCACTTTCGCATCTTTTGCTTGCCCGGCAACAAGTTCCACAAGCGGTAAAAGATAAACGGGGTTGAAGGGATGGGCGACAAACACTCGTTCAGGGTGTTTCAGTCCTTCTTGAAGCGTAGTAGGCATAATCCCAGAAGTGCTTGAACCGATTAATGCATTCGGGTTCGCATACTGGTCGATGGATGCTAATACGTTTTGCTTCAATTCTAAACGCTCAGGCACATTTTCTTGAATCAGATAAGCGTCGACAACTGCTTCTTCGAGTGTGTCAACAAAGGTTAAACGCTCGGTAGATGCACCATCGGCAAGTCCTGTTTGCTCTAAAGATGGCCAGGCTTTTTTCAACATTTCACGAGTGCGTTCTTCCGCTCCTGGTGCAGGGTCGAAAGCAACCACGTCATGACCTTTTGCTAAAAATCTAGCAATCCAGCCATTACCGATGACTCCTGTCCCGATTACCGCAAGCTTTTTACTTTCTTTTATCATATGATTCATCGTCTCTCCCCTTTGCTGTGGTTGATTAAGCCGAATTTTTCACGAGCTTCCTGTGGAGTTAAAACCCCAATTCCGTTCGAATCTAATAGGTTGATAGCTTTTTCAACTAGCTGATCGTTCCGTGCCATCACACCTTTTGATAGATATAAATTGTCCTCCAAACCCACTCTTACATTCCCACCAAGCATAGCGGCCTGAGCGACGATTGGTAATTGCATACGACCAATTCCAAATGCGGACCAGTGAGCATTTTCTGGAAGGCGATTTTTCATATAGAGGATTGTCTCGACATCGGCCTCTGCTCCCCATGGGATTCCCAAACAAAATTGAAACATAGGATCGCCGTCAATTAAGCCTTCATTAATCAACTGCTTGGCAAAACGAAGATGTCCAGTATCAAAGCATTCAAGCTCAGGCTTCACCCCTGCTTGTTGAATAAGCTTAGCTTGCTCTCGTAGCCAATCTGTTGGACTCATATACACCATATCTCCAAAATTGACGGATCCGCAGTCAAGTGTACACATCTCCGGGAGTAATTCCCCAACTGGTTGATGACGCTCTTTAGGGGTTTGCATATCGGTTCCATCCCCACCGGCAGCTGGTGTGCTTAAACTTGGAATAAAGTCGCCGCCCCCACCAGATGTAATATTGATAATGACATCCGTTTCAGAGTCACGAATTCGATCAACAATTTCACGGTAATGGTCGATATTATGACTAATTCCACCTGTTTTTGGGTCTCTAGCGTGAATATGTGCGACTGTTGCTCCAGCCTTGGCAGATTCGATTGCCGCTTCTGCGATTTCTTTCGGAGTTACTGGGACATGCTGACTTTTAGAGGCGGTATCTCCCGCACCTGTGACAGCTGCTGTTAATAGTACTTTGCTCATGTTCATTCCCCTTTCTTCAAACACAGTATTTTATGTACCATCCGGACGGTTAAGTTCAATATGATTATTACTATACCATCCGGACGGTTATGTTTGCAAGGGATAACCACAAAAGAAAACAGTGCAGTTGTCGTGTTTCAAGTAGATAAATAGGGGGGCATGCCTGTTATTTCAATACATTTGTCTGTACTTAGAAAATTTTAAAAAAGGTAAAAATCATTAATCAATCCTAATTTTGGTGTGCTTATTCTGGTTTTTGTTCATCAATCCACTCTTTTAATCTTGCATAAATAATTTCTTTCTTTTCTTCTCCAATATGATAGATATCAAAAAGTTCTGCTAACCAAATCCCATCCGTCGCTAATCGGATGATTGTAGCTTTTACAGGATCAATGCCATCATTTTCAATATCTCGCTGCCACTCGGTGTACAAATCACGTATAGGGTTAAGTAAATCAGCATTAACGGCTTTTGCTGCAAGCAGACCGGAGTTCATATCTTTATTTTCATACGTGTTCTTAAACGTTACATCTACATACGCCCGTGTCCATTTTCCTACATCCTTAGGATCAGCTTTCGCATTATTCTCGATTTTCTCTCGATAATTACTTGCTAAATGGTCGACCATCCCTTTGACTAAAGCTTCCTTAGAAGGGTAATGATAGAGAAGTCCACCTTTGCTAATCCCAGCCTCTTCTGCTGTAGCCTCTAACGTTAAATTAAAGATTCCTCTTTCACTAACAATCTTAGAAGCAGCATGAAGTATATCTACTTTCCTAGAGTTTCTGCCCATTCCATTCTCCTTTTTTTAACATTAATATCAATTACTATACCATCCAGACGGTACTCTTTCAACTTTAACCTTGGGGACGGTTCTTCTGCTTCCTGATTAGGAAGCAAGAGAACCGTCCCCATGGTTTATTGTGGTGAGAAAGATGGGGCTTGTCACAAATCCGTCACCAATATTTCAATAACTTCCGAGAATCGTTGCATAACTTGAAATAATCGATGCATAACTTTCGATAATCAATCCATAATCCTCAATAATCGATGCATAACTAAAAAACCACCCTAGTAGAGGACGAACGCCCCTCTACTAGGGTGGTTTTTTACTATAAATGAGAACAATTTTGGCTATGATCTAATATTCTTCCTCCAATCCGCCAAAAAAAAAAGAGAAATTGCTACTAAAACACGCTTCTTTTCATGGGGACGGTTCTTCTGCTTCCTAAATGGAAGCAAGAGAACCGTCCCCATGGTTAAGTGCCGTTCCCTCATCCGATGACAAGCCATAGGATATGAACAATAGGAAAGTGAGGTGAACTAATATGGCAGCTGATGAAATTCTATATACGGTGGTGAAGGGGGATACTCTTTGGAGCATTTCTAGAAAGTTTAGTGTGACGGTGGAGTATATTAAGCAAGAAAATAATTTAACCTCTGATACCATTCTCCCAGGCCAAGTGTTAAAGGTCGGCGATCAGGATTCTCAATATACGGTTGTAAAAGGAGATACACTTTGGGGGATTGCGAAAAAATTCAATGTTACGGTCGACCAACTAAAACAACTGAACAATTTAGACTCTGACGTGATTTATCCGGGACAAGTTTTAACCGTGGCGAAGATTGACACTCCTCAAGACACAACTTACACCGTCGTGAAGGGCGATACACTCTGGGGAATTTCAAAAATGTTCAATACAACAGTCGACCAACTCAAGCAATTGAACGGTTTGACCACTGACACCATCTATCCAGGGCAAGTTTTACAGGTGAAAACAGATCAGACAGGACCTTCTAAACTAATCAGTCACGGCAACCTCCAGCGGAAACAAATTGCGTTAACCTTTGATGCTGGGTCAGATATTGCTGGAATTGGGATTTTAGATGTACTGAAAAAACATCAAGTAGCTTGTACCTTCTTTTTAACCGGAAAGTGGGTGGAAAAATTCCCTGCCCATGCAAAACGAATCATCGCTGATGGTCACGAGGTCGCAAATCACTCTTATAGTCATCCAGACTTTACAAAAATTGGTGAGAAAACTATTTTAGAAGAATTAAAGAAAACAGAACAGGCCATCCGCCAACAAATGGGCATAGACCCTCGTCCGTACTTCCGCTTCCCATACGGAGCGTCTAACGCACAAGCACTTAAAGCTGTCGGCATGGCCGGTTATCCTTATAGCATTCATTGGACCACTGACACAATCGATTGGCGACAGCCTGAAGAAGATGTAATTGCAACAAGGATTGAATCCAACGCAAGCAATGGGGATATCGTCCTCATGCACATCGGTGGAGTCAACACACCCGCCGCAGTCGACAAGGTCATCCCGAAACTAAAATCGAAAGGATATCAATTAGTGACGGTTGGCGAGATTTTAAAGTAAAGAACAAAAGCGCAAGCGCCTTGATCAGCCCCGTGAGTCTAGACGAGCCGTCAATAAGGTTGTTTTTTAACCTTCTTGACGGATTGTACCAAAAGCGGAGGCGACTGCACAGGGACGACAAGCATAAGACGCGGCCTGTAAGAAGGTGCTTTTTACCTTCTGAAAGGGAGTGGCTTATGTCTTCGTGTCCCTAGGAGCCGCAGCTAGACAGACTTATGACCCGAGGGGCTAGGCGCTGGAACTGGATACAGAGAACGAACACAATTATCCACACCCTTAAACTTTTATAAATTCCTTAACAACAAAAAGGACGGTTTCCCCAAGCGGTACCGTCCACTTACATACTATATTGCAACACGAGCAACGTTTACGAGAACTTCCCCTTCAACTTACTCCAAAGCCCGCTTCCTACCATCTTATCTGCCACTTCAACGATTTGCTTAATCACCTTCAACACATCTTCATCCCCAGCCCAGTAACTCCGGACGATTTCAGGATCCACATCATTGATCATATTATTTAAAACAAACGCCGCAACAGCTATATCATCGGCATATCCTACTGGTCCCAAGATAATTTCAGGCATCAGATCGACTGGAGAAACAAAATAGGCAATCGCACCAACTAGTTTTGCTTTGTGACCAGCCGGAACTCTTTCGTCCAAGGATAGCTTGCACAACAAGTGGAACAAATCCGGTCCAAATAACAAGATGTCCGCGAACTTATGCACTTTTCCATCATCACTCTTAATCCACGCATGCATTCTTGTCCGAAAACTTTGGTAGAAGTCTTCTTTATCTAACATATCATTGCCTCCTTTTTAGCTGTTCTTCTCTGCCTCTTTGCGTATCGTGCCAACTTTTTTATCACTTCTCGTATCTCTTCCATCAGCATTTCGAATCGTGCCAGGTGGTAGACCTAACTTCTTTTCTAACGTCCCTACTGTGCAATCACTTCGAATTTTTCTTGCCATCGAAACACTCTCCTTTAAAGGATCGAAACTACTTTTAGAATAGCATAATATTCCAATTACTAGTATCTATTTCCTAGCTAAAACTAGCAGATTGGCTCATTCATTAGCTTTTCGACAGGTCCGCATAAACACGGTGCCTTTTCTATTATTTTACCCGTAAAAAAATAGCGAAAACACCGGATATGGCGCTTCCGCTAGGTTCTATCATTCCACTGTAAATTCCTTCGTCACTTCAAACATCGGGCCATCTTGTGGCGTCATCCAAGCTTTCAGAACATATTCTCCCGGTTTAAGCTCTAAGTCGTGAAGCTTGATCTCATAGGACAAAGCCTCTCCCTGTTTCACTGTCTCTTCTCCTAACACCTGTAAAAAAGAGGCAACGCTCGAAAACAGAAAAACTTCTTCCCCATCTTTGGTTTCAACCGAGTAATCAAACCGCTGTGAGCTCGTAAACTCAAGAGTCACTTCCTCCTCCGTTTGATTCTTCACTTCGTACTGAAAAACTAAGGCACTTTTCTCCATTAAGCTAGGAAGCATCTCACCAGCCACAATTCCACTCCCCTCACCATTCGTCCCCTTATCCTCACCGTTAAACACCGGCTTATCACCTGTTCCACAACCAGCCAGTAACAACACTCCTAACAACAACACCATCCAAACCCTTCGCATAACTCCCACCCCATTTATGGTGATACTTTCAACTACTAATCATTATATTAGTCGCAAACGGTTTCTAAACGTTACATGCAAACAGGGGACGGTTCTTCTGCTTCCATTTAGGAAGCAGAAGAACCGTCCCCATGCTCTATACCCCTATCGACGCTGCGACTTTTTTTACTACAAGGTCCTCAATTACATAAGCCTTCTCAAATCCGTCCCTAATTGCATTGGTTATCGAACCAGGGTTGATGGCATCCCCGATGACAAAGACGTTGTCGAAGTGTTCGCGATAGGACGCTTCCAATGGGTTGTAGGACTCTGTTCCCATCGCGAAGACCACATGATCGACCGCTAGCTCGGATGATATTCCCAATTCATCCTCGACCACAACTGAATTGGGACGAACTTCGGCAACATTTTTATCAGTGACAATCTCGACTCCGGCATTTTTCATCCGCTTGTATAGCATCGCTTTCGTTGGCGCAGTTACCTTGCTGCCTGTCTCTGTTGGGACATCGATCAAAGTCACGTCATTCCCGGCCTTCGCAAGCTGACTCGTTACACTATAACAGACCATGCCACTTCCCACGACAATCACTTTTTGACCCACGAACTCCTTACGCTTTAGATAAACATCTTCATAATCCCATACATTTGCCAGATCATTTCCCGCTAGGTCTGGAACGATTGGTTTCGCCCCCGTTGCTAAAAATACTGCATAAGGGTTTAATGCTTTCACCTCATCAATCGTCGCAACTGTATTGAGGCGCACATCCACATTAAGTCGCTTCATTTCATTCGAGTGATAGTCAATCATCCAGTTCATTTTTTCTTTTGAAACTGGGGCGGTCACAAGGTTCAACTGGCCACCAAGTTTACTGTCCTTCTCAAAGATCGTGACGTCATACCCTTTTAATGAAAGAACTCGCGCGGTTTCCATTCCGCCTGGACCCCCACCGACGATGGTCACGTGGCGCTTTTCTTCTGTCTGCCTAAATTCTGTAAACTCTAGTTCCCGACCTGCTCTGACGTTCACCGAACACTGAAGATGAGATAGATTCATGACAGTTTTAATACAATGAAGGCAGTTAATGCACTTCCTAATTTCCTGTTCACGTCCTTCGATTGCCTTCTTTGCCCACTCAGGATCGGCAATGTGTGACCGGCCCATGGCAATAAAATCGGCGCGGCCGTCTGCTAAAATCTTTTCTGCAAATGCTGGGTCCCGGATAACCCCAACAGTGATGACAGGAATATCGACTACTGTTTTCATTTCCTCCGCAAGGTAAACTCTCCAGCCTTGTTCAAACATGGGCGATTCGATGATTTTATCCATTGAATGATAGGTACCCGCCGATGCATGGATCGCGTCCACTCCGATTTCCTCTAAATATCGGCTCATTTCCTTACTTTGTTCTATATCGATTCCACCATCTTCAAACTCGTCGACACTAAGCCGGACGGTTACAGGGAAATCTTGGCCGCATTTTTCTTTTATCCCTAGGACGATTTCTTTTAAAAATCGCATCCGATTTTCAAAGCTTCCACCATACTCATCATTCCGCCTATTAGAATTAGGGCTCAGAAACTGGTTGATTAAATAGCCATGCGCACCATGGACTTCAACCCCATCAACACCAGCGGTTTTACACCGTACCGCACCCATGATAAATTTATTCACTAGCTCTTTCACTTCTACCGTCGTTAATTCACGAGGTTCTTCTCCGACGGCTTTACAGGTTACTGGACTCGGCGCAACAATTTGCTTTCCACCGATTAAGCCAGAATTGGATTGTCTTCCTGCATGATGAATTTGCACAAAAATCTTCGCACCGTATTTTTTCACTGCATTTGCTAATCGTTGGATTCCTGGAATAAACCGATCTTCGTCAATCCTTAACTGATTCAATAATCCTTTCCCCAATTCATTGTCAATCGTCGTAAACTCTACAATAATCAATCCCGTTCCACCTTTGGCCCGCTCTTCATAATAGGCAATTTGGTGATCGGTAACCTCCCCATCAGGTCCTACTAGATTCGTGCCCATTCCAGGCATGACGAGTCGATTCTTCAACGTTAACTTACCAATTCTGCCTTCTTCAAATAAACGAGGGTAATTCAAGACGATGTCCTCCTCCACTCAGTTTGTTAAGTAATTCACAAATATAGATAAAAATGTACTTCCCACTCTCATTATAAACGAATAAACTACCAGCTTTTGTGAGGTAATAGTGACAATTAATAGAGCAAAGAATGATTTGTCTACGAAAGCTTTTTCCGTAAACAAATAAGTATTTAATCAAACGTTTGTATGAATTATGCTTGATAGGTTGAGGGGTTAATGACTATTTCTAAAAGTAAACTCAAAACTCGTTGTGGGATATTATTATTTCAGAATAAGACTTTCAGGTCGTGGAATCGAAATGTCTGATGGATTTAGGGGGCAAGATATAGGGACGGTTCTTCTGCTTCCTAAAAGGAAGCAGAAGAACCGTCCCCATGCATTATTCTTTCAAACTACATTTTGTTTGAGGGGAGCAGGCGCTGCTGCAACTGCATTTTTGGTTTTTGGCGTCTGAATATACTTTTTTAACAGCAAATAGCAAGATCATGGCAAAGGCTAACCCAACGACAATCGTTGCAACCATTACATTTCAACTCCTAATTGAGCTCTTTTGAAGTCTGCTCTCCGAATAATAACAACAAGAACTAGAACCAAACTAATCGAAATGGCGATGGCCGGGATGAATCCAATCGCTGGAGTTCCGTAAACCAACAGTGAACCGACTTGCGTAACCAACATTGCTAACGTGTAACCCACCCCAAATTGGAAAGCTAGCCCCTTGAACAACCATTTTTTCGAACCCATTTCCGAGTTCATCGCCCCAATTGCAGCAAAGCAAGGCGGCGTAAATAGGTTGAACACAAGATAAGCTAACGCTGTCACCGGCGTGAAAAACTCAGTAATCACACCGCCCGGCATATGCAGAGCGTCTTCAGAAGCAACCGCTAGGAGAACAGCGAACGTCGCCACGACATTTTCCTTTGCAATAAAACCTGTGACCGCAGCGGCGGCGAGCTGCCAGCCGATAAATCCAAGCGGAATCAAAATCGGCGCAATCACCGTCCCTAACGACGCGAGAATACTTAAGCTCTGATCCTCCACCGGCTTCAATCCCCAACTATACGAAGACGCAAACCAGACAAACGTATTACACACGAGAATGATGGTTGTCGCCTTATAAATAAATGCTTTTGCTTTATCGAACATCTGGATAATCGCATTTTTAAAGCTAGGAATCTTATATTCTGGAAGCTCCATAATAAAATGAGAGCTGTTCTCCCAAACGAAAATCTTCTTTAATATTAGGCCACCGAGTAAAATCATGATAATTGCTAGAATATACATACTCGGTCCAACCCATGTGCTCGTCGGGAAAAACACCGCTGCAAACAGCGCGATGATCGGCAGTTTCGCCCCGCATGGGACAAACGGCGTTAGGATCGTCGTCATTCGCTTCTCATTAATATCTTCAATCGTTCTCGTCGCCATAACACCGGGAATTGCACAACCCGAACCAACAATCATCGGAATAATCGACTTGCCCGACAGCCCGATTTTTTTAAAAAAGCGATCCATGACGATCGCCACTCTCGCCATATAGCCAGAATCCTCGAGTAGGGACAAACAAAAAAACAACACCATGATCAAGGGTAAAAAGCCAATCACTGCCCCCACACCGCCAATCGCCCCTTCAACAATCAGTGCTTGAAGGATTGGGCTAACACCTAACGCCTCAAAAAAACCATTCGCCGCATTCGGGACGATTTCTCCAAAGACAGTATCATTTAAGTAACCCGATAGATATCCACCAAGACCTTCAATTGAAAATGAGAAAATAGCCCACATAATTCCAAAAAAGATCGGCAAACCTAACCACTTATGTGCGACGATTCGATCGACCTTGTCAGTTAAGGTAATCGTGCTCGCAACGTTTTTCTTCACTTGGCACTTCTTTAAAATTTCTGTCACAACCCTTTGTCTGGTGAGACCTTCATCTACTACATCATCCTTTAAAAACTGAGGAGTAACCTGACGACTCTCTTGGTCAATAAGTTTAACCGCTACAGCAATTAACTCAGCTAACCCCTCCTCCAGTGCGGCTGCAATCGGAACAACCGGGCAGTTTAACTCTTTGCTTAATGCAGCTAGGTCGAGCTTGTCTCCTCTTTTAGCTAAAATATCACTTTTGTTGAGGGCAACGACCACGGGAATTCCCAACTCTAGAAGCTGAGTCGTGAAATATAGGCTTCGACTGACATTCGCACCATCAACAAGATTAATTATGACATCCGGCGCATCATCGAGGATAAAGTCTCTAGTGATTGCTTCCTCACTTGTAAACGGAGAAATCGAGTAAGCACCTGGTAGATCGACGATTTGAATCGCCCTGTCCATCGGTTGATACTTCTTCTTCAAGTCAGCTTGTTTTACAGAGACCGTCACACCAGACCAGTTGCCTACCGACTCCGATTTTCCTGTCAACCTATTAAACAATGTTGTTTTCCCTGAATTCGGGTTGCCTGCTAAAGCAATTTTCATCTTCATAGCTCCTTAGTTATATTAAGTTTATTGAGAATCATTATCAATATTAGACAAAATAGTAATATGCTAAATCGCTTAGCATATTAGGGCAGACTAGTATAAATATGTTTAGAAACCTACGCTTCAATCATGATTGATTTGGCCATCTTCGCATCAATCGCATAACGACTATCTTTAATATTCACGACATAATTCCCAGCTAGAACAGAGATCAAAGTAATTTCTTCCCCTTCATAACACCCTAATGAAAAAAGAAACTTCTTCATCTTATCCTTCCCCTCAATCCCTTTAACAACAACGGTCTGACCGATTTTTACCTTTGATAACACCATTACAGTCCCACCTACTTTTATAGTCTGGTCACACCACACGAACATCTCTATGTGATAAAGATTATCATTATTAAAACCCCCGTACAATGAACAAAAAATGAAGAATTTTCCAACACTGTGACACTTGTCACAGGAAGCAAGGGGACGGTTCTTCTGCTTCTTAAGTCCAGAGCCCAGCGGTACCCTCTATCAATTATTGACCTGCGGATTCTACTGATTTGTTCATTAAATGACCACATAAAGGATTTGTGGCTAAAATCTTAAAGCTTATTTTAACGCAGGAATAACTAGTTTCTGCTTTTAAATCTTGTTGCACGCTCGCTCATTCCCCATAAAAGAATCGTATTGTTTGGGGATAATTTGTTTTGAAAAAAGGGCCAAAAAAAAGAGAAGTGCATAAACACTTCTCCTAACATTCCTTAATCAACAAGCGCCACAACTGGTGGCTTGTTTAAATATTCCATTATGTTCTTAACATCTGCTTGAACAGCTTGGAACTCTGGTGTTGCAAGGGATTGCATCAATACCTCTGGACTCTCAAATACAAGCTCAGCGATCAAATACAAAGGTTCCTCTTTGTTCAACGTCTTCAAGACGTGATGAACATTCGCTCCTTGTACATTCGGTATTTTTTCCACCATCGGAATATGTACCTCATTATAATACTTCTCAAACCCATCCTTATCTTTCGGCTCTTCGTACATAACGATAAATTTTGCCAATTATTCTCCTCCTCAGGATCTTGTTTTCTGAATACTCTTTCATTATAAAAAACTAGGAGGTTGAAACATAGGAAAACTATTCGACAAACTGCTGAAAAGGAGATTCCCGATGTAGAAACTCTCACTTCCGCCAAGTATGGAAGCAAAAGAACCGTCCCTTATCTGCCCATCCAGCCGCCGTCAATGGTAATTGTTTCTCCGTTGATGTAATTGGAAGCATTGGAGGCGAGGAAGATGACGGCACCGACCATGTCATCTGGCTGTCCCCAACGACCTGCAGGGATTCTTTCTAAAATTTGACGATTGCGTGTTTCGTTGTTTAGGAGAGCCGTATTCATGTCGGTAGCCATATATCCTGGTGCGATGGCATTAACATTAATATTTTTAGATGCCCATTCATTCGAAAGGGATTTAGTGAATTGCGCAACTGCTCCTTTTGAAGCAGCATAGGCTGGAACGGTAATTCCTCCTTGAAAAGATAGAAGCGAGGCCAGGTTGATAATCTTCCCCTTGCCTTGTTCAATCATCCGCTTCCCAACCTGTTGGCACAGGAAGAACACGGCCTTAGAATTAACATCATTCACAAAATCCCAGTCTTCTTCAGAAAACTCAACCGCTGGGGAACGCTTTTGAACACCTGCGTTATTGACTAAAATATCAATCTTGCCAAACTGATCGACTACAGCCGCAACTAGGTCTTTTATTTTACTAGTTTCGGACAAATCAAATGAAAACACTTCACATTTTCTGCCCAAGCTTCTAATGCGCTCGACCACTTCTGTTTCTTCACTGGACCGTTGAACAATCGCAATATCAGCACCAGCCTCAGCCAGTCCATAGGCCATTGCACCACCTAGTCCTCGATTCCCACCTGTTACTAAAGCTACATTTCCTTCTAGATTGAATAAGTTCATCCTAAACACTCCAAGTCTTTTAGATTAGTTATTTAAGCCTAGCTTCCGAGGCTAAAGGTTAGTGTTCTTCCCTTGCTTGTTTGTTCATATAAACATAGATTAGGTCCTTAAAAATAGAATTTAAATCACTGGCCTTTTGATTTTTCAACCATTCTACTTGATCAATCGGCAAGGTTAATTTTAATGTGGCCTTTTCATTTGGCATTTCTACTTTCCTAATGTCCTCTAGCGTTATGCCTTCTTCAATATTCGGAAATACAGAATCATTTTCGCTTACGCTATGAAACCCTTCGTAATTCTCCGTTTCATCTAATTCACAGAATAAATTAATTTGCGGCAGTCTACCTGGCAACGTTCTGAGGTACATAAACGAACTGAGAATCCTACCATCATCCAATTCAATCTCTACGATTAGACTCTCCATATCCTTATATTTCTTAAAAGCGACTTCACTAACGATAAGACCCAACTCTAAAGAGCAAGAGGAAGCGGATTCAAAAAGATAAATAGCACTATTAAAAACATAGATACTCTCGCCATCAAGTTTTACCGACTTTACGCCAACCATGCTCCTTTCCCCCCACTAAAAGATTTGCCAATACCCACCAGGCATAGTTCAACTAATTATTATCATTTTACCACTTAAAAGGAAGCATGGGGACGGTTCTTTCGCTTCCGCTCCTTGGCGGAAGCAGAAAGAACCGTCCCCAAAGTGAACGATAAATTCCAGCAACTTATTGCAGCATCCCACCTGATTTGATAGTGGATTTCCTCAAAATTACTCAGTAAAGCTAGAGAAACGCCAGTTTTAACAGGAAAATGACGATGAAAAGGGTGCATCTTTTAAAAGGAATTGCCACCTGATATCTGGAATTACTAAGCACAGGGAAACAAAAACCCTAGCATCTTTTCGGAAAGGTAGTGATTGTATGATGTTAATTATGCTACAGCCAAAAGTTCCTGCAGGATCCAACACTTCCAAAGGAATCGAAGTCCGAAAGATTATCCAAGTGATGAAAGTGAAAGTAATGACGATGGTCAAAACAATGGAAAAGGTGAAAAGTGAGTCTAGGAAGCTTGAACAAGCCGGCTCCTTAATAGGCAAACAGCGAGACAGAGTTTCAAGCTTAATCCGAATACAAATCGAGGACGTGAAGAGAAAAGTGAGGTCATGTTCTCCGTCGAATTTATCCTTTATAGGTCCGGGTGATTAAGAATTAAATTCAACTAAGAAAGGAGGGATAATCAGATAGATTGGCACAGTTTAACGCTCTTTATAAAATTTCATATAAAAATATTACCTAATATTCATGCAGTCGCCTGCTGCATAAAATCAGCGCTTCTCGATGGGACGAGGAGCGCTTTTATACTTGCGTTTTATTTTCTTTCATTTTTTTCATCATAAGCAATTAACACGATATTTTCATTTGTTTGCTTACGAAGCTCGCTTTCGAGCGATTCAATCTGTTCAAGCTGACTTTCATCTAGGTTTGCAACCGGAAAATCTTTGTCCAAATTGGTCATAGGAGTCTCCTTTCAATTTGATGAGATTAGATTTCCCTTCGAGGGGACCCATATACATAGCGAAAGGGGCTTAGTTAGTGCCTTTACTAGTATAGTCATTAGGGCTTTAAAGCGAAAAGGACGCTGATTTTTGAATTTAAGGTGAATAAAATTCGCCGCCGATTAATGTTCGTTTTCAATGATACGGTACGGCGTATGGTATTTATTCCCTGTACTAGGAATAAACCTTGTCTAACCGGGAATATAATGTCCATTACAGGGAATAAAAAAGTCCTTAGTAGAAAATCACCTTCAAATAGGGGGTATTTCTAAATGAATTTCCCTTTAAATCGTGGCTTAATGGCCAAGCATATAGAAAAATACCCCCCAATAATGTCCTTTACTAGTATAGTCATTAGGTTTTTAGCAAGAACCGACTTATTTTCTGGATTTAAAGTTAAATAAAATTCATATCAGGTGGTGTTTTGTTGCACATACTGTATATGGTATCGGAACTTGTTCATTTTACACATCAAACTCGTTCGTTTATTTCAACAAATCTGTCCTATAGCTTGATTTGGCCGAATTAAACTTATAAGGGCAGGTAAGATTCCCCGTCACCAACCCCGGCTTGCGCCACCGCCACCTGAAGATCCTCCTCCGCCTCCGCGAGGGCCGCCACCCCCACCACCTCTTCCACGAGACAAGATGGTAAGTAGCAGATGAGTAAGAAAACCTCCAAAATACTTAAAATCTAAAACCACGACAATCACGATAATCGGTATTAATAACCATAGTGGAATTCCGAATCCCTCATCCACCGTTGTCTGCTGATAAGGTTGTTCGACCTGCTGTTGGCCTTCTTCAATCCCATATTCAGCCAAAACCTCATTGGCTAGTACTTTATAGGTTTCAATAATCGCGGTATTAACCTGATCATTCTGCAAGTAAGGAATCGTAATTTCATCAAGAATCCTACCTACTTTGCCATCCGGCAGCCGTCCTTCTAAACCATAACCCACTTCAATTCGCAAAGGTCTAACGTCCATCCCTGGCGAAGGGTTCATCCCAATGAGCAGTAAAACCCCGTTATCTTCCTCGGTACCCCCAATCCCATATTGGCGAAAGGCTTCATTCGCATATTCCTCAACCGTCGTCTCTCCAATGGAATCCACCGTTAACACCGCAATTTGTGCGGTCGTTTGGTCCTCAATCCATCTTCCAAAACTCCTAACTTCCATCTTCTCCTGCTCGGTTAAAACACCAGCAAAATCCTGGACATAAATATCCCCAACAGGAGCTGGAATTTCAGCATGTGATGCCGATGTCCCCACAAAAAGGAACAAGGTGTAAACCACCAAAACTATGCTGAAAACCCGTTTCACAGTCATTAGTCAGTGCCCCCAAAGTCAACCTCTGGTGCTTGCTGCGCCCTTTCATCTGCTTCGAAATATTCCTTTTCATTAAATCCAGTAATATTGGCGACAATTACACCTGGAAAACGTTTGACCCTGCTGTTGTATTCCGCTACTTGGTCGTTATAATCCTTTCGCGCCACCGAAATTCTGTTTTCCGTGCCCGCTAATTCATCCATTAGTTGAGCAAACTGCTGATTTGCTTTTAAATCTGGATAATTCTCAACAACAACTAGCAATCGACTTAACGCACCTGAAAGTTCTGCGTTGGCCGTGGCTTCCTCTTCAGGCGATCCAGCACCTGCAAGCCTAGCGCGTGCATCCGCAATCGCTGTCAGCACTTCTTCTTCGTGAGCCGCGTAACCTTTTACTGTATTAACAAGGTTGGGAATCAAATCTAGCCGCCTTTGCAACTGATTTTCAATCTGCGCATAGGATTTGTCGACATTTTCCTCTAAACTAACGAAATTATTATAGCTAGGGACAAACATAACCAATACAGCAATGATGATCGCCGCTATAATTCCGAGGCCTAAATAACTTTTTTTCATAAAAACACGCTCCTTACAGATATAGTATGTACACTCGTAGAAAGATATTGTAATTAACGTTGCCTTTATCATTCTTTCCTTTAAAATAATTTTGCAATCCACACTCTTTTTATCCTTAGATTGGACTAACCCTCTACTTTCAAAACCTAAAAAGGTCCATCACAAAAGTGATAGACCCTAACTATTTCCTCAATTTTCAGCTTTATCCTTTTTCTGTTCTTCCTGCTTTTTCGCTGCTTCTTGTTTTTGTTCTTCGGCTGTTTTACGAGTCTCTTCTTGTTTCTTTAAACCTTCACGCTGTTGCTCTTCTGCTTTTTTACGGGCCTCTTCTTGTTTCTTCAATGCTTCACGCTGTTGCTCTTCTGCTTTTTTACGGGCCTCTTCTTGTTTCTTCAATGCTTCACGCTGTTGGTCTTCTGCTTTTTTACGGGCCTCTTCTTGTTTCTTCAATGCTTCACGCTGTTGCTCTTCTGCTTTTTTAGCTTCTTCTCTCGCTTGCTCTCCAAGTTTTTTCGCTTCTTTACTTTCTTGTTCAGCAAGCTTCTGTGCTTCTTCTTCTTGCTTCTTTAAGGCTTCTTGCTGTTTTTTCTCATCCTTTTTAGTAGCTTCCTCTTGTTTCTGCACAGCTTCTAGCCTTTTTTCTTCTGCTTTACTGCCTTCGTCTTTTTTAGTAGCTACTGCATCGACACGATCTTCATCTTCATCAACGTCGTTTGCATCTTCAAGCGCCTCTTCTACAACTTCATCCACCTCTTCATTGAGGTCTTCAAGAAGTTCTGCTTGTTCTTCTGCTAACTCTTCATTTAGTTCAGCAAGCTCTTCGTTATATTTCTCTTCACTGATTTCACCAGCTGCTAACTTTGCTTCTAATTCAGCTAGCTTCTCTTCTGCCTCTTGCTCTTTTTCCTCAAGCTTGGCCAATTTTTTATTTAGTTTCTTTTCTAATTTCTCTTGCGCTTTAACGATATTTTTTTCAAGCGCCGCTTTTGCCTGCGGACTTTCTACCTTATCAAGAGCCGCTTGTAACGCCAGAATATTGGCAGAGAATTTCGCTTCCAGCTCCGCACGGATTGAATCAACAGGAACCTCTTCTAAGGCAGAGTCACCTGCACTCGCATCTTCTTCCTCAGCAGGTAGACCTTGCTCATATTTTGCTAAAGCTAATTCTTGTTGTTCAATCGCTTCCTGAAGAATTTCATTGGCCAACTCTTCTTCCCCTAGAGCAAGTAACGCTTCAGCTTCTTTAATCCGTTCCTCAGCAAATGAAGCAAGCAACTCAGCCTCTTTCACTTCATCAAACGTTAAAGCCAATTGAACATTCTCCATTAGCTTTTTCGCGAAGTAAAAGAAGTCATCAGGCAATAAGGAAGGAGGATCTTCTTCAACTACTTCCGCTTCTGGATCAACATCAGTTGATTCATCCGTGCTTTCCGTTGTTTCTTCATCCTGACTTGATGATTCATCCGTTGACTCTGTCGTTGTGTCAGTGGTTTCATCAAGTTGAACGGTTTCAACTTGCTCTACTTGAGTATCCGTCACTGTTTCATGCTCATGCTCATCCGCATACGCCGATCCCGTTCCAAACGAAAATGCAATAGCAGCAACTACAACACTTGTCGCAAGAACATTGCGAACATTTTTGTTAAAGATAAAGTGCTTTTTTGACATAAAAAAATCCCCCCATTATAAATAGGAAGAATAGAATCAACTCTAGCAAACTTTTGAGTTATTCTCCATTCCCCATTTGGTAGCCCAGCCGTCCTAGTAAAATACCTTAGACCTGTAACTTTGCGTCTCCACCTTTCGATAGATTTGCCTTTTTTCAAACAAATAACAGAGCCCTAACGGTTAAACTTCTGTTCGTCATTTACGTTCATTATACTAAAAAGAAAATAGTAAAACATGTGGATTATTTTGCCAATGATGCATAGGGACGGTTCTCTTGCTTCCTAATTGGAATGCAATTACAAAAAAAAGAAGCAAGAGAACCGTCCCCTTGCTTCCTGCTATTCTTTACTTTTGGGTTTCATCTTCTATTATTACTTCAGGGTCTGCGTTGCCATTCTGCGTTCTGTCTGTAATGGTCACGTGATTGCTGTTTCCATTTGACCTTGATGCATAGGACTTCATTAACTCTGCGACATCAATCCCAGTCATTTCTTTCAAAGGTTCTTGCATATCGACCATTGTTTTTGTGATGCTTTTCCCGAAAGATGGGATGCCTTGGCCGTTTCCGGAATCTATAATTTTCACAGAGTCGATATTGTTAAGTGGCTGAGCAATCTTTTCAGCGAAGATTGGCAGCATTTCAATTAGTTTTTCTGTGATAATGACGTCACCGTGTTTTTCCATTGCTTCCGCTAAAAGCTTACGAGCCTCGGCTTCCGCTTTCCCGCGTTCGCGAATAACGTCTGCTTCTGCGGAACCTTCTTCTCTGCGGATTTTCGCCTTCGCTTCCCCATCAATTTGAGCTTTACGGGCTTCGGCTTCCGCTTTACGTGTGGTTTCATAGTATTCAGCGTCCGCTTTTGTTTTACGAACCTTACTTTCCTCTTCCTCCAGCTTAACGGCGCGTTCACGCTCGAGGAATTTAAGGCGTAGTTCTTCTTCTTTTACTTCCTTCGATAATTTGGCTCTCTCTAACTCATAAGATTGCTCTGATTTCGCACGAGCACGTTCTGTTTCTTCTTTAAAAGCAGCGTCTTGTAGATCTTTTTCTTTTTTCGATTCAGCGACAGAAATTTGACGCTTATATTCTTCTTCTTTTGCTTCTTGCTCATTTTTCGCTCGGTGGATACGAGTTTCTCGTTCACTGTTCGCCTCAGCGATTTCCGCTTGCTTGCGAACCTCAGCGATTCTTGGTCGCCCTAAGTTTTCTAAGTATCCATTCTCCTCATCAGCATCACGAATGTCCGTCAAACCGAGCGAGGTAATTTTGAACCCCATTAAGTCTAATTGTTTTTGGGCGATTTCCGAGACATCATGATTGAATTTCTCGCGATCACTATTAATGTCCTCTACCGTCATCTTTGAAAGAATCGCACGCAGATTACTTCCAAGCACTTCAATAATTTCAGATTCAATCTCCTCTTGCTTTTTACCTAAAAATTGCTCGGCGTAGTTAGCGATTCCGTTGAGGGTGTCCGCTACTTTTACCATCGCAACAGCATCAGCCACAATCGGCACGCCGCCATTTGTGTACACTCTAGGTGTTGCTAGCTTTAACTGAAAAGATGTAAGGTTAACAGGCGTTGAAGTTTGAAAACGTTTGAGGAGATAACCGCCCCCTCTAATAATCTTCATCGAACGGCCTTCTGAATCAGTAAAAATATTCGTATCTTTCTCAGGGTCCCCTAACTTAGGGCCTGTAATAATCAAAGCTTCATTCGATTTCGCTGTCCGGTACCGAAACCTCACCCAAAAGAAGTAACCAACACCCCCAAGAGCCGCAATCACCAAAATCGGAATCAAAATCATAAGCACACCAACAAATTCAAACACTCGCTCTTCCCCCCTCGAAGTTTGGGGACGGTTCTTTTGCTTCCCAAAAGAACCGTCCCTGCATCTATAACTAGTTATATATTCTTATACGATTATAACATTATAAAGTTTCAAAAAATCTAAATTCATTGAATTAAATATTCAATTAGAGCGTATTCTGCTATCTGGAGAGGAACCTTTTTGATGGAAAATCTTCATTGACCGGGGTAAACACAAGATGCTTCTTATCGCATAAAAAAAGGCCTTTCCACTTTAGAAAGTGAAAGACCTTCGAATTTTATTTTATGAAAGGCTAGCTTCTTATTCCCTCTCTACCTTCCCAAGCAAATAAGCAGCTGCAAAACCGCAGATGAACGCAAGAACGCTAATCGTCATAAGCAGAACGTCAGCAGGCCAACCAGGGTAAACGACAAAAATCGAACCGACAACAAAGCCTGTCACAATCGCATAAGTCGAAGCCCGGTAATGAGAAAATAAATAACGAATCAGTTTACTGGTTAATAACAGACCAATGGCGACTCCCAAGCCGACAACAAGAATTATCGAGAAATTCAAGGATTTAATCGCTTCAATCACGGTCACATAAGCTCCCAATAATAAAAGCACCATCGAGCCACTTATTCCTGGCAAAATCATTGCTGAGCTCGCTAACCAGCCCGCAAAAAACAGAAACAGATAATCACTCAAAGCCAAATTGGTCATGACCACCCCTTGCTCGTCCCCTACAAGACCCGTCGCAGCCACAGCTATTGTAGCGATTAGTAACAATACATACTGTCTAGCGCCAAAGGTTTTTTTATAATCAGCCTCAACCAACAAAGTTGGGATAATCGCAAAAATCAATCCAAGAAAAAAGAAGAAGGTCGGTTGGGGGAAGACTTCAAGCAGCCAGCTCAATAGATGGCTTAATGATAAAATCGCGATACCCACGCCTAATCCCACAGGAATTAAGAAGGTAACATGCTTTTTCCATTCCTTCGTTAACACACCGTTTATTGCTTCAATTAACCTTTCATAAATCCCTACTAATAATGCGATAGTTCCACCGCTAACACCCGGAACAACATCACTCGCACCAATCATCATGCCTTTATAAATATTTCGCCACTCAAACACACGCTCAATCCTTTCACTACGAAATCAATCTTTCATTAGATTACCACAAATGTTGGAGCATGGGGACGGTTCTTTTGCTTCCAAATTGGAAGCAAAAGAACCGTCCCTATTCATCTTCGACATCGGCACCTTGTTTCAACCGTAGTTGATAGACATAGTATACCGGGAGTTAGCCTACGGATCGAAGGGATGGCCCAAATTAGATGATTTCGGTCTGGCCATAGCCATAGTCTCGTGTAATAGTGAGCGAACATTTTTAAAAAAAGGACGTAGAAAATCCCCGTTCCTAAGCTTTATAAATAAGATTAACTGAAACACCTACAATTCTCGAAGCCTGACGTTGCGTCACTCCTTTTATCTTTTTAATTTTACGTAACGCTTCATCCCTTTGTAGACGCGGTAAGCCCTTGACTTGAGCTATCTCAACCAAACCTAAAACATTCTTTATCTCTATCCGCGCCTCATCATCTGTTAACCTCTTCTTGACCCCTTCATCGAGGAATGAATCATCTTGATTAGATGGTGCCAGCTCATTAAATTCTTTAAACTTTTCCTTAGCAACGGTTGGCTGATCTGAAAACAGCTCGTAAACGAAATCCCGATCAACCAATTTTCGAAGTCCATTTTTAAAGTCGTAATAATCCTGACAGCTACTCCATTTCCAGTCATCAACCCGGTTGATTAGACCTGCTTTTACTGGATTTTGGTGTATATAGCGGATGACTCTTAGTAAGTAGCCAACATCCTCGACTGCCCTACTTCGATAGCGATCTTGAAAGAGATGCCCGGTTGTGTCATATTTCCGGTTATAATACAAGACATAGCTAACACCCAACCGTTTCAAAGTCACTGCTAAGTCTTCATTGCCTTCTTTTAATAAGAGATGTACATGATTACTCATAAAACACCAAGCAAAAACCTTCAACTCCGCTCGAACCTTATACTTTGCGATAAAGTTGAAAAACACAACACTGTCTTCTTCATCATGAAACAATTCCTGCCTATTCGCCCCTTTCCAAATAACATGATAAATTCCACTCTCACTTTTCACCCTAGGCCCACGAGCCATCAAACATCACTCCCCGGAAGCATGGGGACGGTTCTTTTGCTTCCGCGTACAAAGACAGAAGTAAAAAAACCTTCGCCTACGCTTACTCTTTTTGAATTGAAATTGAAAATTTGAATTTGGACACACCTTGAAATGATAGATTTTTAACTAGGAGATAAAACACACTGTAGGATTGTAGAAGAGATAATAGAAGTGTTACAGATATAAACATTCGACAACATCATACAAAATCCTCTTAAGTTCATCAAGAAACTTATCCAAGCTGGAGGCGACATTTTCCCTCTATAGAAGTACAACCTTTCCGGTGCAAATTACCTCCATGGCCCCTGAGTTATTCGGCAATCCAAATATCCCCAATTGAGGAAGCAGAAGAACCGTCCCCAAACCAATTATTAGTGAAACAAGGGAATAATAGATATACTAGAGGTGATTAATTGATTGGAGGGAACAGATCATGTTGCAAATTGAAATGTGGACTGATTTTGCTTGACCATTTTGCTATATTGGCAAGAGGCGTCTGGAGGACGCCCTTAAGAAAATAGATCACCCTTTCGAGGTTACTTATCGTTGCTTCGAATTGGACCCGAACACGCCGAAAAACGTGAACAAAAACATGTATGAAGCCTTAGCTCAAAAGTATGGGATGAGTATCGAACAGGCGAAAGCTAACACCCAAAACATGGTGCGTATGGCAAAAGAAGTTGGGTTAGATTATCAGATGGATACCCTCATCTTAACCAATACTTTTGACGCCCACCGTTTGACGATGTTCGCGAAAACCAAAGGGTTAATGATCGAGATGACCGAACGAATTCTACAAGCGTACTTCACAGAATCCAAACATATTGGCGACCATGAGACATTAACAGAGTTGGCAGTAGAAGTTGGATTAGAGCGTGAAGCTGTAACTGCAATGCTTGCAAGTGATGCGATGACGGATGAAGTCCGTGCGGATGAAGAGCTAGCGAAGCAGTATCGCGTTACCGGCGTTCCGTTCTATCTCTTCAATAATAAATACGCCCTTACAGGTGCACAACCTACCGAAGTATTCGTAGAAGCACTACAAAAAGTCATCGCAGAAGCAGACGAAGTCACCGTCCTTAACGGACAAGACAACGCCGTCTGTGACGATGACGGCTGCGAAATTCCTAAGAAATAAAAGTAGGGACGGTTCCTCTGCTTCCTAGAAGGAAGCAAGAGAACCGTCCCCAATCATCACCCAATCAATGCACGAATTTGCTCTAGGGTTGGTAGGGCGGATATGGCTCCTTTTCCTGTTGTGGTGAGGGCTCCGCTGGCGTTAGCGAACTGGAGGATGTTTGCTTGATGATTCTGCAGTACTTCCTCGACGTTGCCTGGGTTTGCCTGTAATTCTAGCAATTGATACAACAACCCGCCGATGAATGCATCGCCTGCACCGGTCGTGTCAACGGGTTCAACAGAAAAGCCACTAGACTCGAACTTATCCCCCTTCAGGTATAAATCTGCGCCGTCAGCGCCTTTCGTGTAGACAACCGCCTTCACTTTCCCAACAAACAATGATTGAATCGCTTTCCCCTCATCTTTTATCCCAGTGATAAATTCAAGCTCTTCATCAGACACCTTTACAATATCCGCTAACGGTAAAAATTCCAAAATCGCAGAACGGCAGTCCTCCGCTCGCTTCCATAATGGCAGACGAACGTTAGGATCAAACGAAACAAGCCCTCCTGCCTCCGACACAGCCGCAATCGCTTTTTTATGCGCCTGCTTCATCGGGCTCTCAACTAAATCGACTGAGCAAAAGTGGAGAAGATCCCCTGCTTCAAACCACGCAGAATGAACTTCTTCCTCGTCTAAAAGCAAATCTGCCGATGGGTTGCGATAAAAGGAAAAGTCTCGCTCTCCATTTTCCTTCAACGAGACAAAGGCTAAGGCCGTATTCGCTTCCTCCGTGCGGTAGATTTTATCCGTCTCCACACCAGCCTCTTCAAGTTTCTCAACTAAGAAGTCACCGAACGCATCTTTCCCTAATTTAGATATCATCGCCGATTTCTGACCGTACTTGGCAACCGCAGCAGCCACATTGGCCGGCGCCCCACCCGGAGCTCGCTCAAACGAGACTACGTCCTTTAAGGCCACCCCTTTTTCATGAGGGATAAAATCAATCAATACCTCACCAATTGAAAACAGTTTTCCCATTTCTAACACCTCACATCTTGATATCCGGACGAGGGGAGCGACCCCTATCTTAACCGGAAAGGGCAGCTAAACTCAGCTAGCCCTATTTCTCCATGTCCCACTTAACAGCTTTCACATTTGTTTCGCCACCATGAGCAAATATGCGAATTCCTGTACTATTTTTACCAGGAAAAATCCTTCCTGTAAAAACTTCCTCGCCATCGTTGACAAACACTTCAACGGAAGAGGCGTCAACAAAGATGCGGAACGAAATCGTCTCAGCTTCTAAGCTACACTTACGTACGGTTCCATACTCCTCAGCAAAAGCTTGCCCAGAATGGGTACGGTCAAACACGACTTTCTTCGCAACGGCATCATATTTAATCACCGTCTTTTCGCCCTCACCAACTCGTAGCTCCACGCCAAACTCAGCGGCACTGCTTCCAGAGAATTCAACGTTCAGTTCATACACTTCCCCTTCAAAGCCTTCAAGTGGAAGATAATCATTCGCCAGAACGCCACTGCCCTCGACCTTTTCACCACGAAGCAACTCTAGCTCAGCAACCGGCTCTTGAATCAATTTTCCGTCACGCACAGATAACTCGCGGGGCAACGTCAAACAATGGGCCCAGCCATTTTTATCAGTCGGATAATCAATCTCCGGCAAGCCCATCCAACCGACTAAAATCCGGCGTCCCTGAGCATCTACCGTCGTTTGCGGTGCATAAAAATCAAAGCCACGATCCAACTCATGAAAAGCCCCATGAGAGAGTTCACCAGTCTCTAAATCTAGCGAGCGACCAACAACATAACCAGATTGATAAATATTTTGATAAAAATCACCTTCAGGTTCCAACCCTTGCGGTGAAAAAACAAACACCCCTTGACCATCGAGCTCAAAATAGTCTGGGCACTCCCACATATAACCGAAGTCTTCGCCAAGCTCAGTCTTCATTTCACCAGCAAACTGCCAATCTCTTAAATTGTGCGAACGATAGAAAACCACGCACCCCGTCTCATTCTCTCTTTGAGCACCAATCACTGTATAAAACTCATCCCCAGCCTTCCAAACCTTAGGGTCACGAAAATGCTCGGTATAGCCCTCAGGAACATTTGCAATCACCGGCGCATCCAATTTCGTCACCTTTCCATCTTCATCCATCACCGCTAAACACTGGTACGGGTGCCGATTCCAATTTTCATCACGAGTATTTCCCGTATATAGGAGAAACAACTTGCCATTATGCTCGATCGCACTGCCAGAATAAGCCCCATGGCTGTCGAACTCATTCGACGGCTCAATCGCAAGGCCAACGTTTTCCCAATGCACAAGATCCTTGGACTTCGTATGATACCAGTGCTTTAACCCATGGACCGGTCCAAGCGGAAACCACTGATAAAACAAATGATATTCTCCGTTAAAATAAGCAAAACCATTTGGGTCATTTAAAAGCCCCGTCACCGGCTGAATATGAAAAGTCTGACGCCACGGACATTGGTCTACCAATCGGGCTAAACCCTGAATCTCCTCGTCTGTAACATCATCCATGCTCCTGTATCGTTGCTCTTTTGTCCATTCCATGCTGTCTCACTCCTATTTGAAAAGCAAAAGGGCCATTAGACGCCTTAGCTAATGCTAAATAAATCAAGGAGAACCCTAAGATTCTCCTCTTCTTTATAACCTTAAACTTTGTTTCAGACTTTTGGGAAACAGCCTTTTACGCGGCTGCCTGTTCTGACGCTGATTGTTTCATCGCTTTTTTTGCATCTCTTTTAGCTAAAATAATCGTGACCACAAAGGCTACCGCAAAAGCAATGGCCATCCCGATAATATATGAAACAATTGTATCTGGACGAATCGAGATAATTCCTGGAAGACCTGCTGCACCTAGGGCGGTTGCTTTTACCTTGAAGAATGTGACAAACGCAGAACCGACGCCGGAACCAATGATGGCCCCGATGAATGGATAGCGCAACTTCAAGTTCACACCAAACATCGCTGGTTCGGTAATCCCTAATAAGGCGGAGATTCCAGCAGCAGAAGCCGTTCCTTTTACCTTTGCATCCTTTGTTGTTTTTAAAACAGCAAGTGTCGCAGCTCCCTGAGCGATATTCGACATCGCGGCAATAACGAAGATGAACGATCCGCCCGTCTTGGCGAGATCAGCAAGGAGCTGAGTTTCAACAGCAATGAAGCTATGGTGCATCCCGGTGATAACGATTGGCGCATAAGCCAAACCAAAAATCAAACCACCGACGGCGCCAGTTGTGTCATACATCCAAACGATTCCACTCGTCAGTAAATCACCTGCTGAACGTGTTAATGGACCGACAAATGTAAATGTTAGAAGACCTGTGATAAAAATTGAAAAGAGCGGTGTTAAAAGGTTATCTAAGGCAGATGGGACCTTTTTACGCAAGAAAGTTTCAATATTTGCTAGAATGTAAGACGCGACAAGGACAGGAAGCACAGACCCTTGATAGCCTACCTTTTCAATTTCATAGCCAAAAATGTTCCATACTGGTACAGAATCATCAAGCACCGCAGCCGCGTAGTTGTAGCCATTCAATAAATCTGGGTGAACCATCAACATCCCGAGTGTCGCGCCAAGGAATGGATTTCCTCCAAACCGTTTCGTGGCTGAAAAACCAATTAGTATCGGTAAAAATACAAAGGCAGCATTGGCAAATGTATTTATCAGCGCCGCTAGATCCGCCATTTCAGGGTTGGCATCAACCAATGACTTTCCTTCAATAAATAAATCTGGAGCGGTAAGGATATTATTGATCCCCATTAACAAACCGCCGGCAACAATCGCTGGAATGATAGGTACGAAAATATCCGATAGCATTTTTACAAAGCGTTGAAGCGGGTTCAATTTCTTCGAAGCCGCATCCTTAACGTCGCTCGTCGACATTTCGGTTTGACCAGAGAGCTCGGCAAAATGCTTGTAAACCTCATTCACCGTTCCTGAACCAAGAATCACCTGAAACTGACCACCTGTCGAAAAGGTCCCTTTCACAACATCCATACTATCAAGCGTTGCTTTATCCACAATACTTTCATCATTCAATACAAGCCGCAAACGAGTCGCACAATGCGCCGCAGCCGCAACATTCTCCTGACCACCAAGCGCCACCAACAACTCCTGCGCAATCTTTTTATGATCCATTATGATCCTCCTCTAACTGGGGACGGTTCTTTTGCTTCCTTCTTAAAAAGCCCTGCCCCACATCCAGTTTCTAGTTTTTGCGGAACCGGTTCCAACAGCGAGTAAAAAATAAAACCCACATTATAGGAACCGGTTCCACTTTTATCTAAAAAAATATCTCGGTTATAGAGAAACCGATATCAATTGAAAGTATTCACCTCAATTGGAACCGGTTTCGTTACCTGTATTATATGCCATGTTTTAAATTTATGTCAACGCTTTCTCGCTCGATAATTTTAAATTTAGAGATGGTTAATTTTTCTACCGAGCGTTCATTCACAAGCTCTACGATATGCTTTGCGGCTGTTTCACCAGCTTCCTGGTAAAAAAACTTCGCGGTCGTTAAGCTGGGATGAATGATTTCCGTGACCTCGTAGCCTCCAAACCCCGTGACGGCTAGATCCTTTGGAATCGACAATCCCTCAGCATAGGCAGCTTTCAGAACCCCCAGAGCGATATTATCCGTTGCACAGACAAAAATCGGCGGCTGGTGATCATGGATAATCTCACGCGCCTTAGCTTGCGCAGCTGGAATGTTAAACTCAGTCTCATAATAGTGAACATGACAATCCTGCTGAACCTCTTCCATCGCTTTCTTGAACCCATGCTTCCGCTTCACCCCTACGGCAATATCCCTCTCCGTCACGCCCAAATAGGCAATGTCGCGGTAGCCTTTCTCAAGAATATAATGCCCCATCGCATAGCCCGCATGGAAATCATCATGGATCACACTATGAATTTCAGGATGCTCCTGGCCAATCAATAGGACCGGCACCTTAACTGCTTCAAAAGCCTCGATATGTTGCTCCGTTATCTCCGTTGCCAATAAAATAATCCCCGCCATCTTTTGATTGGCGAAGCTATAAATGCTTTCAATTTCGCGTTCTAAACTTTGACTCGTATTGGAAATCAGCATCTGATAATTCAATCGCTTTAATTGCTCATCAATGCCGATTAAGGTTTGTGAGGAAGCATACGAATCAAGGCGCGGGACAATCGTGCCAATAATATTTGTTTTCTTAGCTTTCAAGCTCTGTGCAAACGGGTTGGGCGTATATTTCGCTTCCTTGATGGCCTGTTCAATCTTCTTCCTCGTCTTATCCCCAACTGAGCCGCCATTCAAATACCGCGAAACCGTACTCTTTGCCACACCCGCAATCTTAGCAATATCCGAAATCGTACTACTCATCAGCTTCAACCTCATAACATTGATTTTATAACACGCTTTACTCTAATTTTATTGCATTTTATTAAGCTGATTACTACCTGTCTAGGGTATTTAGTTATCTATACCCATAAAATAGCCACCAATTATTAGAAAAGAGCTTACAAATTTCCATTGTAACAGACAGAATTGCTTTTCTTACGTTAAAATCGGCCTCAGAATTTCACCAACAATAGATGCGAAAACAGCCTTTTATAAACATCCCTATCATACCACATCATCATAGGAAGCAGGAGAACCGTCCCCACGAACTAAAAACGAGTCACTCCAAAAGGAATGACTCGTTTTAACTAGTTTAAAATTTCATTGAAAAAAGCTTTAATAACGGATGCTTTTTCTTATCAATAATTTTTAGTTCCTCCATTACTAGATCATGTTCGTGTTGGCTGATCCAACTTTTTAGTTCATGTTTATCATGACATTGGGTTAAATAGGTTTGCCCGCCTTTACCTAAAGCATTAACTACGTACCTACAAGATGTTTTTCCCATTTAAATCACCCTTTTCATATGAACTAATATCAACAAAAAACAAGCTAGTAATCTGGAAACTTTATAAGAAACGGAGATAAATCTCACCAGATATTTAGTTTATGAACCTCATAATAATCCCCCCCTCAGGTTCTTGTCAATCGAAATTAATAAGCTACAAAAAAATGGAAGCGAGGGGACGGTTCTTCTGCTTCCTCACAACTTGTTAATACCAAAATTTATGGCAACGTATCAACCAACCAGCCCCTTAAGTTAAGCCACCGATTTGACCTTTTCTTCCACCAGTTACCCTCTATATTAAAATAGGAAGCAAGAGAACCGTCCCCAAGATAATGTGTCTTAATTGTTAACTTTCAAAATTTAAAATGAGATTTTTCTAAAATATTGTTGACAGATGATACTGAAAATCATTATCATTTAGTTATTAAGTTATTAAATAACATTCATGAGGTGAAAACATTGAAAAGAAAATGGCAAGCAATCCTACTTATCCTAATAGTGGCGCTCTTCGCTACTGCGTGTGGTACAACAGACTCAGCAAGCAATGCTAGTGAGACTGAGAAAGAAACAGCGAAAGAACCGGAAACATTAACGATTACTCACCAATTAGGGGAAACGACAATTGAGAAAAATCCACAAAAGGTTGTTGTTTTTGATTATGGTGTTCTTGATTCATTAGATAAGCTTGGTGTTGAAGTTGTGGGTCTTCCAAAACAATCGTTACCAGGTTATCTTGAAAAGTTTAATGATGAGAAATATGTCAATGCTGGCGGACTGAAAGAGCCTGACTTTGAAACAATCAATGAAATGGCACCAGATCTAATCATTATTTCTGGTAGACAGCAAGACTCATATGAAGAGTTCAGCGAAATCGCTCCAACTATTTTCATGGGACTTGACACAACTAAGTACATGGATTCTTACAAAGAAAATGCAAACCTACTTGGAGAAATCTTTGGTAAGGAAGCAGAAGTAGAAACTGAGATTGCTAAAGTTGAAGAAGCAATTACTGGCTTGAATGAAAAAGCAACTGCGAGCGGCAAAAATGGTCTTATTGTTTTAGCAAATGAAGGAAACATCAGTGCCTATGGTCCTGGATCAAGATTTGGAATCCTTCACGATGTCTTTGGAGTAAAACCAGTAGATGAAAAAATCGAAGTATCAACTCACGGACAAAATATTTCATTTGAATATCTAGTTGAGAAAGATCCAGATTACTTATTTATCGTTGACCGTGGTTCAGTTGTAGAAGGCGGACAATCATCTGCGAAGTCAATTGTTGAAAACAAGCTAGTTGAAAACATTAGTGCTGTTAAAAACGACAATGTCGTTTACCTAAACGCTGACTTCTGGTACCTATCCGGTGGCGGACTTACATCAGTGGCGGAAATGGTAAAAGAAATCGAAGCTGCAATTCAATAATTAGAGTAAAAGGCCGTGACTCCCCCCTTTGTCACGGCCTTTTTTTATGGGGACGGTTCTCGCGCTTCCTGGGAATCTGAATCTCCCCCCATAAGCGCCTAAGCTTATTCCCCTCCCCCATAAATATTCGCTATTACACCGTATTAACTAAGAAGAATTACACCCTCCTGCCCATCTCAGAGTAAGAAGTTTCTTCAATAAGGACCAATAGAATACCGTCTGGCCACCTGAGTTAATAGTATATGGACTACCCATTCCATTCGACATTGCCTAATTATCGACCTTACATTATAGCACCATTAATGAACCAGTTAGACTAGTATCTGTCGACAAAGTTCTTCATATATTATGTGATAAATTTTTAGATTCTATTTTCTTCTCCCCCCTCATATTTTGAATATGGGTTTGATGTTCCTTAAAGATGTTTGATTACATCCGCCGAAACCCTCAGCATAAAATCAAGTAAATCTAGTTAGTTATCCAAATCGTTTTGCTATTTTACAATAGGAAGCAGGAGAACCGTCCCCGAAACTATCAAAAAATTTGAAATCACCTAACAAATCACTTTACAAATGTGCTGGCTAGTGAGTATAATCAGGTTTATAGTTTTTGAGAATTCTATATAGGGATAATATTCAGAATTAGAAAAAATTAATAGGGGGAAAAGGAATTGAAACTTAAGAATTGGTTTTTAGTTTTAACATTTGGAATGCTGCTAAGTTTATTAGCTGCATGTTCCGGTGATGAGCCTGCGGATACGCCGGCTACAGATGATGGAACAAAAGAAGAGGCTGCATCGGGGGAAAAGGTTCTTAACTTTACAAACCCAGAAGCGATTCCTTCTATGGATCCATCACTCGCTACAGATGAATCTTCATTCGTCTACTTAGCTGCAACAATGGAAGGTTTATACCGCTTAGATGAAAAAACACAACCGTCTCCAGGGATTGCGACTGAGCACAGCGTAAGTGATGATGCTCTAACTTGGACTTTCACATTACGTGAAGACGCTGTTTGGTCAAATGGTGACCCTGTAACAGCTCATGACTTTGTCTATGCATGGCAGCGTGCTGTTAATCCAGACGTAGGATCAGAATATGGTCCATATATGATGAGTGGCGTGATTAAAAACGCTGGAGCTGTAAGCAAAGGCGAACTTCCTGTTGAAGAACTAGGAGTAAAAGCAGATGGCGACTACACATTAGTTGTAGAATTAGAAAACCCAACACCATACTTTGAAACATTAACTACATTTGGAACATTCTTACCATTAAACCAAAAGTTTGTTGAAGAACAAGGTGACCAATTTGCAATCGGTTCAGAAAACCTAGTTGCAAACGGACCTTACACAATTGAAAACTGGGATAGCACAGGCAACTCTTGGGAGCTTGTGAAGAACGCGGATTATTGGGATGCAGAAACAGTTGCAATGGATAAATTATCTTTCCAAGTTGTAAAAGACCCACAAACCGCTCTACGTTTATATGAAGAAGGCACAGTTGATCGTATTGACTTAACTTCTGACCTTGTAGACCAGTATTCTACTGATGAAGATTACCTAGTATCAGCTGATACATTCGTTTATTTCTTGAAGTTTAACCAAGAATCATCTGATGCTTTAGCAAATAAAAATATTCGTGCTGCGATCAGCCGCGCATTCGATAAAGATGCTTTAGTAGGCGAAATTTTAAACAACGGATCAATTGCTGCAAACGGCCTTGTTCCAGCAGACTTTACACCAATGCCTGAAACAGGTGAAGACTTCCGTGCTGTAAGTGGTGACCTTAGCGCTTATGACCTTGAAGCAGCAAAAGAATTCTGGGCTAAAGGCCTTGAAGAGTTAGGCACAGATGCAGTGGAACTTGAGTTCCTTGCAGATGACGATGAAACAACAAAAACACTCGTTCAATACGTAGCAAACCAGCTTTCAACGAACTTAGAAGGCTTAACGGTTAACATCAAACAAGTTCCGAAAAAGCAACGTCTTGACCTAGACGATAGCATGGAATATGAACTTCAATTAACAAGATGGGGCCCTGACTTCCTAGATCCATTCACATTCATGAATCTATTTACAACAGATAGCGGGAACAACTGGACTGGATACTCTAACCCAGATTATGACAAACTAGTATTTGACACAGCTTCAGTTCTTGCACAAGACAACGTAGCACGTTACAACAACTTCTTAGAAGCAGAGAAAATCCTACTCGATGATGCCGTAATCGCACCAGTTTACCAAGCATCAAGAGCACAATTGGTTTCTCCAAGAGTCGACGGAGTATTTGTAAACCCATTCGGTGCAACATACGAATATAAATGGGCGAACGTAGCTGAATAAAAAAAGCCTCAAAGCTAGGGCCTTTCACTAGGATAAGTGAAAGGCCCTTTTTTAATTATCTCACCAATAGCTAATCAGTGAGCATGGACTAGCCGCATCTCTTCCAAGTTCAATCTGGAGAAATAGAGACTAGCCCGCTACCCATCCATTTTATTCGCCTTGTACCACCCTTCCTTCCCTATACTCAACCCCATTCTCCTCACACCACTCGATTGCGATTTCTCGATATCGACCATTCCGATACTGATACCATTCATCCAACATCCCCAGCCAGGCTACCCTATCTTTAAACCGTCGAAAGGCACCTCTTCCCTGAATCGCATTCAACAGGTCATTTTTAGCTCGCTCATCTTCAACTAAAAAACAAAAATCCCGCATAAATTCATACTCATTAATATCATAGCTTGAGGGCAGCTCAAGATAGTCTTCAAAGTTTTCAACTACATCAAACGCTATCTCCAAATCTTCTTGCTCCCATTTTTCTAGATCTTCATAAGACTCTACTTCCTCCGCCTTATTTAGCTCTCCTTCTTGAATAAAAATAACCTCACCAGTCTTGAGACTTAAGAAATGGCTCCAACCATCCATGGCTGTTTCCATGCCATCTATAATATCCGCTAGGTTTGCTATCGTTTTACTCATGTTTTTCCTTCCTTTCCTACAACACGCTTCATTAATAGGGGTTTCCTCAATTGTACCGATTTTCCATTTCTCTACCTCATACTGAAAAAGGATATATTCTTAATTTTATAGTCTTTCCACATTGATTATAAATATACCAAAAGACGGGCGTTGGTAATAAGGTGACTCTCATGTTAACTATTATGAAAATATTTAGCGACAACTCGACGCAATTTACAATTAGTTACCAACCGCACCTAGGTGCCTGCTATGTTAGAATGATATAAAACGATTTAGTATCCGGGAGGATCCTATGAAAAAAGTACTGATCATTTTATTATCACTCTGCTTATATTCAATGTTTTCCCCGCCAATTTAAACTTCATCTCCGATATAGAATATATGAGTATAGATAGAAAAAAGCCCCTCTGTCTCTAGGTAGCTATCCAAATGGATGCTAGTTAGAGGCAGAGGGGTTTTCACAATGGAAGCACTAGAACCGTCCCCATGCTTCATAAAAACTCATCAAGTGCAATATGCAAGGCATAACAGATATTAGTAAGATTCAATTTAAAGCTAGAATAGTCCATTTCCTTCCCAGCCTTCAACCCTCGGATTTGCTCCTCGATTGTTTTCCAATCCCGCATAAGTCCTTCAGAGAGCTTGTCTTCATTGGACCTTACCGATTTAAGCGTCTCTAGATGCCGATCAATTATCGTCTGATAATCTATCTTCGCAGGTGGGGCAATCGGCCTGGATGGTACAACCATCCTACCAGTCTTTAAAGTTGACCCACCAGATGAAGCCCAGGAACTCTGATTTCCGTCGTCAATGATAGATCTTCTCTTTACTTTATATTGTTCCCACCGATACTCTCGAATCCTTTCATAATGTCGCTCCAACAAAGGCAAGCCTGCAGAGTAAAATAGAATGACTTCTTTATCTATAAACCCTGAAGGGAGCTCGGTAAACGTATTCTCTTTATCATTGGAAAGCTTTTGGATGATTTCATGTTGATCGGTACTCCCTAAAGCCTGAAAGACTTCCTTTTGATAGGAGTCCATTTTGCTAAGCACACGTTCCAAAAGTTGTTCTTGCTCATAGACCTTCTTAAGACGTAAAACTTTTATCCGTTGATTATCGGTTAAGGGTAGATCTAGCCTGTCCTGCTCCAAAATCTCATATGGAATGGTTTCGATATGAAGAAATGGCTTAAGATTCCAAAAGTCACCCTGAAAGTATTTAATCAAAATTTCATCCCGTTCTAAGTCGACGGAGTGAAATCCTTTTAAGATATCTTTGATTAGGTTGGGTGCAAGATTGGTATGATGTTCAAAACACGACACACCATACCCATATACTTTTTCTTCTCTTTTATGTAAAACTCGGTACTGATAACGCAGGGCCCGTCCACATTCACAACGGTAATCCCTATTTCCAAACCCGCTGTCTAGCACATCCACAAGGACCCAATCATCAATTAATGGCTCGATCTCTTCATAAGCAGTTTCCTCGGTGATGACAATCCCCTTGCGCCGAGCAATCGCCTCAATCCATTTACTTTTCTTGCTTTGTTTACTGTACTTTTCAATAAACTCACGCTGTTCAGGATCCAATAAAGACATCAGTTGATGGACTTCGCTCTTAGATAACGGCTGCAACACCCTGCATTCCCCACCTTCCAAAACTCTTTGTCTTTATTATAGCAAAAGCATGGGGACGGTTCTCCTGCTTCCTAGAGTTACTCAAGCTTAGCATCCCCCCTTCGCTCGACCCCTAGGCACCATGAGGCCATTGAATGTACCCAAAAAAATAAGCTGGCCAAGTGGCCAGCTTACCAAATAAGAGGTTTGTTTCAAAGCTTACACATTATTCCTAATCGTTAGTGCTTAAGTGCTTCCGCCAGTTAGCGGTCGCAAAAATCGAAGGTCCCATTATTACCGATTTTTCGGAAGACAGGGTTTTCCGACCCTGAATATATAAAAACTAATTGTTAATTAGGTAATGAAGACCTACCAAGTGTTCGTTTCAACACCTCATCTTCTTCTTGTCCTAAGAATACTAAACTCTTATGTAGATAGGAGGAAGCAGAGGGACGGTTCTTCTGCTTCCTCACACAAGAGACCACCATCATTTTTGCACAATACTTTTCCTTATTTCTTCCACCTCTTATTAATCAAACGTTTAATCAAACTCAACTTGATAGAACAATCGAAATCCGACCAAATCCAAAAGTAGAACCAACACTAGTCCCTTTCCTTCACTATCTTAACCTATACTAGAATAGGAAGCAGCAGAACCGTCCCTATGCTTGGCCATTTGCTCGGGGCCTATACTTGGGCCTTTGCTCGGAGCCTATGCCCGGAGAAAGCGGTAGAACCGCTATTCCCAATACTTAGGCTTGTCGTACTTCTCGAACAGCAGTCTTTCGTATTCTGCTGTAATGTCTTGCATTGGCATGTATTCGGGGCCATTTTTAATTTGCTCTTTTGTTAAGTCCATCGTTACGGCTCGATCGGTCCAAAGGATGTCGGTTATCCAGTCTGGGGAAAGGATAACATGTTTTCCGGGCCATAAATTTTTGGTATCAACGATGATGTAACGAACCGTCCATGTTCGATCACAGATAATGAAATCCTCGACATGACCGATTCTTCCGTCTATGGCGTGAATGTCATACCCGGTCACCTCTTTGAAACTTCGTAAATGAGACTCCTCACCAGCTTCAACCGGAACACCGACATTTGGGTTAGTATTTTGGACCAATTCACCTGGGGTTGCATATAGCCCCCAATTTCCAAGCCCCGCCGGCCCCCAATATGGAGCATAACCATAGTAATTGCCAAATTGGAGTTCATACTGCCTAGAAACCGGTTGATCTGCATCCAAGTCAGGACTGTTCTTAATCTCTTCTTTCGTTAAATTAAGCTCAAATTTCCACTCTTCATAATCGACTTTTTTTATCGACATTGGTGAAATCAGGACTTTCTTGCCTGGCAACCACTTCATCGTATCAACGACTAGATACCGAACTGTCCATTTTTGATCGTCTATTAATATATCATTCACCGTTCCAATATTTCCATCTGTCGCATGAATATCGTATTTCTTTACATCTTTACCATTATTAAAAATAACTATCTTCCTCCTTTTCATAGTTGAAAAAATGGAATCTATTATTTGTCTACCCGGATCCTATGTCTCTAAACGTAGAAAGGTTGGAACTCTCTTTCAACGTCAACTCATCCTAGAAAACTAGTTTTATAATGAATTGGATAGACGAGTATTTCCGTTTTACACCAGTAGCATTCACATTCAATGCATATGCATATCCAACTTATATCTCATCCCTTTTCAAGTCAGAGTCTTGAGGATTTCTTCAATCAACCCCAAACGAAGCAAGACCATTCCCCTGCTCCTCTTCAAGGTCTTCAATCAATGCCTTCATCTCTTTAATCTCTTCCCGCTGTGTCTCAATAATTGAGTTAGCCAATTCACGGACACGTGGATCGGTGATTTCCGCGCTTTCACTAGTTAAAATCGCAATCGAGTGATGCGGAATCATCGCTTTCATCCACGCCGTGTCCTCAACGGTTGTTTGACTTCGTACTAAAAACAGCGAAAGTGCAAAAACGACGGCACTGCCGGCAAAAATGGCGATATTAGCCTTTCGGTTGGTATACATTTTCCGCATAAAGGCCAGCATGACAACCGCCATCGTTGCCCCCATCATAATTGCCATATAGACCCTTGTCTCACTAAAAAACACATGATCGATTTGGTACGTATTTAAATACATCAGCCCCAACATCACAAGTGTTGAGGTGAGAATCATCATCCCAAACCGAATATAATTCTTCATAAAAATCACCTCATAACTACATTCATGCTAAAAGGGCTACTGGAACAGCACTGCCCTCTAGCTTTTATGAGCTAGATACTTGTTCAAGAAACTCCGTTGGGATATACCCCTCTTGCCCATTGGATTGGATACTTACCTTAGATTTAATGACGTCGACATCAAGTACATCTACTTTCGTATCCTTCTCAACATACATGACTTTATCTGCTTCTCTCATATCTTCAATTTTTGTATATTCAGGTTGCTCTAGATAAGCAAAAAGTTGATCATAGGCTTCTTCATTGACAGGAAACAGGATATCTCTCTCAATAACCGCTTCCTCTCCTTCAGCTACAATCACCTGATCGAAATCTTCAACGGTTTGATCAATTTCTTGATTCATATTTTCAACCACTTGTTCTGTTTCTGCTTCAATTACCTCACCGGTTTCTTCAATTTCTGCCCCAAGCTCATCTGCTTGTTGTCCCACTTCTTGACTACAACCAGCAATAGCAAGGAAAACGATTGTTATAAAAAAGAATAGTATTTTTTTCATTGTTATCCCTCCCTAGTTTTCTATTAAACGAAACTTCTAGTGATTAAACAAAATTCACGGTAAAAAACCACACCAGTTGCTTCCAGAAGAAAACAGAAGGCCTACCATCATAAATGATAGACCTTCACTTCTGTTGTTCTAAATGACAAATTCCGTCATTTTGCAATCTAACCTAGCCTAGTGTATTGTCCAAAGACTGCTACCAAATAATTGAGTTACGTAACCACTTTATCTTCTATAGCGACACCATTCGGTTTATAATGTATTTTTATATTCGTTATACATTCATCGGCACCGGTGTTTATCCCCACCCGTTGTGCCTTCTCTATTAACTCGAAGACTTCATGTAAATTCCCTTCAACGACTGTTTCCATCGGACCAATCTCATATTTCAGACCTGAGTCTTTGACGACTTCAATCACCTCTGGGATCATTCCATCTGTATTCATATCCTTCCCATCTGGCAATACTTGAAATCCGGCAGTAACTGTTGCGTTATGCATAATCGACCATCCTTTCGGTTGACTCGTTTAAGGTTTCTTTCTTCAAGTTTTCCTTCCGGCAGCTTGCAATCTCTTTTTTATCAGCCAACTTAATTTAACATCATGACCTACTTACTACGGACATTTGCTCATAATGCTGATTTGGGAGAAGTCGTGAGTAAGGCACAGTAGCCCCAACGGCCGCTCCAACAACAGTACCAAGTACAAGATTCATCTGCTTGTCCATTACTATCAACTCTCCTTTCATCGTGTATATTAGACTCTAACCTTTTTTCCTAGCTACTAAACATGGGGACGGTTCTTCTGCTTCCTTCTGAAGAATTAAAAATCCCATCCCAGCGCCGTTCACGTCCCTTTAAAACTATTTAAATTTATTACTAGATGATGGTTTTGGCACTTTGCCTCCCCCAAATAGAAAAGGAGAATCTCCAATGGTAGATTCCCCTTCTCTTTCATATATATTACCTAAAACTAAATATGGTTTCAGGTGATAGGCCCACAGCAAATAAGTTGCATGGACGGAGTGACGGCTTTTGGATCCTTAGGTTTTCAACGAAAACCAACGAGGAAACCCTAATAAACCAAATAAAAAATGATGTTTATTTATAAGTCGATTGTAACATGATAAAGACCTCGTTTACTTACATCATCTTTCTTCGTTGAATAATTAGTACTGACATTCCTAAGACTAGTAGGATAGCACCAAATACTAGACTATTATAAAGTGAGGTGGAAGTATTAGGTAAATTAAAACCTTCATGGTCTTCACTGGATTTGACCTTTTCATTCTTAGACGTCACCTTATTCAATTCTTGCTGGGCATTATTTAGAACTGGTTCCATTTCTGGATTAGTCTCTGTTTCTACCTCTATTTGTGTTTCAGTTCCTGTTTCTTCCTCTACCTCTACTTGTGAATCAGTTCCTGTTTCTTCAATTACATCAGCCGAATCAACATTTTCACTAGGAGATTCATTAGAAACCTTATGAGGCTCTTCTGCAGTGATTTCATTATCTTCTACTTCAAATACAGTAAAAATGCTAAAATGGTCTGTCTCAGCAATTACTTTTCCATCACTATAAACAGCTCCCGGAACAAGCTCCCACACCTTGGTCTCTACATTATAATAAAAGACTTTCAGATTATCAGTGTTCTCAACCTTGCTTCCGTCGACATGAAAGACTAATGTAATAGGTTCATCAAATTGATGAACCGATTCTCCATCCGCATAGATGGTAAAGTCGTATACATCACTTACTGCCTCTTGAATTGGGTCTAATTTTACCACGTCTGTCGAAATTGTTTTCCCATCCGGTAGATTAGATAATGGAATGTTTAGCTCTACCTTGGTGTTTTTAATATTCAGGGAAGCATCCTTTTCCTTTAAGACGGCAACTTGTTCCTTTGTAAAGGTAACGACCGCTTCTTCCACACCTAAATCCAAAACGAGTATGTCCCCAATTTCAACTTTCTCAATATCACTATCGGCAACTATAGCTTCCCCATTTTCTACTTTTGGTTGAGAAACGACAGATTTCTTAATAATTTCCTCAACATTTTCTACAGGTTTTTCAACCTGCTGGTTATCCAGTGTTGATACAATTGTTTCATCAGAAAAATCCATGCTATTTAAATCAGCAAAGCCTTTAACTTCGATATGGTATATGGTTGACGGCAATAGATTCTCAATCGTAAAGGCCGTTGTATTCCCATCAAAAGCCGCTACCTCTTCGCCATCCACATAAACCCAATAGTTATTAAAGTAATACTCTTCGTGCCCTTCCCAACTAATCTCGAGCTCTGTATCGGATATTCTATCTACAGCCATCGTAACAAGCCATGGGAGTTCCTCTACAACCATTACATTGTTTTCATGCAGCTGCTGAATCGTTTTCATTGCAGATGAATCTTCTCTACGATCTAGAGGGAGGTCATTTAGATTAACCTTTTTAAGGTTAGGCAAAGAGGTTAAAAATTGAATATCGGTAACATAATTCATTTTTAAATTTAGCTCTTCAAGCTCCTGTAAATCTTTTAAAAGGTCTGCATTTTCAATAAGATTGTCCCTTAAATTTAGTGATTTAAGGCTTTTTATGTTGCTAAGTTCGGTAATATCCTTTAAGCCACTATACATCAAATCAAGTTCAAAAAGATTCGGCAATTTAGTTAATGGTTCCAAACTTTCAATGTTGGTATATCCTAAATCTAGTTTCTTTAAATTGGTTGCATATTCGATTCCTGATAAATCAGTGACCCCTCTATTACGAAGTGAGAGCTCAGTTAACCCCTCTAGATCACTCGGCCTAAGCTCTCCGTCACGTTTGTTTATTGCGCTGCGAATATTTGATTCTAAGCCTTCATCCTTGATTATTGATATACGAGTATCCTCTTTAACTTTACTATCTTCAGGTAAAAGGAGATCCTTTGTCTCTTCTCCAATTGTGTGGTGAAGGTGGATTTCCTCCATCTCCGTTCTTTCGTTCCCTATGACCACATCATATTCTTGAATACCGTCTTCCTTTGGAAAGCTATATGTATATACCCACTTAGAATCGATATATGGTTGAACTTCAGTTCGTTCGAATACCAAACCACTTTCCACATCATTTACTACTATAGAAAAATGCTGGGCTCCCTCTTCATCACCTTCAATCAGCCATTTTACTTCTATATCCCAGTATCCCTCTACTATCGTGTAATCCAGAACTGTAAAAGATTTATCACTTTCATCGGGTGCAGCGATTACTTCCCCATTTTCGGTAATAATCAGATTCGTTAACCCGTGTAAATCACTCTCAGTTAGTCCCCGATCAAAAATGCCTAGTTCATTTCGTACTTCCATTTCCAGATTTTCATCTGCAAATGTAAGAATGGCTGGAGCGTAGTGAAGGTGTATTTCCTCCATATCGCTTTTTTCATTACTTATGACCACATCATATTCAAGGACATTCTCTTCCTTTGGAAAGGTATATATATACCACCATTTAGATTCATCATCCGGTTGAACCTCAGTACGTTCATATACCATGTCACTTTCCACACCATTTACCACTATAGAGAAATATTGACGTTCTGGCTCCTCACCCTCAATTAGCCATTTTGCTTCTATCTCTCTGCCCCGCTCTTTTATCATTGAATCCACAACTGTGAAATTAGAACGATCACTTTCGTCTGTGGTTTCAGCTATTACTTCAACATTTACGGGAATAAACAGTTGAAAAATCAATACCAAAGAAAAAATCACATTTACTAGTCTCATAGGCTTCCTCCCAATAGGTCTAAAATTTTACAGTGCGATTTATATAATACTATATTACTATATTTTAGTAAAATAGTAGGACCTTGGTCGAAGCAAAGGGACGGTTCCTATGCTTCCGTGACCACCCCTCCCCTAAAACTTCACTATTATTTACGCCAAATCCTATCAATCCGTACGAGCTCACTCCACAGAGTCTGTAGCCCACGATGGTTCATAAACTCATCAAAAGGCTGACAACTTTCCTCTTTAATGGTACGCCCATCCAACCAAACCGTATCGCATTCATCACAAATATAAATGGTGAGAGCTATTTTTTTAACCTCAGCCCGACAAACAATCCCTTGCCCATCACAAAAAGGACACTCGATCATCATTAACCAACTCCCCCAAAAACTGGGACAAAGTATCTGCCCTATAATCTCTCCCTTTATAGTAAAATAAAAAACATGTTACAACTAGAAGGAGTTAACATTACATGTCATATAAAATGATTGTTTTAGATTTAGATGATACCTTGCTTCGTGATGATCACTCGATTTCGGCTCGTACGAAAGAAGCCTTGATGAAGGCGCAAGAACAAGGAGTAAAAGTCGTACTTGCTTCTGGTCGTCCAACGTTTGGAATGCTCCCTATTGCGGACGAGCTATCCTTAGCCAAATACGGAAGTTTTATCCTTTCATTTAATGGAGGGAAAATCATAAACTATGAATCAAAAGAGGAATTGTTTAGCAGTACATTGCCGCTAACGGCCGTTAGGAAGCTTTACGAGTTAAGCCAGCGTGAAGATGTGGATATTCATACGTACGTGGGTAACGAAATCATCACCGAAGTAGATAACCCCTATACAAGGATCGAATCCCAACTCACAAAGTTACCTATTAAACTAGTAAATAACTTCGTTGATGGAGTAAAAGAAGAAGTCGTAAAAGCGTTAATGGTTGGCGAACCTGATAAAATGAAAATCGTTGAGGCAAAGCTCCAAGCGGAATTAGCGGAGGAGTTTAGTGTGATGCGTTCCAAACCGTTCTTCCTTGAATTCACGGAAAAGGGCGTAACAAAAGGAACGAGTCTAAACCACTTAATCCAAGAATGTGGAATCAAACGCGAAGAAGTAATTGCGATTGGCGATAGCTATAACGACCAAGAGATGATTGAATTCGCTGGCCTAGGCGTTGCCATGGGCAATGCACCAGAGGATATCAAGGCAATCGCCAACCATGTCACAGATACCAATATGAACGACGGCGTTGCCAAGGTTGTAGAGGAATTTGTGTTACGAGATTTATTAGTAAATAAATAGGAAAGAACTAGGGACAGTTCATAATCACTGTCCCTAGTTCCCCATTTCTCCCCTACTTTGCCATCACCCTGCCACGCTGTTGAAGAACTTTATTATGTGATGAAACCATAGCAAATTTGTTGGCAGTAGGTTGGATATATTGTTTGGCTTTGTTAACAGCATTGGCCGCATCTTGAAAGCAACCGGCGATTAAATTTACTTTTCCTTCATAATTGACAATATCCCCTGCCGCATAGATCCCTTCAATCGAAGATTCACTAGTCGAATTTCCAGCGATATAAAAATCATCCACCATCTTGATATCCAATCCACCATTTTTCAGCAAACCAGCATCTTGATCATAGCCATGATTGACAATGACATCATCAATCTCAATGCAGGAAACTTCCCCTGTGACTTGGTCAGTTACTTCCACGCTGTCAATTTTTTTATGATTCTCGCTAGCTAACAGCTTGGTAATCTTTGTTTGCGGAAGACAAACAACGGAACTGTTCACCAACTTTGACACCTGCGCTTCATGACCTGCAAGGGTTTCTTTTCTATAAGTGATAAAAACCTGTTTCGCAATCGCTTCCAACTCATTGGCCCAATCGACGGCCGTATTTCCTCCGCCAGAGATGATCACCGTTTTATCTTTAAAATCCATCAGCGATTGAACGGTGTAATGAATATTCGTGACTTCATACCGTTCTGCGCCCTCAATTTCTAGTTTCTTAGGCTTCAAGATTCCACTTCCGACAGAGATAATCACCGTTTTCGAATAATGCTTCCTCCCTGAGGATGCTTCTAACACAAAGAATCCATCTTCATTTCTTGTAATCGTTTCTATTTTCTCATTCAACACCACTTCTGGGTTGAAGGTTAATCCCTGCTCAACCAACTGCTCAATCAACCTTGCTCCAGTTATAGGTGATAATCCGCCAACGTCCCAAATCATTTTTTCTTGGTAGACTTGGAGTTTCCCACCTAATTTTGGCTGATATTCGATCAATTTTGTTTTCATTTCTCTAAGGCCACTGTAAAAGCTAGAATATAACCCAGCTGGACCTCCACCAATGATTGTTACATCGAATAATTCCTGATGATCCATCTCCGTCCACTCCTAATCGTAATTGATTATCATTATCAATAAGAATAATCGATTCCATCACAATTGACAATACGAATTTTTATAAAATTCTTTTCAATCTAAAATGTGGCTACTTTATGACACTGAAATCGTTCCCAAAACGTACATGGGACAAGGATTTGAAGTTTTAAGCTCTCCAATCATCATTTTTAAAATTTTATTTATCTGAAATTTGCATTGACATTACCCATGTTGGGCATTTATATTTAAGTCGTAAACGACATTGATAATCATTATCACTAACTTGCAGTCATGATCATCACTTACTGCAAAGCACTCTTTTTCAACTTTTAACAGGGAGGTCATTCAGGATGGTTCGCCTATATACAGATGACTTAAGCATTGGATATGGTGAACGGTTAATTGTCAAAAACCTTAGTGTCGCGATTCCCGATAAACAAATCACAACCATTATTGGATCCAACGGTTGCGGGAAATCCACATTATTGAAGGCGATTACTCGTATTATTTCCCAACAATCAGGCGCAGTCCTGCTCGATGGAAAAGATATTTCCAAAGTACATACGAAAACCCTTGCTCATAAAATGGCCATCCTCCCTCAAACGCCAGAAAGTGCAAGCGGTTTAACGGTCGGAGAGCTCGTTTCCTATGGGCGTTTTCCCTACCAAACAGGCTTTGGAAGATTAACGAAAAAAGATTATGAAGTGATTGATTGGGCCCTTGAAGTCACCGGCACCATTGACTTTAAATTTCGCCCTGTCGATGCCTTATCAGGTGGTCAACGTCAACGGGTCTGGATAGCCATGGCCCTCGCCCAAGAAACAGAAATTATTTTTCTTGATGAACCGACAACCTACCTAGATATGGCGCACCAACTTGAAGTTTTAGAATTATTACAGAAATTAAATCGCGAACAAGATCGAACCATCATTATGGTTCTTCATGACTTAAACCAAGCCGCTCGCTTCGCTGACTATATTATCGCCTTAAAAGATGGGGAAATTGTCAAAGCAGGTGCCTGTGAGGAGGTCATCGTCCCAAAAGTCCTCCGCGATGTGTTCCAAATCGATGCGGTCATTGGACGAGATCCGCGAACAAGCAAACCAATGTGTGTCACATACAACCTACTAAAAGGAGAAAATCAACATGAAAAAACTATTACTCCCGTTTATGCTACTGCTAGTTCTTATTATTAGTGCTTGTGGACAAAAAGAAGCAGCAACAGACCAGCCTGAAAACACCGAGCCTAAGGAAGAAACACCTGAATTCATTACCTACGAATCTGAAACAGGTCCAATCGAAGTTCCAGCGGATCCACAAAGAGTCATTCTATTATCTGGTTTTACTGGTAATGTTATAGATTTAGGCGTCAATGTCGTTGGCGTAGATGTATGGTCGAAAAACAACCCGACCTTTGCTGAAGAGTTAAAAGATGTTGAAGAAGTTTCCGATGAAAACTTAGAGAAAATCATCGAATTAGAGCCAGATTTAATCATTGGATTATCCAATATTAAAAATGTCGATAAGTTAAGCGAAATTGCTCCAACGGTTACTTACACATGGGGTAAAGTCGATTATTTAACGCAACACATCGAGATTGGTAAACTATTAAACAAAGAACAAGAAGCAAAAGCATGGGTTGAAGACTTCCAAGCACGTGCAGCAGCTGCTGGAGACGAAATCCGCGCTAAAATTGGTGAAGATGCCACCGTCTCTGTTATTGAAAGTTTCGGAAAAGACCTTTATGTATTCGGCGACAACTGGGCACGTGGAACAGAAATCGTATATCAAGCGATGAAATTGAAAATGCCTGAGAAAGTAAAAGAAATGGCTTTAGAAACAGGTTACTATACTTTATCAGCTGAAGTACTTCCAGAATACGCAGGAGATTACATCATCCTAAGCAAATACTCAGATGCAGACACTGCTTACCAAGAAACAGAATCATACAAGAACATTCCAGCCGTTAAAAACAACCGCGTATTCGAAATGAACGGCCAAGGCGCATCATTCAGTGACCCAGTAACACTAGAAAACCAACTAGCATTTATTCAGGAGTCATTTTTGAATAACTAAAATAATTGGCTGTGTTAAAGGACAGTTTTGATTTTTGCTAACCGTTGATTGGAGCGGAAGGCACTCGACTCCTGCGGGAGTACGGGGCTGGGGAGACCCCACAGGCGCTTCTGGCGCCGAGGAGGCTCCCCGGCACGCCCGCGGAAAGCGAGTGCCTGGAGCGGAAATCAACAGCTACGTTAACACAACAAAAAAAGAGGAATTCCTTCACAAGGATTCCTCTTCCCTATTCCATCAAAAGAAAAGATGAGCGACGAATGAACACTAAAAACCTTCAATCCATCAAATTCATACCGAAACTAATCCTTGCTGTTCTATTGTTTGTCGGCATGTTTGTCGTCGCGATGGTTTTTGGTGCAGCAGAGATCACGATGAAAGATGTATGGCTAGCCCTTACCTCTTCTGCTTCCGGCGATAAAATTTCAATCATCCGTGAAATTCGTTTACCACGGGAAATCGCAGCAATCATGGTCGGCGCCGCGCTTGCGGTTTCTGGTGCAATTATGCAAGGAATGACAAGAAACCCTCTTGCAGACCCAGGCTTACTTGGTTTAACTGCGGGTGCCAATGCCGCCTTGGCGATTACGATTGCCTTTATCCCATCAGCGAACTACTTCATGACAATGGTTGCTTGTTTTATCGGAGCCGCCCTTGGCGCAACGCTCGTTTTTGGAATTAGTGCGGTAAAAAGAGGCGGATTCTCCCCTCTTCGGATTGTGTTAGCCGGAGCCGCAATTTCCGCTTTTTTATATGCAATTGCTGAAGCTGTCGGTCTTTATTTTAAAATTTCAAAAGATGTCTCGATGTGGACGGCAGGCGGAATGATTGGCACAACGTGGGGTCAGCTCCAAGTCATTGTTCCCTTTATCGTCATCGGAATTTTGATTGCTATATTTCTATCAAGGCAACTCACGATTCTCAGCTTAAACGAAGAAGTCGCTGTTGGATTAGGTCAAAATACCACACAAATCAAAGCGGTTCTTTTCGTTGTGATTATCATTCTAGCAGGTGCATCGGTGGCACTCGTTGGAAACATGGCCTTTATTGGTCTGATGATTCCACATATCGTTCGCGCCATTGTTGGAACAGATTACCGGTTTATTTTACCGATGTCAGCAATTATTGGTGCCACATTTATGTTATTTGCCGACACGCTGGGTCGCACCCTTAATGCACCTTATGAAACACCCGTCGTCGCGATTGTCGCAATACTTGGTTTGCCCTTCTTCCTGATTATTGTTCGCAAAGGAGGAAAAGCCTTCTCATGATACATCCAGGATTAATCAAAAAACAGCGAATGATCGTCTCAATCTCTCTACTATTAATCTTAATTACCATCATCATCAGCATGGGAATGGGCTATTCTAGTGTATCGTACAACAGAATCATTCCAACTCTCTTAGGTCAAGGGACGTTTAAAGAAGAATTTGTTTTGTTTTCTGTCCGCTTGCCACGAATTGTTATTACCCTTTTAGCTGGTATGGCGCTTGCTTTATCGGGAGCGATTTTACAAGGAATTACTAGAAACGATTTAGCGGATCCCGGCATTATCGGGATAAACTCAGGTGCAGGTGTCGCAATTGCCGTATTCTTTTTGTTTTTCCCAATCGAGGTCGGAACCTTTGTCTATATGATTCCTCTCGTTGCGTTTGGAGGCGCGATTCTCACTGCTATTTTCATTTATTTATTGGCTTATAATAAAAATACAGGCCTGCAGCCAGTAAGGTTAGTGCTCATCGGGGTCGGATTCTCCTTGGCCCTTTCGGGAGCAATGATTGTCCTGATTTCATCTGCCGACCGTACAAAAGTGGATTTCATCGCCACATGGTTAGCGGGGAATATTTGGGGAGACGATTGGCCGTTTATCTGGGCACTATTACCTTGGTTAATCATCCTCATCCCTTTTACGTTGTATAAAGCTAACCGGTTAAATCTATTAGGACTAAGCGAACCAGTCGCGATTGGCGTTGGAGTTTCCATAGAAAGAGAACGGATAGTCTTACTATTAACAGCCGTTGCCCTAGCCGCTTCAGCCGTCTCGGTCACAGGAGGAATTTCCTTTATCGGACTCATGGCTCCACATATTGCAAAAGCTTTGGTAGGACCTAGAAATCAACTATTCATTCCCGTCGCCATTTTACTCGGCGGCTGGTTACTATTATTCGCAGACACCATCGGACGAAACATCATCGAACCAAGCGGAGTCCCCGCCGGCATCATGGTCTCCCTCATCGGCGCACCGTACTTTGTGTATTTATTGTTGAAGAAGTAGGGACGGTTCTCTTGCTTCCTAAAGGAAGCAAGAAAACCGTCCACGTTCATATTACAGCGGGAAAGGCCGTCACCAATGAAAGGAGAAGGGAATTTCCGCTAATACGGGAAATTCCCCTCTCCTTTATTAATTTTGAGGTAGCCTAGTTTCACCAAAACCTAAACATCCTTCCCCCCTTGTCAACATCCACAGGTATACTCTCCCTAGCTCCCCCCTTAAACCACTCCGGACAGAATGCCTGTCCCCAGGGCCCAAAATTTGTTATCCTTAAAGAGTGAACGCAGAATTTGTCTAATCATGGAGGTTCATTTTTTATATGGTGAGAAAAAAGAAGAAACGCATAGGATTACGGATATTCGGAATAACAATGCTTCTTCTATTAATTGGCGGCGGTGCCTACGCCTATTCCTTTTATCAATCCGTCACCCAAACAACTGAAAAAATCCATCAACCTATTGAGCGGGAAAAGTCGGAAAAGAGAGTCGAAGAGGTGGAAGTCGTTGAGAAGGAGCCCTTTTCGATGTTAATGCTTGGCGTCGATGAACGCGAAGGCGACCGTGGACGTTCGGACACAATGATTGTCGCGACAGTCAATCCAAATAACAACTCAGTAAAAATGGTCAGCATCCCTCGCGACACCCGGACAGAAATCATTGGCAAAGGTTATAAAGATAAAATTAACCATGCTTATGCTTTTGGTGGCGTCGAAATGTCGATGGACACAGTTGAAGACTTCTTAGACATTCCGATTGATTATTACCTACAAATTAATATGGAAGGTTATAAAGATGTCGTTGATGCAGTCGGTGGTGTGACGGTCGCAAATGACCTTGAATTCTCCTATGGCGGAAGTCACTTTCCTGAAGGGGAAATCACCTTAGATGGAGAAAAAGCTCTAAATTACTCTAGAATGCGCTATGAAGACCCTAGAGGCGACTTCGGAAGACAGCTCCGCCAACGTCAAGTCATCAAAGCTGTAATGAAAGAAGGAGCAAGCATCTCCTCGTTAACAAATTACGCAGACATCTTCACAGCCCTAGATAAAAATATTAAAACAAACCTAACCTTTGACGAAATCCTAGAAATTCAGAAACATTATAAAGATGTTGTAAACGACATCGAACAACTGAAAGTAGAAGGCAGTGGAACACAGATCAATTCCATTTACTACCTACAGGTACCAACCGAAGAGCAAAACCGAATCCAATCAGAACTGCAAACACATTTAGAAATATGATGCAAAGGGACGGTTCTCTTGCTTCCATCCAAGGATGGAAGCAGGAGAACCGTCCCTGATTCGCCCAAGCCTGAACCCATAAACTCCGGGACAAACGGCCCGTCCCCTTGTCCCTTGCTAAAAAATAAATGTTGAAAAGGGAGTGTGAGTTACAAAAGATGGAATCTAATCTAAATAACGATGAAAATCAAAACAAAAGTTCATTAAGAAATCAGATTCGCCAGTTGGTCGTGCATAAGAATTTCCAGCAGGTTTTAATTGCTATTATCCTATTTAATGGGTTCATTATTGTCGCTGAAACTTATTTTACAGGCAATCGCCTATTACTCATGTTAGATTTAATGATTGTCTGGATTTTCGTGGCGGAACTAATTTTAAAAATAATTGGGTTAGGGTTTAAAGGTTACTTCTCTGATAGATGGAATGTTTTTGATTTCACGATTGTCATTGCAAGCCTAATCTTTTATACCACCCCTTTCGTGAGTGTATTGAGATTAATAAGGGTATTGCGATTGTTAAGAATGATCCCAGCCATTCCTGCATTAAGAAAAATCATCGACTCATTAATGAAATCTATACCTGCCTTAACAGGGATTTTAGGATTATCCGTACTGATTTTTTCCATTTATGCGATTATTGGAACGACCTTTTTTAGTGAAGTCCTTCCTGATGAGTTTTTTGGAAGTTTTCATACCTCTCTCTTCACTTTGTTGCAAGTCGTGACCTTTGAATCATGGGCTAGTCAGGTTGCAAGGCCAGTTATGGAAGCAATCCCATGGTCATGGGCCTACTTTGTTAGTTTTATCATTATAGGATCCTTAGTCATATTAAACCTTGTTGTCGCCGTCATATTAAGCTATTTGGGACAAGAAGACGAAGAAAATCGTGATGAACAAATGGAACGGTTATACAAGGAAAATCAAGAACTAAGGAAGGATATTCAAGAAATTAAACAATTAATTCTTAACAATAGGAAATAACCGGTTTCGAGACAGTGCCCTTCCGAAAAAAGACCTAAAATCTTGCCAGCTAAAAATAAAGGAACACCACCCTGAAAATCATCATTGATGGGAAACGTTGAACTTCATAAAAACATAGAAAAAGTCTTCATCCATTCGATGAAGACTTTTTCCTTTGTCTTATACGCTCCCTAAATGAAGCAATCCATCAACTAGTAGGAATACCCTCTGTTGACCTTAGGCTGTTTATGATGATTTTCCTAAGAATATCCTTTGTTAACTCAAGGGGCTCTAATTGGGCGTCTTTTAATAATTGCTTCGTGTTGGAATCATCGAACTGGATGGATCGCTCACAATGATTGTAAAATATGCGGATCGGTTCATTGAACTTTTGTTCTTCTAGTGTCAGCTCTCCTTGATAATCGGTAGGAACCATTTCAAGGTTCGTGAGATGAAGAGACTCCTTTATTAAGTCAAAAACCAGTTGATTTGTGGGAGGATTTGAATTCGTAAGATGGTAAATGGTATTTTCCTTAGCATAGGCTAAAGCAGCTATTAATCCATTGACCACATAATCCACGGGGACAAAATTCTGTGTAATGTATTTATTGCATAAAAACTTAAAGTTTTCGGGTAAGCCTTTTTTTCGCTCTGCTCTTCTTTTCAGAAGTTCAAAACTTCATGAAAATCTTACACCCTCGAACATTAGACCCATTCTACCATAGGAAGCAAAGGGATGCTTGTCCCCTTTCCCAACATTTCCTCAGATACAAACGCCCACGTCTATGGAACCCCCCCTCTGGTAGGACTGCGCACACTGCAACCTACTGCACACTGTCTGGGCCAGCCATTTTGGATGATTCATATGATCGACTTGGCTTATTATAATTTGTAGGTTATGAATCTGATTTTCTTCTCCGAAATTAGCATAGGAAAATACCAAAGGGTGCACTTTACAATGACATTAATTCGCTGGTCTTGTGTTGCAATAGGCAATGCTCCAGACGATATAAAGAATAGCCAACCATGTCATAGATACCAATAAGGATGATTGTTGAAGAATTTGTGTTAAGTGTTAAGAGACTGGTGAAAATCTAATAGCCAAAGAAAGTGCTAGATCCCCAGCACGATTTTTAGCGCAAGAGTACACGATTCCCTTGAACATCCCGATAAGGCCCCCTTGTCCCTCCCGCCTCTCCCCTCTATACTAAAAGAAGCAGAAAAATATGTAGAAGGACAATAGTCATGAATATTGTCACAAAAAGAAATGAAACCGCTCTTTTAAGTAAGGGTCCATTGGCAATAGCGTATCTGGAGACCCTTTAGGAATAATGAACCTCTTTTCCTAGGGAAACGGGTGCAGGTTCGGCAGCGGCAAATAAACAAAAAGTGCTATAAAATAAATGGGACAAGGGACCTGTCCCTGAAGGCGGACATGTATGAAGCAAAACTATTTTATTCTTGCGTTATTTGTCACCGTGTTGTGTATTTCTTTGATTTTCTCTTTTTATTTTTTTAAGAAGACCGTTCATATAGAAACACCTATGAATAATAATGATATGGCGGGACAGGCTGATATGCATTTTGTTCTTATCATACAAGAGTTGGAAAGCCCTTACTTGCAGGACCTTTATGCGGGGGCAAAAGCGGGTGCTGGGAAGAACGGTGTTACCATTGAATACTGGGGGACAGAACAAACAAATGTTGATGATCATATTAAGCTAATCGAAATGGCGATCGCTTCGAAGGTAGATGGGATATTAACACAAGGGCTTACCCAGGAATTTGAGCCTGTTATTAATAAAGCGGAAGAAAAAGGGATTCCTGTTATCTTTGTTGATTCAGATTTAGAAAATAATGATGAGCGGACTTATGTGGGAACGGACAATTATCAGGCCGGTTATGAAATGGGGTTAACCGTGCTTGATGAAACCTCTGGTAAAATAAAAGTTGGGATTTTGAACGGAAATTTAATTAATATCAATTTGGAAGAAAGAGTACAAGGCTTCCTTGATGCGATAAGTACTGATAATCGAATGGAAGTTGTCGCGATTGAGAGTTCCAATATGAGCAAAATTCAAGGAGCTGAAAAAACATATCAAATGTTGAAGAGCCACCCAGACATTTCCATCCTGTTTGGGACAAGTGCATTAGACAGCTTTGGCATTGTTGAGGGGATTAAAAAGGCTAAACCTTCCTCAGAAGTACGAGTTTACGCATTTGATGTATTTGAAGAAACGTTTGATTTATTAAAAACAGGGGGAATTCATACTGCACTTAAACAGGAACCCTATCAAATGGGCTATACAGGAGTAAATTTACTGATTGATCTTATTCAAGGGAAAGAGATTGAGAAGAATATCTATACGCCCATAAGCATTTTAACGAAAGAAGATGTTGAAAATGACTAATTTTTCCATTCCCATCAGAACGAAATTCATCGTCTTTTTCATCATTTTATTTTTAATCATGATTAGCTTTTCCCTATTTGTTATTTACAATAATAATCAGACAATCCAGCAATATACAACTATTCAGGAACGTTTTTTTATGCTAAACGATGTTTCACAAAAGTCAGCAAAGACGTATGAAGCGATGGAAACTTTCTTAATCAGGCAGCTTCCAGCCGATTTAGACCAATACCAGGCTAGTCGCCAAGACCTTATTAATGCAAAGAGATTGTTAGAAACAAACTTTCAAAATGAAATCAACTTTATCGACACGAAAAATTTCCAGAATATCATTGATAGCTTTATTGAGGAAAGCGATGCTGCAGTGAATTCGTTTTTAGAGGATGATATCGAGGCTTATTCTTCGAACCAAAAAGAAGCCTACATGCTAATTGGTTTCATTCAGGATCAGACCTTAACCCTGTTAAATGAAGACCTGTCTATGTTTCAGACTTATTATGATGCCATTAACACAAGAAATGACTATATGCAGGTAACCTTGGTGTTTATGACCATTGCGGCGTTGTCTTTTGGCTTATTGATTACTTACTTGTTCAGTCATAACATTACTCGTCCAATCTACCAACTAACACGGGCCTCCCGCGAAGTAGCTAGGGGAAAGTTGGATGGCCCAACCCTTCCTGAATCGAACGACGAGATTGGTTTTTTATCGAAAACCTTTAATAAAATGCGCACAGATTTAGAACATAATGTACGTCAACTAAAGGAACAATCGGAACAAGAAAAACTTTTAAAAGAAATGGAATTGAAAAGTCTCCAAAGTCAAATCAACCCTCATTTCTTATTTAATACACTAAACACAATTTCAAAATATGCCCTAATCAATGGGTCCGAACAAATTTATAGGCTTATTAACTCGATTTCAAAATTACTAAGATACAATCTTGGGGCAATGGACAAACCTGTCACTCTCTCAGATGAAATTAGTGTGGTTCAAGAGTACTTTTACATTCAAAAGACAAGGTTTCAGGACCGTGTGGATTTCATTGTAAACGTTTCCGATGAATGTTTGTCTCTAAAGCTACCGATTCTTACCCTACAGCCTTTAGTAGAAAATGCATTTATACACGGGATTGAACCTTATGAGCAAAAAGGAGTGATTGAAATCGAAGGTTACTCCCAAGGGGAATCCATCATTCTGAAAATCCGTGATAATGGAATTGGGATGGATCGAGATACCATTCATATGCTTTTAGATAAATCTACGACAACGTCCCGATCAACTGGGCATTCTACGGGTTTAGGGGTCAAAAATGTGTTTAGGAGACTGGAATTATTTTATCAATCAAAAGAACGGATTTCGATTGAATCGGAGATTGGAACAGGAACCATCATAGAGTTAATATTACCTAAAAACTTCACATCGGAGGGCTGACTATGTATAGAATATTAATCGTTGATGATGAAGCAATCGAACGAAAAGGACTAGAAATGATCATAACAGAGAACTTCCCCTCCGTTTTAATCGATGAAGCAGACAGCGGACGGACCGCAATCTTAAAAGCGGAGGAATTTCGCCCAGACATCATCTTTTTAGATATAAAAATGCCTGGAATTGATGGAGTAGAAGCGGCAAAGGAAATTAAAAAGACAAATGGGTCCATAAACATTTTTATGTTAACGGCGTTTGACAAATTCGAATACGCTCGTCAGTTGATGAAGATTGGTGTGCGTGACTACATTCTTAAACCATACAACCGAGAAGAAATTATTGAGCCCTTAAGGAATACGATACAGGAAATCGAGCAGGAAAAGGCTAAAAGAACAGAAGAACTCACTTTAAGGGACAATTATCGGCGTGCGTTATCCATCGTCCAGTCCCGAGTCATCACTTCTATGATCATGCAAGCCTCAACGAAACAAAATTTAATCGAGTCAGATTTAGAAGGAACATTCCAGAAAGAAAGCTTTGTAATGGTCTTTGAATGGATGAAACTGAATGAAAACCCCATTCAACAGGAGCCAGGAGAAGTTATTTCTTTTGTCCAAAAAGGGTTGAGCGCTTATTTTCCCAACCATTTTGTTGGCGAGGAAACGATGGATCGAATCCCTATCTTAATTCAGGTAGATGAAAAAAACACGGACAATAAAACAAAAGTCAAGGAGTTGGCAATGACTTGTGGCAGGGACATGATTTCTAAGCTACGACAGGCCTTTCCAGACTTCCAGTTTTCGATTGGAATTGGGCGTTTATATGATGAGGTGGAAAAATTTGTACAATCGTACCATGAGGCCCTTTATGCACTTTCTTCTATTCAACGTCCTTACCAAGTTCATTACTATAATCAACAAATCACAGAAAAGGCAGATCATCAAGGGAGAACCTATTCCTACGAGTTAGAGAAGAAATTATTGGAGGCGGTTACTTCGGGGCTCGTAGATGACGTACCGATGCATTATAAGAAGTATATGGATTCCCTCGTCGCCTATTGTAAAAATACAAAAGAGATGGAAGAAAAGGCCTCTGAATTTTTGGTCCTATTAAGCCGCCAAATTATGGACTCAGGCATCTTGATTTCCGTTAACAGAAATCTAGTAGAAAGTAACGGCGTATTTAAACTTCAAGATGAACTAATGAATATTGCCAATCACATCCACTCGATGTATTACTCACAATCCAAAGATATCATGGCAATCGCAAAGGAGTATATTGCGGAGCACTTTGACAAGGCCCTTACCCTTGAAGATGTGGCGGAGGTCGTAAATCTAAGTCCTCAATATTTTAGTAAAATATTTAAAGAGCGTGCTGGAAGTTCCTTCATCGATTATTTAACAGAAATGAGGGTTGAACGAGCCAAAGAACTCATTCGTTCAAAACAGAAAAGTGTAAAAGAAGTCTGTTATCATGTTGGGTATAAAGACCCTAATTACTTTAGTCGTGTGTTTAAAAAATACACGGGGATCTCACCAAGTGATTATCGGCAATCCATTCACTGACTATTCTCTTGGAGAAAGGTTCAAGTTCTAGCATTTGGCTAGAACTTTTTTTTGTAACACGAAGGTCAAATTAAAAAAGTGCTATTGACTTAAAATAGTCCAGAAAAGATCGAATGTTAGGATAATTCCTATTTTTATAATCTAATATTTTTAAGAAAGACATATTAATTTGCTATAGTTTAAGATTTTATATAAGACCAATGTACCATACAATTAAGACTGTAAGCGCATTCATCATAAAACTACAAATAGGGGGAAAGAACATGAAGAAACTAAGTCTATTATTGATCGCAGTTTTGATAGCTACAGTCTTAACAGCTTGTGGCGGAGGCGACAAAGCTTCTACAGATGGTGGAAGTGGTGAAGCAGGATTCATCGGTGTATCAATGCCTTCTAAGTCTCTTGAAAGATGGGTTCACGACGGCGACAACATGGTAAAAGAACTAGAAAAAATGGATTATAAAGTAGATTTACAATATGCAGAAGATGTTGTTGAAACGCAAGTGTCTCAAATTGAAAATATGATTACTAAAGGCGTTGAAGTTCTAGTTATTGCTGCCATTGATGGAGAAGCGCTAACAAACGTACTTCAAATGGCTGCTGATTCTGAAATTCCTGTAATCGCTTACGACCGTTTAATCAAAGGTTCTGAGCACGTTTCTTACTATGCAACATTTGATAACTTCAAAGTAGGTGTAACACAAGGGAACTACCTTGTTGAAGCATTAGATTTAGAAAACCAAGCAGGTCCATTTAACATCGAATTATTCGGCGGATCTCCAGATGATAACAATGCATACTTCTTCTATGATGGTGCAATGTCTGTATTACAGCCTTACATTGACGAAGGTAAATTAGTTGTTAAGAGTGGCCAAGTTGGCATGGATAAGGTTTCAACTATGACTTGGAGTGCTGCAAACGCACAAGCAAGAATGGATAACCTTTTAAGCACATACTACACAGATGATAAAGTAGATGCTGTTTTATCTCCAAATGACGGACTTGCTATTGGGATTATCTCTGCCCTTAAAAACATTGGGTACACTGACCTGCCATATATCACTGGTCAAGATGCTGAGCTTCAATCATTGAAAGCAATCATCGCTGGCGATCAGTCTATGACAGTATTCAAAGACACTCGTAAATTAGCAGAAAAAGTAGTAGAAATGGTTCAAGCGATTGTTGCTGGTGAAGAAGCTGAAGTGAATGACACTGAAACTTACGACAATGGTAAAAAAGTAGTTCCTTCTTTCCTATTAGAGCCAGTATACGTAGATGCTGAAAACTACAAAGAAGTCATCATTGACAGCGGATATTATACAGAAGATCAGCTTCAATAATTTGTTCGTGAACAAAAGGATAAGATGGAGTAATTAACCTGGTGGTTATTACTCCTTTTTTTCAATAAGAACTCTTAACGGCCACACTTTTATAAAAAAATGCGATTAAGCTAACTTCATTCGAAAAGAATCGGAAAAACCAACAAGGTAAGAAGACGCACTTTTTTACTATCATTCATTATTTTTTAAAATTACTTAAATATATTCCTATCAAATGTAACGGATTCATAAATTATGAATTTCCACTAGTAACCGTTCAATCTTACTAGTTGCGATATAGACTACTATTTCTCATATGACAAAGGGTGTGACGAAATGAAATCGGAATCAATCATTTTAGAAATGAAAAGCATCACTAAAGAATTCCCCGGAGTAAAGGCATTAGATAACGTTAATTTAAAAGTTGTTGAAGCTGAGATCCATGCAATCTGCGGGGAAAACGGTGCTGGTAAATCCACATTAATGAAAGTGCTAAGTGGGGTCTACCCTTATGGAACGTATGAGGGGGATATTCTTTTTAAGGAACAACTTTGTGAATTTAAGGATATTAAACAAAGTGAAGATTTAGGGATTGTTATTATCCATCAGGAATTAGCGCTTATCCCTGAACTTTCTATTGCTGAAAATATCTTTTTAGGGAATGAACAAGCGAAAAAAGGTGTAATTAACTGGAATGAAACAGTAAGTAAAGCTAGAGATTTATTAAACAAAGTTGGCTTGCAGGAATCCCCAAACACGTTAATTAAGGATATCGGGGTTGGGAAGCAGCAGCTAGTTGAAATCGCGAAAGCTCTATCGAAAAATGTAAAGCTGCTCATTTTAGATGAGCCAACAGCAGCCCTAAACGAAAACGATAGTGAAAATCTCTTAAACCTATTGATGGAATTACGAAGTCAAGGGATGACATCAATTATTATCTCACATAAATTAAATGAAATTAAAAAAGTAGCAAATTCCGTTACCATTATCCGCGATGGACAATCAATTGAAACCATCGATACCGCCGATATCACTGAAGATCGGATTATTAATGGGATGGTTGGTCGGAGCTTAACGAACCGCTATCCAGAAAGACAGCCAAACATAGGCGAAACCTTCTTTGAAGTCAAAAATTGGAGTACTTTTCACCCAGTCCAAAATGAACGACAAATCGTTAAAGACGTCAATCTCCATATTAAAAAGGGAGAAATAGTTGGGATTGCTGGATTAATGGGTTCCGGAAGAACGGAACTTGCGATGAGTATTTTTGGTAAATCCTATGGCAAAAAGACAACGGGTGAAGTCTATAAAGATGGCAAACCATTAAATCTAACAAATGTGACGAAAGCGATTAACGAAGGAATTGCCTATGTGAGCGAGGACCGAAAAGAATACGGGCTAATTTTAATGAATGATATAAAAGAAAATATCTCTCTCGCAAGTTTAAACAAGATCGCTAATAACCATGTCATCAATGACAACAAAGAGTACGTCGTTGCTGAAGAATATCGTACGAAAATGAATATTAAAACCCCTAGCGTTACGCAAAAGGTAGGGAATTTAAGTGGAGGAAATCAGCAAAAAGTTGTTCTTAGTAAATGGATGTTCTCGGAACCAGACCTTCTTATTCTAGATGAACCTACGAGAGGGATTGACGTTGGAGCAAAATTTGAAATTTATACGATTATGAATGAGTTAGCGAGTCAAGGAAAAGGAATTCTCGTTATTTCATCGGAACTTCCAGAAATTATCGGCATGTGTGACAGAGTCTACGTCATGAGTGAAGGCGAGATTACTGGTGAAGTGAAGAAAGCTGATGCAACACAAGAAGTCCTCATGAAGTATATGACAAATAGTAGGGGGTAACTCATAATGAATTCAATTACTACTTTATTAAAAAAGAATCTAAAGCAATCTAGTATGGTCATTGCTTTAGTGTTAATTACCTTATTGTTTCAAGTTTTAACAGACGGTACGCTATTAAAGCCATTAAACATTACCAACCTTATTCTACAAAATAGTTACATTCTAATTCTAGCAGTTGGAATGGTGCTCGTAATTATCACCGGTCATATTGACTTATCCGTAGGTTCGGTTGCTGCATTTATTGGAGCGATTTCAGCGATTTTAATGATTAACATGCAGATGAATCCTGTTCTTGCAGTCATCATCTGTCTTGCTGCTGGCGCATTAATCGGGGCATGGCAAGGTTTTTGGGTTGCTTATGTTGGAATACCAGCATTTATCGTAACCCTTGCTGGGATGTTATTATTTAGAGGTTTAACATTAGTCGTATTACAAGGTCAATCAATTGCTCCATATCCTGAGTCATTCCAAAAACTCAGCAATGGGTTCCTACCCGATTTATTCGGCGGTACAGACATTCATATCTTTTCAATCGTCATTGGTGTTGCCGTTTCGCTTATCCTGATTGGTCTAGAAATAAATGGTCGAAACAACCAATTGCGCTATAACTTCGAAGTGGGTTCTAAAGGGTTGTTTTATGCAAAGTTAGTTGCTATTTTTGCTGTAGTCAATACGTTCACATACGTATTAGCAACCTATAGAGGACTTCCTAACATTTTAGTTATCTTATTTGTGATTATTGTCGCGTATACGTTCGTTATGAAAAAGACCATTATTGGTCGTCATGTTTACGCTGTTGGTGGAAATTTAAAAGCTGCCTCATTATCTGGTGTTCAAACGAAAAAAGTAACCTTTGGTGTTTTCGTAAACATGGGTGTTTTAGCTGCTTTATCAGGTTTAATCTTCGCTGCCCGTCTAAACGCAGCAACTCCAAGAGCTGGTAACCTATTCGAGCTAGACGCCATCGCAGCCGTATTCATCGGAGGTGCTTCTGCCTACGGTGGTGTCGGTACAGTAGTTGGCGCCGTGATCGGTGGTTTGGTAATGGGTGTCATGAACAACGGGATGTCCATTCTAGGTCTAGGAATTGACTGGCAACAAGCAATCAAAGGTCTAGTCCTACTCGCAGCCGTAGCATTTGATATTATTAATAAGAAGAAGTCTTAGGGACAGGTCCCTTTTCCCAGCTAAAAAAGAAGTGTTGATAGCACTCCACTCCCCTACAGTCCTTTCCGACAGGGTTAGTATTGACTTTTAGTAGTATTACGTTCTTTGAAACAACTGGGACAGTAAACCTGTCCCTTATAAAAAAGGAGGAGATTTCGTTGGATAAAATAAAATGGGGTATTTTAAGTACAGCACATATTGCTAGAACTCAGTTGATTCCTGCGATTCTCAGAGCTGACCAGGCTGAGGTTGTAGCGATTGCGAGTCGAGGCAGTAAAGTACATGATGTTGCTGCAGAGCTTCAGATCGCCAAAGCGTATGAAAGCTACGAGGAATTATTAGATGACGCTGAAATCGATGCGGTATACATTCCGCTTCCTAATCATTTACATAAGGAATGGGTTCTCAAGGCTGCGCAAAAAGGAAAGCATGTCCTATGTGAGAAGCCAATTGCGCTGTCAGCTCATGAAGCCGAAGAAATCGTTCAAACTTGTGAGGAGCATGGCGTGAAATTTATGGAAGCGTTTATGTACCAGCTTCATCCACAACATCAACGCGTGCGCGAAATCATTAAATCCGGTGAAATCGGCGAGGTTAAATTGTTTAAATCTAGCCACTCCTTCTTCCTAGAAGACCGAGAAGGGGATATCCGCATGAAGAAGGAGATGGGCGGAGGCGCACTTTATGATGTAGGATGCTATTCACTTCATGTGCTTCGTTCTGTTCTCCAGTCCGAGCCTGTTCAAGTCAGAGGAATCGGGCAAATTGATTCCCAAACGGGAGTGGATCTTTCATCGTTCTTGCATCTAGAGATGGCTAATGGAATTCCCGCTGTGATTGACTGCAGTTTTGACATGGTTGGCCGCAATGAGTATGAAGTGGTTGGAACAAAAGGAAGTATTAAAGTACCTTACGCATTTCGTCCGGATATTAATGGTGGAATCGGCAATGTAGTGGTCCATCATAATGGCATGACCCGTGAAGAAAGAATTCCCGGAGATATTTATCGATTGGAAGTGGAACATTTTTCACAAGCTATTATAAATGACCTTCAACCCGTTCAGACTGGCGCTTCATCGATTCAAAATATGCGAGTCATCGAAGCATGTTACAAAGCCATTCAGACGGGAGATAAAGTTATCATTCAATAGGACTAGGCACTTGTCCCAGACTTTTTGGCCACGGTGCCAAGGGGCTCTCCTAGAGCTCAAGGCCCTAAATAAGCAATGGGTAAGCAATGGGGACGGTTCTTAAAGCCGACAATCGGAAGTTTTGAATGTAAAAAGGCACAACTAGCGAGAATGAGCTGGTTGTGCCTTTGATGTTTTTTAGGCTGAAGATCCAACGTAAAATTTGTGATTGCCAGATAAGAATGAAGTGGCGGCCCCTGGTCTAGGAAATTCACCCTTTCGGTTTCATTTATTCTTTTCGCCTTTGATCCTCTTCCTAGGCCTGATAGTTTAGAATCCCCTGATTTTTACTGGTTTGAGTATACTTTCCCTGTCCCCTACACAGCCCTTAGACTCACTCTCCCCCCACTTCAGATGTCTAATTCCTACCTCAAAGTACTATACAGGGGAAACAATTCACCCTAAAAACAGCTTAAATAGTGAAATCGCCACTTATAAATCACATTTGACCGCAAAAATGGCCGTTTAGGGTCCTATTTTCGATAAAAAGTGAACTTGGTAGATTCGCTCCATTCTCATTATCTAGCTATCTTTAAGGTACCCGGGAATACAAGAGCAAAGCGCGCTTTCTGAAGGAAAGCAAAATGGAGAGTTTCGAACAAGTCGCCGAACAATACACACCGATGATCTATAGCATTATTCGCTCATTAAATATCTATAAAAACAAGGATGATTACTTCCAAATCGGCCAGATTGGACTTTGGGAAGCCTATGAGCGCTTCGACCCAGAAAAAGGTCAGTTTCTCAACTATGCTTACACCTACATCAAAGGAAAAATCCTTACCGAACTCAAGAAGAGCAAAAACTATGAAGACCACACATGTCCAGCAAGTGAAGAGTTTTGGGGAGCCATCGAAGATCCTTGGACGACATGTCCGCTCGAGGAAGACATTCTCCTCTCCTTCTGTAAAAGCAATCAACTCACCGAAAACCAAACAAAATGGGTTCTCTACTACTGCCTAAAAGGCTTCAGCATCAAAGAAATAGCAGAAATTGAACACGTCAGCCCCTCAGCCGTCAAAGCCTGGCGAGCAGGAGCAAAGAAAAAACTAATTGGGGACGGTTCTTAAAGCGGACAATCGGAAGTTTTGCATGTAAAAAGGCACAACTAGTGAGAATGAGCTAGTTGTGCCTTTGATGTTTTTTAGGC
>NZ_FOBW01000006.1 GCF_900109925.1 Mesobacillus persicus | reverse complement strand
GTGCCCCTTTCTTCCGATTTTTGAAATGGAAGGCTTTTAAGATAATCCCTTTTACGACTAGATCCTTTTCCTCTTTTTGTTTTCTTTTTTTCTGTGATTCCTCTGAGAAATAATTATAATAACCACTTCTGGAAACACCCGCTATTGTGCATAAATAGCTCACCATATGTTTTAATTGATATTTTTCAATTACAGTACGAATTAGAATAAACTTTTGGCAAGGAGGAAGGATTACTTCTTCAGCCCCCTTTCCGCAAAACGAATCTTTTTTAACAGTTCATTTTCCGCCTTGAGTAAGTTGATTTGTGCCGATAAGCGGGCATTTTGCCCCTCTAGTGTAAGTTCCTTTTCCCTAGGCCGCCCTGAATTTCCTGGTCTAGTATCACGTAAACCATCAATTCCATTAACATTGTAAGCTTTTTGCCATCTCTTACTAGCTGACCTAATTCTCTCTATCCCCAAAACTTTTGAATCAAGCCCACATTCTTCAAATATTCCTCTGGCAAACTTGCCTTTCTCTTTCTCCGCAATAAATATTCCCTTGAATTCATCAGTATAAGTTATACCTTTTGAACTAACAGATTTAACGTATTTATTAGCTGCTAATTGTTTAATCTCTTTCTCTGTAAAAGTCTTTTTACTCATAAGTTCCCCAGTCCCTTTTGTCATTCTCTAGTTGTGTTTCTTAATTATACAAAAAAGTACCCCATAGGTAGACTTTTTTTACATGTCTACTCTATAGGGTACAGTTTATAATAGTAAGCAGGCCTTTTTTATTAAGTTCTGAAAGCAACAAAGTGTGTGAAAAGAGCCTTAGTAATTAATCTCCCCAGTCCATTCGTTCATGCCACCAGTCATATTATAAATGTTTTCAAAACCATTTTCTGCAAGAAGGGTACTTGCTTGGGCAGAACGATTGCCACTCCTACAGACGACTAGATACTTGGTGTTCTTATCCAATTCAGATAGTTTTCCGTCAATGACTTGAAGCGGAATTAACTGTGCACCAGGTATGTGTCCGGCTGAAAATTCTTCATCTGTACGGACATCTAATACTTTTACTTCCCCGCTAGCAATCAATTCCTTTGCCTCATCAACTGATACATCTTGATAAGACCCTACACCTGTACAGCCTACCAAAAGAAATATAGCAAAAAACACAATTATATATTTTTTCACTTCATTTTCCTCCTTTAAATACGCATATAGGTATTTTACCTTATTATTCTCATAAAAGTTATGGATAATTTATGTCAAAATCGTAGGGTGTTTGCGTAAGGATTGTTGTTAAAAATGCAAAAATCTTAAAGCCAATTTTACTACCTAAGCCGATTTTAGCTAAAGATAAACTAATTTGGTGCGTTTTAGTATATTTTCAAGCACTTCCCTCATATGTAAATCTCCACTTTGCTGTAATGATGCTTAAGTCGTTCTACTTTATATCCCAAAACAACAAAGTTTAAGAAGAGAGCTAAATCTAATAGTACATGTTGAATCGTCTGCAAATACCCCACAGGTAATAATCAAAAAAAATGAATACTTTTTGTGCAATTTTTGACAAAAAAAATAAGATTTGGTTTGGGTAACAAAATGTTCAAAACTCCATTAACGATGATTCTAGTTTTCCATCTATAGTTAAAATTAATAGAAACTATAGTAAACAGGAAACAATTGGAACTTAAGGAGGTTCACTATGTTAAAAAAATGGCTGTCAGTGATTATGGCAGTAATAATTGGAGGCAGTATCTTTTTACACCACGCGCAGGCGGAAGGAGAATATCGGGCAGAGGATTTCCCATATAAAGAATTAAGTATCCAGGTGATGCCCGAGTTTGATTATCCAGAGGGGTGGCCGGAGGACAAACCCAGCCTTTTAAATGCCTTTTACGGGACAATTACTAATAATAGTGGGCAGGACTACTCTGGGGAGCTTGAATTTCCGGTTCCGTTAAGTGACAAGGATTTTCAGGTGTATCTTGTTGCTGAATTTCCCGCTGACAATCAGTCGGAAGTCCAAAGACCGTACGAATTAAACAAAGCAAAAAACACTTTGATATGGAAGCCCGCAGAAGTCATCAAGCAAGGGAGCTCTTATCAATTTGTGATTGAGTATTACTCAAATCCAATCGCTGTAACTGATACAGAAAAGAAGTTCGATTTTCAATTCATACCGGAAGCAAGTGTTGAAAAGCTAGATATCATTTTCTATAACCCTATGAACTCTACTGAATTTACTCTTGATCCTAAAGCGCAGAATGTTACCGGTACGGATTACGGGCAAGAGCTTCACCTTTATCAATATACAGATGTCCTCAAAGGAGAACCAGTTAGCTATTCCACCTCTTATAAAAAAGAGGGGAATGAGTCTACATTATCAATTATTAGCAAACAAACACCTGAAGATGGTACTCATGCCGGATTAACGGCGACGGATCAGGTAGGAAACAATGGGTTGAGTACAAGTGAAAATCAACCAATCATCGGAACAGCTGGTGCCTTTATAATTGGCCTTTCAATTTGCATTGCAGGAGCATTTGTCTTCTTTGGATTGAGAGGGGCCAAAGAATCAAAATACTCTTCAAATGTTTCAAGTAATGGTAGGAATACAAGTAAGAAAGGAGCCCGAACTTCTTCAGCCTCAGTCAAAAGCTTAGATGAAGAAAAAAAACTCTTGCGAAATAAACTGATGACCGGAAAGATTGATGAAAAAACCTACGAAGAAAGAATGAAAAAATTAATTTAAAGAGGTGAGATGAATGAAGAAAAATACAATTATGACGATGGCTGGGCTTGCCATTGCAGCAGCAATTTTGATTCTTCTTATGGCCGCTACTCCCGCATCTAGCGGTATCGAACTCCCTTTAAAAGAACTTCTCGAAAATCAGGAAAAACATAAAGACGATTTTGTCACAGTAGAAGGATTATTAATTGAAGAATCGATTGACTGGAATGCAGATGACATTGTACTTAAGTTCGATGTTCAGGACGAAGAGGGGCATACCATGCATGTTGTTTATGAAGGCGTTAGGCCGGATAACTTCTCTGAAGGAGTAATAGCAATCTTGCAGGGTTATTTAGGCGAGGAAAATACGTTCAATGCTGAATCAGTCCAAACGAGATGTCCTTCAAAATATGAAGGAGAAGACATGGAAGACTATGATCCTGAGTTCCATAAAGAGAAGCTGGGTGAACCTTCAAGTGAAGAGTAAACGGCTAACAACTATAAGAAGGTGACAAAATGTACTTACTTGGAAATGCATCCATATATATCGGCCTTGCTCTAACCATTTATTCTATTCTTGTTTTTATTATTGGGATAAAAATAAAGAAACAGACCCTAATCAATAGTGGTAAGGGCGGCGTAATTGCTGTATTTATTTGTATGGCTGTTGCAAATGCTGTCATGCTCTACCTGTTAGCCACTTCTCAATTCCAGTATGAATATGTGAGTAATTATACGAGCAGTGAGCTTCCGTTATTTTATAAACTAGCAGCATTATGGGCAGGAAATTCAGGTTCATTAATGCTATGGAGTTTCTTTTTAACGATGTATACGGCGATGATTGTTGTCTCTCGAAAAATGCAGGGGAACCCCATGGTGCCTTATATCTCGTCGATCCTACTTATTAACACTTTATTCTTTTTTATCATTTTGGGGTTTGTCTCCAGACCATTTGCGCTTCTTGATTATGTTCCAGCTGAAGGTAGAGGACTGAACCCAATGCTCCAAAACCCAGGGATGATTGTTCATCCGGTTACATTGTATTTGGGGTATGTTGGTTTGGCCGTACCGTTTGCCTTTGCAATGGCTGCATTGATCCTTAAAAATGTCGATGATTTCTGGATCAAAATGACTAGAAGATGGACTATTATTGCCTGGCTGTTTTTAACATTAGGAAATATCCTTGGAGGGCAATGGGCTTATGTTGAACTTGGTTGGGGCGGCTATTGGGCTTGGGATCCAGTGGAAAACGCTTCGTTCATGCCTTGGCTTACGGCTACCGCTTTCCTTCACTCGGTGATGATTCAGGAACGTAAGAACATGTTAAAGGTTTGGAATATTTCATTAATCATTCTCTCTTATGCTTTGACACTCTTTGGTACATTCCTTGTTCGGAGTGGTGTTTTAACATCCGTTCATGCATTCGGAGATTCAGATTTAGGAATGTACTTTTTAATTTTTATGGGTGTGATAGTCGTAGGTGCAATCTATGTCTTAATGAGTCGTTATCATTTATTGAAAAGAAGTGCAGGGGAATTCACATCCTATGTTTCGAAGGAAAGTAGCTTTTTGATTAATAATTTACTCCTTGTTGGTGCAGCATTCGCAGTATTTTGGGGAACGATTTTCCCGCTTGTTTCAGAAGCGGTTCGGGGCACTAAGGTTACAGTAGGGATTCCATTTTTTAATACAGTTCAGGCACCGATTCTACTAACAATGATGTTTGTGATGGCGGTTTGTCCATTACTTGCATGGCAGCGCTCATCTGCAAAAAACCTAAGAAAGAACTTTCTAATTCCAGCAGTTCTTAGTGTAATCGGGATGATTTTGATGGTCACCCTTGGGATTCAAAAGGCATGGGCTGTTATCGGCTATGGAGTAATCATCTTCCTATTTGTCACCCATTATCTTGAGTTTTATCGTGGGGTTAAAGCACGAAGAAAGATGACGAAAGAGCCAGTGCCAATTGCCCTGTACAAGTTAATGACAAAGAATAGACGGCGGTATGGGGGCTATATTGTTCATATCGGTATTGCCTTTATTACGATGGGCATTATTGGTTCTCAGAATTATGATATGGAAACGATGAAAACTCTCGATATAGGCGAGTCAATAGACATTAAAGATTATCGGATTACGTATGAGCGGTTAGAACAGCGGGCAGAGGGTATTAACGATATTGTTTATGCCGATCTCACCGTCTTCAAAGATGGAAAACGACTAGGTGTGTTCCAACCTGAAAAAGTCTTCTACGGAAATTGGGACGAACCTTCTACTGAAGTAGCACTTCATAGTTCAATCGCAGAAGACTTGTACATGGTTCTTAGTACGTGGGATGAAAATGGAACGGCAACCTTTATCATTAAAGTGAATCCGATGATTAGCTGGTTGTGGATTGGATCTATTATGGTTGTCATTGGTTCAGTTTTTGCTATCTGGACTGGAAGATATCAAAATATCACGCCAAAATACACCGGAGTTATGAAAGAGGTGGCATAAGGTGAACAAAAAAATCCCGATTGTAATGCTCATTCTTTTGTTTGGACTTCAATCTTTTTTGCTTCAGACCCATGCTACTGAAACACAGCAGCAGTATGACTACAAATCGGCAGAATTTAAAGCTGTGGCATCGCAATTTATGTGTACTTGTGGCTGTGGACAAGACCACTACGCCTGTGACATGGCGGGGTGTACAAATACAGATGCCTTTAAAGCCGACCTCATCGAAATGATGAACAAAGGGATGGATAAGGATGAAATCCGTGAGTACTACGTTGAGACCCTTGGGGAGGAAATACTTACTGCCCCAGAAAAGAAAGGATTTAGTTTAACCGCCTGGGTGCTTCCGTTTGTAACATTAGGTGGAGCAGGAACTGGGGTGTTCTTTCTTGTCCGCAGATGGACTAGAAGAAGTGGGGAAATACAAACATCTAATGAAGAAATGAACGTAAAAGACGAGGTGGAAGAAGAAATCCTCTCTTCTATAATTGATGAAGAACGGAAAAAGTATTTTTAGGATGTGAACGTGATGGCAGAGATTTCAATCATCTCAATGATTTTTACAGCACTTCTAGCACTTATCTGTATGTTTCTTGTAACCGCTCCTTATTTTACGTGGGATGCTTATTTCAACAAACAAGTAGAAGGTGAGGCATCTGTCAATTCCAAGGAAGTATTATTGACAACATTAAATGAATTAGAGTTTGAACATAAAATGAATAAGCTGTCTGATACGGATTATTTTCAGCTGAAAAAGCAATATGAAAACCAAGTGGCTAAAATCATGAAGGATGAACAACAGCAAACCACTACCAAATTAGATAAAAACCTAATGGCGGAAGTTGAACGAGAAATTGAGGCAGCCACGAGCAAGTATCAAAACAGAAAAGGAGAGAATTAAATGAAGAGAATGGCAGTTTTACTTCTCTCCTTATTATTTCTTCCTTTTACAAGTGTGTATGCTTTAGATGAATCAATTAAGGTGGATATGCACTATATAGTAGTTGATCCGCTAGAAGATGGAAATCTAAACCTGCAGCACATGGCCAATTATTCCAATATGGGTAATCAAGAGTATGATGGGGAGGAAAGCCATGAGGGAGTGATTTCTATACAGCTTCCCTTAGGGGCACTCAATTTGCAGGTTCAGGATAAGAACCTAGGAATGAAAGTATCTAATAAGGGCTTTAGTACCACTTTACCAATTCCTGCGGCTGAATCCCAAATTATTTCATATAGTTATCAAATACCTTCGGGTGTTCCAATTGTCTTTCCCTTAGATTATCCCTTAGAAGTTCTTCAAATTCTAGTTCCTGAAGGGAAAGGGAGCCTACAATTTTCTGAAGCAGAAATATCGGCTCCACAACAGATATCCATAGATAGTCAAACTTATTGGATGTATAACGTCCTAAATATTAAACCTGGACAGGAAATAAAGTTTTCCTATCTTAAAGATGCACAACCAGCAGCGGAAGCATCAGTAGATGGAACAGATGAAAATACTCAAGCAATTACTCAGACTGATGGAAGTAGTGAGCAAGTTACCAGTTCTGTAACCAGAACTTCACCAGATTTCCATAATCCAGGACATATCAGACTATGGAATCAGTCTCCACTAAAGAAATTTGACCCCCATATCTTAATGATTATTCTTGGGGTTATTCTTGTGGCTGGTGTAGGTTATTTTGTTTACTTTAGATGGAAGAATCGTATAGCAGACCAAAGGCTAATTGCAGACAAGGAAGAGTCAGAATTTAAACAACTCCTTGCCCGACAAAATGCGATAATGGACAAAATTATTGAACTAGAGGAACAGCATGCAGTTGGGAACTTGCCAGACGAGGAGTATTCCGCGAAACTGCTCGCCTATAAAGAGCATCTTGTGCAGGTCAAACAGAATCTCAGTCGATTTGTGGGATAAGGGGGCAGCCGATGAATAATAAATGGACAAGAATACTAATTATGCTACTCGTTGTCGGTGCATTCACTTATTTTATTTTAAATTTGGATAAGGGTGAGACAATTGGACTTGGAGAGAAAGCGCCAGATTTCCAACTAGAGGATTTAGATGGGAAACTGCAAAGCCTCTCTGATTATGATGGTCAGGTCGTTGTGGTTAATTTTTTTGCGACTTGGTGCGGTCCATGCGTGGATGAAGCACCTGAGCTTGAAGCGTTCGAACAGGAGTATGGCGTTGAAGTGAAACTATTAATTATTGATCTTGGTGAAACAAGGGATCGGGTTAAAAAGTTCGTTGAAAAACATAACACCTCTTCTACTTACCTATTTGATTATAAAATGGACATAAAGGATCAATTTGGTGTCACGGGCCAACCAGAAACCTTTATCATTGATAAAGAAGGAATCATAAGAGAACATTATAAAGGTCCATTAACGAAAGATGACCTATATAATTTGGTGAAAAGCTATTAAATGGTAAATAGGCCTTGGAGAAATCCAGGCCTATTTTATTGCTTTAGAACAACGGGACTAGCTATCATTTTTAACGATTAAATGTCTCGTCCAGTAGCACCTGGTGACTTATCTGTATCACGACCAGTGTTGTATTTGGGGTCCATTGATTGTTTTGTACGGTGATTGTTATCATCCCCGATATATTGATGCTTTAAATCTCTTTGTTCTTGTTGAAAACGTTTGTGATCTTCATTAACCATCGTTCATTCCCCCTTTCTAGCCTTATTACTTTCCTATCTAACGAAAAAATATGTGAATCCTTCCAATGAGGGATTTTTTTTTGTTGGCTCATCTTTCCTATTGTAAGTCATAAAGTGTCCAAGCCAGCATACATTTTAGTAGAAAGAGGGGTTAGTCAGGAGGAGTAGTTCATGCAGGAAATTCTAGCCTTTTTACCAAAACGGATTGCAGATGCTCTCGAAGCAATTCCTCAGATACAGACAAACACGGTTGAAGAAATAAGAGTTAGGCTTCATCGACCTCTAGAGGTGATTTCAGGTGGTAATCCAAGTTTCTTGCACTATATTGTTCATCCAGAAGATGGGGTTCAGCTTTTGAATAAGCTAAGCAATTTTTCGATGTATACACTTGAGGAAGAATTAAAAAGGGGTTATATCACCATTGCAGGCGGCCATCGTGTTGGACTAGCCGGGAAGGTCATTCTTGAGGCGGGGAAAGTAAAGGCAATCAGAGATATATCATCGTTTAACATCCGTATTGCCAGAGAAAAAATAGGAATTGCCGAGCAGTTGCTCCCTTATATATATACGAAAGAGTGGCAGCATTCTATTATCATTGGTCCTCCTCAAACGGGAAAAACCACTCTTCTTCGGGATATAGCCAGGATGGTTTCTACTGGAGTGGCTAGGGAGAATGTCCCGCCTATGAAGGTAGGGATTGTTGATGAGAGGTCAGAAATAGCAGGCTGTGTTCACGGAGTGCCGCAATTAACATTTGGACCAAGAATCGATGTCCTTGATTCCTGTCCAAAGGCAGAAGGGATGATGATGTTAATTCGTTCGATGAGTCCCGATATTTTAATTGTGGATGAAATTGGGCGAGAGGAGGATGCTGCAGCCATTATGGAGGCAGTCAATGCAGGAATCAAACTGGTGATGACAACTCATGGCAAGTCATTAGCAGACATTCGAAAACGACCAACCCTACAACCTGTTCTAGAGATGGGGATTTTTTCTCGCTATATTGAACTTTCAAGGGAAACAGGTCCCGGGACAATCACATGTATAAAAAATGAAAACGGTGATGAAATCTCTCGGAAAGTGAGGGTGACCTAAATGATGAAATTAATTGGGGCAGTGTTGATCATTGCCGCAACAACTTGGACGGGCATCGAGGCTGCAAAGCAGTTAAGCCAACGTCCAAAACAGCTAAGGCATGTTAAAGCGGCCTTGCAGTCGCTAGAAGCTGAAATCATGTTTGGCCATACCCCACTCCATGAGGCATCTCAAAAGCTAGCATCCCAGCTTGCTAAACCGATTTCATTAATCTTTGAAACATTTGCAGTCAAGTTGACTAGCTCCGATACGACGGTTAGTCACGCTTGGGAGGAGAGTTTGAAGGATACATGGAAGTTCACGGCCTTAAAACAAGGAGAATTTGAGATTTTAAAACAATTTGGAGAAACACTAGGTCGTCATGACAAGTACTCTCAGCAAAAGCAAATCAACCTAGCGATCACACATCTTGAAAGAGAAGAAGGAGATGCACACGAGAGGCAAATGAAATATGAAAAAATGGTGAAAAGTCTTGGGTTTTTATCCGGGTTATTATTAATTATTTTATTGATGTAACGATTAGGGGGCAGACAAGATGGGTTTGGATGTTGATATTATTTTTAAAATTGCAGGTGTTGGTATTGTTGTAGCATTTCTACACACCATTCTTGATCAAATGGGGAAAAAAGAATATGCCCAGTGGGTAACCCTCTTTGGTTTTATATATATCCTTTTTATGGTCGCCTCAATTGTTGATGAACTCTTTGATAAAATCAAATCTGTTTTTTTATTTCAAGGGTAAGGGAGGGGTAAGCCATTGAAATCTTACAAATAATTGGGGTTGCGTTAGTGGCGACCTTTCTTTCCCTAATCTTAAAGGAACAGAAACCAAATTTCGCCTTTTTACTGATTGTCTTTACTGGTTGTGCCATCTTCTTGTTCCTTGTTGACCAAATTTACTTAATTATAAATATGGTCGAAAATCTCGCTGCCAAGGCCAACGTCAATCTTGTCTATGTGGAAACAATCTTAAAAATTATTGGTATAGCTTATATTGCAGAATTTGCGGCACAAATCACCAAGGATGCTGGCCAAGGATCGATTGCTTCGAAAATCGAACTAGGAGGAAAAATTCTAATTCTTGCTACTGCTATTCCAATTTTAACTGTGCTAATCGAAACGATTATTCAGTTAATCCCTGGATAAACAGGGGGGAGGACCCTAATCATGATATGGAAAAACATGAAGCAATTGACGCAGATTATTTTCAGTATTGTTCTTCTAATGCTTTTTCTATCCTGTACGAGTGTACAAGCTGCTACCGGGGAGGGACAACAAGAGAATATTGAACATGAACAGACACAGGGTATTGCTGAAGAACAGCTCGACGCCTTGAAAATTGATGAACTCCAAAGGTTTTGGGAGGATATCCTCACAGAGTATGGTGGGTTTTTGCCAGAAAGCCAGAAAGGAAGCCTCTATGAGTTTATCAGTGGGGAGAAGGAGTTTAGTTTAAAGGGATGGTTTAATGGCATTCTTAAGTTCATGTTCCATGAATTTCTTGCAAACGGGAAACTCTTAGGATCACTCGTATTGCTGACTATATTTAGTATTTTTTTACAAACCCTTCAAAACTCTTTTGAAAAAAGTACGATAAGCAAGGTAGCCTATTCCATCGTATTTATGGTTTTGATTATTATTGCTCTCAACAGTTTTCATATCGTACTAGATTACACGAATGAAACTGTAGGCAAGATGATTCACTTTATCCTAGCCTTAATTCCGCTTTTGTTAGCTCTTATTGTCTCATCCGGTGGGCTGGTGTCTGCTGCATTTTTCCATCCGGTGATTTTATTTTTAATGAGTACGAGCGGGATGTTTGTGCAATATATTATTTTGCCCCTTTTAATGATGTCAGCCCTTCTTAGCATTGTCAGTATTCTTTCTGAGAATTATAAGGTAACGCAGCTCGCTGGGTTACTTCGAAATTGGAGCATCGGATTACTAGGAGCCTTCTTGACGGTTTTCCTGGGAGTGATTTCTGTCCAAGGTGCTGCAACGGCTATAACAGATGGGGTGACTCTTAGAACCGCTAAATTCATGACTAGTAATTTCATACCAGTAATTGGCAGGTTCTTCACGGACGCAACCGATACAGTAATCAGTGCTTCCTTATTGTTGAAAAATACCGTAGGAATTGCAGGCGTGGCGATTGTTCTTCTGATTGCTGCCTTTCCGGCTGTTAAAATCTTGCTGATTGCTTTTACCTATAAATTTGCTGCTGCGATACTGCAGCCACTTGGGGGCGGGCCAGTCATATCCTGCCTAGAGGTCATTTCAAAGAGTATTATCTATGTTTTTGCTGCGCTAGCGATTGTTTCACTCATGTTTTTCTTGAGTATTACGGTGATCGTGGTTGCTGGGAACTTAACGATGATGGTTCGATAGGAGGAGCGAATTTGGATTTTTTAACAGAGTGGATAACGAATATCATAATCTTTATATTGCTCGCAACTGTGATCGATATGCTCTTACCCAATTCGAATTTGCAAAAATATGTAAAAGTTGTCGTTAGTTTACTATTAATTACTATTATCCTCTCACCAATCATGAAAATTTTCTCAACCGATTTTGAGTCAGCGATTGCCTCCATCTCTAGCTTTCAAGGGAATGTTGATGAAAAAAGGATGGAAAATTTAATAGAATTGCAGAAAAAAGAAATACAAGCCTCCCAACATGCATATATTTTAGAACAAACGGCTGTCCAACTAAAGGTGGACGCAGAGGAGGAGTTGATGGAACAGTACGGTATGAAAATTGCTGAGATCGAAATAGAAGCAGAGGAAATGGATGAAAACCTATCTCCTGAAGACTTGCAATCTATTACAGTTAGGGTTGCGGACCACGGGGATGAAGACGACGCAGTTGCTGTTGTAAAAGAAGTGAAAATTGATACTGCTGAGCCCCTTCCATCAGAACAAAACATAAGAAAAATCGGAGAAATTACCACTTTTCTTTCAGATAAGTGGAATGTTCCAAAAGCAGTCATTGAAGTTTTCATAGAAGGGGGGACATAGAGTAGCAATGAGCAATAATAAAGGGCCAGTCAACTGGATTAAAAATCAGCTGTCCAAGAAAGATGTAACACAGGATAAAAAGGGAACCAAATATCCCTACCTGCTAATTGCGGCTTTATTCGGAGTTGCGATCATGCTGGTTGGAAACTTATTTACGAATGATACAAGCACATCCGACGGCATCACTGCCTTTAGTAATAATGCAAATCAAGAGGATGAACCTGCTTTTGGACAAAAGAAAACCTCTGAAAATAACATGATTTCAGATTATGAGGATGAATATGAAAGAGAGCTAAAAGAGGCCCTAGAGGAAATTGCCGGTGTAACAGACGTCACTGTAGTCGTGAACGTTGATGCGACCGAAAAAAAGATACTGGAGAAAAATACCGTAACCCAATCTCAGACAACCGAGGAAAGCGATCGGGAGGGTGGGAAACGAGGGGTTGAAGACCTTTCAAAGGATGAACAACTTGTCATCATTCGCGAGGGTGAAAAAGAAACTCCAATTGTTTTAGAAACTAAGAAACCTGCCATTAGAGGTGTCCTTGTAGTCGCAAGAGGGGTCGAAAATGTTCAAGTGGAAAAATGGATTAAAGAAGCGGTCAGCAGAACGCTTGATGTTCCAAGTCATCGCGTGTCTGTGTTACCTAAAAAATCTAAGGGGGATTCATAAATGTTATTAAAGAAACAAACTGTATGGTTGTTAACAATGCTTAGTCTTGTAGTCGTATTATCAGTCTATTATATTACTTCGCCAGATCCAAACCAGAGCAATCTGGCAACGGTTGAACAAGAAGAAGAAAGTGCAGCTACAGAAGAAAACGCTGAAAGCACAGAATCTACAGAATCTGCAGATGGTGAGACAATCATTTCCGAAGTTGCTAGCGACGAGCAGTTTGAAGCACTTCGACTTACTCTCGATGATCAACGTAGTGAGATGAAAGAAGAGTTTCAAGAAATTGTAGCTTCTACTGACCTTCCTGTGGAACAGCGTAATGCTGCCTATGAGAAGATGCAAGAATTAGACAGCGTTGCACAGAAAGAGGGAGTACTAGAAACATTAATTAAAACTATGGGATATGAAGATGCATTAGTTAGAGCAGATGGCGATAAAGTACGTGTAACCGTTAAATCAAAAGAACACTCTGCTACGGAAGCAAATGAAATCATTCAGATGGTTCGTAACGAGCTTGGTTCCTTACAGGCTGTAGCCGTAACCTTCCAACCAGAAAAATAAATACAATAAAAAGATCGGGGTGGAACCTCGATCTTTTTATGTGGGAATAATTTGATTTACATTCGGTAGGAAAAAAAATAATCAGATAAGTTCACATTTTACCAAGAGAGGTTTAAAATAGAGTTAATAGTTTGAATTATCTTTGAAATAAAGTCTTTATCTTCACATATTGAACTTATACGTGATATTATCGTATAGTATTAGTATCTAGTATTAAAAATTGAAGGCCCTGTAATAATACTTTGTTGATTTATGTTTCGTTGGGGGCGGAAATCAACAGCCAAATTTAACGCAGCCAAAAATTAAAGAAATATCTAATGTAAGTTCATGTAAAATGGACTTTACAAAATCTAGTAATTGTTATTAAAAAAATGAACTAGGGGTGTCTAAAAAATGTTAAAAGTACAAGAGATTAGAGAATTAATCAAGCTAGTGGATCAGTCAAGCATTGATGAATTCACATATGAAAGTGAAGGCTCTAAAATTAAAATGAAGAAGAAGGTTCAGGGCCAACAAGTAGTGGTTGAGCCGGTTCAAGCCGTGTCTGAAACTCCTAAGCCAGCTCCGCCTTCTCCAACCACATCAGTAATCAAAAAGGAAGAACCCAAGCAGGAAGTCAAACATGAAGAAGTTCAGGAAGATACTAATTTACATAAGATAACTTCCCCGATGGTAGGGACTTTCTATCAATCTCCTTCTCCAGATAAAGATGCTTATGTGAAAACTGGCTCTAAAGTGAGTAAAGACTCGATTGTCTGTATTGTTGAAGCAATGAAATTATTTAATGAAATCGAAGCCGAAGTTAACGGAGAAATAATAGAAGTGCTTGTGAAGGACGGACAGCTTGTGGAATATGGTCAGCCTTTATTCCTTGTAAAGTCTGAATAAGGAGCGTGAATACCATGATAAAAAAACTATTAATTGCAAATAGAGGAGAAATCGCAGTCCGAATTATTCGTGCATGTCGTGAACTAGGAATAGAATCCGTTGCTGTCTACTCAGAAGCGGATAAAGAGTCACTTCATGTGCAATTGGCTGATGAGGCCTACTGTATAGGCCCTAAAGCATCGAAGGATAGTTACCTAAACTTCACCAATATCATTAGCGTTGCTAAGTTAACCGACTGTGATGCAATTCACCCAGGTTATGGTTTTCTTGCAGAGAATGCTGATTTTGCTGAGTTATGCAGGGAGGTTAATATTATCTTTGTTGGTCCGACTCCTGAAGCGATTCAGAAGATGGGTACAAAGGATGTAGCGCGTGAAACGATGCGTGAAGCGAACGTTCCTATTGTCCCAGGGTCTAAGGGGATTATTAAGGATACCGACGATGCTGTTGAACTGGCTAATGAAATTGGCTATCCTGTGATTATTAAAGCAACTGCTGGAGGTGGCGGCAAAGGGATTCGTGTTGCCAGGACAGAACAAGAACTTATTAAAGGGATCAATATTACTCAACAAGAGGCGAATACCGCCTTCGGTAACCCGGGCGTGTATATAGAGAAATACATAGAGGATTTCCGCCATGTAGAAATACAAGTAATGGCTGATAACTATGGTCACACAATCCACTTAGGAGAGCGGGATTGTACTATTCAGCGTAGGCTTCAAAAGCTACTTGAAGAGACTCCATCTCCTGCGTTAGATGGTGAAACACGTGAAGAAATGGGGAATGCTGCAATAAAAGCAGCAAAAGCGGTTGCTTATACAGGCGCTGGCACGGTAGAATTTATATATGATTATCGCAATCGTAAGTTTTATTTCATGGAAATGAATACCCGTATTCAAGTAGAACATCCTGTAACCGAGATGGTCACTGGAGTTGACTTAATTAAGGAACAAATCAAAGTGGCGTCTGGTGAAAGACTTAGTTTAAAGCAAGAGGATGTAGTTTTTAATGGGTGGGCAATCGAGTGTAGGATTAATGCTGAGAATCCGTCTAAAAACTTTATGCCATCCGCAGGTAAAATTAAGATGTACCTTCCTCCAGGTGGCCTTGGTGTCCGGGTTGATTCTGCTGCTTATCCGGGATATTCTATTCCCCCTTATTACGATTCAATGATTGCGAAAGTTATCGCTTACGGAAGTAGCCGGGAAGAAGCTATTAATCGCATGAAGCGAGCTCTGGCTGAGTTTGTAATCGAAGGAATCCACACGACTATTCCTTTTCACTTAAAGCTTCTAAATCATGAGCGTTTTGTTGAAGGAGAGTTCAATACGAAATTTTTAGAAATGTACAATGTAATGGCAGAAGAATAATCAGGAGGTGCAAGCAAAATGAGTGAACAGCGTGTACTAGAAATGAGTCAAGGTGAGAACAGTCTTGGGAAAGTTGAAATTGCTCCAGAGGTAATTGAAGTTATAGCGGGAATCGCCGCATCAGAGGTTGAAGGGGTATCCCAAATGCGCGGAAGTTTTGCAGCAGGAGTAGTAGAGCGTCTTGGGAAAAAGAATCATGGGAAAGGTGTTCGAGTTGAACTGGCTGATGAGGGCATCAAGGTAGATGTTTATTGTATGATGAAGTTCGGCTTATCCATTCCAAATGTAGCTCAAAAAATACAAGACAATATCCGTCAGGCACTTTTAAATATGACTGCCCTTGAAGCGGCAGAAGTAAATATTCATGTTGTCGGTATCCAATTTGAAACTCAGAAACCTGAAAACGAAGTGGAAGAAGATCTATAAAAAGCAGGCCAAAGACAGTCTCTGTCTTTGGTTTTTTATTGTTTATGAAATTATAAAAGTTAAGGGTGCGGATAACTATGTTCGTTTTCTGCATCCAGCTCCAGCGCCTAGCCCCAAGGGTCATAAGCTTGTTTAGCTGCGGCTCCTAGGGATGCGAAGACATAAGCCACTCCCTTTCAGAAGGTAAAAAGCACCTTCTTACAGGGCGCTTGCGCTTTTGTTCTTTTACTTTTAGCTCTGTTAAAGGATAATGTTTGTTAAAAGAGGCCACTTTTTTTAAAACAGTTGACATTGTTCTTGATAAAGTTACCCTTAAAAAGGCAAAAATAATAACGAAGCCATTCGCATTAAGTCAATGGTATGCTATTATCTTGTTAGTGAGCGCTGACAGAATAAAGGAGTAATGAGAATATATGAAAAGAAGAACAGCACGAGAAAAGGCATTACAAGCCTTGTTCCAAATTGATATAAGTAAGGTAGAGGCTAACGAAGCCATTCAACATGTGCTTGAAGATCAACCAAATGATCAATATCTGACAAATCTAGTAGAAGGAGTTGTCCAGCACCAGGAAGAAATTGATGGAATGATAAAAGAACAATTAGAAAAGTGGACGATTGAACGATTAGCTCATGTTGATAGGAGTATCCTACGTCTGGCTGTATTTGAGCTGATGTATTGCAAAGAAGAAGTTCCAGCAAATGTCGCTTTAGATGAGGCAATCGAAATTGCTAAAATTTACGGGGATGACCAGTCGAGTAAATTTGTAAATGGAGTTCTTTCCAAAGTGAAACAAGCTTTGTAATCAGCTCCAGGCTGGTTTTTCCTCTTGCATAGGGAGAAGGGGGATAAAACATGACAGCATTAATCATTGATGGGAAAGAAATTGCCAAGAGAAAGAAACTTGAGATTTCCCTAGAGGTCGAAAAGCTGAAGGAGTCTGGGATTACTCCTGGGTTGGCTGTTGTCTTGGTAGGGGATAATCAAGCATCCAAAACGTATGTTAGAAGTAAGCAAATGACCTGTAAGGAACTCGGAATGCACTCTGTTCTAATAGAGTACACAGAAAGTGTTGCCGAAGGAGAATTGCTACGCAAAATAGCTGAGTTAAATGAGGATGATTCCATTCATGGAATTCTTGTTCAGCTACCTCTCCCTAAACACATTCGTGAAATGGCTGTGATTGAAGCCATTTCACCTGAGAAGGATGTTGATGGCTTTCATCCAGTGAATATCGGCAGGATGATGATTGGACAAGAAGCTTTTCTATCTTGTACCCCCTTTGGAATTCTCGTTATGCTGAAGGAGTCTGGAGTAGCTTTAGAAGGTAAGCATGTGGTGGTCGTTGGTCGGAGCAATATTGTCGGAAAACCGGTTGGCCAGCTTTTACTTAATGAGAATGCTACTGTTACATATTGTCATTCGAAAACGAAAGAGCTTGTGAAACATACTCAGTCAGCCGATATCATCATTGCAGCTGTCGGTCGGACAGGGTTTATTACTAAAGAACACGTGAAACCAGGAGCAGTTGTAATAGATGTCGGAATCAACCGAAATGAAGAAGGTAAATTATGTGGGGATGTTTCCTATGAAGAGGTAAAGGATGTGGCAGGGCATATTACTCCTGTACCAGGTGGCGTTGGCCCCATGACCATTACCATGTTAATGTATAACACTTTAAAATCAGCGCGGAATGCCCTAAACAAGCTCCAACGAACAAATAATTAATAAGGCTGCCTATATCTGGCAAGTTTGATTGCTCCTTCTTCTGGATAGTGACGAATGGAGCTTCAAAACTTATAATAGATATAGGCAGTTTTTTACTGCGGATAAGCTTGTTTATAGTAAGGATATGGTAAAGTACAATGTTGGTTTTACATTAGTTGATTGGAGCGGTAATCAACGGCAACGTTTTACACAACCTATAGGAGAATAGTGCAGCACCAGCCAGTACTTAGCGATAGGCAGGGGTTATTAATGAAAGAACAACAACATTTAACAGTTTTTGCATTAACGAAATACATAAGAAGAAAATTTGATGCCGACCCGCATCTACAAGATGTATATGTAAAAGGTGAAATTTCTAATTTTAAGCAACATTCAAGTGGTCATCTGTACTTTACTCTAAAGGATGAAAAAGCTCGAATCCTTGCTGTCATGTTTTCTAGCTATAATCGTTCCATGAAATTCCGTCCAGAAAATGGCATGAAGATATTGATCAAGGGAGACATCACTGTCTACGAGTCAAGTGGGCAATACCAGATTTACGTTAAAGAGATGCAGCCTGACGGGATTGGGGATTTGTTCTTAGCCTATGAGCAATTAAAAGAACGGCTTGATCAGGAGGGCCTCTTTTCACAACGCTATAAAAAGGAACTTCCGAAACATCCACAAACCGTTGGTGTAATTACGTCTCCAACTGGTGCAGCAATCCGGGATATCCTTACGACGATTAAACGGAGATATCCGATTGCCAACATCCTTATTTTTCCTGCTTTAGTGCAGGGGGAACAAGGGGCTGCCTCGGTAGTGAAGGCGATTGAAACCGCCAATAATGTGAAGGAAATTGACGTCTTAATCGTTGGCCGCGGGGGTGGGTCGATTGAAGAGCTATGGACATTCAATGAAGAAGCTGTTGCAAGGGCAATATTTACTTCTACGATTCCAATCATATCTGCAGTGGGCCATGAGACCGATTTTACGATTGCTGATTTTGTCGCAGATATGCGTGCTCCAACTCCAACAGCTGCAGCAGAACTAGCTGTCCCTCATATCGAAGATTTAATAGAAAAGGTATTAACCCGACAGGCAAGGTTAATAAGGGCGATGAAGGAAAAGGTGAGCTTTCAACAAGAACGATATGTTCGGCTAAAAAAATCTTACGCCTTTAGATACCCTAGAAGACTTTATGAACAAAAGCTCGAACAGGTGGATAAGGTTACGGAAGCATTAGTTCGCAATGCAAAAAAACTTTCCGTTATGAAATCAGATGAATACCTACAAGTAACCAAAAGATTAAATCGGCAACATCCACAGGAACTTTTGAAAGGGTCACAGGAACAACATAGCCGCCTTACAAAAGCATTAAATCGGTCGATGGCAGAGATCCATTCAAAAAAACAAAAGGAATTTTCAGGCGTACTTTCGACTCTTGAAGCGCTAAGTCCTTTGAAAATAATGGAGCGCGGATACAGCCTATCTTATACAGAAGATGGCCACCTAATAAAAAAGACATCACAGGTAAAAAAAGGTGATGAAATAAGGGTTCAACTTCCCGATGGACAAGTTAATTGTACAGTAAGAAATGTGGAGGAGAGTGAAGGTAATGGCAGATGAGAAAATGTTAACCTTTGAAGAAGCAATGGAAAAATTAGAAGCAATTGTAGAGAAGTTAGAAGAAGGGGATGTCCCTCTTGAAAAGGCCATTTCTTTTTATAAAGAGGGGATGGAGCTTTCAAAGCTTTGTCATAATAAGTTAAAACATGTCGAGGGGCAGCTCACGCAAATCTTAACCGATGATGGGCAGGTTGTTGACTTCTCCATTAATGAGGAGGAGTAAGATCGCCAATGAAATCACTGGATCAGTTTATAAATCAATACAAGCCTCTTGTTGAGAGTCGGCTAAAAAGTGCAATAGCTGAATTGGAAGCACCAAAGGCTCTAAAGGACTCCATGTTATATTCACTTGAAGCTGGTGGAAAACGGATCAGGCCGCTATTATTATTTGCTACATTAGAGGCTTTTAAATGTAAACCTGAAATTGGGTTGGACGCGGCAGCAGCAATTGAAATGGTTCATACCTATTCACTCATCCATGATGATCTTCCAAGTATGGACGATGACGATTTACGAAGAGGGAAGCCGACGAACCATAAAATATACGGAGAGGCAACAGCGATTCTAGCTGGAGACGCTCTTTTAACGCATAGTTTTAAAATGATTGGAAATATAAGTCCTGAAACGGCAAGTGCCGATACAAAGCTGGTCCTTATCAACAAACTTTCCGAAGCTTCTGGTGCAGAAGGCATGGTTGGTGGACAAGTTGCAGATATGGAAGGTGAAGGGAAACAGCTTTCGTTGAAAGAGTTGGAGTATATTCACATCAACAAGACAGGTCGTTTGTTGACTTACAGTGTCCTTGCAGGCGCAGAGCTCGCCGAAGCAAGTGAGCAGGTAAAAGATAAATTACAGGTTTTCGCATACCATATCGGCCTAGCCTTTCAAATAAGAGACGATATTCTCGACCTTGAGGGCACGGTTGAACAAATTGGAAAGCCAGTTGGTAGTGATACAGATAACGACAAAAGCACCTACCCATCCCTCCTTACTCTTGAGGGCGCAAAAAAGGCTCTACAAAACCATATTGACCATGCGAAGCAGGAGTTAGTGACTACCAACCTCAATACAAGCATTCTTGAACAAATTACAGATCTCATTGGTCTAAGAACTTCCTGATGTGATGACCGTTGAGCGATTAGGTTGTTTTATGCTATAATCCATCCTGATTACCTAAATTGAACGTGATAATAAAGTCAGAAATGAAAGTGAGTGATCCGTGATGGATCTTTTATCGATAAAAGACCCCTCGTTCCTTAAAAACCTTTCCATTAAAGAGTTGGAATCACTAAGTAAGGATGTTCGAAGTTTTCTAATTGACAAGCTATCCCAGACAGGGGGACATATCGGCCCAAATCTAGGTGTTGTCGAACTCACGATTGCCTTGCATAAGTGTTTTGACAGCCCGAAGGATAAAATTATTTGGGATGTTGGGCATCAGTCGTATGTACACAAAATTTTAACAGGTCGAGCCTGTCAATTTGACACGCTTAGAAAACATAAAGGTCTTTGTGGTTTTCCGAAAATGGTTGAGAGTGAGCATGATGTTTGGGAAACAGGTCATAGCTCTACTTCCTTATCGGCTGCGATGGGAATGGCAGTCGCTAGAAACCTAAAAGGAGAAAAATCACATATAATCCCTGTGATTGGTGACGGTGCACTTACAGGTGGGATGGCTTTAGAAGCCTTAAACCATATTGGGCATGAAAAGGAAAAAATGATTGTCATCCTTAATGATAATGAAATGTCCATCGCGCCGAATGTTGGGGCAATCCATAATGTATTAGGACGGATGAGAACAGCTGGTAAATACAATCGTGCTAAGGATGAACTAGAAGTTCTATTGAAAAAAATCCCTGCAGTTGGGAACCAACTGGCAGGAACCGCTGAAAGAATTAAGGATAGCCTAAAATATATGTTTGTTCCGGGAATGTTTTTTGAGGAACTTGGGTTCACTTATCTCGGCCCAGTAGATGGCCATAATTATGAGGACTTGTTTGAAAACTTAGCGTACGCTAAAAAATATGATGGTCCTGTTCTTCTCCACGTTCTGACTAAAAAAGGGAAAGGGTATCGCCCTGCTGAAAATGATAAAATTGGAACTTGGCATGGCACGGGTCCCTATAAAACAGAAACAGGTGATTTTGTTAAATCATCAAATACTGCTCCTGCATGGAGCTCGCTCGTAAGTGAAACAGTTAGAAGAATTGCTAGAGATGACAAGCGAGTTGTTGCAATCACACCTGCGATGCCTGTAGGTTCCAAACTCGAAGGATTTGCGAAAGAATTTCCAGACCGGATGTTTGATGTCGGCATAGCCGAGCAGCACGCAGCTACTTTTGCTGCTGGATTGGCAACCCAAAAGATGAAGCCCTTCTTTGCGATTTATTCAACTTTTCTTCAGCGCGCTTATGATCAAGTTGTCCATGATATTTGTCGACAAAACTTAAATGTTTTTATGGGGATTGACCGAGCTGGACTTGTTGGAGCAGATGGGGAGACCCATCAAGGAGTTTTCGATATTGCTTTCTTAAGAAGTTTACCAAATCTTGTTCTTATGATGCCAAAGGATGAAAATGAAGGACAGCATCTAGTGTATACAGCTTTGAATTATGATGATGGTCCTATTGCTCTTCGGTTCCCTCGGGGAAATGGCCTTGGTGTACCAATGGATAAAGAGCTCCGCACCATTCCAATTGGATCATGGGAAGAGTTAACAGATGGGGAAGATGCTGCGATTCTAACCTTTGGAACGACAATCCCTATGGCATTAGATGCTGCTGCCGCTTTAGCAAAACAAGGCATTTCTGTAAAAGTTATTAATTGTAGGTTTATTAAGCCTCTTGATCAGAAGATGCTTACCGATATTCTGAAGAGTGAAATGCCAATACTTACAATCGAAGAGGCCGTGTTACAGGGTGGTTTTGGTAGCTTCATACTAGAAACGGCCAACGATCTTGGGTTTCATGGAGCTAGGATTGAGCGTATAGGAATTCCTGATCAATTTATTGAACATGGAAATGTAGAAGAGTTGTTAGAGGAAATCGAGATGACAACGGATAGTGTCATTAGTACGATAAAAACCTTAGCTAGACAAAAGGAAAAAAGGGCGTAACGCATGAAGAGCAAAAAAGAACGTGTAGATGTGCTACTTGTCGAGAGAGGGCTTGTAGAGACTCGAGAGAAGGCTAAGAGAGCAATTATGGCGGGCCTTGTTTATACGAATGAGGAGCGACTAGACAAAGCCGGTGAAAAAGTAAATGCAGACATTCCACTCGTCGTCAAAGGCAATGTCCTTCCCTATGTAAGTAGAGGTGGGTTAAAGCTTGAAAAGGCTCTAAAAACCTTTGAACTTGAGGTTGCGGGTAAAATCATGTTGGATATCGGATCTTCTACTGGTGGTTTTACGGATTGTGCTTTGCAAAATGGGGCTAAAATGTCCTATGCACTAGACGTAGGTTACAATCAACTGGCATGGAAGCTGAGACAGGATGAGCGGGTTGAGGTCATGGAAAGGACTAATTTCCGGTATGTGACTCCTGCAGATTTAACGAGAGGAATGCCTGAATTTGCAACAATAGATGTTAGTTTTATATCCTTGAAATTGATTTTACCGGTATTAAAGACACTGCTCGTTCCAGGGAGTGATGTAGTTGCCCTGGTTAAGCCTCAATTTGAAGCTGGTCGTGAACAGGTTGGAAAAAAAGGAATTGTCCGAGACCCTAAAGTCCATCTCGCGGTGTTAGAAACCATGCTAGAATTGTCATTGAAAATTGGTTTTGATGTCAAAGACTTGTCTTTCTCACCGATAACCGGTGGTGATGGCAATATTGAATTCTTGCTCCACCTTCAATTGAACTCACTTGATAAACAAGGTACTTCATATTTAAGTAAGCAACCCTTAGAGGTTATTACGGAGGCACATAAAGAATTAAAGTCTAAGCGAACAGAAGAATAGGCCATGCCTGTTCTTTTTTTCTGCTGTGATTAAATATCCATATTGTAGTATAAATATTTTTGGCGAAAACTAACGAAATATTGTACATTCAGAAGAAATCGGATAACATAAGAAGTAGTTTGTGTAAATGCTTTTTGTATTCCTAGAGGTGATAAAGTGAATAAAGGACAGCGTCATATTAAAATTCGAGAGCTAATTGCAAATGATGAGATTGAAACTCAGGACGAGCTTGTCGATCGGCTTAAGCAGGGTGGATTTAATGTAACTCAAGCAACTGTTTCACGAGACATAAAAGAATTGCATTTAGTGAAAGTACCGTTAATTGATGGAAGATACAAATATAGTCTTCCTGCTGATCAGCGTTTTAACCCATTACAAAAATTAAAACGTTCTTTGATGGATGCATTTGTCCGGATTGATCATGCGGGACATCTGTTAGTGATGAAAACCATGCCGGGGAATGCAAACGCAATTGGAGCGTTAATAGATAATCTAGACTGGGATGAAATTCTTGGGACGATTTGTGGAGACGATACGATCTTAATCATTTGTCGAACCCCTGAAGACACCGATATAATCAAAAATAGGTTCCTTGAAATGCTTTAAGATGGGGTGATCACTTTTGCTAAGTGAATTGTCGATTAGAAATTTTGCTATTATTGAGTCTCTCTCTATTTCTTTCCAAAAAGGGTTAACGGTACTTACGGGAGAAACGGGAGCCGGAAAGTCCATTATCATAGACGCCGTTCACCTTTTGGTTGGGGGACGGGGCTCAGCTGAATTTGTTCGTCATGGAGAGGGAAAGGCTGAAATTGAAGGGCTGTTTTTCCTAGAAAAGGAAAACCACCCTTGTTATGCAAAGGTAAAGGACTTCGGTATCGAAGTTGAGGATGGCATGGTTGTCCTTCGGAGAGACATAGCTAGTTCCGGTAAAAGTGTTTGCAGAGTGAATGGGAAATTAGTGACGATTGGAATACTGCGAGAAATTGGCTCTGCCTTAATTGATATTCATGGACAACATGAACATCAGGAATTGATGGATGAAACGAAACATATCAACTTGTTGGATCAGTTTGGTTCAGAGGATATTTATCCAGCGATGTCAGAATATCAAAGTATTTTTAAGTCCTATGAGCAAACATTAAAGAAATTAAAAAACCTTAGTGAGAACGAGCAGCAAAACGCTCATCGTTTGGATCTCATACAATTCCAACTTGAGGAAATCCATTCTGCCCAATTAAAATTGAATGAAGATGAGGAGCTTTTTGAAGAAAGAAAAAGGTTAAATAATTTTGAAAAAATATATGAAGGTATTCAAGCGAGTTACAATGCTTTAAAGGGCGATCAGAGAGGGCTAGATTGGATTGGGATGGTCATGGATCATCTAGAATCAGCTGTGGAGATTAATCCAGAATATAAGGCACTGTATGAATCAGTAGCAAATAGTTTTTACTTGCTCGAAGACGCAGCAGGAGTATTAAGAAGTGAGTTGGATATACTAGAATTTGACCCTCAGCGACTTAACGAAATTGAGGACAGGCTTACTGAGATTAATCAGCTGAAGCGAAAATATGGCAAGAGCATAACTGAAGTTCTTGAATATGCCGCAAAAATTGAAGAAGAGATTGAAACCCTTCAAAATAAGGAACTTCACATAGGTCAGATGGAAAAAGAACTCGCTTCACTGAAAAAAGATTTACAACTTGAGGCCACAAATCTTACTAGAGCCAGAAGCAATTGGGCGAGAGAATTAACGGATCTGATTCATCAGGAACTTAAAGGACTTTATATGGAAAAAACCGTTTTTGAAGTCAAAGTAGAAGATGAAGAAAACAACTTCCTGAAAAATGGAACAAATAAAGTTGAGTTTTACATTTCTACTAATCCAGGTGAACCGTTAAAGCCTTTATCTAAAGTGGCATCAGGCGGTGAATTGTCGAGGGTTATGCTTGCGCTGAAAAGCATTTTTTCTAAGCATCAAGGTGTAACATCGATTATTTTTGATGAAGTTGATACAGGTGTTAGCGGCAGAGTGGCACAAGCTATTGCTGAAAAAATTTATCGGGTCGCAAAAAATTCTCAGGTTTTATGTATTTCGCATCTACCACAAGTGGCTGCGATGGCTGATACTCATCTGTATATCACAAAGAACATACAGAAAGGTCGTACGAAAACCTCTGTCTCTCCTCTTTCTGATTCTGAGAAAATCCATGAAATAGGGAGAATGATCTCTGGAGTGGAAGTTACCGATTTAACGAGGCAACATGCAGAGGAACTCCTTTACATGGCACGGGTTATGAAGACTGCCACATGAAAGCTATCAATTATTGGATAGCTTTTTTAAATTCTTCCGGTTATAAATGAGAGGTCACAAGGCAAAATTAAAACTGTAGCCATATAAAGATGTGTGTGAACTAGAAGCGAGGAGAGTGAAAAGATTGAAAAAAGAATTTCTCAGACGAGTTATTGGTGGAATTCTCCTTGTTTCATTACTTTTATTGGGTTTTACAGGGCCTATCCAAGATTATGTTTCAATTCCAAAAGAAGTTACTTTATTTGAAGGACAGGAATATGATGTATCCTCCCTCCCTGTTTTAGCTAGCGTAGAGCAGAACAACAAAAAAATTGCGACAAAGCAGAGTGATGGGGCGGTTTCAATTGAGGCTGTTACCCAAGGGAAAGATGAATTGGTACTTGAGCTTGCAGGTTTACCGATAAAAAAGGTTGATGTCAACGTATTAAAGGATTTCAGAGTAATGCCAGGTGGACAATCCATAGGCGTTAAGTTAAACACTGTTGGTGTTCTTGTAGTAGGACATCACCAGGTTCAGACTGCTGAGGGCAAGGTATCACCAGGTGAGTTAGCTGGCATAAAGGTAGGAGACATTATTACTGAAATCAATGGAAAAAGAATAGAAAAAATGGCGGATGTGGGCCCTTTTGTTCAGAAGGCAGGGGAATCGGGCAAACCGATGGACATTGTCATTAAACGAGAAAACGAAAAAATTGCAACAAAGTTAGAACCACAAAAAGATAAACATGAAAATACCTTTAAACTTGGGTTATATATCCGGGATTCAGCTGCAGGTATTGGCACGATGACGTTTTACCATCCTGAGTCAAAAAAATATGGCGCTCTTGGCCATGTCATTTCTGATATGGACACGAAAAAGCCGATAGTAGTCGAGGATGGACAAATTGTCCGTTCAACGGTTACTTCCATTGAGAAAGGCTCCAATGGCGATCCAGGTGAAAAGCTAGCTAGATTTTCATCTGATCGAAAAGTAATTGGTAATATAAAACGAAATAGTCCCTACGGAATTTTCGGGGAACTAAATAATAATGATATGAAAAACGGCATTCTTGATAAACCGATGCCTATCGCTCTTTCACATCAAGTGAAAGAGGGCCCTGCAAAGATTTTAACTGTGGTAGATAACGACGAGGTTAATCTTTTTGATATTGAAATCGTTAGTACCATCCCACAAAAGTTTCCTGCTACAAAAGGGATGGTGATTAAGATAACGGACCCTAAACTCTTAGCAAAGACTGGTGGCATTGTGCAGGGGATGAGTGGTAGTCCAATCATTCAAGACGGGAAGATGATCGGTGCTGTTACTCATGTATTTGTTAATGATCCTACTAGTGGGTATGGGGTTCATATTGAATGGATGTTAAACGAAGCAGGAATTGACATTTATGAAAAACCCCGACAGAATGCGAGTTAATTGTAGATTTGGAAGAAAATCGGTCTATCCGATTATAAATAAATAACATCTTGTCTAAGCGCCTTGTCCAATTGGACAAGGCGCTAGTTACGGACACAAATAAAGATTTTTCGACAAAGTTCAACTGAAACATTTGTCAACTTGCGAAATAAGTCGAAACGCAGAGGAAATAAAAGGATAAAATAGAAATCCTTCAGTTTTTAAGAAAAAATAAAAAATAAAAGGATTTCCTGTTGCATTGTCGAATTAGTCATTTAGAATAGGTTATAGAGATGACCGACTAGAGAACATATGGGACAGAGGAGGAACCGAAAAGGTGAATAAAATTAAAGTATGCGTCGTGGACGATAATCGGGAACTAGTAGGATTATTGGAAGAGTATATCTCTTCACAAGAGGATATGGAAGTAGTGGGTGTGGCTCATAATGGTCAGGATTGCCTAGAGATGCTTAGTGAGACTGAACCGGATGTCCTATTACTGGACATCATTATGCCTCACTTAGATGGCTTAGCTGTACTTGAGAAGTTACGTGATTCAGGGAAGTATAATCCACATGTTATCATGTTGACAGCATTTGGCCAGGAGGATGTTACGAAAAATGCTGTAGAATTAGGTGCTTCTTATTTTATCCTTAAACCATTCGATATGGAGAACTTGGGCAACCATATCCGCCAAGTAAGTGGCAAGGCAAAGGGGTTAGCGCGTAAACCTTTAGGCACAAGTTACAAAGCCTCCTCAGAACAAAAGCCTAAGAATCTTGACGCTAGTATTACTAGCATCATTCACGAGATAGGTGTTCCAGCTCATATTAAAGGTTATTTATACTTACGTGAGGCAATTTCAATGGTGTTCAATGATATTGAACTTCTCGGTTCGATTACAAAGGTCTTGTATCCTGATATTGCCAAGAAATTCAATACTACTGCAAGTCGAGTGGAATGTGCAATCCGTCATGCAATTGAAGTAGCCTGGAGCAGAGGGAATATTGAATCGATTTCTTCGTTGTTCGGTTACACTGTAAGTATGTCGAAAGCAAAACCTACCAACTCAGAATTTATTGCAATGGTGGCTGATAAGCTTCGTTTAGAGCATAAGGCTTCTTGAGACGGTAAGGTATAAAAGCCCCATTTAGGCGTAATATTGAATAAACAGCATCCTTCTCTTATTGGAGTTCAATAAATGGAAGGGTGTTTTTATTTTTAAATGTGAGGATGTGGTCAATTGACAATTATTTTGGCTCACCGTGGTTATTCATCGAAGTTCCCCGAAAACACCATGAAGGCATTTGTCAAGACGGCAGAAGCGGGGGCGGAGGGATTAGAGCTTGATGTACAAATGACAAAAGATGGGGAATTAGTTGTAATACATGATGAAAAAATAGACCGAACCACAAATGGGAAGGGCTATGTTAAAGATTACACCGCTAAAGAAATTAGAAAGTTTGATGCAGGGCAAAAAGAGCCAATCCCTTTCTTGAAAGATGTTTTTACATGGTTATCTGGAAACTCAATGATCTGTAATATTGAGTTTAAGAACGGGTTGTTTCCATATAAAGGGATGGAAGATAAGGTCATTTCACTTGTAAGGGAATATCAACTTGAGAAGAGAATTATTCTATCTTCCTTTAATCATTATAGCGTTGTCTATGCTAATCAATTCGCCCCTGAAATAGAAACCGCTCCTATTCTGGCGGAAGGACTTTATATGCCATGGATTTATGCCCAATCGATACGTTCAAAAGGGTTTCATCCAAACTTTAAAGCGGCGCCTAATGAGATCATAAAACAGTCACTAGAACATAATATTGCTATCCGGCCGTATACAGTCAATAATGAATCGGAAATGGAAAGGTTAATGAAGGCCGGTTGCTCGGCAATAATTACAGATGATCCCATAAAGGCATTCAAGGTAAGAGAGGGCATAAAAAAAAGGTCGTGACTATTCGTCACGGCCTTTTTGGTCCTTAACAGCCGGTACACGAAAACGTGCCTGCACTTTATTTCTCTTCCTGTCTCGACGAAGAACAAAACCAGCAATAAACGCCAAGCCAGCTAGAAACAGTAGTAGTCCAATTAAAAATTGAATCCATGCAAATGGAAAGGGTGGCTGCAAAATGCCAAAGACCATGTCTCGCATCAGTTTCACACCATAAGCTGCGAGTGCGCCGGGGATAATTAAAATAATAAGAGCGATAATCCTTGTCATGTTCATTCCCTTTCACTCAGAATGTATCTTTCAAAAAGTATCATAAATGATTGATGAGATTTGTCAAGGGTGAAAATAAACTTGTGCAAGATATTGCATACTATGTAAAATGAAAGAGTGCAATTTATTTCTAGTTAAAGGTGGATCATGGATGCAGAAAATATTAATAGTAGGAGCAGGGAAGGGTGGTAACGCCGTAATCGGGATGCTGAGGCAAACGGCAGACATTGTGGCTGTGGTGGACGTTGATTCTGATGCCCCTGGGTTAAAGCGGGCAAGAGAAGCTGGAATTCGGACAGGAACGGATTGGCGAGAATTTTTAACAGAAAAGATTGATCTAGTCATTGAAGTGACAGGCGATATTGAAGTGTTTAAAAGTATAAATGAGGCTAGAGGGAAAGATACAGTTGTTGTACCTGGTAGTGTTACATACATGATTTCATCTTTAATGGAAGAAAGGGAAGAATTAATTCATCGACTTAAAAATGAGACCTATAAACACGATCTTATCTTTAATTCGAGTGGAGATGGAATGATTGTTGTAAATGCGGCCGAAGAAGTCACTCTCTTTAATCGAAGTGCGTCAAAAATAATTGGTATTTCTCCTCAAGAAGTGATTGGAAAACATATTCATGAAGTCATCCCAGGGAGTCGTCTCCCTTTCATAATGAAATCAAGAATTATTGAAAATAATCAAGAGCTAACATTGGAAAATGGAGTCAAAATTATTGCAACACGTATTCCGATGATAGATGAAAAGAATCAGGTTATCGGTGCATTTAGTGTGTTTAAAGAAATCACAGAGGTAGTCAGACTCGCTGGGGAAATTACCAACTTAAAAGAGATTCAGACCATGTTAGAGGCGATTATTCAATCAAGTGAAGAAGCGATATCCGTTGTAGACGAAAATGGAAGGGGAATTCTTATTAATCGTGCCTATAGCAGAATCACTGGATTAACAGAGGAGGAGGTCATTGGCAAACCTGCGACAGCTGATATCTCTGAAGGTGAAAGCATGCACATGAAGGTTCTAGAGACGAGAAGGGCGGTACGTGGGGTAGCGATGAGGGTTGGACCTTTTAAAAAAGAAGTAATCGTAAATGTAGCTCCTATTATTGTTGATGGAAAATTAAAAGGGAGTGTAGGGGTCATACATGATATGTCTGAGATTCAGAGTCTAAACCGAGAATTAGTGAGAGCTAGACAGATTATTAGGACCCTTGAAGCGAAATATTCGTTTGTTGATATCATTGGCCAATCAGAGGAAATGAAGATTGCCATAGAGCAAGCACGTCTTGGGGCTAAAACTCCTGCAACGGTTTTGTTACGGGGAGAGTCAGGGACAGGTAAAGAGCTATTTGCTCATGCAATACATAATGAAAGTGATCGTAAATACAATAAATTTCTGCGAGTGAATTGTGCAGCGATTAGTGAATCTCTTCTGGAAAGTGAATTATTTGGCTATGAAGAAGGAGCCTTTTCTGGGGCGAAAAGAGGAGGGAAGAGGGGGTTTTTTGAGGATGCAAACAACGGGAGTATCTTTTTAGATGAGATTGGGGAGCTCCCGGCTAATACTCAGGCAAAGCTATTACGCGTGCTCCAAGAAAAAGAGATTGTTCGTGTAGGGGGGACGAAGGCGATTCCAATTAACGTCCGTGTGATTGCCGCCACAAACCTTAATTTAGAAAAGGCGATTGCCAATGGAAGCTTTAGAGAGGATTTGTACTATCGTTTAAATCGGATGCCGATTCATATACCGCCGTTAAGAATGAGGAAAGAAGATATTCCGCTTTTGTGTGAAAGGCTTATTCATAAAATTAACCAAGATTATGGTAGAAATGTGGACGGGGTATCAACGACGGCAATCAAGAAATTAATGGAGTATAATTGGCCAGGAAATGTTCGGGAACTTGAAAACGTCTTGGGGAGAGCAATTATATTTATGAATTACCACGAACTAGAGATACAAGCTCGGCATCTTCCTGAATTTGTGGGGGCCCAATCGTTACCTTCCCAAACAGAATTGCCTGGTGCCGAGAGTGTGGAAACTCTTGCTAGTCAGATAAGTAAGCATGAACTTTCTATTATTAAGGATACACTGATAAAGATGAATGGAAATAAAACATTAACAGCCAAGTCCTTGGGAATTTCGGTAAGAAGTCTCTATTACAAACTTGAAAAACTAGGAATTGAAAATAGTGGCACGCAATAAGTTGCATAGTATGCAATTTATTGCAGGTGGTTTGTAAGCGTTTGTTAAGTTTTAGCGTATTTATTAAGTTGGCATACAACTTGCATATATAACTTTGACTGAAACGAAACATACGGCGCATAGACAGAAAGGGTTGAGACACCTTAAATGAACTTTGAACATCTAATTGCAAAAGCAACCCAGTTGAGCAAACAAAAAATTGCCATAGCGTCTGCAGAGGATATAGAAGTCCTAGGTGCCGTCGCTGCTGCGTTAAAAATTGGTTTAGCTGAGTTTCTATTGTTTGGAAACAAAATTGAAATAGAGGGTATTTTAAAGGAAAAGCATCCAGATTTACTGGGGCAACCAGGTATTAGCATATTTGATACAGGAACAAAGGAAGAGGCTGCTGCCGCCGCTGTAAAAGCTGTCCGAGATCAAGAAGCCGGTGTATTAATGAAGGGTAATCTCTCAACCAGCATTCTTCTTAAAGCTGTCTTAAATAAGGATTTGGGTTTGCGATCTGGGAAGATTCTTTCCCACGTTGCTGTATTTGAAGTTCCCGGATATGAGAATCTTCTATTGTTGACAGATGCTGCAATGAATATTGCACCTCAGTTGGAACAAAAAGCAGAAATTATTAGGAACGCTGTTAAGATAGCTGAATCGATTGGGATAAAGATGCCTAAGGTTGCCCCGCTTGCTGCAGTAGAAACAATTAATAATACAATGAGTGCTACCTTGGATGCAGCTTCCTTAACAGAGATGAACAGGCGTGGCCAAATTACAAATTGTATTGTGGATGGTCCACTCGCATTGGATATTGCTGTTTCCAAAGCGGCTGCTGAACATAAAGGGATAAAGAGTGAAGTTGCAGGAAATGCAGATATTTTATTAGTTCCGGCAATTGAAGTAGGGAATGTCTTATATAAATCACTTATCTACTTTGCAAATGCAAAGGTTGGTGCGGTAATCGCTGGTGCAACTGCTCCAATCGTTTTAACATCTAGGGCTGACACAGCTGAAAGTAAGTTGTATTCCCTTGCGCTTGCCGTTTGTACTGCGCCTAAATAAAAAGCTCTGTTCCTAGGATTGTTGCTTTTCAATATAGATTTTCATAGCAGTAGTGGAATGGAGCGGAAGACACTTGACTCCTCGAAAATGAACTGCACATTTTCTCGTGCGTGGGCCTATTCAAGGAAGTTATTCAATGTCCTGCGGGATGAAGAGGAAAGGTCGAGACCCCACAGGCGAAGCCGAGGAGGCTCGACTTCCTCCCCGCGGAAAGCAAGTGTCTGGAGCGAAATGGAACGGACTTGACTTATTAATGTTTTAAACTCTATAAAAACGAAAACAGCCAAATAAACACATCAATTGTAAAACCTGGGGAGGAAATGGAAATGGAAATTTTTACTTACCTTGAAAAATATGACTATGAACAACTTGTTTTTTGTCAGGATAAACAATCTGGACTTAAGGCGATTATCGCTATTCACGATACAACACTAGGGCCTGCTCTTGGAGGAACACGGATGTGGACTTATTCTTCAGAGGAAGCGGCAATTGAAGATGCCCTCCGACTGGCTAAAGGAATGACCTATAAAAATGCCGCTGCTGGTTTGAATCTTGGGGGAGGAAAAACGGTCATTATTGGTGATCCACGGAAGGATAAGAATGAGGAAATGTTCAGAGCCTTTGGCCGGTATATTCAGGGGCTAAATGGTCGTTATATTACTGCAGAAGATGTGGGTACGACCGTTGCGGATATGGATCTAATTCATGAGGAAACGGACTATGTTACAGGGATTTCACCTGCTTTTGGTTCATCAGGGAATCCCTCTCCCGTAACAGCATACGGAGTATATCGAGGAATGAAAGCTGCTGCAAAGCAAGCATTTGGCACGGATGAACTAGAAGGAAAAGTAATTGCCGTACAAGGAGTTGGCAATGTGGCCTATAACCTTTGCCGCTATTTACATGAGGAGGGTGCGCAACTTATTGTAACTGATATCAACAAAGAAGCCGTCCAAAGAGCGGTTGAAGAGTTTGGTGCTAAGGCTGTGGATCCAGATGAGATTTACGGGGTTGAATGTGATATCTATGCACCATGTGCACTTGGTGCGGTAGTGAATGATGAAACAATCCCTCAACTAAAGGCAAAGGTTATTGCAGGTGCAGCAAATAATCAGCTTAAAGATACGAAACATGGCGATATTATTCATGAACTAGGAATCGCCTATGCTCCAGATTATGTTATCAACGCAGGTGGAGTAATTAATGTAGCCGATGAACTTTATGGATATAATCAAGAACGTGCCCTTAAAAAGGTAGACCAGATTTATGCAAATATTGAAAAGGTGTTTGATATTGCTAAACGTGATCGAATTCCAACATATTTAGCTGCAGATCGAATGGCTGAGGAACGTATTGAGAGAATGCGAAATTCTCGTAGTCAATTCCTGCAGAACGGCCATCATATTTTAAGCCGTCGCTAACATATTATGAAGGTGTTTGAATGTGGTCATTCAGCACCTTTCCTTTATAAAGAAGGCTGTTTTAATGGTCATAGTTGATTGAAGTGGAAACAAACAGCACTTTAACCACCGAACTAAAGAAAGAAGGGGAAGCTGACGTACTACCCCTGCAGATCAACTGGAGGTTTAGAAATTGCATCATATGGACTATCGAATTCTTACGATTAATCCGGGATCTACATCAACGAAAATAGGGGTTTTTTCAAATGAAATCCCGCTATTCGAGAAGACCATCCGGCATGATACAGAGATGATAAATACGTTTGACAACATTATTGAACAATATGAATTTCGAAAGAATACTATCCTTGAAACTTTAGATACGGAAGGTATTAATGTCTCAAAATTAAATGCGGTTTGTGGACGTGGCGGCCTGCTGCGCCCAATCGAAGGTGGAACCTACCTGGTCAATGAAAAGATGTTAGAGGATCTCAAAGTAGGTTATTCTGGACAGCATGCCTCCAACCTTGGTGGAATTTTAGCTTTTGAAATCGCAAGTGGTCTAAACATCCCCTCTTATATTGTCGATCCTGTCGTAGTGAATGAGCTTGATGAGATCGCGCGCATATCGGGATTTAGTCTAATAGAAAGAAAAAGTATTTTTCATGCCCTAAATCAAAAAGCAGTTGCCCGACGAGTTGCCAAGGACTTGGGAGCAAAATATAAAGACTTAAACCTGATTATCGCCCATCTAGGCGGTGGAATTACGGTTGGTGTTCATAAAAATGGAAAAGTCGTGGACGTAAACAATGGACTCAATGGGGATGGGCCCTTCAGTCCAGAAAGAGCAGGGACTGTCCCTGCTGGGGACCTTGTGGCCCTATGTTATTCAGGTGAGTTTTTCCGGGATGAGGTGATGAAGAAGCTAGTTGGCCAAGGAGGTCTGGTCGGTTATCTCGGAACAAACGATGCGGTAAAGGTAGAAGAAATGATTGAGCAAGGAAATAAAGAGGCAAAACTCATTTATTCAGCAATGGCCTATCAGGTAGCAAAAGAAATTGGATCCGCTAGTGCGGTTCTTTACGGAAAAGTGGATGCCATTATTCTTACTGGCGGTCTTGCTTATGGCAAGGGCTTCGTTAATGAAATATCAGAACGGGTCAATTGGATTGCCGATGTTATTATCCATCCAGGAGAAAATGAATTACAGGCACTTGCCGAAGGAGCCTTACGTGTGCTACGAGGTGAAGAGGTCGGAAAGAACTATCCTGCCTAGTTCTTTTAGGGGTTTTCTAACGGGGTTGATGTTAAAATCTCAAAGCCGATATTGACGTAAGATAAGCAACTTTGTACGGTTTAGTATGTTTGCAGGCTCTTTTAGCATATTTTTGCACTGTAAATAAAAGCGAATCATCCTATTTTATATCCCAGTTTGAGAAAAGAACCTTTATAAGCAATGAGGAGGACGCATTATGGCTGAAGAATATGATTTAGTGATCCTAGGAGGCGGCACTGGAGGCTATGTAGCGGCAATTAGGGCTGCACAGCTTGGATTTAAAACAGCGGTCGTGGAGAAAGGAAAGCTCGGGGGGACGTGTCTTCATAAAGGTTGTATACCAAGCAAGGCTCTGTTACGAAGCGCGGAAGTATTTGCAACAGCCAAACGGAGTGAAGAGTTTGGGGTTGTTACCGGAGAAGTGACAGTGAACTTTGAAAAGGTCCAAGAAAGAAAAGAACGGATTGTAGACCAGTTACATAAAGGCGTTCAGCACCTGATGAAGCAAGGGAAAATTGATGTCTTCGAAGGAACTGGTCGAATTCTTGGTCCGTCTATTTTTTCTCCAATGCCAGGTACAATCTCAGTGGAAATGAACAATGGAAGCGATAATGAAATGCTTATCCCTAAAAACGTAATCATTGCCACTGGATCAAGACCACGAACATTGCCTGGTCTCGAAGCAGATGGAACCCAAGTTCTTACCTCTGATGAAGCTCTAGTGCTTGAACAATTACCAGCCTCTATTATCATCGTCGGGGGTGGTGTTATTGGAATAGAATGGGCTTCGATGATGGCTGATTTTGGAGTAATGGTCACTGTGATTGAATACGCGGACCGAATTCTCCCAACTGAAGATAAGGAAATTTCAAGGGAAATGCAACGGTTAATGAAAAAAAGAGGCATTAAACTGGTCACTGGTGCCAAAGTTTTACCGGAAACGCTAGAAAAAGAGAATGAAGTCGTCATTCAGGCAGAAGTTAATGGAAGTAATAAGGAATTCCGTGCGGAAAAACTTCTCGTCTCTGTTGGGAGACAGGCAAATACTGAGGGAATTGGTTTAGAGAATACAGAAATACAAATTGAAAACGGTTTTATCAAGACAAATGAGTTTTACCAAACGAAAGAGTCCCATATTTATGCAATTGGAGATTGCATTGGAGGACTACAATTAGCCCATGTTGCTTCGCACGAAGGTCTCTGTGCAGTTGAACATATTGTAGGGGGAAATCCGTCTCCCATCAACGATGCTCTTGTCCCGAAATGTGTATACAGTTCTCCCGAAGTAGCAAGTATAGGGCTTACTGAAGACGAAGCAATCGCCGCAGGGTTTAATGTGAAGGTCGGTAAGTTTTCGTTTAGAGCAATTGGGAAAGCACTTGTATTTGGGGAATCGGATGGTTTTGTGAAGATGATTGCTGATAAAGATTCCAACGATCTTCTTGGAGTGCATATGATCGGACCTCATGTAACGGACTTGATTTCCGAGGCGGGCCTTGCGAAAGTTTTGGATGCTACCCCTTGGGAAATTGGGCAAACAATACATCCTCACCCGACCCTTTCAGAAGCCATTGGTGAGGCAGCTCTAGCTGTAGATGGGAAAGCCATTCATTCGTAATGAGAAATGTAGCTAGGGGATTTGGGTGAAATTTTTAAATATTTAATAGGTAACCAGATACCAGAGGTTTAACAGGGAGGTAAAAATTATGGTTGAAAACCGTCACCATGCACTTGGTCTGAGTGATGATCAGGTAGTGGAAATGTATGAAACGATGCTTCTAGCCCGTCGGATTGATGAACGGATGTGGCTTTTGAACCGTGCTGGAAAAATCCCGTTTGTCATATCCTGTCAGGGTCAAGAAGCTGCCCAGATTGGAGCAGCTTTTGCCCTTAATCGTGAGCAAGATTATGTCCTACCTTATTATCGTGATTTAGGGGTCGTCCTAACGTTCGGGATGACGCCTCGAGATATTATGTTATCAGCATTTGCTAAAGCGGAAGACCCAAACTCAGGCGGTCGACAAATGCCTGGGCATTTTGGTCAAAAAAAGAACCGGATTGTCACAGGTTCTTCCCCAGTAACCACTCAAGTACCACATGCAGTAGGTATCGCGCTTGCAGGAAAAATGGAGGGGAAAGACATTGTGGCCTACACCAGTTTTGGTGAGGGTTCCTCTAACCAAGGAGATTTCCATGAGGGTGCTAACTTTGCTGGTGTCCATAAATTGCCTGTTGTTTTTATGTGTGAAAATAACAAATATGCGATATCGGTTCCTCTCGAAAAGCAATTAGCATGTGAAAATGTTTCTGACCGGGCGATAGGTTATGGAATGCCAGGGTTTACCGTTGATGGAAATGACCCTCTCGAAGTTTATCAGGCAGTGAAAGCGGCTGCCGAGCGTGGACGTAGAGGTGAAGGTCCTACGCTTATAGAAACGATTTCCTACCGACTTACGCCCCATTCTTCTGATGATGATGACCGAAGTTACCGCGCACCAGCTGAAGTTGCACAGGCTAAGACCAAAGACCCTATTATAACCTTTGCAGCTTATTTAAAAGAGACAGGTGTTCTCAATGATGAATTGGAGAAAGCGGTTAATGATCGTGTAATGAAATTGGTCAATGAAGCAACGGATTATGCAGAAACTGCACCATATGCTGATCCGGAACAGGCATTAAAATATGTTTATGCTGAAGAGTAAGGGGGAACAAACATGGCGGTAATTTCTTATATAGATGCAGTTACACAGGCGATGAGGGAAGAAATGGAACGAGACCCCAAAGTTTTTGTTTTAGGCGAAGACGTTGGGAAAAAGGGCGGAGTTTTTAAAGCGACGCAAGGACTTTATGATAAATTCGGAGAACAACGTGTTATCGATACCCCACTAGCAGAATCAGCAATTGCGGGTGTTGGTATTGGTGCAGCGATGTATGGAATGAGACCGATAGCTGAAATCCAGTTTGCTGATTTCATTATGCCTGCGGTCAATCAAATTATCTCCGAAGCAGCAAGAATCCGTTATCGCTCGAATAATGATTGGCATTGTCCCATCGTCATACGTGCTCCTTATGGGGGAGGCATTCATGGCGCATTGTACCATTCGCAATCAGTAGAGGCTGTATTCGCGAATCAGCCAGGGCTAAAGATTGTTATGCCATCTACTCCTTATGATGTTAAAGGATTATTAAAAGCGGCTATTAGAGACGATGATCCTGTCTTGTTTTTTGAACACAAACGGGCGTACCGCTTAATCAAAGGCGAAGTCCCAGATGATGACTATACTCTGCCAATAGGTAAGGCTGACGTCAAGCGACAGGGCGAGGACATTACGGTCATTACTTATGGATTATGTGTGCATTTTGCCCTTCAGGCTGCTGAACGTTTAGCTAAGGACGGGATTTCTGCTCATATTTTGGACCTCAGAACGGTCTATCCTTTAGATAAAGAAGCGATTATTGAGGCTGCTTCGAAGACGGGCAAAGTTCTCCTTTTAACAGAGGATAATAAAGAAGGCAGTATTATGAGTGAAGTTTCTGCTATCATTGCTGAACACTGCTTGTTTGAATTAGATGCTCCAATTAAAAGATTGGCTGGTCCTGATGTTCCAGCTATGCCGTATGCACCAACAATGGAAAAATTCTTTATGGTTAATCCAGATAAAGTTGAAAAAGCGATGAGAGAGCTTGCTGAATTTTAATAAGAGAGGAGGAGTATCCATTGGCAGTTGAAAAAATAACCATGCCTCAATTGGGGGAGAGTGTAACAGAAGGGACGATTAGCAAATGGCTGGTTGCACCTGGTGACTCAGTAAATAAATACGACCCTCTCGCAGAGGTGATGACCGATAAAGTAAATGCGGAGATTCCTTCTTCCTTTTCCGGAACAATTAAGGAATTAATTGCAAGTGAAGGTGATACCCTGTCTGTTGGAGAAACCATTTTATTGATTGAGGTAGAAGGAGGAGGCAAACCTGAAGCTGAAGAAAAGCCTAGCGAGGGTAGAGAGCCCAATAAGGTAGAGAAAACCCGCCCAGCCTCTACTACTACTTTGAATAATACAAGGAATGTTGGAAGTAAGGTAAGGTATTCACCCGCTGTATTAAAGCTGTCTCAAGAGCATGGAATTGACCTTTCTCTTGTTCAAGGTACAGGAGCAGAAGGCCGAATCACAAGGAAAGATTTAATGAAAATCATTGAATCCGGCAGTATTCCGGAAGCTCCTGTTACGGTGGAACATAAACCCGTGCCTGAACCTGAAAAAGTATCTCAGGAAAATAGCGTAAAGGACACGAGTTCAGTATCCTCTATTCCTTCAATCCCATTAAGTACTGGAGACATTGAAATCCCAGTAGTGGGTGTAAGAAAAGCCATTGCGGCTAATATGCAACGTAGTAAACAAGAGGTCCCGCATGCCTGGATGATGGTAGAGGTGGATGTAACGAATCTTGTTGAATATCGTAACAGTATAAAAGACCAATTTAAACAGAAAGAAGGCTTTAACCTAACGTTCTTCGCTTTCTTTGTAAAAGCTGTCGCACAGGCCCTTAAGGAATTTCCGGAAATAAACTCCATGTGGGCAGGAGACAAAATCATTCAAAAGCGGGATATTAATCTCTCTATTGCTGTTGCTACAGATGATGCACTATTTGTCCCTGTCATTAAAAATGCGGATGAAAAGACGATTAAAGGGATTGCACGTGAAATTACAGAACTTGCTGTTAAAGTGCGAACAGGTAAGCTCCGTTCAGAGGATATGCAGGGTGGTACTTTTACTGTTAATAACACGGGATCATTCGGTTCTGTTCAATCAATGGGAATTATCAATTACCCTCAAGCAGCCATCCTTCAGGTTGAATCAATTGTGAAGCGACCAGTTGTCGTGAACAATGGAATGATCGCCGTAAAGGATATGGTCAATCTATGTATGTCACTAGACCATCGAATTCTAGACGGTTTAGTATGTGGACGTTTCTTAAACCGTGTGAAAGAAATTTTAGAAAATACCTCTAAAGACACCACAAGCATTTATTAGTTTGTAGGAGAAAGCATTGCATTACACGTTAGCAAACAAAAGTGATTGCTAGATGTGTAAAGCAGTGCTTTTATTTTTGATCTGATAAATAGAGGGAGAAATTCCCCTTAATTAATAAATGGCACTTAAAATAGCTATAATAGAGGGAGAATTTCCGCTTATTTACTCGGAAAACGTGAAAATAGTCAATTTTGCTTTGTATAAGCGTAAAATCTCCCCTTATTTTCCTAAAAACGAGCTCTAATCTGCATTTAACGGGAAATTCTCCGCTTATTTTTCTTTTGGTGGTTACTCACCTGTGGGACAGCCGCTGCGGGACAGTTGGTACCATCAACCACCGCCGAGAAGCCAGAAAAGGGGAAGCTTCTCGGCGGGCTAAGCGGCTCCCCGCCCGCTCCTCTGTTTCGCTAACCGCCTGGAATGGAATTCAACCATTCCTTGTTCAGTAGCAAAAAAGCTTGTGATGCCACAGCCTTGAACAAGATAGTGATTTTTGTGCTTTCGTTGCCAGTTTAGCATTTGTATATTAATATTAATGGAGAATAGTTCGAATTTTATATTTATTCATTATGAGGGAGGAGGCGAATACTGTCCACACAAGGACAGTAGTCTATGAAACTTGAAAATATGCGGGAAACGTCCTTTCCTTTGAGTACATTGACTGATTGGGCTGATAAAGCAACAGAGTCTCTCAAAGGAAAAAGTATTGAAAGCCTTTCTAACAGTACATATGAAGGTATCCAACTAAAACCACTCTATACAAAGGAAGATATCGACACCTTCAGCTTATCTCAATATCCTGGTGGGACTAATTTTAGCCGAGGAATTGATGCAAGGGGGTATACAGGGAAGAGTTGGCATGTTGCGAATAAAAAACCTTATCGCAATCTTGAACAGTTAGCAGAAAAATTAAACATCGCTCTAACAACTGGCCAAACAGCTCTAGCCTTTGATGTAAAAGCAGAACTTTTCTCTGATAATGATAAACTAGCCAAATGGCTAGGAGATGTTACCTCACAGGGTCCGTTTAGTGTTGATGCAAAAGAATATTTAAAACCTTTCCTAGCAGAAGTAATTGGAGCAACCAAAGAAAATAAAAGTGAGGTAACTGGGTTTATTGCAGCTGATTTCATAGCAACTGCAGCCGGAAAAGGGAACTTTCACGAAGAAGACATGAATGACTGGCTAGAAGCGATAAAATTGGCTGATCAAGAGTTGCCGAACGTCAAAACCATTTTAATTGACTCATCGGTTTACCATAATAGCGGTGCAAGTGCTGTTCAGGAATTAGGAATTAGCATAGCAACAGGGGTCTTCTATGTTCAAAAGCTTCTAGATCATGGTTTGAGCTTGGATGAAATATTGAAAAAAACAATCTTTCATTATTCAATTGGATCCAATTTCTTTATGGAGACAGCTAAGCTCAGAGCGGCCCGAATCCTATGGGACAAGGCCATGGAAGCATATGAGGCAAACGAGGAATCACGAAAAATGGTGATTTCCGCTGAAACCTCGCAATTTACTAAAACCGTTTTTGACCCATATGTTAACTTACTTCGTGCCGGCAATGAAGCCTTCGCGGCAGTTCTAGGTGGAGTACAGTACTTAAGTGTGACGGCTCTTGATGAAGTAGCTGGGAAAACCTCCTCTTTTTCAGAAAGAATTGCTCGAAACACGCAATTGATTCTCAAATCAGAGGCTCATCTTGAAAAAGTCACTGACCCTGCTGGAGGTTCTTGGTATGTGGAAACATTGACACACGAACTTGCCGAGAAGGCATGGAGCTTCTTTCTTGAAATTGATGAGCAAGGAGGGATCCTTGAAGTTTTAAAATCAAATTGGCTTCAAAACGACCTAGCTAAAACAAGGGCTAAAAGAGAAGAAGATCTCTATTTGCGTAAACAAAGTATGATTGGCACAAATGTTTATGCGAATGTTACTGAGCAAATGGATTCGATAGATGTGAAGAGTTATAGTCCGTCATCTTCTTCTACTATGTTCCTTCCATTGGAGAATAAAAGATTGGCGGAGCCTTACGAGTTCCTACGTTACAGAGCACTTGAAATTGAAAGAAACACAGGAGAAAAACCAGCTATTGGGTTGATTGGTCTAGGAGACTTAAAGAAACGGAAACCAAGGGTAGACTTCATGACTAGTTTTTTAGCCTCTGGAGGTATTGAAGCTAAAAAAAGCGAGGATATTCACGATTCTCAGGCTGCAATCCAATTTATAAAAGAAACAGGATTGAAACATTATTGTCTGTGTGGCGACAATTATCAGTATGAAGAACAGGGTTTGAACTTAGTCAAGGAGCTTGCGGTGAAGTTACCAGAATTACAGCTTAGTCTTGCAGGATTACCAGATGAAGTGACGCGAACAGCTCTCTCTCAGGCGGGAATAAAGCAGTATTATCATGTGAAGAGCAATAACTATGAAGCTTTGTCTAATCTATTGAACGAAATGGGGGTGCCTGCTCGATGAAAAAGAAGCCTGATTTTAAACAAGTTTCCCTATTTGGGGAGCAAAAATCACTTTCTGCTGAAGAATGGAAGGAAAAAGTGGAGGTAGAGATTGGTGAGACGATTGATGACCTCCTTTTTGAAACAAATGAAGGCATTAATATAAAGCCTATATATACCAAAGAGGATATTGAAGGATTGAGCCACCTCGATGATCGCCCTGGCCTCCCTCCTTATACACGCGGGCCTTATCCGACTATGTACGTGAATCGTCCGTGGACAGTTAGGCAGTACGCAGGGTTTTCAACGGCGGAGGAGAGCAACGCTTTTTATCGTAGAAATCTTGCCATGGGACAAAAAGGTTTGTCGGTTGCCTTTGACCTTGCCACACACCGTGGGTATGATTCTGACCACCCTAGGGTTGTTGGGGATGTAGGTAAGGCCGGTGTAGCCATCGATTCTATCCTCGATATGAAAATATTGTTTGATGGCATTCCGCTAGATCAAATGTCTGTTTCGATGACGATGAATGGAGCCGTTTTACCAATTATGGCTTTCTTCATTGTGACAGCTGAAGAACAGGGGGTTCCACAAGAAAAACTATCAGGAACCATCCAAAACGATATTTTAAAAGAATATATGGTAAGGAACACCTATATTTATCCGCCGGAAATGTCGATGAAAATCATTGCCGATATTTTTGAGTACACATCAAAGTATATGCCGAAGTTTAACAGCATCAGTATATCTGGCTATCACATGCAGGAAGCAGGGGCTCCTGCCGATATTGAGCTGGCTTATACGCTTGCTGATGGGCTTGAATATGTCCGAACGGGACTTAAGGCTGGGATAGATATTGATTCCTTTGCTCCAAGATTGTCATTTTTCTGGGCAATTGGGATGAACTATTTCATGGAAGTGGCGAAAATGAGGGCGGCGCGCCAAATTTGGGCGAAAATGATGAAGTCCTTTGAACCGAAAAATCCGAAATCGATGGCGCTTAGGACGCACTCGCAAACATCAGGGTGGAGCCTGACAGAACAAGATCCCTATAATAATGTCATTCGTACATTAATCGAAGCGCATGCTGCAGCCATGGGACACACCCAATCCCTTCATACAAATGCTCTTGATGAAGCGATTGCTTTACCTACTGATTTTTCGGCACGAATCGCGAGGAATACGCAGCTATTTTTACAAGAGGAAACCGGGATTACAAGTGTTATTGATCCATGGGGCGGTAGTTATTATGTTGAAACCTTAACAAAAGAGCTTGTTGACCGTGCATGGAGTCATATTGAGGAAATAGAAAATCTTGGTGGAATGGCTAAAGCAATCGAAACGGGACTTCCAAAAATGAAAATTGAAGAAGCTGCTGCCCGTCGCCAAGCCCAAATAGACTCGGGGAAAGAAACAATCATCGGTGTTAACCGTTTTCGGACTGATGAAGAGGAGCCTTTGGAGATTCTAGATATTGACAATACTGCTGTAAGAGGGAAGCAAATAGAAAGATTAGAGCAATTAAAGGCTTCCCGTGATGAGGCTAAGGTAAACGATGCTTTGGAAGCACTCACTACGGCTGCGGAAACTGGAAGTGGGAATCTACTGGAACTTGCCGTACAGGCTGCACGGGTCAGAGCAACGCTAGGCGAAATTTCTGATGCGATTGAGGAGGCTGCAGGGAGACATAAGGCCGTCATCCGCTCGATTTCAGGGGTGTATAGCACTTCCTACTCCAATGACGATGAAATCGAAGTTGTGAAGCAAATGACAGATGAATTCCTTGAAAATGAAGGTAGACGCCCAAGAATTTTAATTGCAAAGATGGGGCAGGATGGTCATGACCGTGGGGCAAAGGTGATTTCAACGGCATTTGCCGACTTAGGTTTTGATGTTGATATTGGTCCACTATTCCAGACCCCTGAAGAAACAGCGATGCAAGCGGTGGAAAACGATGTTCACGTGATTGGCATTAGTTCACTAGCGGCGGGACATAAAACACTTCTCCCACATCTTGTTAAAGAGTTAAAAAAGCTAGGCCGTGAAGATATTGTCATTGTAGTAGGAGGGGTCATTCCTGCTAAGGATTATCAATATCTTTACGATGAGGGAGCAAGTGCCATTTTTGGACCGGGAACCGTGATCCCAGTTGCTGCTCAAAAGGTGATTCACACCATATACGAGCGCCTTGGGTATGAGGAAGTGGCACAATAAATGGGTAGGTTTGTAAAAAAAAATTATCGAGAAATTGATGCCATGGCTATTGCCGAGGATATTCTTGAAGGAAATAGAATTTCCCTTGCCCGTGGAATTACTCTCGTTGAAAGCAATGCAGAAACACATTTTCATCAGGCCCAAAAGATGATTGAAAGACTTCTTCCTCATACAGGAAAAAGTGTCCGAATTGGCATTACAGGTGTTCCGGGGGCTGGGAAAAGTACCTTCATTGAAGCATTTGGATCTCATTTATGTAGCATTGGTTACAAAGTAGCGGTACTAGCAGTTGACCCAACTTCTAGTTTAACCGGTGGCAGCATTTTAGGGGATAAAACGAGGATGGAACAGCTTGCGAGAAACCCGAAAGCCTTTATCCGCCCTTCTCCCTCAGGGGGGAAGTTGGGCGGTGTCCACCGGAAGACGCGTGAAACAATGCTCTTATGTGAAGCATCCGGATTTGATGTTATCTTGGTCGAAACCGTTGGAGTTGGCCAAAGTGAGGTTATTGTTCGCGATATGGTTGATTTCTTTATGCTTCTAGTCCTTACGGGAGCAGGAGATGAACTTCAAGGGATGAAAAAGGGAATCATGGAATTGGCTGATGCGGTAATTATTAATAAAGCGGACGGGTCTAATGAAGCTCCTGCTAATAAAACTCGCGTCGAGTATAATCGGATTCTACATTTTCTCCAACCTGCAACAAAAGGGTGGGAAACAAAGGCGCTTACTTGCTCTTCCCTTTACGAAACGGGAATCTCAAATATCTGGGAAATGATTCAAACCTTTGAGCAGGAAACAAAGGAATCTGGTGTGTTCTTACATAGAAGGCAGCATCAGGTGAAAGAGTGGATCCATTCAATGATTACTGATCAGTTGCATATGAGTTTTTACCATCATTCAAAAGTAAAGGGCCTTTTGCCTAAAGTGGAGAATGAAGTTGCATCCGGAACGAAGCCAGTGGCTGCCGCAGTCGACGAGCTTTTTAAAGTGTATCTTTCAGGGGAATAAAAAGTAAGGCAAGTTACAAAAAGGCAATGTTACAGTACACCGTTGCTTTTCCATACTGTTGATTGGAGCGGAAATCAACACCCATGTTTAACACGACCAACAATAAAAAAAGGACAGCGCATGTTTGGCGCTGTCTTTCATCTAGGGAGTTTAGGGGTATGGATCTAGCTGTAATGTTACTATTCCCGATTTACCGGAAGATAAACTCTTTTTTTGAAAAGAATTTTAAGTTTGTAAACAATCAACTAATATTGGTATCATATAGGTATGCATTTGAGACTAACTGACTAGGAGTGATGAATGGTGAATATGGATTTTAATTTTTTTATGAATGATGTTGTTCGTCAGGCACGTCAAGAAATTAGTGCTTCTGGATATAAAGAGTTAACGACGCCTGAAGAAGTTGATGAGGCTTTAGCGAAAAAAGGGACAACTCTTGTTATGGTGAATTCTGTTTGTGGTTGTGCGGGTGGAATTGCTCGTCCAGCGGCTGCTCATTCGCTACATTATGATAAGCGCCCTGATCAACTTGTTACTGTGTTCGCGGGACAAGATAAGGAAGCAACGGAAAAGGCTCGTAGCTATTTCACTGGTTATCCACCTTCCTCTCCATCTTTTGCACTGTTAAAAGACGGAGAAATTGTAAAAATGATTGAACGTCATGATATTGAAGGACATGACCCAATGGCTGTTGTTCAGAAACTCCAGGATTCGTTCGAACAATATTGTGAAGAGTTATAAGAAATCTATCAGCCAATAAAGGAATCTGATAAAATAAAAAGATGATCTTGACGGTCATCTTTTTATTTTGTTTCAGGGAGAAAAGTCATGAAATTTAAAATCGGATACCGCACCTTAAAAACAGCGCTAGGGACAGCCGTTTCAATTATATTAGCTCAATATATAGGACTTCAAAACTTCACATCTGCTGGAATCTTAACGATCCTTTGCATTAAAGTGACGAAGAAAAGGTCGCTTAGAGCGTCTTGGGATCGAATACTGGCATGTGTCATCGCAATGACGTTTTCCGCTGTTTTCTTTGAACTAATCGGTTATCATCCGCTAGTCATTGGTCTCCTACTTCTGTTTTTTATCCCGGTGGCAGTAATGGCTAGGGCGGCGGATGGGATTGTTTCAAGCAGTGTCATTATGTTACATATTTATTCGGCAGGACAAGTCACTCCTGCTCTGATAGTAAATGAGTTAGGCATCGTTTTGATTGGTGTGGGGGTGGCACTTATTATGAACCTCTATATGCCAAGTTCTGACGATAAGCTGGAAGAATACCAAATACAAATTGAAGAAAATTTTAAGAGGATTTTTATAGAAATTGGGAGGTTTTTGCGAACAGGTGACTCGAACTGGGGTGGAGTGGAACTGACAGAAACGGCGAAGTTGTTAGAGAAAGCAAAAGCCCTTGCTTTTCAGGATGTTGAAAATCATTTGTTACGGAGTGAAAACCTTTACTATCAATACTTTAAAATCCGGGAAAAACAATTCGATATTATTGAAAGAGTGCTCCCTTCTGTCACTTCGATGCCCTATCAGGTCAAACAAGGAGAAATGGTTGCGGAGTTTGTGGAAGAACTATTGAAGGGTATCAAACCGGGGAACACCGTCCTTTTTTACCTAGAAAAATTGTACCGATTGAGGACAGAGTTTGTAGATATGGAACTTCCAAATACACGAGAAGAGTTTGAAGCAAGAGCTGCGCTTCTTCACTTTGTGAATGAGATGGAACAATATCTCTTGCTAAAACGTTCGTTCAAGGGATTGAATACGGAGGAAACGAATCGAAAAGTAACCAAAGAAGCACACTAGGGGGAAAAGGTGGGTAGGTGAATCGATTTGAAAGGACTAATGATGGCCATTCTCTTGGTTGTTTCACCAATCTGGCCATTGGGTCAGAATCCCCTTCCTGGAGACCCGTTTTTAATTATTAATAAAAAAACGAATGAGGTTGCTTTCATTCATGACAATCGTGTTCAGACCATTGTTAATGCAGCAACGGGGAAAACAGAGGAGTTAACCCCTGAAGGTTTGTTCACTGTTACCGTAAAAGCGGTAGATCCTTACTTTAGAAAAAGTGACATTCCAGGTGGCGACCCTCGAAATCCGTTAGGGAGACGCTGGATTGGTTTTGATGCAAGGGATACTGACGGGAGAACCTATGGGATCCATGGAACGAATAATCCTGACTCTATCGGAAAATATATTTCGCAGGGCTGTATAAGGCTGCACAATGAAGAGGTGGAGTCATTATTTGATTCAATTCCGCTTGGAACGAAGGTACTAGTCATTACCTCGGAAAAAGACTTTGAACAATTAGCGATAGAACATCGGGCTATAGAATAAGTAAAAAGGACTGTCCAAAAAATGGACAGTCCTTTTTACTTTAGTAACTTATAGGAAAGCCGCAATCCCTGTAAAGAGGGTTGAAGCAAGCATCGCAAATAACATGACGTAAATAATAATTTTTCGGGTTTTTCTTTTCCCCATCTGTCATTTCTCCTTTCGAAATTCCCTCATGGTACTACCTATTATACTACAACTGAATAGTCTTTTCTTCAACTACCATTTTGCAGGAATTATGACGATTTATAGCGAATATAAGGAGTATTAACTATTTTCTAAAATTTAGCTAGGAGGGTTAAGATGATAAAAAAAATTGACCATATTGGCGTGGCTGTCAAATCGCTTGACGAGGCCTTACCTTTTTATACGGATGTTTTGAACTTACCTTTATTAGCAATCGAAGAGGTTGAAAGTGAAAAGCTGCGGGTAGCGTTTCTAAAGGTGGGTGAATCAAAAATTGAATTGCTTGAACCGACATCAGCCGAAAGCACCGTTGCTAAGTTTATTGAAAAGCGTGGCGAAGGAATTCATCATGTCGCACTAGGTGTGGATTCTATTCAAGCAAGAATAAATGAAATGAAAGAAAAAGGCGTTCGAATGATACAGGATGAGCCTAAAACGGGGGCTGGTAATGCCTTGGTCGCGTTCATGCATCCTAAATCTGCTGGTGGCGTCCTTGTTGAATTATGTGAAAAGAAGGGAATGGAAAAGTAATGTCTGACATCTATGAGAAAATAAATGAACTCTATGACCGTAGGCGCGAAATAGAACTTGGCGGTGGAGATGAGAGAATTGAGAAACAGCATGAAAAGGGAAAGCTAACGGCAAGAGAGAGAATCAATTTATTAGTTGATCCCGGTAGTTTTGTTGAACTAAATCCATTTATTGAGCATCGGTCCACTGATTTTGGTTTAGAGAATCAAAAAGGGCCAGGTGACGGTGTTGTTACTGGATACGGGAAAGTGAATGGTCGACCTATTTATTTATTCTCTCAAGATTTCACTGTTTTTGGGGGAGCTTTAGGAGAAATGCACGCCCACAAAATCGCTAGTGTTATGGACCTTGCAGCTAAAAATGGAGCTCCATTTGTCGGCTTGAATGATTCGGGTGGTGCAAGAATTCAAGAGGGGGTTGTCTCTCTTGACGGGTATGGTCAAATCTTCTATCGAAATTCGATTTATTCAGGAGTGATACCTCAAATCTCAGTGATTATGGGACCTTGTGCTGGTGGAGCCGTCTATTCCCCTGCGATTACTGACTTTGTCTTCATGGTTGAAAAAACAAGTCAGATGTTTATTACTGGTCCTAAGGTAATTGAAACAGTCACGGGTGAAAGTATCTCAGCCGAGGACCTTGGTGGGGCGAAGGTACATAATACCGTTAGTGGGAACGCTCATTTTCGCGCGGAAACGGAAGCTGAAACATTAGAAATGGTCCGAGCTTTGTTAAGCTATTTACCGCAAAGTTATGAGGAGAAGCCTCCTCGACTAGAAGCAGACGAATTAGATGATTATCGACCAGACTTAACAGATTTGATCCCATTTGATGCGATTAGGCCTTATGATGTTCGCATTGTCGTGGAGCAGGTGGTTGATAAGGATTCGTTCATGGAGATTCAAAAAGACTTTGCTAGAAATATTGTCATCGGGCTGGCAAGAGTAAAAGGGGAAGTAGTGGGACTTGTTTGTAACCAGCCTAAGTTTATGGCAGGGGGTCTTGATATTGACTCCTCGGACAAGGCTTCGAGGTTTATTCGCTTCTGTGATTCTTTCAATATCCCAATCATTACTTTTGAAGATGTAACAGGCTTTTTCCCTGGAATTAAACAGGAGCATGGAGGGATTATCCGTCATGGGGCGAAGATTCTCTACGCTTACTCAGAAGCTACTGTTCCTAAATTAACAGTCATTTTGAGAAAAGCCTACGGCGGTGCCTATGTGGCTCTCAACAGTAAATCTATTGGAGCAGACCTAGTATTTGCATGGCCTAATGCCGAAATTGCCGTAATGGGGCCTCAAGGAGCAGCAAACATTATTTTTGCTAGAGAAATTCAAAACAGTTCAGATCCAGAGGCAACTAGAGAACAGAAAATCAATGAGTACCGAGAGAAGTTTGCGAATCCTTATGTCGCTGCAAGTAGAGGAATGGTTGATGATGTCATTGACCCAAGAGAAACAAGAATAAAAATTATTCAATCGCTTGAGATGTTACGGTCGAAGAAAGAAAGTCGTCCAAAGAAAAAACATGGAAATATCCCGCTATAACGGGCTTCAAATCATTCCTTCTTTTCTCGATTAGAGAAATGAAGGAATGATAAATAGCTGATAATTGCCTATATGTTTGCTGGGTGAATGTCGTGAATGTATACTGAGATAGTATATACATAAATTTGGAGGTTCGTTTTAGATGATAAACAATGAACGTATGTTAAATGAGTTTCTGGAATTAGTTCAGGTCGATTCAGAAACAAAATATGAAACAGAGATCGCAAAGGTCTTGAAGCAGAAGTTTACTGATCTTGGAGTTGAAGTTTTTGAGGATGATACGACAGAACAGACTGGCCACGGGGCAGGTAATCTTGTTTGTACCTTAAAGGGCACGAAAGATGGCGTCGATCCGATTTATTTCACCTCTCATATGGATACAGTCGTTCCGGCACGAGGAGTAAAGCCTTCTATTAAAGACGGGTATGTAGTTACAGATGGAACGACGATTCTTGGTGCGGATGATAAGGCTGGTCTTGCTGTTATGCTTGAAACCGTTCGGGTTTTAAAGGAACAGCAAATCCCACACGGAACCATCCAATTCATTATCACGGTTGGGGAGGAATCAGGATTAGTTGGGGCTAAAGTACTTGATCCTTCCCTTCTTATTGCTAAGTATGGCTATGCCTTGGACAGTGATGGCAAGGTAGGGAATATTGTTGTCGCAGCTCCTACACAAGCGAAAGTCTCAACAGTCATTCATGGGAAGACGGCGCATGCAGGAGTAGCTCCAGAGAAAGGGGTATCCGCGATTACGATTGCTGCGAAAGCTGTAGCCAAAATGCCCTTAGGCCGTATCGATGAAGAAACAACTGCTAATATTGGTCGTTTCCAAGGTGGGACACAAACAAATATTGTCTGCGACTATGTTGAGATTCTCGCTGAGGCCCGCTCGCTCGTTCCTGAAAAAATGGAAGCGCAAGTTGCCAAAATGAAGGAAGCCTTTGAATCGGTTGCGGAACAAATGGGCGGTAAGGCTGAAGTAGATGTTGATGTTATGTATCCAGGCTTTAAATATGGCGAAGGAGATCTTGTCGTTGAGTTAGCTCGCAAAGCCGCTGCTAAAATTGGTCGCAGCTGTGAGCTTCGTCAAAGTGGGGGCGGAAGTGACGCAAACGTGATTGCCGGTTTTGGCATTCCGACTGTCAATCTCGCTGTTGGTTACGAAGATATCCATACCACAAATGAAAAAATGCCAATCGAAGAGCTTGAAAAGCTTGGAGAAATGGTTATTGCGATCATTGAAGAGGTTGCAGCACAATAATGAGCACAAGCGGAGCATCCTATTTGGATGCTCCGTTTTTTATGGGAGACCTGGTATAGATTGACCTTTATAGAGCCCACATTTGCCTCCACTGCCTCTTTTTGCGCTCCATGAACTTTTGTACGTCATGAATGGCACGGTGTAGTCATGTCACAAAATGTTCATGACTTTCACAGTTTGTTCAACCCTACACAAGAATGTTTTAAGTAAGATTAGAGTAGGTAATTTTTAATTTTATTGCGGAAAGGGATGCTACCATGCCAAAGTTATTATATATCACCGCCAATCCGAAAAAGGATCCTCGTCTTTCCAAAGGAGCACAAATTGGCGAAGTATTTCTTGAAACGTTTCAAAAAGAACAGCCGGACATAGAAATTGAGAGAATGCATTTATATGATATGGATATCCCTCGAATCGATATGGACCTTTTGTATGCTCGCGCCAAGCTCTCCTTCATGGGGCAGACATTCGATCAGCTTTCTGGCGCTGAAAAAGAGAAATTTACAGCGATGCATGCATTAGCAGACCGCTTTATCGCAGCTGATTATTATGTTTTTGTTACTCCGATATGGAATCTAGGTGCACCTGGAATTTTAAAAGAATTTATGGATAATATGTTCTTAATTAACAAAACATTTATCTCCACGGAAGAAGGGCCTAAAGGTTTGCTTACTGGCAGAAGAGCGATTCATATTCAAACACGTGGAGGCATTTATTCATCGGGCCCAATGGTAGGGTTTGAAATGGGAGACCAGTACGTGCGCAAAGCGCTAACTTTTTTAGGTATGGATGTAATGGATACAATTGTAGCGGAGGGAATGGATCACTTCCCTAAACAAATTCCGGAAATTATGGCTAAAGCAAAGGAAGAAGCAGTGGTCGCAGCAAAGTTAATGGCAACAGGATCGGTTACAACTCCATAAGATGAACGATAAATGACTCGCAGCGATGCGGGTCTTTTTCGAATTTAAATGGTAATATAACTGTATATATTTTGGGGACGTGGTGATAAAGATGTATCCTAAAAACGGACGAGTGATTCTTCATGTAGATATGAACAGCTTCTATGCTTCGGTTGAAATGGCCTATGACTCTTCGTTAAAAGGCAAGCCCTTAGCCATTGCTGGGAATCCAGAGGAGAGAAGAGGAATTATTGTTACTTGTAGCTATGAAGCTCGAAATCTTGGGGTGAAAACTACGATGCCACTTTGGGAAGCTAAAAAGCTTTGTCCCGATTTAATTGTGAAAACTCCGAATTTCGATCGATACCGAGCCGCTTCAGTAGCTATGTTTGATTTACTTAGACAATTCTCAAACCTAGTTGAACCCGTGTCCATTGACGAGGGATATGTCGACCTTACTGATAGTCAGGAATTAGGGTCACCACCTGCTATTGCCGAAATGATTCAAAAGCAGATATATGACCAGCTTGATTTACCTTGCAGTATTGGAATTGCTCCAAATAAATTCCTTGCTAAAACCGCGTCTGACATGAAAAAGCCGATGGGGATAACGATTCTTAGGAAGCGTGATGTTCCGAGCGTTCTATGGCCGCTCGATGTGGAACAGATGCATGGCGTAGGAAAAAAAACGGCTGAAAAGTTAAAAGGAATCGGTATCAACACCATTGGAGACTTGTCCACTTCCAATGAAATTCAATTAAAAGCCTTGCTTGGTATTAATGGAGTTAGACTGAAGGAAAGGGCAAATGGGATTGACCCAAGGCCTGTTGACCCTGACTCTGTTTACGATTTCAAAAGCATTGGTAATTCGACAACTTTGCCAAGAGATACTTCGAATCAGCAGGAGCTTTTAAAGGTTCTAGAAAAACTGGCAGAGCAGGTAGTTGTAAGGATGAAACGGAAGCAAGTTGTTACGACGATTATTGGAATCACGATTCGGTATAAAAATAGAAAAACAATTACGAGAAGTCAGAAGCTAGAAAACCCTATAGCGAGGCAAAAAGAAATTTATGAAGCAGCAAAGCGGTTGTTTCACCGAAACTGGGACGGAGAACCCATCAGACTATTAGGTATTACTGCAACGGGTTTACAGGAACTTGATTCTGCTGTTCGACAGCTTGACTTGTTTTCTTATGAAAAGGAAGCAGAGAAAGAGCCGCTTTTAAATACAATGTCTAAGCTACAAGATAAATACGGGAAAAAGATAATCGGAAGTGCAAGCAGTCAGATAAATCAGGTTCCCAATTCAAAGTCTACTAAGCATGATACTAGTTTTAATAAGGATTTTCTTCAAGACAAAAAATCCATCGTATCGCGTAAAAAAGACTATTAAAAGGGTATTTTTTTAACAAAGAGTCAAAATATAAGGAAGGGATAGCAGATATTTGCAAACTCCACTTATTATTGCTAAATTAAAGTGTCTAATCAAGACTACCAATAGATTTGAGAGAAGGGACGTAGTGGAATGACAAAACAGCAAATTGGTGTCGTAGGTCTTGCAGTAATGGGGAAGAACCTTGCTTGGAATATGGAAAGCAAGGGTTACTCTGTTTCTGTATATAACCGTTCCCGACAAAAAACAGACGAAATGCTAAAAGAATCAGAAGGAAAGAAGATTTTTGGTACATTTTCCGTGGAGGAATTTGTTAACTCACTAGAAAAGCCTCGTAAAATCATGCTTATGGTTAAAGCAGGAGGTCCGACTGATGCGACAATAGAAGAGCTAAAGCCATTTCTAGATAAAGGCGATATTTTAATTGATGGTGGGAATACCCTCTTTACTGATACTCAGAGAAGGAACAAAGAGTTGAGCGAATCAGGCTTACACTTCATCGGTACTGGTGTTTCTGGTGGAGAAGAAGGGGCTCTTAAAGGGCCGTCTATTATGCCTGGTGGCCAAAAGGAAGCTTATGATTTGGTCGCACCAATCTTTAAAGATATCTCGGCAAAGGTAGATAACGAACCATGTACAACATACATCGGACCGGATGGAGCAGGTCACTTCGTAAAGATGGTACATAATGGAATTGAGTATGGTGATATGCAGTTGATTTCTGAAGCCTATTTCCTTCTCAAAAATGTTCTTGGTCTTTCTGCCCAGGAACTTCATGAAGTGTTCGCTGAGTGGAATAAGGGCGAACTCGATAGTTACTTAATTGAAATCACAGCGGATATTTTTACAAAAACGGATGAAGAAACAGGTAAGCCACTTGTGGATTTAATCCTTGATACTGCAGGTCAAAAAGGCACAGGTAAGTGGACAAGCCAAAATGCTTTAGACCTTGGTGTGCCGCTTCCGCTTATTACCGAATCAGTATTTGCAAGGTTCATTTCTGCGTTAAAGGATGAGCGTGTTGTCGCAAGTAAAGCGTTACGAGGTCCTGAGGCTCAACCATTTACAGGCGATCGCGAAGCATTTATTGAATCGATTCGCAAGGCATTGTACATGAGCAAAATCTGTTCATATGCTCAAGGGTTTGCTCAAATGAGAGCGGCATCTGATGAATTCGGCTGGGATCTGCGCTATGGTGACATTGCGATGATCTTCCGTGGTGGATGTATCATTAGAGCTCAATTCCTTCAAAAAATCAAAGATGCATATGACCGTGAACCGGGGCTTAAAAACCTGCTTCTCGACCCTTATTTCAAAGAAATCGTTGAGAGCTATCAAGGAGCCCTTAGAGAAATCGTATCTATTGCAGCACAACAAGGGATTCCTGTTCCTTGTACGGCATCTGCGCTTGCCTATTACGATAGCTACCGAACAGAAACACTTCCTGCAAACCTACTGCAGGCACAGCGTGATTACTTTGGTGCTCATACTTATCAACGTGTTGATAAAGAAGGAGTTTTCCACACAGAGTGGTTAAAGTAATATAGGTAAATAGAAAACAGCGGACATTAAATTGTCCGCTGTTTTTATTTAGCATTTTTCAACATCTAAATTTGTCACTGGCCACCAGAAATGACCGTCCTTATCTAGTAGGGCATCTGCTGCTTTTGGTCCCATTGATCCAGCTTCGTAATTAGGGAAGTTTTGTTCTTTTTCTTTTTCCCATACAGCTGAAATATTGTCAACAAAACTCCAGGATAGAGCGACTTCATCCCAATGGGTGAAATTAGTAGCATCTCCTCTTAAGCAATCATATAACAGTTTTTCATACGCTTCTGGGGTGTTAAGCCCATCAATCCCTTTATTTGCATAGCTAAGCTTCACAGGAGTTGAATTCATAAATTGACCTGCTTTCTTAGCATTTAAATAAAGGGTAATTCCTTCCTCAGGCTGAATGTGGATAACAAGGAGATTCGGTCTTACTGACCCCTCTTGCCGATTGTATAAGTCCATTGGCATATCCTTGAATTCAACTACGATTTTCGTTGTTTTTGCTTCCATTCGTTTGCCCGTCCGAATGTAGAATGGCACACCCGCCCAACGGAAATTGTCGATCATCAGTTTACCAGCAACGAATGTCTCCGTGTTCGACTCAGGGTCAACCATATCTTCTTCATTATAAGCAGGGACTTTTTTTTCTTCTAGAAGCCCCTTCCCATACTGGCCTCTGACGAAATATTCATTAACCTCGTTGCCTTTTATCGGTCTTAGGGCTCGGAATACCCTCACTTTTTCAGAACGAATTTCATCTGTTGTCAGGCTGATTGGTGGCTCCATAGCTAATAGTGATACCATTTGGAGCATATGGTTCTGTACCATGTCCCTAAGAGCCCCGCTTTTCTCATAATAACGGCCCCGCTCCTCAACACCGAGTGTTTCACTTGAAGTCACCTGAATATTTGAGATGAACCGATTGTTCCAAAGTGGTTCGAAAATTGAATTAGCAAAGCGGATAACTTCGATATTTTGGACCATTTCTTTCCCTAAATAGTGATCAATTCTGTATATTTCATCTTCCGTAAAGGCGGTACGAATTTGATTGTTCAGCTTTTTAGCAGATTCAAGGTCATGACCAAACGGTTTTTCAATTACTAGTCTTTTAAACCCATGAGCATCGGTCAATCCATCCGTCTTTAAATGCTCAGCGATTGTTCCAAAGAACTCAGGTGCCATTGCCAAATAAAAAATTCTATTCCCACTTAAATTGTATTGGTTGTCTAGTTCGTGAGCAACAGTGTTCAAACTCGCATAGGAATCAGAATCCGTTACATCGTGAGAGTGATAATAAAACTTGGAGACAAATTCTTTAAGTTTGTCATTTTCTACTCCCTCAGGATTTACAGATTGATTTACACTCGTTTGAAACTCGTCGTTAGTTAGCGATCTTCTAGCTACACCTATGACAGCAAAATCACCCAGTCTATCCTTTTCAAATAAGCGGTATAACGAAGGAAATAGTTTGCGCTTTGCTAAGTCTCCGGTTGCCCCAAAAATCATGATTAACGCGGTCGGTTTTTCATTTTGTGCCAAAGTCAAGAACCTCTCTTTATTATGAATTGATAGTATGTAACAAGCACTACAAGTATAAAATTTTAGCTTTAACAGCTTGATTTAGCAACTAAAAGGTTAGGAATAGTTTTCATCTAGTGACTCCAATTTATCCTAGCAATTGTGTTATAGTAATAGCATAATTGCTAGGATAAGCTATTTAGCTTTTGAAGGAGATATGAAGATGGATGTGTTTTTTCTAGGAACTGGGGCAGGAGTTCCTGCGAAGCTAAGGAATGTGACTTCCATTGCCTTAAAGCTTCTTGAGGAACGTGGAGCAGTTTGGTTGTTTGATTGTGGTGAGGCTACCCAACATCAAATTTTACATACGAACATCAGGCCGCGAAGAATTGAAAAAGTTTTTATTACCCATTTGCATGGAGACCATATTTATGGGCTTCCTGGGTTACTATCAAGTCGCTCCTTTCAGGGAGGAGATTCAGATGTTACCGTTTATGGACCTAAGGGTTTGAAAGATTATCTTGAAATTAGTCTAAAGGTAAGTAAAACCTACCTAAAGTACAACCTCGAAGTGGTGGAAATTGAAGAAGGAGTCGTTTTTGAAGACAATCAATTTGTTGTCGAAGCAAAGCTCTTGGATCATGGTCTTCCTTCTTTTGGGTACAGGGTTGTCGAAAAGGACCGTCCAGGCACATTAAAGGTTGATAAATTACAAGCTCTAGGTGTTAAACCAGGCCCCATCTATAAACAAATTAAAGAAGGGGAATCTGTTCATTTCAATGGGCAACTACTTGACCCTATAGATTTTCAAGGGACACCTCAAAAAGGAAGAATTGTCACCATTTTAGGTGACACACGGCCATGTGATGCAGTTATCACTCTTGCGGAAGAGGCGGACTTACTTATTCATGAAGCTACTTTTTCAGAGGAAGATTCAGAGCTTGCTCACGAGTATTATCACTCAACAACGGTTCAGGCAGGTGACGCCGCCAGGACAGCAAAGGTCAAAAAGCTTTGTCTAACCCATATTAGCTCTCGTTATGACCGCGAGGGGGGAGAACGTCTTGTTCAAGAGGCTAGAACAGTCTTCCCGGAGACAATCATCGCTGAGGATCTTATGGAAGTCTCGATTACTATAGAAAAGATAAACCAGACTTGAGCTCTAAAGGGTTCCGTTAACTAAAGATGTAATCTAAAATAACCTTCAAATTGTATGGGAATTTGAAGGTCTATTTTTGCTGGTATATAGGGATTTCTATAATTACTTTGGAGAGTTGGCAGTGCCGATATTTTACTTTTACTAGAAGTTCATATACAAATTAAGATTAAAAATTTGTTTATAAACTGAATGTTGATTTCACTACGTATGAAAAATAAAGGGAGAAATTCCCGTTAAATTGGGAAATACCGATATTTCCTTTAAAATAAGGGGAGTTTTTCCCGTTATATTATCAAAATCTTTGAATTTCCCCTGATTTTGAGCAGTTAACGGGAATATCTCCCCTTATCTACGCTTCTTAAGCTTCCCGAGTAAACATTAGCGGGAATATTTCCCCTTATTCTCATACCTGCACACAAATTGGTATGAACAGGCGAAATGAATTGCAAACTTCGTCATTCGCAATCCAAAGAATTAGCAATAAAAGCAAAATAGCAAGGATAAAACCCCTTGCTATTTTTAAATATTTTTTAATCTCTAGCCTTATAGTGCGAAAAAGGATTACATTTTAGTTTCCCGTTTTCCTATGCAAATTGACGTTTGCGATAGGAAAAGGAACCCGTCAATGAGCTTTGGTCTGTTTTTTTAACTAGACATTCCATCCCCGCTGATACTGTTTGGGCGATTCTATCTCGACGCCTAGTTCTCTTGCGGCTGTTCTTGGCCAGTAAGGGTCTCGGAGAAGTTCACGAGCAATGAAAATGAGATTTGCTCGTTCATTTTGGAGAATTTCCTCTGCCTGTATCCCCGTGGTAATTAAGCCAACTGCTCCTGTCGGTATATTGGCCTCCTGTTTAATCCTTTCGGCAAACTTCACTTGATATCCGGGATACACAGGTATTCTTGCGGGGACAACCGCTCCTGAGCTAACGTCAATCAAGTCAACTCCTTGTTCCTTCATCCAGCTGGCAATTTCTATGTAATTGTCTATCGTTAAGCCTTCTTCCGCATAATCGCTAGCAGAAATCCTCACTAATAACGGGCCGTTCCATATGGTTTTTATTTCATCGATTACTTCTCGGAGGAAGTTGTATCTGTTTTCCATTGATCCGCCGTATTCGTCTTCGCGCTTGTTTGTAAGTGGAGATAAAAATTGGTTTATTAAATACCCATGTGCAGCATGGATTTCAATTACATCGAAGCCTGCTCGTTTTGCTCTAGCTGCACCGGCTTTAAACGCTTCAATGGTCTGCTTGATATCTTCTTTTGTCATCTCTTTCGGTTGTTTGTACCGCTCGTTAAAAGCCAATGCTGAAGGAGAGATGATTTCTTCAGTAAGTTCAGCTTTTCTTCCGGCATGGGCGATTTGAATCCCCGCTGTAGCTCCATGCCTTTTGATGCGTTTTACAAGTTCCTGCAGTCCTTCAATGTGGTCATCGCTCCAAATTCCGAGGTCTTGGGGAGAAATACGCCCTTGAGGAGTTACTGCGGTTGCCTCAAGAATAACAAGGCCAACCTGTCCAACCGCTCTACTTTCATAATGGGTGTAGTGCCAGTCAGTGACAATCCCATCCTCTTTTTCCACAGAGTACATGCACATCGGGGCCATGACAATCCGGTTTTTTATTGTTAAATCCTTGATTTTAAAGGGAGAAAATAATTTTCGATCCATCAGAAAACCTCCTGTATTCGTTGTTTCTTTTACAGTATAACAGGAGATTTCCTCCTTGTTTAATTTGTAACCTTCGTTCTAATAATAGGCTATGTAAAGTTCATACTGATAAAAGTTTACTGACGAATTGTTTGTTTTTTCTGAAAATATTCTGTTAAAATAATGACATTGGAGCTTGATTTCGTTAAACTTATTTTAACGTCAAGATTTAGGTGTTCTATTAATCGAAAAACTTTATGGAAATATACTATTGAGGAGTAGAAAAATGGGAAATTGGCAAAATGGAATTGCGAAACTAACATTACCTACACCGTTTCCGGTCGGTGATGTTCATAGTTATTTGATAAAGGGTGATAGGCTGACTCTCGTCGATGCTGGAGTCAAAACAGAGGAAGCGTGGGAACTATTCAAAGCCCAATTAGCAGAACTTAACTTAACACCTGATGATATTGAACAGGTGGTGTTAACTCATCATCATCCGGATCATGTGGGACTACTTGATTATCTATCCACCACTATTGAAGTACACGCTCATCCACTAAATGAGCGGTGGCTGACTAAAGATAATCATTTTGCCTCGGAACATGATGAGTTCTACATGGGTTTATATCGGCAATTTGGAATTCCAGAGGAGTTGTGCGGTCCTTCTGTTAACAATATGAAAAAAAACATGCGTTTTTCCTCTGAGTGTTCATTATCTGGTTATCTATATGAACACGATGTTCCATCGGGTCTTGAAGGATGGCGGGTGCTTGAGACCCATGGGCACGCACAGGGCCATATTGCTCTTTGGCGAGAAAAAGATGGAGTACTGATTGGCGGAGATGTCCTTCTTGCTCATATTTCTCCGAATCCTTTGCTAGAGCCTCCTCACCCTGGGGAACGGGAGCGTCCTAAACCACAGCTTCAGTACAATCAGACATTGAGGAAATTACAAGAATATCCAATCTCTATCGTCCATGCGGGACACGGAGAAGACTTTGGCAATATTCATCCTTTAATTGAAAAAAGGCTGTCACGACAGCATGATCGAGCGATGAAGGTCAAGAGGATGCTTGAAGACGAACCGAAAACAGCTTTTGAAGTGTGTCAGCTACTCTTTCCTACTGTCTATCAAAAGGAGCTGAACTTAACGATTTCAGAAACGGCCGCGCAACTAGATTATTTATTGTCACTCGAAGAAATTGCTGTTCGCGAGGAAGAATCGTCCCTTCTCTACGCTGCGATTGGGAGGTAAGAGTTTGGTACATAATCGTTTAGTAGGCAAAAACATAATCATCACTGGAGCATCAGGCGGAATCGGAGCAGAAATGGCTCGGCTCTCAGCAAACTACGGAGCCAATCTTGTTCTTCTCGCCCGTAATGTTGAAAAGCTTGAAAGGTTAAAAGAAGAGCTTGAACAGGGAACAGGTGTGCAAGTCATCGTTAAAAGTTTAGATGTTGCTGACACCGTTGCGGTGCGTGATGTCTTTAATGAGGTCCTTTCTGAAATCGGTCACGTCGATATTCTGGTCAACAACGCTGGTTTTGGTATTTTCCGTCATGCACATGAAACGAATATGGAAGAGATTAAGTTCATGTTCGAGGTGAATGTGTTTGGATTAATGGCTTGTACGTCCATGGTTCTTCCGAGTATGAGGGAGAGAGGTAGCGGACATATCATCAACATTGCTTCTCAGGCTGGTAAAATTGCTACGCCAAAATCAAGCGTATATTCTGCCACAAAACATGCTGTCCTTGGCTATACGAACAGCCTTCGATTGGAACTAAAGGATGCGGGCATTTTTGTCACTGCAGTCAACCCTGGCCCAATTGCTACCAACTTTTTTCAAATTGCAGATGAACAGGGGACGTATGTCAAAAATGTTAAGAGGTTTATGCTACAACCAGAATATGTCGCTAAACAAGTTGTTGAGCGGATGATGACGAGGACAAGAGAAATCAATTTGCCTCGCTGGATGAATGCAGGCAGTATGATTTACGCGCTTTTTCCACGGGTTTTTGAACGACTCGGCAGGCGCGCATTTAATCAAAAATAATGGGGAGAACCAGTTGTGTATACTACAGCTGGTTTTTTTGGTTGAAATTTTCCATTGAAACCGAACGCATATTCGCTTAAGATAATGAATATACTAAATTAGGAACAAATGTTCTTTCGCTAGAAGAAGTATCGGGGAGGAGGTAGAGGAATGTTCGATTATAGCAACATGACGCAAAATCAAATTCTATGCGTGGATATGAAGAGCTTCTATGCAAGTTGCTCCGCGGTTATGCTCGGACTGGACCCTCAGGACTGTTATCTTGCTGTCGTTGGAAATACGGACCGTTCTGGAAGTGTCGTCCTCGCCGCATCTCCCCGCTTAAAAAAAGAATTTGGCATTAAAACGGGATCAAGATTGTTTGAAATTCCAAAGGACCCTCGAATTACGATTGTGGATCCTCAAATGTCTACGTATTTACGAATCTCTACTGAAATTTCAAGAGTGTTTAACCGTTATGCCCCAAAGGAAGCGATCCATACATACAGTGTGGATGAGAGTTTTATAAAGGTAGATGGAACAACAAAGCTGTTCGGTAGTGCCTGGGCGATTGCTGAAAAAATTAGGGATGACATTGAACGGGAGTTTCAGCTTCCGTGCGCTGTTGGCATTGGACCTAATATGCTGATGGCCAAACTTTGTCTTGATTTGGAAGCAAAGAAAAAGGGCGTTGCTGAGTGGACGTATAAAGATGTTCAGCAAAAACTTTGGAAAGTGTCGCCACTACGTGAAATGTGGGGGATTGGTCGGAGGGTGGAAAAGACGCTAAACAGTATGGGAATCTTCACTGTTGGCCAGCTTGCGCGGTATGATCTTGAAAAGCTAGAGAAAAAGTTTGGCATTATGGGAAATCAGTTGTACCACCATGCTTGGGGGATTGATTTCTCTGAGATTGGAGCTCCGATTATCGAGGGACAGATTAGCTTTGGCAAAAGCCAGATTCTCCTCCGGGATTACAAGGAGAAAGAGGAAATTAAAAATGTCATTCTCGAAATATGTGAAGAGGTGGCACGCAGGGCAAGAAGTCATGGGAAGGCTGGTCGCACAATCAGCTTTGGCATCGGCTATAGTCAGGATGAATTTGGTGGAGGCTTTCACCGCTCAAGAACAGTCGATGAACCCACCAATATTACAATGGAGCTTTATGCTGTTTGCCTGGAGTTATTTTCAGAAAACTACAGTGGAAAGACGGTGCGCAGCATTTCAGTTTCACTGGGAAACCTGACCCAGGATACCCAATTTCAACTCGATCTTTTTGATCCAGATGGTTGGAGGCGTCATCAGTTAGGTTATGCAATGGATCAAATTCGGGCCCGTCATGGTTCGACGGCACTGCTTCGGGCCGTTTCCTATACACCGGCAGGAACTGCTCTCCATAGAGCAAAGCTGGTTGGTGGTCATAAGGGTTAAAGGACGGATAAGCCGCACTAAATAAACTTGTTAGCTAGGAGGACAACAATGATTCGTGATCGCGGAAAGATCAAATGGACGTCAATGATGCTTCCTGAACATGTAAGGATGCTCAGGGACTGGGTGAAAGAAGATGAAGATGAAAAGGAGAAGGAACTGGATGAGCAGCAGCTTGAAAGGATGAATGAAACCATCCTTGAGGCAATGGAATTAAATCATTCAGTAGCGATTACACATTATCGGTGGCAGAAATATGAGCTTTTAATTGGTAAAATTCATTATTGGGATTCAATGGCAAGTAAGCTTCACATCGTTGATAATTTTGAAGAACTCCACCGTATTGGACTTTCGAAAATTGTTGATGTTAGTGTCATCGATGAATCTTAGAAAAAGGCTCTTTTCTCAAACTAAGAGCCTAGAAAACAGAAGCAAAGGCATGGCCCTTGCTTGGTGGGTACAACTTCTGAATAGGAAAAGCCCATCTCTTTTAGGTGTCGGCACGAACGGCCGACTCAAACTTCCCTTTGTGGCTTCCATCACAAAAGGGCTTTTTATTGCTTAGGCCACAGCGACAAAGCGAAAAAGTAGGTTTTGTCTCATAGGCATTTCCCTCGCCGTCAATTAATTCAACATCTCCTGTTATACGCAATGAGCCATTGTCATTAACTTTAATCTGTACTTTTGACATAAAAAGCATCTCCTTCTTTTTGCACTAATTTTTACCAATAGTAAAATCTAATAAGCAAAAAAGCAAGTATAACCACTCATATGCCCACTCATGTTAAAATAGACGAGGAACAGCAAAGAAGGTGGGGAAGAAGATGCAGCTTACAATTACAGAAGCAGCAGAAAAGAAATTAACTGAGAGAACAGCTGGAAAACAAGGTGTTTTTAGAATTGAATACGATACAAAGAATTGCTGTTCTGTCAGTGGAACGGCAATGCTTTGGTTTATATCAAGGCCATATGAAACGGATCGGGAAATGGAAACAAACGGGCTACCTGTTTTCATGGAAAAATCGAAGGAAGTGTTCTTCGATGAGAAAATGATCATTGATTTTGCCGAGCATAAGGGCTGTTTTGTGTTGAAGAGTCCAAATCAATATTTTAATCCTTGTATGAGCTTGATTGATAAAACAAAAGAGGAATAATAATGGACGAAAGAAGTGGGGCCTCGTAATGAGACCCCACTTTTCTCTTCACCTAGGAGGGTTGAAAGGAAAAATCTATAGTACATACTTTATAAAAAACTCGTCTAACACCTGTTCATACTCCTTTTGGTTTTCCATCAAGGACCGAGCATGTACTCCGTTCTCAGCAAGAAATAGCTGTTTTGGGCCTTTTTTTCGAGCAAAAAGCTTTTCTGTCATATGAGGAAGGATATAGTCATCGCTTTTGCTGTGAATAAACAAAACGGGCTTCTCGATGTTCTCGACAGCAGAAATAGGCGAAACATCTTTAAGTGGATATCGGTCTCGGATTTTCAAGAATAAGCTGGCGATGGGAAGCATCATTCTTGGTGGGAGTTTAACATCTTCTTTTACTCTGTGAGATAATTGTTCCCCAAAATCAGAGTAGGGACAATCTGCAATGTAAAAGGCAGCCGTGTCCTCAAGCATCCCTGCATACTGCAGCATCGTTGCCGCCCCCATAGATTCTCCATGAATTCCAAAGGAGAGATTTGTCTCCTTCCGATCTTCTTTAAGCCAATCAACAACGGCCTTCAAGTCAAACTTTTCATAAAAGCCATAGCTAGTTGTTTTGCCCCCAGAACCACCGTGCCTGCGTTGGTCATAGATGACAGCGTTATACCCTCGATTTATAAACAGATTCATATACTTGACCGAGGACATTTTGCTCTCTGTTACTCCATGGCAAAAAATCATGTAGCGATCGGTTTCCCAAGGCTCAACGACAGTCGCGTTCAAGGAATAGCCAAAAGGAGACAAGATGGAAACTTCTCTTTTCGGAAGGGCATTAAACTCAGACAGCCTCAGAAACCCTGCTTCCTCATCTCTGTTTAAAATTTCTTCCTCCTTTTTATTTTTTATGAACATGATTCGATTCGTCGTATAAATTCCTAACGTGGTGAAAAGAGCTAGAAAAGTAATAGTAAAACGCAACAACCTTTTCATCTTGGAAACCTCCGGAATACCTTTTCCTTTTATTTTACCATCTGAGGTGTGGCAAACAGAAAAAAAAGCCGCTCCTATTAGGGCGACTTTTAATATCTGCTTGCTTCTCTTAACCTTCACTTTTACTTTGACGATTCGTTGGGTGGATTGCTCGATCTAGTTCTTCGGCAGCAATCTTTTGTTTTACATTGTCAGCGTTTGGTTTGCCATTTTGGCTGTAGCCCTTATCGCGCTTTCTGCTCATTTGGATAACTCCCTTCTAAAAGTACATTCACTAATAAGATGGCTTCAAGTTCATTGCCTATGCATATAAATTGTAACGAGTACGAGTAGAGGTGGTTAATAACAGATATCGCCCTTGCTTTAGCGGAAGAAGGTCACAAAACTTTATGAATTTAAAAGGGAAAACGAACGGTACACTCGAATTAGTTAAGAAAGTAAAAGATTAGAAAGGGATGGAATAGATGTCAAATAATGACGTAGTGATTGTAAGTGCAGCAAGAACAGCGATTGGAAGTTTTAATGGTAGTTTAAAGAGTGTTTCAGCTCCAGAATTAGGGGCTACAGTGATAAAAGGTGCTTTAGAAAAAGTTGGTCTCGAAGCATCTCAGGTAGATGAGGTCATTCTTGGGAATGTGCTTCAAGCAGGGTTAGGTCAAAACCCAGCAAGACAAGCGGCGATTAAAGCGGGTTTTCCAGAGACTGTCCCAGCAATGACCATTAACAAAGTCTGTGGGTCAGGGTTAAAGGCCGTTCACCTTGCGATGCAGGCAATTGTCGCAGGAGATGCCGATGTAATTGTAGCGGGTGGGATGGAGAATATGAGCCAAGCACCTTATCTATTAAATAATGCCCGAGAAGGTTTTAAAATGGGTGATCAAAAGCTCGTAGATAGCATGATAACGGATGGGTTGTGGTGCGCGTTTAATGATTACCATATGGGGATAACGGCAGAGAACCTTTGTACAAAATATGAGATAAGCCGTGAAGAACAAGACGAGTTCTCAGCACGAAGCCAAGCAAATGCAGTCAAAGCGATTGAAGGCGGAAAATTTAAGGATGAAATCATTCCAGTAAATATCCCTCAGCGCAAAGGAGACCCGATTGTATTTGATACAGATGAGTATCCCAAAAAAGGATCGACTGCAGAAAAGTTAGCCGGTCTACGTCCAGCTTTTAAGAAAGATGGAAGTGTAACCGCAGGCAATGCATCGGGGATTAATGATGGGGCAGCAGCACTAATTGTAATGAGCCGCAAGAAAGCAGAAGAGTTAGGAATCAAGCCACTCGTTGTGATTAAAGCAAATGCCAATGCTGGTGTTGATCCAAGCATCATGGGAATTGGTCCTGTAACTGCCGTCAAAAAGGCTCTTACAAAGGCCGGAGTGACCATGGAGGAAATTGAACTGATCGAGGCAAACGAAGCGTTTGCGGCACAATCTTTAGCGGTTGACCGGGAGCTGAATTTTAATAAAGAAATATTAAATGTCAACGGGGGAGCGATTGCGCTTGGACACCCAATTGGAGCAAGTGGGGCAAGAATCCTTGTCACGTTGATTCATGAAATGCAACGCCGACAAGCCAAAACAGGTTTGGCGACATTATGCATAGGTGGCGGCCAGGGCGTTGCAACCGTAGTCGAGCTAGCTTAGGTACCAATAGTAAAGAAACGTCCTATGCAGGGACGTTTCTATTTTTTTGAGGTCTTGGTATAATTTCGATATCAAAAAGAAAAAGAGGGAATACAGCATGAAAAAGAAAAAGCAAACTAGACCACAAGCGAAAAAGGAAGAAAAGTCTGTTACCTTAGGGGACCGGTTAAATACAGACCTGATGTCCCAGTTAAAGGCAAAGCAGCAAGAACTAAAAGAGGTAGAGGAAAAGCAAAAACAAGCGCAGAAGGAAGCCGAAGCCAAAAGAAAGCGAGAAGAGCAACGTCAAAGGGAAAAAAATATGTCATTTGAAGAACTCCTCCAGCAAAACGATATGGATTGGAAGAAATTTAAATGAGTAAACGAAAGGTTGAGGTAATACCATATTCGCCTCAATGGAAGGAACGCTTTAACGAGGAGCAGTCCCTGTTCAGAGAATTGTTTGGCAACGGGAAGGTGGCCATTTATCATATTGGCAGTACATCCGTCCCAGGTCTAAGTGCCAAACCAATTATCGATATCCTGATTGAAGCAGAAAGAATGGACCTGGTTGATTCGGTAACAGCGGAAATCGAAAAAGCGGGTTATGAGCCTAAAGGGGAGAACGGGATACCAGGGCGTCGATTTTTTCAGAAAAGTGATGAAAACGGAGTTCGAACCTTTCATGTTCATGCGTTTGAAAAAGGAAATCCTGAAATTTATCGGCATTTAGTTTTCCGTGATTATTTGCGGGCTCATCCAGAGCAGGCCAAGAGATATGGAGAAATAAAGCAGTGGGCAGCTGTAGAGCACACTTACGATATCGAAGGTTATATGGATGAGAAGGAATCAATCATTAAAGAGTTGGAACACCTGGCTTTCAAATGGAAACCATCAAATTAAAAAAGCAGCTGCGGCTGCTTTTTTAATTTATAGTATTACCGATGGTCACTGTAAAGATTGGCTTTGGTTAGCTTTTTGATTAAGTCCACTTCCTCGTCGGTAAGGGGAGGAGAGAGGACTGCCTGTGCATTTGCTCGCACCTGCTCAACAGAGCTTGCACCTGTTACGACAGAGGCAACGGCTGGATTTGCTAAATTGTACTGAAGCCCCACTTCCTCAAGCGATCTTGAAGAGGCTAATCTTTCTTTTAAAAGCGGAAGTAGTTTTTGAAGTTCCTCCTGGCTGTAATCTAGAAACCCTTTTTCAGAAAGTTTCTCAGAAAAACGGTCACTTATTAGTCCTTTTGCAACAGATCCTCTTGAAACAACACTTTTTCCATTTTGATGTAGTACTGGTAGGGCTTCTTCCTCGGGACGTCTGTCAAGAATACTGTATTGCATCATGACAGAAGCAATGCTAGATTTTTTGATATATTCTCGGATGACATTTGGTCGAATGGAGGAAATGCCATAGTATCGGATAAGCCCTTCCTTTTTTAGCTCCTCAAATGCTTCAATCGTTTCTTCGATTGCGTCATTAATCGTTCCACCATGGAGCTGATAAAGGTCGATATAGTCTGTCTGTAGACGATGGAGGCTAGATTTGACCGCGTCTTTAATATATTGTTTCGATGGGTCCCAGCTCCAGCTGTCTTTAGTATCGTTCCAACGGTTGCCTACTTTCGTTGCGATGATGACATTTTCGCGAACATTTTTTAATGCCTGACCAACAAGTCGTTCATTTTCACCGAAATCATAAAGGTCGGCCGTGTCAAAGTAATTGATCCCAGTATCAAGGGCGGCCTCAATGATTTCCTGAGCTTTTTTTTCATCCGTCCCTAGCGACATACATCCAAGCCCTAACTCGCTTACATATAAGTCTGAATTGCCTAATTGTCGCTTTTTCATGTGAAGTCACCCCCGGCTATATTTTCTTCTATTCTAACGAAGAAAAGTAGGGGACTACAACTATTGTGAACGGGGAACGCTCTTAGAGACAGCTTCTACCCAATCTTTTACATAAACATATTCTTTTTTATATTCGTTTAATTTCTGTTTGATTTCCCAGGCCTTGCCAGACATCATGAACCCATTCTCATAAACGTACACTTTCATCTCCATCCCACCTTATATGCGAGTATGATAAAATGTATGAGCATTTGATAACGGATTAGAACAGGAGTGGAAAAATGAGCTCGCTTGAAGAAAAAACATTAAGTACGGAACAAATTTTCACAGGCAAAATTATTAGCCTTCAGGTTGACGAGGTAGAGCTTCCAAATGGCAAAACCTCAAAACGAGAAATCATTAAGCACCCAGGTGCTGTAGCGATTATTGCCTTAACTGACGATAAGAAGGTGGTTATGGTCGAGCAATATCGTAAAGCCTTAGAGCGCACGCTTGTAGAGATTCCTGCGGGGAAGCTTGAAAAAGGAGAAAAGCCTGAGGTGTGTGCCGTTCGTGAACTAGAGGAAGAAACAGGGTATGAATGCGAAAAAATAGATTGGTTAACTTCATTTTATACATCACCTGGGTTTGCAGATGAATTGGTACATTTATATGTAGCAACGGGGCTTAATAAGAAAGTAAACGCAGCGGAACTTGATGAGGATGAGTTTGTGAACTTAATTGAAGTAACGCTTGAGGAGGCATTAGAACTAATGAAGAATCAAAAAATCTACGACGCAAAAACGGCCTTTGCTGTCCAATATTTGCAGTTAAAGGAAGCGCTTAAGACAAAATGAACGAATACTATGCAGACTTGCATATCCATATTGGAAGAACAAAGTCAGGCAAAGCGGTGAAAATTACAGGATCAAAAACATTGACGCTGTCGAACATCATTGCTCATGCAAGGGATGTTAAAGGATTGGATATCGTAGGGATTATTGACTGTCATTCTCCTGAAGTACTAAATGAATTGGAAGAATTAGTAGCTGTCGGTGAGATAACGGAGCACCCGGATGGGGGACTCAAGTATGGTACATTAGGTATCTTGCTCGGAACAGAATTAGAGATCAATAGTGAAGAAACATCGGGTCTAATTCATGTCCTATGCTTTTTCCCTACTCTTAAGAAAATGCGTCTCTTTTCTGAATGGCTGAAGCTTCACTTGAAAAATATTCATCTAAGTTCACAGCGTGTATATGTCACCGGAAAAGAACTTCAAAAAAAGACAAAGGACTTAGATGGCTTGTTTATACCAGCCCATGTCTTCACTCCGTTTAAGAGTTTATATGGAAAGGGAGTAAAGCGTTCGCTTACGGAAGTATTTGATCCACTGCTTATTGATGCGATTGAGCTAGGGTTAAGTTCAGACACTTCGATGGCAGAACAACTAGCTGAACTTAATAGGTACACGTTCCTAACAAATTCTGATGCCCATTCTCTGGCGAAAATTGCGAGAGAGTATCAAAAAATCGCGATGCAAGAAATTTCTTTTAAGGAGTTTAGCAAAGCTCTAAAAAAGGAAGATGAACGAATGGTGAAAGCAAATTACGGACTAGACCCTTTACTTGGGAAGTACCACCGAACGGTCTGTGCAAACTGTACGGCTCCTTTTTCGGGTGGAGGTCTATGTGAAGAGTGCGGTCATTCGCGTTTCATAAAAGGTGTTGCAGATCGAATATCAGAATTAAAATCAACAGATCACCTCCTGGCATCGCGTCCGCCTTATATTCACCAGGTTCCTCTTGAATTCATTCCTGGCTTAGGGCCGAAATTGCTAGAAAGACTGATGGACCACTTTGGAACGGAAATGGCGGTCCTACACGAGGTTCCATTGTCAGCTTTAATAGAGACGGTACCAACGAAAATAGCAGAATTAATAGTAAAAGCCCGTAGTGGCGAACTTAAAGTCCATGCCGGTGGCGGCGGCAAGTACGGAAAAATCATTCATTTATAATTCGGCAACCGGGGCTAAGAGCCCCTCTTTGCGGAGTTCTATCAAAACTTCCTAGTAAAATAATCTATAAAATGCTAGTCATAGAACCCTATCTTCTGCATAAAATCTAATATCCAATCATGCAGGGGGAAAAGCTATGAAGAAAAGAAAATACCAGAACGTCGCAGCCAATCATCTCCGTGAATATTCCTCTATATATTTGTTTGTTGTCGTGTTATTTTTGATGGGAGTCATCTTTGGAGCTGTTATTGTAAATAGTCTTAGCTTTACACAAAAAGAGGATTTGTTTTATTATCTGTCTCAATTTTTTGGACAAGCAGCTGATGGGGAAGTCAACGCAGCAAAAGATCTGTTTTTTCAAAGCTTCTTCCATAACAGTAAATTTATAGGACTCATCTGGATTTTAGGGATTTCAATCATCGGACTTCCGGTTATTCTGATTATGTTATTTATAAAAGGGGTGACGGTCGGCTTTACCGTCGGCTTTCTGGTTAATCAAATGGGGTGGAATGGATTTTTACTATCCTTTGTGTCGATTTTGCCACAAAATCTGGTCATTATCCCGGTTTTTATTATTATGGCAGCTCTGAGTGTGATGTTCTCTTTAAAAATGATTCGCAATCAATTTATGAAGAAAATTAATCAACCCGTATTGCCGTTGTTTTTTAGATATTTAACTTCTTTTGCAGGTGCCCTTATATTGGTTGCTGTTGCAGCAGGAATCGAAGCACTGATTTCCCCGGCATTACTGAAGGCTGTGATTCTGTCAGTAGGTTGAGAATGATTCTAAAAAAAGAATCATTCCGTTTTCTAATTTGTAATAATTTTATTATGAATCTCCTTTTCATTCTGCTATAATGAAAATTGACAGTGGGCGGGGGAGTGAAGACTATCTAAATGGAAAACAGAATTGAAAGAATTAAAAAACAGCTGCATTCGTCCAGCTATAAATTAACACCTCAACGTGAGGCAACTGTTCGTGTCCTGTTGGAAAATGAAGAAGACCATTTAAGTGCAGAGGACGTCTATCTTCTTGTTAAAGAAAAATCTCCTGAAATCGGTCTTGCTACGGTGTATCGGACCCTTGAACTTTTAACTGAACTAAAAATTGTTGATAAAATTAACTTTGGGGATGGCGTTTCCCGATATGATCTTCGCCAAGAAGGTGCGGCCCATTTCCACCATCATCTTGTCTGCATAGAATGCGGAGCAGTGGATGAAATCCAAGAAGACTTGTTAGATGATGTCGAGGAAATTGTAGAGCGGGACTGGAATTTTAAAATTAAGGACCACCGTTTGACTTTTCATGGAATCTGTTACCGGTGCCAGGACAAAGGCACTGATAAGTCCGAAGAATTGAATGAAACAGCTGAACAAGCATAAAAGAAAACTCTTTCTCATGGTGAGGAAGGGTTTTTTTATTTGTGCCTATTTTGCTCCAGTACCAGGCACTTAGAAAATATCTTCACAAATCAACCCTCTTGGTGCCCTTTCTTCCTTGGACTCTACCCACTTAGGGCACCAATGGGCCTTGTTGGTGCCCTTTCTTTCCTTGGACTCTACCCACTTAGGGCACCAATAGACCCTCTTTGTGCCCTTTCTCCTCTGGCTCTTCCTACTTAGGTCACCAATGATCCTTGTTGGTGCCCTGACTTTCCTACATTGTAAGCACCTAGGAGACCAATGAAATTAAAAGATTCCTGTTTTCATAAGCTTTCATGTATATAATTTGTCCACCTTGGCATATCTTGTACTATTAAGCCAATTTCGGGGGCATTTATATGAAAATCGTATCATTGATTCTACATGCGTTTAAAGTGTTTATCTTTTTCACAGGATGCACGATTCTCTTTTATTATGGTATTATGTGGGTAAATGAAGAGTATCAAAATTATCATCGTTACGATGAACCTCAAGGGGCAGCGGTAAAAGTTTCAGGTCGGAATTCTGATTCTGAACCCGGAATGATTGATCGGCTGATCTTGTTTTATTTGAATGGAGAGTAATATGATGAACGAGCATCTCAAAGACTTTATCCACTTTTTAGTTGTAGAAAAGGGACTTTCAAGAAATACGGTTATCTCTTATGAACGTGACTTAAAAGGGTATCTGGCCTTTTTACAGTCGAATGAAAAGATGACGGATTTAGCATATGCCCAAAGGGCGCAAATTGTTCACTTCCTGGCCTATTTAAAGGATAGTGGCAAGTCTTCGAAGACAATTGCTAGGCATGTTGCTTCAGTGCGAGCCTTTCATCAGTTTTTACTACGTGAAAAGATTGTTGGACACGACCCAACGGTCCACATTGAGAGTCCACAGCTAGAACGAAGCTTGCCAAAAGTGTTAAGTCTCCCAGAGGTTGAGACCCTTCTAGATTCTCCCAAGTTAGTTGACCATTTTGGCTATCGAGACAAGGCCATGCTCGAACTTCTTTATGCCACGGGCATCAGGGTTAGTGAATTAATTGGCCTTAACATGTCCGATGTTCATTTGACGATGGGTTTTGTCCGATGTATTGGAAAAGGGAATAAGGAAAGAATCATCCCAATTGGAAGAACAGCTACTACGGCATTGGAGCAATATCTTGAAAAAGGCAGACCTAAATTTATTGCAAAAGGGCATAAAGATGAAGCGTTGTTTTTGAATTTTCATGGAAAAAGACTGACCAGGCAAGGATTTTGGAAAATCCTAAAGCGGCTCACACAAGAAGCGAATATAAGTAAAGAATTGACCCCACATACTTTAAGGCACTCATTTGCAACGCATCTCCTTGAAAATGGAGCAGACTTAAGAGCTGTCCAGGAAATGTTAGGACATGCGGATATTTCAACGACGCAGATTTACACACATGTGACAAAAACGCGATTAAAAGATGTCTATAGCAAATTCCATCCACGAGCTTAGGAGTTTGATAGATAGATCTACCCAACAGCATTCATTCATGGGGGAAGATGCCATAAAAAGAAGTTCAAAAAGCTGCCAAAAAAAATGGCAGCTTTCTTCTTGTTTTTCAGAAGGAAGATTAGTAAGATTGAGATGTCAGACTTCTGACTTCAATCAAAGGTCGTCAGGTTAATAAACAGCAATTGGGGTAAAAATAGTATGAGGTTTTTATTTTATTTTTAAGGAGGAGATACAATGCCATATACATATAAACGGGTCTTTCTAGTTGTAATGGACTCAGTTGGAATTGGTGAAGCACCGGATGCAGCTGAATTTGGTGACATAGGTTCAGATACTCTAGGCCATATTGCAGAGCGGATGAACGGACTGAATATGCCGAACATGGGAAAGCTTGGGTTAAGTAATATTAGAGAAATTAAAGGCGTGACAAAGGCAGAAAAGCCGCTAGCCTACTATACGAAAATGGAAGAAGCATCCGTAGGAAAAGATACGATGACTGGCCATTGGGAAATAATGGGTCTTAATATCGATACACCGTTTCGGGTATTCCCAGATGGATTCCCAGCAGAATTGATTTCAGAACTTGAATTAAAAACGGGTAGAAAGATCATCGGAAATAAACCTGCAAGTGGAACTGAGATCCTTGATGAATTAGGCGAAGAGCATATGAAAACAGGTGCTTTAATTGTTTATACTTCTGCAGACTCTGTTTTGCAAATTGCCGCCCATGAAGAGATTGTTCCGATTGAGGAACTATATAACATTTGTGAAATCGCAAGAGAACTGACCCTTGATGAAAAATACATGGTTGGTCGTGTGATTGCACGTCCATTCCTCGGATCACCTGGAGACTTTAAGCGTACGGCAAACCGCCATGATTATGCACTTAAACCTTTTGGCCGAACAGTCATGAATGAGTTGAAGGATGGCGGTTTAGATGTTATTTCAATCGGGAAAATTTCAGATATTTATGATGGAGAAGGCGTAACTCAATCCTTACGGACGGTTTCCAATATGGATGGTATGGACAAGTTGGTAGAAACTTTAAATATGGACTTTACCGGTCTCAGCTTTTTAAATCTTGTCGACTTTGATGCCTTGTTCGGACATCGCCGGGACCCAATTGGTTATGGAAAGGCTTTAGAGGAGTACGATGCTAGATTGACCGAGGTTTTAGAAAAATTAAAAGAAGACGACTTACTAATTATTACAGCTGATCACGGGAATGACCCTGTACATCCTGGAACAGACCATACTAGAGAATATGTACCATTACTCGTTTATTCAAAAGGAATGACAGAAGGAAAGGAATTGCCGCTGCGTAAGACGTTTGCTGATATTGGCGCTTCGGTGGCAGAGAATTTCCAAGTCGAAATGCCAAAATACGGTAAAAGCTTCATAAATGAATTAAAGTAAGAGGTGGAGACAATGGAGAAAAGTAAAATTCAAAATGCAGCAGAGTTTCTAAAAAATAAGTTTGGTCAACAGCCGAAAATCGGTTTAATTCTAGGGTCAGGGTTAGGGATTCTTGCTGACGAAATCGAAGATGCCGTTAAAATTCCTTACAGTGAGATCCCTGACTTTCCCGTTTCAACTGTTGAAGGTCACGCAGGCCAACTAGTAGTTGGAACATTAAGTGGGGTTACTGTTGCAGCAATGCAAGGACGGTTTCATTTTTATGAAGGGTACAGCATGGATAAAGTGACATTCCCAGTGCGGGTAATGAAAGAGCTTGGCATCGACCATTTGATTGTTACAAATGCAGCAGGTGGAGTGAATGAAAGCTTTTCACCAGGAGACTTGATGCTTATTTCAGATCATATTAACAATATGGGAACAAATCCGTTAGTAGGACCAAATGATTCAGAGTTAGGACCGCGTTTCCCAGATTTAAGCGAAGCGTATTCAAAGGAATTACGGAAAATGGCAAGAGGTACAGCTGAACGATTAGACATAAAGGTGCAAGAGGGAGTCTACGTAGGTAACTCAGGCCCGGTTTATGAAACACCTGCCGAGGTTCGCATGCTTCGTACCCTTGGAGGGGATGCAGTAGGGATGTCGACCGTCCCTGAAGTCATTGTAGCCAGACATTCAGGAATGAAAGTATTAGGGATTTCTTGTATATCGAATATGGCAGCAGGGATTCTTGATCAGCCACTATCACATGATGAAGTGATTGAGACAACGGAAAAGGTTAAGGCAACGTTCTTGCTTTATGTAAAAGACCTTGTAAATGAAATAGGTAAAGCCTAACTCAAGACAAAATACTTAGTAAGTGGTGATATGAATGAGAATGGTTGATTTAATAGAGAAAAAGCGCGATGGTCAAGAGCTTTCTACGGAAGAAATACAGTTTATCATTAACGGATATACCGATGGATCAATTCCCGATTATCAAGTAAGCGCGCTAACAATGGCAATTTTCTTTAAAGGGATGACCGAAAAAGAACGAGCTGATTTAACCATGGCAATGGTGAAATCGGGAGACCAAATTGATCTTTCCAAAATTGAAGGCATTAAAGTGGATAAGCATTCAACAGGTGGAGTGGGAGATACTACTACATTGGTTTTAGGACCGCTCGTTGCCGCTGTTGGAGTACCAGTTGCGAAAATGTCTGGTAGAGGTCTAGGACACACAGGTGGTACCATTGATAAGCTCGAAGCGGTTAGTGGTTTCCATGTAGAAATTGACAACGAGGAATTTATTCAACTAGTCAATAAAAATAAAATAGCTGTCATTGGCCAGAGTGGGAATCTAACGCCTGCAGATAAAAAGCTATATGCCTTACGTGATGTTACAGCAACTGTTGATAGCATCCCACTCATAGCGAGTTCAATTATGAGTAAAAAAATAGCTGCTGGTGCAGATGCAATTGTCCTTGATGTTAAGACAGGTGCTGGTGCTTTTATGAAAACACTCGATGACTCTAGAGAACTGGCAAAAGCAATGGTGCAGATTGGGAATAATGTCGGTCGAAACACAATGGCTGTTATCTCCGATATGAGCCAACCGCTTGGATTTGCGATTGGCAATGCTTTAGAGGTACAAGAGGCGATTGATACCCTTAAAGGGGAAGGTCCTGAAGATTTAACGGAGCTTTGTTTAACTTTAGGAAGTCATATGGTTTATTTAGCTAAAAAAGCAGAAACGCTAAAAGAAGCTCGTGCACTGCTTGAGGGCGCCATTAAGGACGGTTCCGCGCTTGAATCGTTCAAAGTGTTCTTAAGTTCACAAGGTGGCGATGCATCTGTTGTGGATGATGTAACTAAGCTGCCACAGGCTAAATTTAAAATAGAACTAGAGGCAAAAGAGGACGGCTATGTGTCCGAAATCGTTGCCGACGAAATTGGTACGGCTGCAATGTTATTAGGAGCAGGCCGGGCAACAAAGGAATCACAAATTGATTTAGCTGTGGGTCTTGTACTTCGAAAGAAGATCGGGGACAAAGTGCAAAAAGGTGACTCCCTATTAACCATCCATAGCAATTTTGAGGATGTGTCTGAAGTAAAAGATATACTATATAGTAATATCAGGCTCGCAAAGGATGCAATTGAAGCACCTGTACTTATTCATGAAGAGATAACAGAATAAAGAAGATTTAGCAGATTGTCGAGAAAGGGTATCTTTCTCGGCAATTTTTGTTTTGTCGGAATCTACTTAATCAAATAATGCGCCGCTAACTGGCCTGTTGATTTCCGCTCCGTGCCCCCCCGCGAACCGCTCGCGCCTGGAGCGGAAATCAACAGACAGGTTGAATAAACAAGCTATGTATCACCTATTTTATAACAAACTAACGTCGTTGATTGTTTAGTAAAACGACCTCGACAGCCTGAGAAGTGAAGCTTTTGTCTTCACTTCTTTTTTTTATTTGTTTATTTGTATAAAAATGGTTTTAGTGGAAAAAATAGTCCTTATAAAGATAGGAGGGTTATGGCCATGAGACGCAAAGGTATATTCAGTCTGATTATTGTTTCCGTTATGATTGCTTCAATGTTTTCAACGACAACATTTGCAAATGAAAATGGGGTGCAGCTTGCTGACGACTCCTTATCAGCAATTCTAATCGAACGGGACACAGGTAAAATACTGTATGAAAAAAACAGCAATGAACAACTCCCGCCGGCAAGCATGACTAAAATCATGACAATGCTCTTAATTATGGAAGCCGTAGACGAGGGTAGACTCAAGATGGATGAGAAAATCCGAACGAGCGAATATGCGGCTTCAATGGGTGGATCGCAAATCTTCCTTGAACCAGGGGAAGAAATGACAGTAGAAGAGATGCTAAGAGGAATAGCTATTGGTTCGGCCAATGATGCTTCCGTAGCGATGGCTGAGAGATTAGCGGGTTCTGAAGAAGAATTTGTTAAATTGATGAATAAAAAAGTAAAAGAGCTTGGCCTTAAAGATACTGCTTTCAAGAATGCCACGGGACTTCCCACAGAGGATCATTACAGTACGGCTAATGATATGTCAGTGATGGCTAAGGAACTTTTAAAATACGAAATGATTACTAAGTTTACAGGTAAATATGAAGACTACCTTCGAGAAGATACAGATAAGAAGTTTTGGCTTGTAAATACGAATCGCTTGGTTAAATTTTACCCAGGAGTAGATGGTCTAAAAACGGGATTTACAAATGATGCAAAATACTGTCTGACTGCAACCGCTGAAAAAGACGGAATGCGTGTCGTGGCAGTCGTGTTTGGAGCTTCAACATCTAAATCAAGAAATGCGCAAGTGACGAAAATGCTAGATTATGCGTTTAGTCAATATGAATCTCATCCAATGTATGAAAAAGGGCATGTAATTGGAAAGGCCAAAATCAGTAAAGGCAGTGAAAAATTAATAGATGCTGTTACATCTGAGCGAATTTCTCTTTTAACTAAAAAGGGAGAAAACATTGAAAAAATCGAGGAGAAAATCTCTTTAAAGGAAAACTTAAAAGCACCGATTCAAAAAGGGGATGAAGTCGGTACGTTGAAGCTTGTTCAAGACGGGAAGACATTGGTGAAAACAAAGCTTGTTGCCAATGAATCTGTTGAAAAAGCAAGCTGGTGGCAGCTTTATAAGCGGGCTTTTGGCATGTTCACTAGAACAGGAGAGTAGCAGCATAGAAATTCTCTGAAACATCCTGTCGAAAACACAGTCCTAACAACTAGTTTTAGCGAATAGACACTAGTTTTGTCCGTAGAGAAGGAATTAATGGTCATGTGGCGAATTTGACTCCTTATACCAATTAAGGAGGCAATCGATCCGTGAGTCTTAACATTGATATGGAAATTAAAAATGACGTCCTGTGCATTCGTCTGAGCGGAGAATTGGACCATCATGCAGCCGATGAATTACGTGATCGGGCAACGAAAGCTCTAGAAGCAAAAAATGTCCGTCATATTATCCTTAACCTCGAGCATTTAACCTTTATGGATAGCTCTGGTCTCGGGGTCATTTTAGGAAGATACAAACATATAAAACAACTGCATGGTGAAATGATTGTCTGCGCAGTTACCCCACCTATCAAACGGCTATTTGATATGTCCGGCCTTTTTAAGATTGTTAGGCTTGAGATATCGGAAGAATATGCTTTAGAAAGATTGGGGGTTGCGTGACAAATGAAAAATGAAATGAATCTTCAATTTAGCGCCTTAAGTCAAAATGAATCGTTCGCCAGAGTGACCGTTGCTGCCTTTATTGCTCAACTTGATCCAACAGTGGATGAATTAACCGAGATTAAAACGGTTGTTTCTGAGGCTGTAACAAACTCGATTATTCATGGTTATGAGAGTAATCCGGATGGAAAGGTATATATTTCTGTTCTATTAGAAGAGGGTACAGTCGAATTGGTCATAAGAGATAAGGGGATTGGAATTCAGGATATAGAGGAGGCTCGTCAGCCTTTATATACTTCCAAGCCAGAGTTGGAACGATCTGGGATGGGATTTACAATCATGGAGAATTTCATGGATGAAGTAGAAGTCCGTTCTGAGCCAGCCTTTGGGACAGAGATTCGCATGAAAAAACACTTACTAAAAAGTAAAGCACTGTGCAATTAAGGAGTCCTGCATATGGATGTTGAGGTAAAAAACGATAACAGTCAAGCCTATTTGAAGGACCATGAAGTCAAGGAACTGATTAAACGGAGCCATGAAGGAGATCAGGGCGCTAGGGATTTAATTGTCCAGAAGAATATGCGTCTCGTTTGGTCAGTGGTTCAGCGTTTCCTGAATCGCGGCTATGAGCCAGACGACCTGTTTCAGATAGGAAGTATCGGTCTCCTTAAATCAGTCGATAAGTTCGACCTTTCATATGATGTTAAATTTTCTACCTATGCCGTTCCTATGATTATCGGTGAAATCCAGCGCTTTATCAGAGATGACGGTACGGTCAAGGTAAGCCGATCATTGAAGGAGATGGCGAATAAAATACGAAAGGCCAAGGATGAACTTTCAAAAACTTATGGGAGAGTTCCCACAGTAAATGAATTGGCCGAGTATCTAGAACTAACCCCAGAAGATATCATCCTTGCCCAGGAGGCAAGTCGAATTCCGTCATCGATTCACGAGACGGTATACGAAAATGACGGAGACCCTATCACGTTGCTTGATCAAATCGATAATGGTGAAGAGGGCAGATGGTTCGATAAGATTGCCCTAAAGGAAGCGATAGGCGAACTCGATGAAAGAGAAAAATTAATTGTCTATCTGCGCTACTACAAAGATCAAACCCAGTCAGAAGTAGCTGGCAGATTAGGGATATCTCAGGTGCAGGTTTCCCGTTTAGAAAAGAAAATTCTACAGCAAATGAAGACCCGCATGGATCAATGATGCCATGTGGGTTTTTTGCGTCTAGCTTTTTCTAAAAGGCTGTTTTCGTAAAAGGAACTCCAAGGCCGAGGTAGTCTTGGGTGGGTAAGCTGCCCTGCCCTGCCCAGTTCATTTAAATAGAAGGCATGGCATTAATTGAGTAACCATTTATAGAAAAATAAGTGGAATTTTTCCCGTTAAATGCAGATTAGAGCTCGTTTTGGTGTAAATAGAGGGAGTTTTTCCTTCTATATTAAGTAAAATAACCATTTTCTCCGTATTTCGAGTCAAGTAAGTGGAGTTTCTCCCTCTATTTTAAGCTAATTTCAGTGTCAAGTATTAATTAAGGGAATTTTTTCCCTCTATTTATTGATCACAGTACCTAAACTGATTTCCTAACCAAATATGAGCAAACTCTCAGGGTCCCATATTTATTGTGACAGTTTACTGTATTTAAATAACGGAACCTAGACACTTAGTATTCAGCTTTAGAATTGTGTTTGTTTACGTTATCCATTTTTTGGACTTCATGAAAAAACACAACCAACCAATACTAGTTATACAAGGAAAACTATGTGTTGGAAGTGAACGGGATGGAAAATACAGTTTACATTCGTATGCGGAACCGTGTTCAGGTGAACGTAGATGATTCACTTTTCCTAAGGGATATCGCACAAATTATTTCCAGGGAAGGAATTCATCAAAAGCTCGAAAGGCTTCCAGTCTATAAGGTTTCAGCGGAAGATAACAACGTCATTATTCTGGATGTAATGAGGATAATTAGAATGATTACCAACTTGTATCCTGATACCGAGGTGCAGGCAGTTGGACCAACTCAAACCATTATAGAAGTAATGTATAAGAAAAAAAGGGTATCATTTCCTCTCTTTATTATGGTCTGGTTGCTACTATTTATTGGGTCCGCAATTACAATTATGAACTTTCATGAAGATGTTAGTATGCAGGCTGTTCAGCAACGAATTTATATGATGATTACAGGGAAATTCGAAAGTAAACCACTTCTTTTCCAAATACCCTATTCTTTCGGTTTAGGTCTTGGAATGATTCTCTTTTTTAACCATGTTTTTAAGAAAAGACTGAATGAGGAACCAAGTCCGCTAGAAGTTGAAATGTTCAATTATCAACAGTCCCTAGATCAATATGTAATTATTAACGAAAATAAGGAAAGCGTTAAGCGGTTAGATGACGATTGAAATTCTCTTTGTTTTTCTTGTTTCTCTTGCTGGTGGACTTGCGGTTGGAGCAGGTTTTGTTGCGTTTCTCGTCGTTCTCGGTGTGATTCCAAGGTTGACACAGCTTACAAAAACGATGAGGATGGTTTACTTGTACGAATGGGCTGTTGTCTTAGGTGCAATCGCTGGGACTTTTGGCAGTCTTCAGGACCTAACCTTTAATTTTACTGGGTTTCTTTCAATCCCTATCGGTCTTTTTGCTGGAACGTTTGTAGGAATGCTCGCTGCTGGATTAACAGAAGCATTAAATGTATTTCCAATCCTCGCAAAACGAATTCGTATCGAGGATAGAATCGTCATTCTAATCATGGCTATCGTCATTGGAAAGGTGTTAGGATCACTATTTCAATGGGTTTATTTCGTCGGTTAATTACAAATATGATGGCCCTTGTTGAAGAAAGATAGAGTCATCCTTGAAAGGAGTAGATTTTGTGAGCAAAACACAGAATAAGTTACCAATTCCAGAATCCTTATCTGAAGTCGAATCCTATATGAAAAACAGGATTGGACTAGAAGATAGCTTTGACTTAGGTGTAAGGAAGCTAAAGATCCTTAAAAAAAATGTCCACTTTTACTATGTGAATGGGTTATGTGATACTTCGCCAATTGTTCAAATAGTAAAAGAACTTGTAGGTATTAATAATTCAGAAAAACTTTCCTTACAATTACAGAGTATCGTGGAAAACCGTATTGTCCATCAGTCCGTCGAACAAGTTAAAACAATGGACGAAGTGGTAGATCAGGTATTGTCTGGCTTAATTGTTGTCCTTGTTGAAGGCGAAGGAATCGGTCTCGTTGTTGATGTTAGAAGCTATCCTGGGCGTCAACCACAGGAACCGGATACGGAAAAGGTTGTTCGTGGCTCAAGAGATGGTTTTGTCGAAAATATCATCGTGAACACCGCCCTAACTAGAAGAAGAATTCGAGATGAGCGTCTGCGTTTTGAAATCATGAAAGTCGGTGAAAGGTCAAAGACAGATATTGCCCTAGGTTATATAAAAGATGTGGCAAATCCTGATTTAATAAAAGTTATTAAAAAGGAATTAGAAGCGATTGAAATTGATGGCCTTGCTATGGCAGATAAAACGGTGGAAGAGTTTTTAGTAAAACAAGGTTACAACCCCTTTCCGTTAGTAAGATATACCGAAAGAGCGGATGTAGCGGCTACGCACCTTCTAGAGGGACATGTTCTAATTTATGTTGATACATCACCGTCTGTTATCATCACACCAACTACTTACTTCCACCATTTGCAGCATGCTGAGGAATACAGACAGTCACCAGGTGTTGGAACTTTAGTACGGTGGATTCGCTTTTTGGGTGTGGCAGCGTCATTAATCTTGTTGCCATTATGGTACTTATTTGTCCAAAATCCTGATTTGTTACCTGAGGCCCTATCTTTCATTGGACCAAATGATAAGTCAAATATTCCCGTATTATTACAAATATTCATGGCGGACATTGGAATTGAGTTCTTAAGACTAGCCGCTATCCACACGCCGACGCCACTATCGACAGCGATGGGTCTGATAGCAGCTGTACTGATTGGACAAATAGCGATTGATGTAGGCTTATTCGTACCAGAGGTTATTCTATATGTCGCCTTAGCAGCAATTGGTACGTATGCGACTCCAAGTTATGAATTAAGTATGGCGAATAAGATTGGTAGGCTATTTTTGTTAATTACCACTGCCGCTTTCCATGTTCCGGGATTTGTTATTGGCATGACTGCATGGATTTTGCTGCTAGCTGGGATACGGTCTTTAAACACTCCGTATCTTTGGCCGTTTTTACCATTTGCACCGAAAGCTTGTATGCAAATTCTAGTCCGCCGGGCTGTACCAGGTTCTACAATTCGTCCAAGTATTGTTCATGCACGGAATCGACAGAGACAACCTGCCAAAAACGGATAATACTCTAATTGCGTGTTCCCTTAAATTATGGTAAAGTAGTTTTAATTTTTAATCGTCAGTGTGGGAATAATCGAAAAATATATGTTCCCTTACGAGAGAATGAAATGAGGGGAAAGAACATGCAATTTCATGGAACGGGAAAGGTAAATGAACATGGACATCTCGAAATAGGCGGCATGGATACCGTGACTCTTGTGGAGCAATACGGAACCCCGTTGTACGTTTACGATGTAGCATTGATTAGGGAGAGAGCAAGAAGTTTTAAGAAAACATTTGAGAATCTTAATATAAAGGCACAAGTGGCCTATGCTAGCAAAGCCTTTTCAACTGTCGCTATGGTTCAGCTTGCTGAAGAGGAAGGACTATCACTCGATGTGGTATCAGGTGGAGAACTGTATACTGCAATTGCCGCAGGATTTCCGGCTGATAAAATCCATTTTCACGGGAACAACAAAAGTCTCGAAGAATTGGATATGGCGATAGAGAAGGAAATTGGCTGCTTTGTAGTTGACAACTTTTATGAGTTAGAAATCTTAGAGGAACTATGTGCTCCAAGGGAGAAAACAGTAAATATCTTGTTGCGTGTTACTCCTGGAATTGAAGCTCATACCCATGATTATATATTAACAGGACAAGATGATTCGAAATTTGGTTTTGGTCTGCAAAATGGACAAGCTGATGAGGCAGTTGATACGGCGTTAAAGTCAAAGCATCTGAATCTTCTTGGCGTTCATTGCCATATTGGTTCGCAAATCTTTGAAACAACAGGCTTTCTTGTTGCTGCCAGAAAAATATTTGAAAAGCTAAAAGATTGGAAAAACGAAAAAGCGTTCGAAGCCCAAGTGTTAAACCTAGGTGGTGGTTTCGGAATTCGCTATACAAAGGAAGATGACCCGATCCCTGCTTCACAATACGTTGAAGAAATCATCGGTGAAGTTAAAAACCAAGCAGAAAAGCTCGGTATGGAAACCCCAGAGATTTGGATTGAGCCTGGTCGCTCAATGGTTGGGGACGCAGGTACAACATTGTATCGAATAGGATCAAGAAAAGAAGTGCCTAATGTAAGACAGTATGTTGCGGTAGATGGTGGGATGAGCGATAACCTTCGACCAGCGCTTTATCAGGCAAAATATGAAGCCGTTTTAGCGAACAAGGCAAATGTAGAGCCTGATGAAACAGTTTCAATTGCTGGGAAATGCTGTGAATCTGGAGATATGTTAATTTGGGATTTGCCATTACCTAAGTCCGACCATACCGATCTATTGGCTGTATTCTGCACAGGTGCGTACGGGTATTCAATGGCTAATAACTATAACCGTATCCCGAGGCCTCCCGTTGTTTTCATTGAGAATGGCCAGGCTAAGCTGGTTGTGAAGCGCGAATCTTTTGAAGATATGGTCAGATTAGATTTACCTTTAAAAGAAAAAATAAAAAAATAAGCTGCCAATTGGTGGCTTATTTTTTACCCCGGATATCCCTTTAAGTAAGCAACATCTAAGAATATTAATTGGCTTTTTCATGCCGTTGCTGTAGAATATCCTATGGGAGGTTGGACTTATGAAAAGGAATAATTGGCTATTGTTTGCAATCCTACTGGTATTTGCAATGGCTTGGGGATTCTTTTATTGGCTTGTTATCGTTCCTAATCAATAACAACAATACCTAGAAATAAATTGCTGAAATTGAATGTATTATGTATGATTATAACAATTGTACTTTAGAGCGAACCTGCTTTCTTGTTCATGCATAAACTACATAAGGTTTAAATTCACTTTGCTATGGAAAAACTGAATTTGTTATTATTATTTATATGTTTAGTTCATTAATGAGGGATTAATATGTTGATTCGTTATAAGAAAGCATTCGAAAAAATTGCAATGGGTCTGCTATCATTCATGCCGAATGAAAAGGACATAAAAAAGCTACAGCAAACGATGAAGCAATATGAATCAGATAACAGCTGGCAGCTGTTTTTATGGAAAGACGAAGATATCACTGGATTACTCGGGATTCAGTTTATCAATGAGAATACCCTTCAAATCCAGCATATTTCCGTCAATCCTTCGCACCGCCATCAAGGGATTGGTAAAAGGATGGTTTGCTCCTTAGAAGAGCTGTATGCTGAAAAAGAGGTATTACCGAATGCCGATACAGCTGGTTTTATTGAGAAATGTGGAACGATTAGAACCAATGAGGCAGAAAAAGGCAGTGATTAATTAAAAATCACTGCCTTTTCTTTTTTTGCGTTTTTCAAGAGCAAGTTTCCTTTCGAGGATGACGTCAGATCTGTCCCTAGTAGAGTGTCTGTTTATTAGGCTTTGATCAAGAATATTACTCTCCCTTCCCCATATCAACCCTTGCTGTAGACAAAATTTTCTACACTGGTTGATTATCGATTTGTCCGAGAGGGGCAAATTCATACTCTTGTAGGGTGTTCTTGCTAGAATGGAGGTTCTTCGCTCCACCAATAACTCCAATAAAGCTTGATAATTGATTCCAAGTTCTTGGCATTTTCCTCCTTCATTAGAAAAAATCATAGCTGCCTTATCATGTGTCCTCAATGCTCCGGAATAATTTCCACGCCTGTAATGATATTGAGAGACAGCTAACTGAATAAAAGCGACCCATATAGATTCTTTATTTCCAGGATCTTTTTCCTTCCAATATTCTTCCAGAATTTCATGGCATTCAAAGTAATCCCGGTCTCCATGAAAATGGACAAGGTATTGAATAAAGGCCTTTGGAACCATTTTCATCCCCCTTTGCTAAATATATTTATAGCTTATCATAATTTTTCAGCTTGAACAGAATTGTGGTTTAGCTAGTCAAATATTTATGGATATGACCATGTCATTCCTCTATACTATATAAGAAAAATATAAAGACTATACGAATATTGGTGAAAAACAATGGAATATAACGTAAAAATTGAAGCGTTTGAGGGACCACTCGATTTACTCCTTCATTTAATAAATAGATTAGAAATAGATATTTATGACATTCCGGTCGCAAAAATCACGGAGCAGTACCTTCTCTATATTCATGCAATGAAGGAATTAAGGTTAGACATAGCAAGTGAGTATTTGGTGATGGCAGCAACGCTCTTAGCGATTAAAAGCAAAATGCTTCTGCCTAAACATGAGGACGAAATGGAAAGCTTTGAGTTTGAGGACGAAGAAGACCCGAGGGATGAATTGGTGGAAAGGCTCATTGAGTATAAAAGATACAAGGAAGCAGCTAATGAGTTTAAGTCACTAGAACTAGATCGTGGCTTGATGTATACAAAACCACCTAGTGATCTTTCAGAGTATGCTAAAGAAGTGCATTCCGAGTCGATAAAACCGGATGGTCATGTAAGTATCTACGATATGCTTGCTGCCTATCAAAAGCTGGTGAGAAGAAAGAAGCTACAAAAACCATTGTCAACTAGAATAACTCGTCAAGAAATCCCTATTGAAAAGCGGATGGAGGAGATTATTCAGTTTTTAAAACAGGGCGGAAGAAAAAGCTTTTATGATCTATTTCCTACTCCTGACCGAGGTCACATCGTTGTAACCTTTCTAGCTGTGTTAGAACTGATGAAGCGGCAGGAAATTCAGGTTGAACAGGAGCAGAATTTTGCTGAAATCTTTGTAACAGCGGATAAGGGGGGCGACAAGATTGGATATCATTAATTGGAAAGGAATACTTGAAAGTGTTTTGTTTGCTGCTGGTGACGAAGGTCTTTCTTTAAAGCAAATCGCAAGTGTACTTGAAGTGGATGAAATTAAAGCACAAGAAATCGTTGATGCAATGCAGCATGAGTATGAAAATGCTGAAAATAGGGGTATTATGCTTGTTCAAATTGCGGGTGTTTTTCAGTTGGTCACTAAAAAAGAGCATGCTGATTATTTAAAACGTCTTGTTGAATCACCAGGAACAGCAAATCTTTCACAGGCAGCGTTAGAAACCCTAGCGATTATTGCCTATAAACAGCCAATAACGAGGGTAGAAATTGAGGAGATTCGTGGAGTTAAAACGGAAAGACCATTACAAACTCTAGCATCAAGGGCCTTAATAAAGGAAGTAGGGCGTGCAGAAGGTGCAGGGAGGGCTTACTTGTACGGGACCACTAAAGAATTTTTAGATTATTTTGGCTTGAAAAATATAGCTGAGCTACCGCCGTTACCTGAGCAAATGGAGGATGAGGAAGTTCAGGATGAGGCTGATTTGTTTTTCGAGAAATTTAAAGAATTATAGCGTTCATGGCTTTGATTTAGGTAAGACAAAGTTCAGAGAATATGGTAAAATTAAAAATATTCTTAGTATATGATTCATGTGATTCAGCAAAGCTTTCAACGCATATTTATCATCGCAGAGATAGCTTGTGTACCTACAGATGAACCAGGGAGGATAGGTATGTTTATTAAACAATGCAGTGGTTATGAACTTGAAAAGGAAAAATCAAACACATCTGAGGACTTCTTTAACCGCAGTGAAGTCACTTTTTTAGACGATGGTGAAGAAAAGACGCTACATGTTTTATATTTACGCTATTTTGATGAATTGATAAATAAGTTTACACCTTATGAGCAAGATCCCATTTTTAAGGCGGGTTCCCGTGAAGTATCTTTTAAGGAAATTATTGCCATCACCTGTTTGTTGAAAAATCCGGAATTGAGACATCGTAAACGAGTATATATAAATTCAGAAAGAGAGTTTGATCTCCTGTTTCAAGGGCTTGATTTTAGTAAGTTTGCCGAACTTTTTCAACATATTGAAGAGAACAAAGGATACGAAATCCGTTCTTCCATGGAATTCATGTCCGCTTAACGGTGTCGCTTTTTAAAAATAATGGGGGTGTACTTTTTGGGGAATAAAATTGTTGAAACACAAATTAAGGAAGTTAAAGATTTTCTCGGACAAACTGTCTCGAGTTTAGAGGACTTTTTAAATACAACAACGTTAGAAAGCTTGGAAGCCGAAGAGTCTGGTAATGATGAATATTACAAACGAGTTCTATCTACCATTCGTAAACTAACGGTCTACTGTGAAGAGGGTCTAGACGCTTGCCAGGTCATTGACAAGGCACAACCTTTTTCAAAGGCTGCTGCGGAGAAGACTTTATATCGTATCTATAATCACTGCATTGAAGAATTCTTTTCTCCTAAAAGCGATGCATGGTACGAGGATAGTAGGTCAGCTTATACAGGTAAAAACTCAATTAAATTTAGAGAAGGCATACCAATGAGCCTTAGAAAACTAGTGGCTTCTCTTGAAGCTGATTTCCAGAAAATCAGGGAAGAACTCGAGTATTATGAGACGGATTACCGTACAAAAATGCTACATTCAAAATAAAAACTAGGAACGGCTAAGTTAAAAGCCGTTCTTTTTTTTTGCCCTCTACCCTAGTGTAAATCCCACTCTTTTTTGAGTCATAACTACCCTTGTCCTGCATAAACTTGTACAAACTGCCAAAGAGAGACGAGGTCTGTTCAATGAAGAGGAAATGGATAATCGTATTGCTACTAGGTGTATTACTATTACATCATTTTCCTGTATCTACAGGTGCTGTAGGTTCAGTTAGCGCGAGAAACGCTATTCTAATGGAGCAGCAGAGTGGACGCGTGCTCTATGAGAAGAAAGCCCATGAACCCGAGAGAATTGCGAGTATTACGAAAATAATGACAGCCATCTTAGCCATTGAATCTGGGAAGCTCGATGAAAAGGTGAAGGTTAGTTCAAATGCTGCCGGAACTGAGGGTTCATCGCTATACCTGGAACCAGGTGAAAAAATTCTGCTTGAAGATCTGGTCTATGGTTTGATGTTGAGATCCGGTAACGACTCTGCTGTCGCTATAGCAGAATCTGTCGGCGGGAGCATCGAGGGGTTTGCATTTTTAATGAATCAAAAGGCTGAAGAGATTGGCATGAAGAACACTCATTTTGCAAATCCTCACGGTTTAGATGATCATGAGGACCATTATTCAACTGCGTATGATATGGCTTTACTTACTAGATATGCAATGAATAATGAAACGTATCGGACAATTGCGGGTACTAAGATTCACCGTGCTCCAAATCCAAATGAATCTTGGGAAAGGGTCTGGAAAAATAAAAACAGACTTTTGACAGGGTTATATAAGCATTCAACAGGTGGGAAAACAGGCTACACGAAAAGGGCCAAAAGGACCCTTGTGTCGACTGCAGCTAAGGATGATTTTGAACTAATTGCGGTAACCCTGAACGGCCCGGATGATTGGAATGACCATATCTATATGTTTGAGAGTGGCTTTGACCAATATGATATTGCCGAAATCTTGTCTGAAGGATCTATTAAAGAAGTAAAAGAGTCCTTTTATAAAGGGAAGGTATATCTTGAGCATTCCTTTGAGTACCCATTAACTTCAGAGGAAGAGGATATGGTGAAGGTAGAGTATAAGTTACTTAATCCGCCAGAAAATGAAGAAGAACGAAATGTTCCTGATGTCGTTGGAAAAGCAGAGATCCATCTTGGCAGTGACCTTATTAAAGAAATGCCAATTTATTTTAAACATCAACCAGAGGAAAAGAAATCGTTCTTTGACTTTTTTCGGAATATGTTTACTTCTGTTTTGGGTATGAAGGTCGATGGTTAATTATATTTGGGTTGGTATGACCGTAATCGGCTTAGTGTTTGCGGCAATAAATGGGACGATGGCGGAGGTGAATGAGGCGGTATTTAAGGGTGCTTCAGAAGCGGTAACCTTATGTATTGGCTTAATAAGTATCCTTGTTTTCTGGCTCGGAATGATGCGCATTGCGGAAACGGCAGGTTTGCTCGATAAGCTTGCCAGTTTATTCCGTCCGCTTATTACTAGGTTATTTCCAGAAGTCCCCGCTGGACATCCCGCAATGGGGTATATTCTTTCCAATATGATGGCCAATCTCTTTGGCTTGGGGAATGCCGCAACCCCTTTAGGAATTAAGGCTATGGAAGAATTAAAGAAGATAAATGGGGGGAAGGATTCGGCTAGTCGTTCGATGATCACCTTTTTGGCCATTAATACCTCAAGCATCACGCTTATTCCGACGACCGTTATTGCCATTCGAATTACTTATGACTCTGCTGCCCCAACAGAAATTGTCGGTCCGACTTTAATTGCTACTGGTATATCAACGATTGCTGCGATTTTAATTGATAGATACTTTTATTATCGAAGAAGCCGAAAAGGATGACGCTGCATGCAAATAATTTCTGTAATCTCCCTATGGTTCATTCCAGTTTTAATTGGGTTTATTTTACTTTATGGAACATTTAAAAAGGTCCCAACTTATGAAACGTTTGTTGAGGGGGGCAAGGAGGGAATAAAAATGGCCGTATCCATTATTCCATTTTTAGTAGGAATGATGGTAGCGATTGCTATTTTTAGGGCTTCAGGTGCTCTAGATTATATGATTGATATAATAAGGCCGGGCCTTGAAAAGGTCGGAATCCCAGCCGATATCGTCCCACTGGCCATTATTAGACCAATTTCAGGGAATGCCGCATTAGGAATGACAAGTGATATGATTGCTGCCTATGGTCCTGATTCTTTTATAGGTAGGTTAGCCTCTACACTGCAGGGAAGTACCGATACCACCTTTTATGTGTTGACTGTTTACTTCGGAGCTGTTGGAATTAAGAAGATGGGGGATGCTCTGAAGGTAGGATTACTGGCCGATTTAGCTGGCTTTGCAGCAGCAATCATTGTGGTAACACTGATTTTTGGATAAGTAGCCCATAAAAGTAAATAACAGCTAAAAGATGCCTTTTAACAGGGCATCTTTTTTTAAATCGGTAGAGGTGGTACTTTGAAATCGGTAGGTTTTGTGTCATAATTCTTAAGGATAGCTTGATACTAAAATAATATTGAAGTTTGATACACAAAAATAGGGGTGACCAGCTTGGAAAGACTGCAAAAAGTGATTGCGCATGCCGGAATTGCGTCAAGAAGAAAAGCAGAAGAATTGATTCTTGATGGTAGGGTGAAGGTAAATGGTAGTGTGGTTAAGGAATTAGGAGTTAAGGTAGGGTCTTCAGATAAAATTGAAGTCAATGGTATTCCTCTAGAGGGCGAGGAGCCGGTGTATTTTCTCTTGTACAAACCGCGGGGAGTAATTTCAAGCGTAAGTGATGACAAGGGTAGAAAAGTAGTTACAGATTATTTTCCTCATATTGAACAAAGGATTTACCCGGTAGGGAGATTAGATTATGATACTTCAGGTGTTATGTTGCTAACCAACGACGGTGAGTTTGCCAATTTGTTAATGCACCCTAGTAGTGAAGTAGAAAAGGTCTATGTTGCAAAAGTAAAAGGTGTTCCATCTAAGGAGAAGTTGAGGACCTTGGAGCGAGGAGTTCTTCTTGAAGATGGTAAAACGGCTCCAGCCAAGGTAAAACTATTATCATTAGATAAAAAGAATGAGACATCAATCGTGGAATTGATTATCCACGAAGGGAGAAACCGGCAGGTAAGACGCATGTTTGACGCCATTGGTCATCCAGTTTTAAAACTAAAACGCGAGCGGTACGGCACATTAAACCTACACGGCCTGAACGCAGGAGAATCAAAAGAATTAACTCCTCACGAAGTAAAACAATTACGGGTCTTAGCAATGAAAAAAAGGAACAAGTAAATTTCCGTATTTTCACCGTCTATTTGGTATAATGAGTTGGGAATAGGGGAGGCGGAGCTATTGAAAAGAAGACGTTTAGTGATCAGAACTATGATACTAGTGGTTCTAGCAGCAGCGGTTGGCTATACTTTATATGCGAATTTCACAAAGGATAATGTTCAAAAAGTGGCAGTTGGGAAAACAGCCCCGGACTTTGCGCTAGTGGATATGAATGGGCAGAAGCACCGATTATCTGATTATCGCGGAGAAGGTGTCTTCCTTAATTTCTGGGCAACATGGTGTAAGCCTTGTGAGCGAGAAATGCCGTATATAGATAAGTCCTACCATGAATTTAAGGATAAGGGAGTAAAGGTTTTAACTGTAGACGTAGGAGAGTCAGAGTTAGCCGTTAATAATTTCATCGAACGTCATAACCTAAGTTTTCCAGTAATGATTGACAAGGGCGAGGTTCAGACTGCCTATGGCATCAATCCTCTACCAATCACTTTCTTGATTGATAAAGATGGAAAAGTGGTCCGTTCACATGTGGGAGAGTTAACTCAGGCCACTGTTAATCAATTTATGGAGGAAATTCAACCTTAATAGAGAGCAAAATGGGGAGATTTGGAGATGAACGAAGTTAAATGTGAATGTGGCCATGTAAATCCACATGGGACCGTTCTTTGTGAGTCATGCGGAAAAGTACTAGAGGAAAAAGAAATTAATAAACAGTTACTTGACATGCGTTATGAAGGAAGTGCTAGAAGGTCACAAACCTATAACAAGACAATCATTGATAAGATTTGGAATTTTTTCTCTTCCGTTAAGGTGGGCGTCTGGCTGATTGTCCTTACGTTACTAGCCTCGATATTTGGAACAATTCTACCGCAGGTTATGTATATTCCTCAAAATATTCCTGCGATAGAACATTATGAAAATGAGTACGGATGGTTTGGAAAGCTTTATTATGAACTAGGATTCCACAATTTATACAGCTCTTGGTGGTATTTATTGCTTATAGCATCCATTGGAGTATCACTAGTTATTTGTAGCCTCGATCGGGTGGTACCGCTCTATAGAGCATTGAAAAACCAGCGTGTAACTAGACATGAGGGGTTCTTAAGGAGACAGCGTCTTTTTGGGGTATCAGAAGCTCCGCAATCGGATGAGGTTTATAAAACCATTACTAGTAAGTTAGGTTCCAAACGTTATAATATTCGTGAGGAAAATGGCAATATTCTCGCTGAAAAAAACAGGTTCTCCCGGTGGGGGCCCTATATTAATCACATCGGTCTGATTATATTCCTTATTGGAGGAATGCTTCGCTTTGTTCCAGGAATGTATGTAGATAAAACCCTATGGATTAGAGAAGGAGAAACAAAAGCTATACCTGAAACTGATGGACAATATTATTTGACCAACAATCAATTCATTGTCGAGCTATACGATAAGGAAAAGGATGGCGAAGTATTCGAGCAGGCATTAGAAAGAGCCGGGGGCGTAGTGAAAACGTATCAGGCGAATGTGACTCTTTATGAGAAAGAAGGGGATACGATTCCGGGGGAACAGCCTGAACTTGTGAAAGTAAGAGACGATGAAATTAGAGTGAATGAGCCACTTAAAGTGGATGGACTAGCTCTGTACCAAGTTGATTATAAACTGAATGAACTTCATAAAATGTCTTTTTCTCTGCAGGACAAAGAGACAGGGGATTCGTTTGGTGACATTCAAATTGATTTATTTAATCCGGAGGAACAATACGATCTGGGGAATGGTTATTCTGTAGAAGTAAAAAGCTATTTCCCAGACTTTGAATTTGACGAAGATGGGGAGCCAGCAACAAAATCACGAGTACCAAATAACCCAGCCTTTGTGTTTGAAATGAAAGCTCCAGATAAGCCTGACGGGGAAGTAAGTTTTGTGGCAATTCAGGAGACGATTGAACCTCTAGGGGATAATAAATATAAAATGACTTTCAAGGGCGTTGAAACGAATAATGTTTCCGGATTGACAGTGAGAAAAGATTTAACATTGTGGATTCTTGGTCTTGGTGGAGTCATTTTTATGATTGGTGTCGCACAAGGTGCTTATTGGAATCACCGACGGATATGGATTAGAAGAATTGATAATAAAGTGTGGATAGCGGGACACACGAATAAGAACTGGCATGGACTAAGGCGGGAGCTTGAAGCTGTTTTCGATGGAACGGGCATTGAGGTTCCGGAAGACCAGTCTGAAGAAGGAAGGAAAGGTTAAGGGGGAGAATCATGGCTGAATTAAGCGGTAATTTACTTTACTTCGCTTTTATTAGTTACCTAATTGCAACTGCATTTTTTGGAGGAGCAATTAGGTCTAAAAAGGATGGGGAAAAACAAGAGGGTTCCAATAAATGGGCGACAATAGCAATCGTAATTACAATTATTGGTTTCGTTGCTCAAACAGGTTACTTTATTACAAGATGGATCGCGGCTGGACATGCCCCTGTCAGTAATTTATTTGAATTCACTACTTTCTTTGGTATGTGTTTAGTGGGTGCGTTTATCTTTATCTATTATATTTATAAAGCCCCATGGCTTGGAGTATTCACTCTTCCAGTGGCGATATTAATCATCGCTTATGCAAGTATGTTTCCGCGCGAGATTTCGCCGCTTATTCCTGCATTACAGAGTGACTGGCTTCATATTCATGTCACAACGGCTGCCTTAGGTCAAGCAATTCTAGCCATTTCCTTTGCTGCCGGGATTATTTACTTAGTAAAAGCGGTTGACCAGACGGTAAGCAGCAAACGTACTTTTTGGCTTGAAGTGATTATGTATTCAATTGTAAGTGTTATCGCATTTATTTTGGTGACAACCGCATTTACATCTGTTAATTATAAAGCGGAATTTAATTATATTGATAAAAAGGGTGTTGAAGCGGTATATGAATATCATATTCCTGCACTAATTGGGCCAAATAAAGGTGAATTGGTTACGGAAGGGAAATTCGAACCACTGATTGAAACACCAGCAATCATTGACTCAAAAAAATTAAACACGGTTGTATGGTCATTGGTTATAGGATTGGTGCTTTATTGGGTATTAAGGTTAATTACTAGAAAACGGATTGCCGCGTTATTACAACCTCTAGTAAAAAATATCAATTTAGATCTTGTAGATGAAATTAGCTACCGCTCAGTGTTAATCGGTTTCCCAGTTTTCACACTTGGTGCGTTAATTTTCGCGATGATATGGGCTCAAATCGCCTGGACTAGATTCTGGGGTTGGGACCCGAAGGAAGTATGGGCGTTAATTACTTGGCTTTTTTATGCAGCTTTCTTGCATCTTCGATTGTCAAAAGGTTGGCATGGAGAAAAATCTGCTTGGCTTGCAATCATTGGCTTTTTCATCATTATGTTTAATCTGATTGTCGTTAATCTTGTAATTGCTGGATTGCATTCTTATGCAGGCTCATAAGCCAGTGAGTTTCCAAAAGCCCTCACTATTAGGTATAGTGAGGGCTTTTTTAAGTTATTACTATTAAAATGTGGATGTTTCGAAACTCTCAGAGCTGAATTTATGTCTATTTTAAGGCGAAGAAGTAGGTTAACATTATGATAAACATAAAAAACAATAGCAACATGGTTAATCATTAAGTAAAATATTCACAGGAGGGATCAATCAGATGGAGAAGGATATCAAGGTTTTAGTTGTAGACGATGAAGAAAGAATTAGACGTTTATTAAAAATGTATTTAGAGCGTGAAAACTTTATCATTGATGAAGCAGAAGATGGAAATGAGGCGCTTGCAAAAGCACTTGCAAATGAATATGATGTCATCCTGCTTGATTTGATGATGCCTGGTAAAGATGGGATTGAGGTTTGTCGCGACTTAAGAGAAAAGAAGTCGACCCCTGTAATCATGCTGACCGCAAAGGGCGAAGAAGTGAACCGAGTTCAGGGATTTGAAGTGGGGACAGATGATTATATCGTGAAACCATTTAGCCCAAGAGAGGTAGTGTTAAGAGTAAAAGCGATGCTTCGCAGATCTTCAAGCACTAGCTACTTACAAACTGAAACGACGACAAAGGATGTAATTGTTTTCCCTCATTTAACGATTGACAATGATGCCCACCGTGTGATGGCAGATGGCAAAGAGGTAAGCTTAACTCCTAAAGAATATGAATTATTGTACTTTCTTGCTAAAGCACCAGATAAAGTTTTTGACCGTGAACAACTTTTGAAGGAAGTTTGGCATTATGAATTCTTTGGTGACTTGAGAACGGTCGATACCCATGTGAAGCGTTTGCGCGAGAAATTAAATAAAGTTTCTGAACAGGCAGCTAAGATGATTGTAACCGTTTGGGGGGTAGGCTATAAATTTGAGGTTGTCAATGAATGATGTTTTGGCGCAGTGTTGTAGGTAAATTATGGTTTACCATTCTTCTACTAGTTGCCTTTGTCTTATCTATCTTAACTGTATTGCTGTTGGAGTTTTTTGAAAACTATAATATTGATCAGGCAAGACAAGACTTGACCTATACAGCAGAAAAGATTTCATTAAATCTCGCCCAGCATGGTGGAGAAGAGTTAGATATAGGTCTTGAAATAACGTGGGGCCTACTTGATGAAGTAACAAATGCAGCGGTTATTAAGAATGAAGATACTTATTTTTACTCCCCAGGTTCTGACGAATCAGTAAGGGTTCCGATTTCTTATTTTATTGAAGATGAGGAATTCCAGAGTGTGTTCGATGAAGGTAATAGTATTGATAAGATTATTACCTATTCAACGGGTGATTTAAATGAAACACAGTTTTTAATTATCGGGGTCCCACTTCGTGAATTTGAGGGAGAAGATGGTGCTGTTTTTGTTTACCAATCCCTTGAAGTAATGGAAGAAACCATGCAGCAGACAACTCAGATTGTCTTGATTTCGGCAGGTGTTGGACTTATTCTAACGACGATTTTTGCCTTTTTCTTGTCTTCGAGAATCAATGCTCCGCTGCGTAAAATGAGGGAAGCAGCCTTTGAGGTAGCAAGAGGGAAGTTTGATACGAAGGTGCCGATACTCACCAACGATGAGATTGGTGAGCTGGCCACGGCCTTTAATCAAATGGGAAGACAGTTAAAGTTTAACATGAATGCCTTAAGTCAGGAGAAGGAGCAACTTTCTAGTATCTTAAGTAGTATGGCAGATGGAGTTATTACTTTGAATCGTGACGGCACGATTTTAATTACCAACCCACCGGCTGAACAGTTTTTAAGGTATTGGTATTATGAACAAGGAGCAACCGAGAATACGGATGCTGTCCCTTCTAAAGTGATGGAACTCTTCCAGTTAGCAGTCAATACTGTTAATGAACAAGTCGGTGAGATTACACTCCAAGGTCGTTCGTTTGTTATTATAATTAGCCCGCTATTTAATAAAAAGACCATTCGTGGGGCTGTTGCTGTTGTCCGTGATATGACGGAAGAACGGAAACTTGATAAGCTCCGTGATGACTTTATCGCCAATGTATCGCATGAACTGCGCACCCCTATATCCATGTTACAGGGGTATAGTGAGGCGATTGTTGATGGTATAGCGGAAACTAATGAAGAAAAGCAAGAGATGGCACAAATCATTTATGACGAATCTTTGAGGATGGGAAGGCTCGTAAATGAACTGTTAGATTTAGCAAGAATACAGGCAGGACACATTCAGCTAGAAGTGGATAAGGTTGAATTGAAGCCTTTTATTAATCGGGTGATTCGCAAATTCCAGACGCTTGCTAAAGAAAAAAGCCTTGAGTTACACACGAATATCGAGATAGATGAACAGGAGTTTTATTTTGACCCTGATCGCATTGAACAAGTGCTAACGAATCTCTTAGACAATGCAATCCGTCATATTCAAGAATCTGCGTCGATAACGGTTACGGTTAAATCGATAGGTCGTGAACTATTGTTTGAAGTGAGTGACGAAGGACCTGGTATACCTGAAGAAGACCTACCATTCCTGTTCGAACGCTTCTATAAGGGGGATAAATCCCGTACAAGGGGGCGTTCGGGTACAGGTCTAGGTCTTGCAATTGCAAAGAATATTATCGATGCACATAAGGGAAATATATCGGTGAGAAGCAAATTGGGACAAGGAACGACATTTTCCTTTTTTATTCCACGAAATACTGATTCATTCTAAAAAGATTGACGACTTATCTTGATTCACGAGAAACAATAGGCCACCCGATGATAATCGGGTGGTTTTTTAGTTTTAACTTGAAAAAACAACCTTCCAATTTTAATAGGAAAAGAATATAGTTAAAATGAAACTTTTTATACATATTAACGACTAATCTTATGAACACGGAGGGGAGAAGAGAATGGACTCCGTTTTTGATCATTTATATCAAAAATATCACCAAGATTTATTTCGGTTTTTATTTTATATGGTTAAGAATAAGGAATTAGCTGAGGACCTAGTCCAGGAGGTTTATATTCGCGTTCTAAAAGCTTATGACCGCTTCGAGGGGAACAGTAGTGAAAAAACATGGCTATTTTCGATTGCAAAAAATGTCGCGATTGATCACTTTCGTAAACAAAAGGGCTGGAAAAAATGGCTTCTGGAAAAGCTGGACTTCTCAGCAACACAGATTAGCGACCAATTGCCGCTTCCTGAAGAACTAGCACAGCAGAAGGAAGAAATTAAGCTTATCTATCACTGCCTTGACCGATGCACGGTAGATCAAAAGATGGTCATTATTCTTAGGTATATCCATGAATTGTCGATAGGTGAAACAGCAGAGGCGCTTGATTGGACAGAGAGCAAGGTGAAGACCACTCAGCATAGGGCAATTAAATCGTTGAGGAAGATGATGGAAGAAGTGGATAAGGAGGTGGTGCCTAGTGAGAAAACGGAAGTTAAATGATCGGGAACTTGAAGAATTGCTTAGGCAACTCCCCAAGGTATCTGATCCACGACATCCTAGCGAAATCTATCAAGGTTTGTCATTAAAAAAGAAGAAAAAAAGAATTCCAGTGTGGGTGATACCTGGTTTAGCTACTGGGGCAGTATTAGTGCTCTTATTTATCCTTTCACCGACACTTACAAGCTGGGATAACGTAGCGAATAATAGTGATCATGCTGAGTTGTCCGTTGAATCAACTGAATCTCCACAGGAGAGCAGTAGAGCAGCTGATAACGCAGACAGTAATGCAATGAGCCCGTTTAGTACTGAGGAGAGCTTAGACAACACCATAGAAGAGACGCTAACGGCTAATGAGTACGAGGAACCGACTGCGGTTTATCCAGATGACCTAGAAAATAATCAGATTTTTACATTTTCTATTCCGGACCCCAATGCTCAATTAATAGTACCAGTAACTGTGTTGGTTGATAAAATTGAACAAAAAACATGGTTTGATCTGTATGAGGAAACCATGGTGAAATTAGATGAGGAAGAATGGGGTTTATCAGAATATTTTCCACTTGAAGCTAGTATGAGTTATGATGAGGGAAATCAAAGTGTCAATGTCGATGTTGCAGCTAATCATACGTATGGCTATGGATCGACTGCTGAAACAATATTTACAAGCATCTTGAAGGAATCATTCCCTGTTGAAAAGGTTAAGAAAGTTACTTTTACAACTGACGGTCAAAGAGGGATTGAATTAGGGAATTATGGAACGATATCTGAGCTCCAAACGGAAGAAGGAGCAAACCAAGCCTACTTCTTCTTTTATTCTGGAAAAGAGGACCGCCCTTATCTAGTTCCATCGGCGGAACACTTCGGTACAATTTCGGAAGCCTTTGCTAAAATGCGTGTTGACCAAGAAGTGTTGGGGCTCAAAGCTTCACTACCAAAGGATTTGGTGCTCGAGAAATCTGATGGGGAAGGTAGCGGGAAAACACTTTATCTAAAAGTTTCAGAAGACTTTTCGATGGATGATGATTTTTTGGATAGCCTTGAGGCGATTTTCCTAACGGCTAGAAATTTCGGCTACGATTTCATTAGATTTGAAAATGGAAATACAGAGCATGTTGGACCATTTGATCTTTCGAAAGAGCTGCCACTTCCAGTTGCACCAAATAAGAAAATGATTGAGCTCAATTAAAGTCTCGCCTTAGTGGCAAGGCTTTTTTTATTTTTATTGAATAAATCGGCAGGTGACTACCAAATAATAACACCATGTTTTGTAATCTGTACCCGCCCTATGGATAGATGTTCTTATATAGGACAAGCTGTCATATATTTGAAGGTAGAGAACAAAAATTAGGAGGAACAAAATGAGAGACATAGTTAGGAGATTACTAATTGCCGGGTTGATTGCCCTTTGTGTTGGCATGCTCTTTCTCGGTGGTAAGCATCCTAGAGCGGAAGAAATAGGTGGTCAAACTGAGCATTGGATTTGGCCCGCGGATGGTGAAATTACGGATACCTATGGGACTCGAGGGGGGCTTCATAAGGGGCTTGATATTGCGGCTGATTTAAAAACCCCTGTATATGCGGTGGATGAAGGCGTAGTCAGTAAATCGTATTATTCCGATACATATGGTCATGTGATCTTTATTAAACATAAGAATAACTTTGAAACGGTTTATGCCCACTTACATAAAAGAAATGTAAAAGAAGGGGAAAACATAAGCCAAGGGGCGTTAATTGGTGAGATGGGGAACACAGGTGATTCATCTGGGGTTCATTTGCATTTTGAAGTTCATCATGAGGAGTGGACTTACAGTAAAGAGAATGCCCTGAATCCCGATAATGCCTTAGGTCTGACTGAAGTTGGACAAGTTGTAATGGCCCAGAGCAAGGCATATCCAGGTGAGACAATTGAAACTGCGGGGCATCCCCATCCAGAAGAAGAGTTGCAAAATTCACGCCTCGTATTGGATTCAAGCTCTGAATCACCCGAGAGTGGACATAGTGAAGAACAGTCTTTAACCCACTTAGTTCAACCAGGAGAAACTTTATGGTCGATTGCCCAGAAGTACCAGTCCAATGCTTCGAGAATAGCAGAATTGAACCATATTCAAGGAGATAAAATTCAAGTTGGTCAGAATTTGACGATTAAGGAAGTGGAAACAAAGCATTATATAGTTGGGCGAGGAGATACCCTCAGTTCAATAGCAAGAAAAACTGGTGTAAGTGTTAAGGAGCTCAAGAGCAATAATCAGCTCGATTCAAATGTAATCTATCCGCAACAAGTATTAATTATCACGCAATAGACTAAAACGAACGAGGTATGTTTACCTCGTTTCCTTTATCCAATGCTTGTGCGTTTTTTCACATGATATTCAGAGGTTTTAATTGTTAATATCCTTCTTCTTTTAGTATAATAGATTTGTATTTAAAATTTAATATGATCTATCTTCGGGGCGTGGTGAAATTCCCGACCGGCGGTGATGAGTAAATGCTCTAAGCCCGCGAGCCGTAAGGCAGGATTTGGTGCGATTCCAAAGCCGACAGTATAGTCTGGATGGGAGAAGGTGGAGGTTCTGCGGACGTTCAAAAATTATATCTTTTTGGATGTTTATTAAGTGCACCTTCATTTGAGATTACTCCCTCTAGCCAAAGGCTTGAGGGTTTTTCAATTGGGTGCATTTTGTTTGCTGAACCTTTCTTCTTTGAGGTGGATCTCAAAAAGGAGAGAGGAAGAAAATGAAAAAATTTAGTGTCAAAGCATTGGTTTCAATTGGGATGTTAAGTAGTATTTCTTATGTATTAATGCTATTGAATTTTCCGGTACCGCCATTTCCAAATTTTTTAATGGTTGATTTTAGCGACATACCTGCGTTAATTGCCGCGTTAATCTTTGGCCCAGCTGCGGGAGTGCTGGTTGAACTTTTCAAAAATATAATGGATTATTTTATGACAGGAAGTGCTACTGGCGTACCAGTAGGTCATATTGCTAATTTCGTAGCGGGAATTCTGTTTGTCTTACCTGCTTATTATATTTATACGAAATTAAAAACAAGTAAGGGAATGACTCTTGCTCTGGTAATTGCAACAGTGGTGATGAGCATTGTCATGAGCGTGCTCAATTACTATGTAATCATGCCAGCTTATACATTGTTCCTAAATATGCCAGCCATGGCTGCTCCTGAGTTAAAAACGATGATTGTTACAGGCATTTTGCCGTTTAATATTTTTAAAGGATTATTAATTTCATTGGTATTTATGTTATTGTTTTCGAGAATGTCTACTTGGATTAGTAGGCAACAGTATAAAAGTGAGAGTATATAAGTTTAAAGCAGTGGCTACATATAGCCGCTGCTTTTTTGAGTACATCTGGTTACAGGCTCAATGCCTAAATAAAAACCTCTGCTGAATTAGCAGAGGTCTTGTTTATAGCAAACTACTATTCGAATTTTAATGCGTCACCATCGAATGGCTCGTCAGCTATTTTGATCGAATCAGTTGGACAACCTTCAAAAGCATCCATCATATCATCTAGTAACACGTCTGGAATCTCAACAATGCCTTCGTTATCATCAAGTGTTACGAACGCAATGCCCTCATCATCATAGTCGTAGATGTCTGGAGCAGCCGCGCCACATGCACCACATGCGATGCAAGTTTCTTTGTCAACAATTGTATACTTTGCCATGAAAAAAACCTCCCGTATTTAAAACAGTTTGGTATCGTTTTCGTAAAAATATTATGTGAAAACGTCAGCCTCATGTTTATTGTAAAACTGTATCACTAACTTTTCAATAAAAAAAAGATTGAGAATACTTTTCAATGGTTAATTTTACATTGGTTAATAAGATGTTTCGTCATTAATTGTCGATTCATGCTAAAATAAAGCTAGGCACTTAGTATTTGATCAGTAGGTAAAAATTAGCCATAAAAATGAAAAGGTGAACGAATGACGATTTCATATTCAGATGCGGTACTTTTGCACTGCTTAAACCAAATTAATAATGAACGTTCCATTTATTCGCTTTATCATTTATTTCAAGGAAAAAAATCCTCCCAGACGATTCAAGATGCCCATTTATTTAACCTAACAGCCTTCTTTCGTGCTTTTCCCCTCCTAACAAGAATGGAGTTAGAGAAGGCGATTGAGGAACTGCAACATAGCGGATTACTGGAGCGTACATCCAACGAACACTATCGTTTGAACAAATTTGGAGAAAGCGCATTAAGAGAATTTCATACACGAAACGAATTGCCCCCGAAATTCCTAGAGGGTTGGAATTACCATCATCTTACTACTGTTTTTTGGGAAAGGTTATCCATTCTCGTTCAGGTTTGTTCCAATTTAGTCCATCAAAAAAAAGGGTTTATTCCGGTCCAAAATAAACAGGAAACACTTGAGTGGGTTAAAAGCTACATAAAAGCGCAAAACATCAATAGATATGATTTGGCTGAGCAACTATATAATGAGTTGATCTTTTGTTTAGAGTCTGAACAAACCATTCAACCATCAGTCCTAATCCTGAGAATGACAGGAAATAACAGGATAGGACTAACATCAAAGCAAGCGGCAGACATGCTAAATATGGAGAATACTCATTATCAATTAGAGTTCCTTAATGTCATTCACTTTATGATTGGGACTATCTCTGCTAATCAGGATCAATACAAGCAGTTAAGCGGTTTAGTTCGAGATGCTCAAAAAACTGTTCCATTTACACTTTCTACAGAAAAAACCTATCGATTAATCGAAAAGGGGTTTACTCCAATAGAAATCGCAAACATTCGTAAATTAAAGACTAGCACGATAGAAGATCATATTGTTGAAATAGCTCTTCATTTAGAAAGCTTTGATTTAAATAAGTATGTCAATGAAAATAAACAAGAGAGAATTATGAAAGTTGCAAATGAAACGTCTGCAAAGAAATTAAAGCAAATTCGTGACTACGTGAATGATGCTAGTTATTTTGAAATACGGCTTGTGTTGGCGAGGAATGGTGGTCGACAGTGGAATTAGAGAAAGCTCTTTATAAATACTTTGGATTTACTACCTTCCGAAAAGGTCAAAAAGAAATCGTCAATTCGGTCCTAAGGGGAAAGAACACGCTTGCAATGCTACCAACAGGTACAGGTAAATCGTTGTGTTATCAATTACCGGGTTACGTGCTTAATGGTCAAGTAGTAATTATTTCACCGTTGCTCTCTTTGATGCAAGATCAAGTAGAACAAATGAAGGCGATGGGGGAGAAGCGGGTCGTTGCCATCAACTCCTTTCTGACACCAGTTGAGAAGAGACAAATACTGCAAAGACTTCCGAGTTATAAATTCATTTTTGTATCCCCAGAAATGCTCGGAACCGATCTTATCGTGAATAAAATGAAACAATTAACTATTTCTCTTCTTGTTATCGACGAGGCCCACTGTATTTCGCAATGGGGGTATGATTTTAGACCTGATTATTTAAAAATAGGTGACATTAGGAAATCTTTGGGTTCTCCGCTTACGATTGCCTTAACAGCTACCGCTACTAAAGAGGTAAGGCAGGATATCATCCGTTATCTCCAATTAGAAACTTGCGAAGAGTTTGTTTTTACTGTTGATCGTCCTGAAATTGCCATGGGAATTGAAAAAGTAGGTTATCAAGAAAAGGAAGAGAGAGCGCTTGAATTGGTCAAACAGATCCAAGGGCCAGGTATTATTTATTTTTCTAGTAAAAAGTTGGCAGAGAAAATGGCGGTCAGGCTTCGTGATCAAGGAGAAAGAGCGATGGCTTACCACGGTGGGCTTGACCAAGAGGCGCGAATTTTAATTCAACAACAGTTTATCCATGACCAGCTTGATGTCGTATGTGCCACTAGTGCTTTTGGGATGGGGATTAATAAAGACAATGTCCGATTTATCATCCATTTTCATATGCCGCTCCAATTAGAATCCTATTTACAGGAAATTGGAAGAGCGGGAAGAGATGGGCTTGAGAGTCTCGCAATTTTGCTATATGCGCCTGGAGATGAGCAATTAAGTTTGCAGTTAGCAGAGGGAGAACTACCCGAAAAAGAACAAATAAATCGGTTATTTACTGTCATACAAAAGAACCAATTGAAGATAGAAGAGTTATATACTCATGAAGAATTACTTATTACTTCATGCGGTTTTAGTGAAACCCAATGGAGATTTGTAGCAAGTTTTATTACGAGCCATGGGAATGAAAATTCTCTTAATGTGAAGGAACGTTTAACCAATTATGTTTCAAACCGACTTCAAATAAAAAAGGATAAAATTTTTAAGGTATTAGACTATATCCAACAGAATGAGTGTAAGCGGTCCTTTATCCTTCGCTACTTTGGAGAAAGAAGCACCTCAAAACCGAAAAATTGCTGCAGCTATTGTGGATTGAACTTAGGAACATTCCGAAAAGTTTTCCCTACAAATGACAGGGGACTCTTACCTTTTAATTGGAAGGATGAACTAGCTTCCATGCTATTAAAACGAGTAGGCGAGACAAATGAAACTAAATGAATATAGAGACTTAATCAAAGGTTTAACAGATAAAGAATTACTGTTTCATCTTTATTTAACACAACTTATACTATTGATTATTTCCATAATTCTTGGCCTGATATTTATGGACAGTACGAGTGAGTTCCTCAGGCTATTCGATTGGGCTGACCCGTTAGTCTGGAAGGTTGGAATCTCTGTTGGTTGTCTCATCGTGTTGATAGATCTAATTCTGATGAGATTATTACCAACGTCTACTTATGATGATGGTGGACTGAATGAAAGGATGTTCCAGAATAGGAATATTGTCCATATAGCCGTTATTGCAGCTTTTGTTGCATTCAGTGAGGAAGTATTGTTTCGGGGGATTATTCAAACTGAATTTGGCATAATTGTCTCCAGTGTTATTTTTGCTCTTGTTCATTATCGTTACTTATTTAATTGGTTTTTATTTTGTAACATTATTTTATTGAGTTTTGTTATTGGGTTTATCTACATGAAAACAGGTAATTTAGCTGTAACCATCACTATGCATTTTGTCATTGATTTTCTCCTGGGTCTATCCATTCGTGTAAGAAAAAACCGACCATTAGGAAGAAGGGATGTTGAATGAATAAGGAAACCCCATATCGCAATCAAGTAGAGCAGACACGTAAGAAAATTGTTCGTGAAAAAAGTACAAGCCATGAGAAGGCAGAGTTGCCGCCAAGGAGCAGACTTCACGGACAAAGCCAGAAGAAAAGGAACAATAAGTGGAAATTGAAATATCCGGTTATTCGCCTGTTGGTTCTGTTTTTTATTCTTTTGCCGATTTCAATTTTTAGCGCATATAGCTACCTGAATAACGAAACCGGTGAAAAAGATAGTCGTGCCGTCCAATCAGGAGGCTATGAGAAAATTAATTTAGAAAAAAACAAACCTTTAGTTGAAGAAAGCACTCGTCCGGTCATGATTGAAGAGAAGAGTTTTAAGGAAGAGAAGGCAGATGCAGCTGTTTTGCCGACACCATTGGAAAGTAAATCAATGCTTTCTCAGGGGGATACTAAGAATTCCCCACCCCCTGAAATGGGATCTGTAAAGGAAAATAGAGAGTCCCCACCAGCGAGCGATGATGGTGATCCACAGGTACTCGAGCAACCGCACGAAAATCAAGAACAACCAGAGAATCCAGCGGAGGAAAATATTGTCTTCCATACTGTTGGTCAAGGAGAAAACCTCTTTAGGATTTCTTTAAAATACTATAACTCACAAAACGGCATGGAAATCATACGAAAAGCCAATAATCTCCAAGGGGATGAAATTAAACTGGGTCAAGTTTTAAAAATCCCCCTTGGGAATTGAGAGTAAGCCGATGATATCGGCTTATTTTTTTTGGTCCTTTTCTCAAACTCTGTCGCTTTCAGAACCTAAATGGGTTTTGTAGCTATGTTTTCACTTAAAAGAAGATTTAGTTTTATGAAAAGAACCTGGCAAGCTTAGTTTAATTGTAACGAATAGCTTTTGCTGCGTTAAAATCGGCTTTTGGTTTTTAACAACAACCTTTTCGGAAGCAAGCAGACTTTTTTATGTACAAGCTTCATAACTTAGTAAACACAGGCATATATTTTTCGTGAGGAGGGTGAATATGGAGCATTCAATCATACACCTTGATGACCGTACCGATCAGGCTACAAAGCAGATGCTAACTAATGTTGTGAAGCGGAAACAAAAGTATGATAATTTTAAAAATAGGCATCTTACTGTTATGACTTTGACGATGGGGATGGCTACAGTTTTTTTATTGTATATGTATTTGACAACGATAAAACCCTATTCTTATTCTTTTTATGAGGTTTTTTCGGCATTTTTTAGTCAACCAGCAAATTTATATCTATTTATAATTACAGGCGGACTTTTTGGGTTGATGAACCTTCTGAGGGAGAAGCGGGATAAGGCTGAGAAAGAATATCATGCTCTAAGGTGTGAAATTATAGATAAGAGTAAGGATTTGTGGAAAAAAGAGGATGCATGGAAAAATAGACATCTCGTCTATGAAATGATGAAAGAAAAATACGATATAAATTTATATCATGAAAATAAATAATTCCATTATCCAGTTTGGCATAAGTCCTCTTCTGGAATTCTTTAGGAATTCATGCTAGTCTTAAGTCATTCATCCTCTCGTACATTGTATGGGAGGTTTTTCACTTAGTTTATTTTTGTAAAGAAGTTATTTTTCAAGATTTGGCTCCGATAGGACAAAGTTTTAGGGAAAGAGCCGAACTTAAAGAAGAAAGGGTTAAAAAATGGGATACCTTTATCTTTTTATGGCTATTTTGGTATTAATAGTAATTGGTCTAACTTTATTTATGTATAAAGAAGCTCATACAGACAGGACTTTGGTTCAAAAATTACCATTTGAAAATTTACCCCCTGATTTTGGCGAATTAACCATATTTTTTATCTCAGATATCCATAAAAGATTGATTTCGCATACTATTATAGAACGTATCATAGGGAAAGCAGAAATCGTAATTATTGGCGGAGATTTAGCTGAGAAAGGGGTTGGGTTAGATCAAGTTAAAGAAAACCTGACCAGGCTAAAGCAAGTGGCTCCCCTCTATTTTGTCTGGGGAAATAATGATTATGAGTTAGATCCCATCAAACTTAAGGAATTAATGGTGAGCATGGACGTAACAATTCTAGATAATTCGTCTGTTCAATTGAAAACGAAAACAGGGTCAGTATTTGCTCTTATTGGGGTTGATGATTATTCAGTCGGTCAGAGTGATTTAGAGGTAGCTCTAGAAGGTACAAGTAGAACTCCATTGAAAATACTTGTAAGCCATAATCCCGAAATTATGAACTTTGTTACTCCCGAACACCATATACAATTGGTGCTTAGTGGTCATACGCATGGAGGACAGATTAGATTTCTAGGTTTGGGTTTATATGAATTGGGCGGTATCAAACGCATAGGTAAATCTTTATTATTCGTAAGCAACGGGTATGGAACTACAAGTCTCCCACTAAGGCTGGGAGCTAAAGCGGAAACGCATTTATTAACCATCGACCGTTCTTAATGATCGGCTGTGTTGAGGGACATAGGATTTAACAACTGCATATTGTTGCCGAGGAGATTCGAACTTTAAATGCTAACGCTGACGCAAGATATTCCATAAGGGAAAGTTGGACACGCTCCATGACTATCGAGGAGTGAAAATCAACAGGCATGTTTAACGAGGCCCATTGAGTAAAAATAGTGAGTATTCATAGAAAAAACTCACCATTGATGGATTATTTCATACACTGTAAACAAGAGCTTCGTTAACGGCAGGGGGCACAATAATGCGCTTAGAGAGGTTAACATATAATAAAATTAAAATATTTTTAACAATGGATGATCTTTCAGATCGAGGATTATCAAAAGAGGATATTTGGAAAGATTCGATGAAATGGAATCAACTGTTCCATGATATGCTCGAAGAAGCAAGTGACGAGTTTGGACTTGAAATTATTGGTACGGTTGCTGTGGAGGTTTTCTCACTTCAAGCTCAGGGGATGGTCATGATTGTTACCATGGAAGAGCAAGAGAATGATGACGAACCCTTTGATGATGGCTTTATTGAGATGCAGGTTTCAATGGAAGACAGTGAAATGATTCTTTTTGAATTTGAAAACATAGAAGACGTAATTCAACTGGCAAAACGATTAGCTGGTGCCGGTATCGTAGGTGGTAGCCTTTACTACTTTAACGAAATGTATTATCTGAGCATGGATGGCGTACAGCCTGATGCTAATAAAACGGTGTCACTGCTAGCTGAGTATGGTAATCCGTCTATTTTTAGCATACATCGAATAATAGAGTACGGGAATGAAATTATGAAAGAAAATGCAGTGGAATTGCTTGTTCATCACTTCTTTTAACAGCAGTCTGTCAAAGACTGCTGTTTATTTATAAGAACTAAACATTCGACTAACGATAATCTTCGTCTTATATATAAAAGTTTTATCAAAAACCAGTTTCTTTCTTCTTGCATTAAATATCCAAAGGTGTATACTATGTCATGAAAGCGTTCTATAACAACTGTAATTGTAATTTAGGAGGATTTCAAGAATGGCGGCCGCACAAAATGACGGGAATGTAAATACAGAAGATAAACTTGACGTCCTGCGTTCAACGCAAACTGTTATTCATAAGGCTTTAGAGAAGCTTGGCTACCCTGACGAGGTCTATGAACTTCTGAAGGAACCCCTAAGAATGATGACTGTCAAAATCCCTGTTCGGATGGACGATGGTTCAGTAAAAGTTTTTACTGGCTATAGGGCACAGCATAATGATGCTGTAGGGCCAACTAAAGGTGGAATAAGATTCCATCCAAATGTAACGGAAAAAGAAGTGAAAGCGCTGTCAATTTGGATGAGTTTGAAATGTGGGATTGTAGATCTGCCATATGGTGGTGGAAAGGGTGGCATTATCTGTGACCCTCGCGATATGAGTTTTCGGGAATTAGAGCGATTAAGCCGTGGATATGTTCGCGCAATTAGCCAAATCGTCGGACCTACAAAAGATATCCCCGCACCCGATGTGTTTACAAATTCACAAATTATGGCATGGATGATGGATGAATATAGTAGAATTGATGAATTTAATTCTCCAGGCTTCATAACAGGAAAACCTTTGGTCCTAGGTGGGTCCCATGGAAGGGAATCAGCAACAGCAAAAGGCGTAACCATATGTATTCGTGAAGCAGCCAAAAAGATGGGGATTGAATTAGAAGGGGCTAGAGTCGTTGTCCAAGGATTTGGAAATGCTGGTAGCTTCCTATCTAAATTTATGCATGACGCGGGTGCTAAGGTTGTTGGGATTTCCGATGCGTATGGAGCTCTTTATGATCAAGAAGGTTTAGATATTGATTATTTACTCGACCGACGTGATAGCTTTGGGACAGTAACAAAATTATTTAATAACACTATATCCAATAAAGAACTACTTGAACTTGATTGTGATATTCTCGTTCCTGCTGCAATTGAAAATCAAATTACCGAGGAAAATGCCCATAATATCAAGGCTAGCATTGTGGTCGAAGCAGCAAATGGACCAACGACTTTAGAGGCGACACAAATCCTTTCTGACCGTGGAATCCTACTTGTCCCTGACGTGTTAGCGTCGGCGGGAGGGGTTACTGTTTCTTATTTTGAATGGGTACAAAATAACCAGGGTTATTACTGGACAGAAGAAGAAGTAGAAGAAAAACTAGAGAAGGTAATGGTTAAATCCTTTGAAAGTATCTATAAGACGGCCAAGAGTAGACGGGTTGATATGCGTTTAGCAGCCTATATGATTGGCGTTCGAAAAATGGCTGAAGCTAGCAGATTTAGAGGGTGGATTTAAACAATAGTTGTTCTTTATTGAATGTGAAACGAAAATCTCCTATCATTTAATGTAGGAGATTTTTTTATTGGTGGATTTTTTAAGGAGTGACAACAAAAGATGTCAAGAGAAGATGTTATTATTATAGGTGGTGGCCCTTGTGGCCTTGCAGCGGGGATCGCAGTAAAGAAAATAGGGAAAAATCCGTTGATTATTGAAAAAGGGAACATCGTTAATGCAATATATCATTACCCAACACACCAGACCTTTTTTAGCAGTAGTGAGAAATTATCAATTGGCGATGTTCCGTTTATTACTGAGGAACATAAACCAAAACGAAATCAGGCTCTTGTTTATTATCGAGAGGTCGTAAAACGTGAAAAGCTGCGGATTCATCCGTTTGAGAAGGTACAGAATGTACAAAAACAAGACGATGGGTTCTTTAAGATTTGTTCTGATAAGGCTGAGTACACCGCTGAGCATGTCATTATTGCTACAGGCTATTATGACCACCCTAACTACATAGGAGTACCAGGAGAGGACTTGCCAAAGGTTTCACACTATTTTAAAGAGGCACATCCATACTTTGATATGGATGTTGCTGTTATCGGTGGAAAAAATTCTAGCGTCGATGCCGCTCTCGAACTTGTTAAAGCAGGAGCTAGGGTAACGGTATTGTACCGCGGGGGAGAATATTCAAGCAGCATTAAACCTTGGATTCTTCCTGAATTTGAGGCACTAGTTCGAACAGGTGTTATCGCTATGGAGTTTCATTCTGTTGTTCAGGAAATTAAGGAAAAAGAACTCATATTTGTCCAAAATGGGAAACAAAAAATTATAAAGAATGACTTTGTGTTTGCTATGACTGGATATCATCCTGATCATCAGTTTATTAAGAAAATGGATGTTGGAATTGATGAAAAGACTGGTCGTCCTATTTTTGATCCAGAGACAATGGAGACTAATGTTCCAGGGATTTTCATAGCAGGTGTTCTAGCTGCAGGAAATGAAGCGAATGAGATCTTTATTGAAAATGGACGCTTCCATGGCGGGCAAATTGCAACGGCAATCCAGAGAAAAGAACAAGCGCAATAACGAAAACGGCAGTCTGTTTTTACAGAACTGCCGTTTTAATATTTTCATCCGTTAATACAGAGTGTTGGTTCCACTCCTAAGTGCTCAACGAATAGTGGGTGTGCTAGGTTGACTTAACAGCGCTTGGTGAAGACGAAAAAGACGGAAAATGTAGCAGGAAACCATCTTCATAAGGCCGATGAAGATGAAAATAGCTAAAAACCAACATGAAACTATCCTTCATAAGACGTATTGCGGGTCACCCAACGTAGTAGTTAAGTGCTTTCTGCTCCAATGAACTTTTAATAGGATATATTTAGATTTGTAGCAAGTTGACGCCTTTAATTTCGAAACATTTCTTCGATTTCTTTCATGTCATTGGTAACTTCGAGGGCAATTAATAATTTTATCCGGGCCTTTTGACCATTTAGTCCATTTGAAAAGATGACTCCTGCTTCTTTTAGTTGTTTACCGCCACCTTCGTAAGCGTAAATATCCTGGACAATTCCATTAAAGGCGCGGGAAACAATAACCACAGGGATATTATTAGCAATTAATGCTTTTATACCTGGGACTGTCGCTGGGGGCATATTTCCTTGGCCTAGTGCTTCTATTACTACACCATGAACTTTTAGGTCCTGAACAGCTAAAAGTAAGGATGAATCCATTCCGGCGTGAGCTTTAACAATCACGACCTTTTTGGTTATATCAGAAATCGCGTAATTCTCGTGATAAGAAGGCATATGATGAAACAAAATACCTTGTTTTGTTACGATTCCAATCGGTCCGAATTGAGGGCTTTGGAATGTTGAGACGTTACTTGTATGCGTTTTTGTAACGTTCTCTGCGGTGTGAATTTCATCATTTAATACCACGAGTACGCCCTTGTTTCGTGCATCTTCACTAGACGCTACCCTTATTGCTGAGATTAAATTATATAAACCATCAGAACCAATCTCGTTGCTAGAACGCATAGCCCCAGTTACAACAATTGGAAAGTTAGCCTTTACAGTAAGATCTAGGAAATAGGCAGTCTCTTCTAACGTATCGGTTCCGTGCGTAATAACTGCCCCATCAATCCAGTTTTTCTCTGCATAATGGTCTAGCATTTGTTTTAATGTCATCATATCCCTCAGTGTAATATGAGGTGAAGGGAGGTGAAATGGTTCTTCAACAATCAGGTTTGCTAGGCCACTTAGAATTTGGCCTTCTTCAGTTAACGGGTTCTTTGCACCTGGTTTAACAGCACCACTATTATCCTCACTCATGGATATAGTACCACCAGTATGTATAAGTAGAATGTTTTTTTTCAAATTTTTTCTCCTTCCGCCTGAATCTAGAAGAATTCATTTTCTTTCTATTCATATCATGATACGATGATTAAAACAATTTGAAAAGAGGATAGCTCATGCTCGGAATTGTTACTGCTGGAATTGCTCCTGGTCTGGCGCTCCTAAGTTACTTTTATTTGAAAGATCAATACGGTTCAGAGCCGTTTTCTATTGTCTTTAAGACATTTATATCTGGTGCCTTGCTGGTTTTTCCTATCATGTTCATCCAATATGTACTTGATAAGGAAAATGTTATGCAGGGCTTATTTTATGAACCCTTTATAACCATGGGACTACTAGAGGAGTTCTTTAAGTGGTTTATTCTGTTCTACACTATATACCAACATGTTTCTTTTGATGAACCTTACGATGGCATTGTATATGGAGCTTCAGTATCACTAGGTTTTGCAACCGTTGAAAATATCTTTTATCTCTTTGCGAATGGCCTAGAATATGCGGTTGGTCGTGCTCTTCTTCCTGTTTCTAGTCATGCGTTATTTGGTGTTATTATGGGGTATTACCTCGGCAAGGGAAAGTTTTCATTAGAATCGAAGTGGAAATGGTTATGGCTCTCTCTCGTTGTCCCGGTAATGTTACATGGAAGTTATAACTATATATTAATTACTTTGGAGGATTGGCTGAATCTGATGATTCCATTCATGATCTTCCTTTGGTATGTTGGATTGAAAAAAGTGAAAAAAGCTCGCTTAATGAGTACCAAACATTTTGAGGATAATCTCCTTTTTGAGAAACCTTTCATTTCAGGGAAATGAGGGTTTTTTTTATTTTCTTGCATAATTCAACTGATGTTACAAAAAATAGGATTAATCTTAAATGTTACTAGTATACATCTTGGGGGGTTATTCGTGAAAATCAAATCATTAGTAAAAATGGTTACTGTGCTAGTACTACTAATCGCGATTGTTCCATGTAGTCACTTTGAACAGAGGGCAGAGGCTTTTTCCAATCAAGTCGTTCAGCAAGGTGCAGTTGGAGATGACGTTATTGAATTGCAATCAAGGCTCCAATATCTTGGGTTTTACAACGGGAAAATTGACGGAGTCTTCGGCTGGGGTACTTACTGGGCACTTAGAAATTTTCAATATGAATTCGGAATGAAAGTGGACGGGTTAGCAGGACAACAAACTAAGGCTAAACTCGTTAAGGCATCAAAATACCATAAGGAACATGTTAAGAAAAATATTAACGAAGGCAAAAAATTCACCCATTATGGTGGAACTGATATCAATAAACAAGGTGGAGGCACTGCGGCGCCAAAAAATAATCAATCAGGTGCCCAGGGAAATAAGCCTTCTGGGACGCAAGGGAATAATCAAGGAGCGAACCAACAAGGTGCTAATCAGCCTGCGCCAAAGCAACAAGCTGCTCCTTCTAAAGTTACTGCTGCAAATACACCTAATGGATTTTCGCAAAATGATATTCAATTAATGGCAAATGCCGTTTATGGTGAAGCGCGCGGAGAACCTTATGAAGGGCAAGTAGCGGTTGCAGCTGTCATTATTAATAGACTGGAGAGTGCAACATTTCCAAATACTGTATCGGGAGTAATATTTGAGCCGCTAGCTTTCACTGCAGTTGCAGATGGCCAGATATGGTTGACACCAAATGAAACGGCTAGAAAAGCAGTTCTCGATGCGATAAACGGTATGGATCCTACTGGTGAAGCAACTTACTACTTTAATCCAGATACCGCAACCAGCAGTTGGATTTGGGGTCGCCCACAGATTAAGAAAATCGGTAAACATATCTTTTGTAAATAGAGGTGAGGAATTTTGCTAAGAGGAATCTTGATTACAATTCTTACGATTGGGGTTGCTGGTGCAGCGTTTTGGGGCTATCAAGAGCATCAAGAAAAAAATGCAATTCTTCAAAATGCGGAAAATAATTATCAAAGAGCATTTCATGATCTATCCTTTCAGATGGACTTGTTAAACGATAAAATCGGTACTTCACTGGCAATGAACTCTAGGAGTTCCTTATCTCCAGCCCTAGCGGAAGTTTGGAAGATTACTTCTCAGGCACATAATGATGTAGGACAGCTCCCTTTGACACTGGTTCCATTTAATAAAACAGAGGAGTTCTTGGCGAATGTGGGGAATTTTGCATATAAAACCGCTATTCGTGATTTAGATGATGAACCTTTGACGGATGAAGAATATGCTACATTAGAAACCTTGTATAAAGAATCTGCTGATATTCAGAATGATTTAAGGGAAGTTCAACATATGGTCCTTGATAATCATTTAACATGGATGGATGTCGAATTAGCGCTAGCTACTGAAGGTGCGCCAGCAGACAATACAATTATTGATGGCTTTAAAACCGTCGAGAAAACCGTAGAAAGCTATTCGGAGACTGAGTTTGGAGTAGGAATGGTCGGCATAAAAAAAGAGGATGACAACTTTAAATATTTAAAGGGAAAGAAGATTAATAAGGAAGAAGCGGTTGAAACAGCAAAAAAATGGGTTACACCTGGTGAGAACTTTAAAACGAAGGTAACAGAGAATGGAAAAGGTGCTGATTATGGCTTTTTCAGTGTCTACATGGAAGGTGACCGCAATAAAAGTCATGCGACAATGGACATAACGAAAAAAGGTGGCTTTCCCATCTGGTTTTTGGTTTCACGAGAGGTGGAAGAGCAGAAAATCAGTTTAAATGACGCAACGAATAAAGCGATTGCTTTCTTAAAGGATCACAATTTTACGGATCTTGACCTTTTTGAAAGTGCACAATATGACAATATGGGAGTATTCACTTTTGTCGGTACAAACGGGGACACACGAATCTACCCTGATGCAATCACAATGAAGGTAGCTCTAGATAACGGTGATATCATCGGATTCTCAGCAGAGGATTACCTAAAGTCACATCATGAAAGAGAGATTGCTGAACCAAAAATCACAGCAGCTGAGGCAAAAAAACAAGTGAATCCTAAGGTTAAAATTATGGAAGAACGCCAGGCTGTTATTCTCAATGATTTAACCAAAGAAGTATTATGTCATGAGTTTACTGGAGTATTAGGAGATGATACTTACCGTATCTATATCAATGCTGAAAGTGGTATAGAAGAGAAAGTTGAAAAGTTGGATAATGCAGAACAAATTTATGAAGATGTAGTATGAGGAAAAGCTAAGGCTTTTCCTCTTTCCTAATAAAGAGTTCAAGGGGATAATAAACGGAAAACATTCCCATACTAGCAAAGAAAGGGTGGGACTGTTTGTGAAGACCTTTGAAAGAATCTTAGTAAAATTAGCTATCATTCAATTTGCTTTTTTATTGATCACCCAGCTTTTCTTCCATCAGTTAAACGTTTTCCCCGAGCTAAAGACCATTACCCAATATGAAGGGGTTGTGAAAGAAAAAAATGCTGAGTCGGTAGAAACGATATGGGAACTAAAGAAAGCAGGGAAATGACCTGCTTTCTTTTTTTCTTGCTTTTTCGAATCTCATCTTGTGTTAAAATGAAGAGAAGATTATTAACACCGTTTGTTTTAGGAGGCACTATGGAAAAGAGGATATCAATAGCAATAGACGGCCCAGCTGCCGCAGGAAAGAGTACCGTGGCTAAAATCGTAGCTGAGGGACTGCAATACATATATATCGACACAGGTGCGATGTACAGAGCACTAACGTACAAGTCGTTGGATAAACAAGTGGACCTTCATAATGAATCTGCCCTAATGGATATCTTAAATAAATCAGAAATTGAATTATTGCCTGGTGAGACGGGCCAAGTTGTGTTATTAGATGGCAAAGATGTAACAAAGGAAATTAGAACAGCTGCAGTGACAAACAATGTTTCCGTTGTGGCAGCTCATGAAGCGGTTAGAAAAGAAATGGTTATGCGCCAGAAACGATTTGCCGAAAAGGGCGGCGTTGTGATGGATGGGCGAGATATTGGAACTCATGTATTACCGAAAGCCGAAGTGAAGGTTTTTCTACTTGCAAGTGTTGAGGAAAGAGCTCAGCGAAGACATACTGAGAACCTTCAAAAAGGCTATCCTTCTAATCTTGAAATCCTAAAAGAGGAAATTGCTAAAAGGGACAAGTTTGATTCTGAACGGGAAGTAGCACCTTTGAAAAAGGCGGAGGATGCAGTTGAAATTGATACGACATCCCTAACCATTCAGCAGGTTGTTGATCAAATATTGAAGCTTGCTCTTGAAAGGATTGGATGACATGACCTTTTATGACTTTGCCAGATCCGTTGTATATGGTGTGTTCAAGCCTCTTTATCGTGTGGAAGTGATAGGCCGTGAGAATATCCCTCTAGAGGGGGGCGTCCTGCTCTGTTCTAACCATATTAATAATTTCGATCCAATCATTGTTGGAATGATGGCCTCTAGACCCGTCCACTTTATGGCTAAAGAGGAGCTGTTTACAGTTCCTATCCTTGGGAAACTGGTTCCCCACCTAAATGCGTTTCCTGTTAAACGGGGAATGAGCGATCGTGAAGCATTAAGGAAAGGACTGGCAATCCTAAAGGAAGGGAAAGTCCTAGGACTATTTCCAGAGGGAACTCGGAGCAAGACAGGGGAGCTTGGGAAAGGCTTAGCTGGGGCAGGCTTTTTTGCTTTAAGAACGGATGCCGAAATCGTTCCATGTGCCGTAGTCGGACCTTATAAACCTCTTCGTAAATTGAAAATCGTCTATGGCAAGCCAATTAGTATGGAGGCTGTTAGGAAAAGTAAGGGCTCTGCTGAGGAAGCTACTGAATTAATTATGGAAGAAATCCGTAAACTATTAGATGAACACAAATAAGGTACTTACGGCGAGGGGTCAGTATTTTCCCAAGTAAAAACAACTGAGTTAAGGGACGCTTTATCGCTTGACAAAAAGGCTGTTTTATAAGAAGTTAGTGAAAAGAGACTTTTTTTGAATATTCTCTAACTACTAACAGAAATAAGGAAATCTCGATATTTTACGAGTAGTTCATTGGATTAAGGAGGAGTACATATGTCAGAAGATATGAATCAAATTGAGGTACAAAATTTCAGTGCTGGTGATCGCGTAAAAGGGCAGGTCACTAAAGTCGAAGAAAAGCAAGTGATAATCAACATCGAAAATAGCAAGTTAGATGGAATTATTCCAATCAGTGAGCTTTCTAGTCTTCATATTGAGAAAGCTGAAGATGCAGTAAAAGAGGGAGACGAGCTCGACCTTGAGGTGTTAAAGGTAGAAGAGGATGCATTAATCCTATCGAAGCGCAAGGTAGATGCAGAAATGGCTTGGGATGAGTTGCAAGGGAAATTTGAAAGTGGCGAAATCTTCGAAGCCGAAGTGAAAGATGTTGTTAAAGGGGGGCTTGTCGTAGACCTTGGTGTTCGAGGATTTGTTCCCGCTTCTTTAGTTGAGGCCCACTTTGTAGAAGATTTTTCAGATTATAAAGGGAAAAACCTTACGTTTAAAATTGTTGAATTCGATAAAGAAAAAAATCGTCTAATCCTATCGCATCGTGCTGTTGTCGAGCAGGAGCAGACACAGAAAAAACAAGGACTACTCGAATCCCTAGAAGCCGGGCAAGTTCTAGATGGAACGGTTCAACGAATCACGGATTTCGGAGCGTTTGTTGATATTGGCGGGGTTGATGGACTTGTCCATATTTCACAGTTATCACATGAGCATATTGAAAAACCATCCGATGTAGTTGAAGAAGGTCAAAAAGTACAGGTTAAAGTACTAAGTGTAGATACTGATAATGAAAGAATTTCCCTTTCTATTAAAGAAACTTTGCCTGGACCATGGGCTGATATCGAAGAGAAGGCTCCTAAGGGCAGTACCATCGAAGGTGTTGTCAGACGCCTAGTTTCTTACGGTGCTTTTGTTGAGGTTTTCCCAGGTGTTGAAGGTCTTGTGCATATTTCACAAATCTCAAATCGCCATATCGGTACTCCTCACGAGGTCCTTCAAGAAGGACAAGAGGTAAAGGTAAAGGTTCTAGATGTTAATAAGACTGATCAACGTCTTTCTCTTAGTATGAAGGAATTTGAAGCGAAAGAGGAAGCAGCTGCATCTGATTATGAGCTCCCTGAAGAATCTAAAGGCTTTCAGTTAGGCGAAATGATTGGAGATAAGCTTAAGAATTTAAAACAATAATGGTGATGCTTTATGTCAAGAGTTGAAAGAAAATGGGATCATATTAAGCTTGCCCTGGATACTGGGCAGCTACGCAAAACAGGGTTTGACAATGTTACGTTTATTCACCAAAGCATTCCTGAGACTTCGCTTGACTCAATCAAATTAGAAACGAAAATTGGCGAACTTGTTTTAAGTTCGCCAATTTTTATCAATGCGATGACCGGTGGTGGTGGGGAACGTACGCTTGAAATTAACCGGAACCTTGCGAGGGTAGCTAAAGAAACAGGGATTGGACTTGCAGTAGGCTCGCAAATGTCAGCCTTGAAAAATGCTGAAGAACGAAAGACATTTGAAGTCGTGCGAGAAGAGCATCCAACGGGAATTATCTTTGGTAATCTTGGAAGTGAAGCTACTGTAGACCAAGCAAAATTAGCTGTTAAGATGATTGAAGCAGATGCCCTGCAAATTCATCTCAATGTTGTCCAGGAGCTAGCAATGCCTGAAGGGGATCGTGACTTTCAAGGGATGCTTTTAAGGATAGGAAGGATTATTGATGCAGTTGATGTACCAGTTATAGTAAAAGAAACTGGCTTTGGAATGGGCATTGAAACGTTAGAATCTCTCTTTTCTTTAGGGCTGTTGGCAGTTGATGTTGGTGGATTTGGTGGCACCAACTTTGCTGCAATTGAAAATCAACGAGGTTCTAATAAACTTCCATTTTTTGAGGACTGGGGAATACCTACTTCGGTGTCAATTGCTGAGGCAAGGCACTTGAGCAATAGTTATCCAATTATAGCTTCTGGTGGAATTCAAACTAGCCTTGATATTGCGAAAAGTATTGCTTTAGGTGCAAATGCGGCAGCATTGGCAGGACACTTTCTTAAGGTGTTAATTGAGCAGGGTCCTAATGTGCTAGTCGAGTTAATTAATCGTTTGAAACATGAGCTTATCATGATCATGACCGCTTTAGGCACAAATTCGGTTGAAGAATTACAAAAGGCCCCGTTGATTATATCGGGATCTACTTGGCATTGGCTTGATCAAAGAGGAATTGACACGAAAAGATATAGTCAAAGAAAAAAATAAGCTTCAGCCACAGTGCTGAAGCTTATTTTTTTTCTTTTTTACTCGCTTTGTTTCCCGTCATTAAGCCTATGTGCTTCCTCAGGGCTTTGCATTTTTGAAGCTCCAGGATAATGTAAGGCTTGATCTCGATCAGCCTCAACATGGCCGCTCTTTCTTTGTTTCGTTTCTTGTCTATCTTTTCCCATTTTTCCACCACCTCCTCTTCTTTAACATGGGACGCATGAAAAAGTTTATGCAAGAAAGATTAAAGTACATATGATGCAGACATAATGGAAATGATAGGAGGGGACGCGATGGAAGGTGCAATATTTTACTGGTTTTCATGGTTGGGGTGGATATGGGCAACATTTTTTATGTCTAAGGATAGCCGATACCGCCTTAGAGTCTCGGCTGGTTTGCTTATATTAATCATTTCTTCGCCTTATAAGACGGTCATAATGGGGATTGACGTGCATCTGCCTGCCTTTATTCTTATGATGTTCTTTATACTTGAAACCTTTAAATTGAAACATAGATTGTTTTTTAGTGTCTTCTTGTCGTCGTTTATTTTGATGTTAGGTTACGTTAGTTTTTTATTATTTGAACTATTTGACCCTGTTTGGGTCATATTTGATCGGAAGTGGATGATTGCATTTGGGGGGATGATAATAGGTTCGGTACTACAAGCGAGTAGACACCGCCGTTTGATGTCCATTACTGCGGGATTAATCCTGGGTGAGGTTCTTTTCTCTATTATTATGAAGGAGCTCTCTTTTCCATACCCTGTGGCTTCTCCTGAGTTTCTAGATGTTATTGCATCACTAACTATGCTAGTTGCAGTGTGGAGTGCCTTCAACTATGTTGCTGAGCTAGCAGGAAATTACTTTAATCAAGGAAGGGGGAGGCAGAAATCGACGTGACAGAATATACGCTTCCGATTGTATTTGGAATATTTATGGGAACATTATCGAGACTTTTTATGCTGCGAACTGATTATCGTCAATACCCTACATACCTACACGGAAAAATAATACATGTGGCTCTAGGGTTTATAGCGGCTGGTTTAGGCGCGGTTTTCGGACCTGCTATTTTAAAAGAGGAGTTTACAGCAATAACCTTTCTAACTGTTGCTGCTTCTCAGTTTCGTGAAGTAAGAAATATGGAAAGGAATACACTTACCGAGCTTGACCATTATGAACTAGTCACAAGAGGGAAAACCTATATCGAAGGAATTGCAATCGCTTTTGAGAGTCGTAACTATTTGGTCATTTTAACAGCCCTTATTAGTACTTTAGCTTATCTTATTTTCAATTTATGGATAGGAATCATAGCTGCGATTGCATCAATGATTCTCTCGCATTTCCTGATGTCAGGTGGAAAACTAAAAGAAATTGTTGATATTGAGTATGTTGAACCTCGCTTTGATGGTGCGGGATTATATGTAGATAATATTTATATTATGAATATCGGATTGCCAGAGAGACAAAAAGAGGTTTTGCGTTATGGCATGGGCTTTATTTTAAAACCGAAAACCTTTAATGCAAGAGCTACTATTGCAAACCTAGGACAGCGTCAGGCGATCCTCCATGATGTATCAACGGCCCTAGGAGTCTATCGAGATTCGGGTACTCCAGCATTAGTTCCCCTGGCAAAACGAGACCTTGACGACGGGCGTGTGGGTGTGTTTGTTCTTCCTCAAGAACGGGATGCTGAAAAAGCCATTAAAGTGATAGGGGACGTGCCGACTCTCGAAAATGCCATCAGAATGTCCACCGAGAAAGTTGGGATGAAGAATGGATCTTGAAAAATATATACTAGCTGTTATTACCACAAATAAAAATAAAGTACCGGCTGGGCATGGTGTCTTTTACTGTGATTCAAAGGAAGAAATGGAGACCATTACAGCAAATCTTGAGGCTATTCTTGATGGAATTGCTCATTCTCTAACTGAAGACCTTTATGTAATTGTCAAGCATTAATAAAGGTTTTCATTGCCTATATTGGAACATATTTGATAAACTTAGTAAGCTAGACCCTTCTATTTCAAGAAGGGTTTTCTTTTAGCGTATGTTTTTTTGGGGAAAACTATATGAAAAAAGTAAATAATGAACTATTAATTAGTGCATTTGAAAGGGTGAAATTCATGGCGAAACCAGTGGTAGCGATTGTCGGTCGACCTAATGTTGGGAAGTCGACAATCTTTAACCGAATTGTTGGTGAACGCATTTCTATAGTAGAGGACATTCCTGGAGTAACGAGAGATCGTATCTATAGTTCGGCTGAATGGCTGGCATACGACTTTAACATCATTGATACCGGGGGTATTGAGATTGGTGATGAGCCGTTTCTTGAGCAAATTCGACTACAAGCGGAAATAGCGATTGAGGAAGCAGATGTAATTATCTTCCTAGTGAATGGCAGAGAGGGAGTCACGGCAGCAGACGAAGAGGTAGCAAAAATTTTATATAAAACAAAAAAGCCTGTCGTCCTTGGTGTTAACAAAATAGACAATCCAGAAATGCGCAGTGAGATTTATGATTTTTATGCTTTAGGTTTCGGGGAGCCGGTTCCAATTTCGGGATCCCACGGGTTAGGAATTGGTGATTTACTCGATGAGGCTGCAAAACACTTTCCTAAAACGGGCGGAAAGGATTATGATGAAGACATCATTAAGTTCTCGCTAATTGGTCGTCCGAATGTAGGGAAATCCTCCTTAACAAATGCCATTCTCGGTGAAGACAGAGTTATTGTTAGTGATATTGCAGGAACAACGAGAGATGCGATTGACTCCAACTTTAAATATAATGGGCAAGAGTACGTCATTATTGACACTGCGGGGATGAGAAAAAAAGGGAAGGTCTATGAGAGTACTGAAAAGTACAGTGTCCTTCGTGCCCTAAGAGCGATTGAACGTTCTGATGTAGTTCTTGTCGTAATTGATGGTGAAGAAGGAATCATTGAGCAGGACAAGCATATAGCTGGTTATGCTCATGAAGCAGGACGTGCGGTTATCATCGTGGTGAACAAATGGGATGCAGTCGAGAAAGATGAAAAGACGATGAAAGAATTTGAGCAAAATATCCGAGAGCATTTTCTATTTCTTAGTTATGCGCCAATTGTCTTTTTATCAGCGAAAACAAAAAAACGAATTCACACCTTGGTGCCGATGATTGACTTGGCAAGTGAAAATCATTCAAGAAGGGTTCAGACGACGATTCTGAATGAAGTAATCATGGATGCAGTTGCTAGGAATCCAGCGCCTACAGATAAAGGAAAGCGATTAAAAGTTTACTACACAACTCAGGTTGCAGTTAAACCGCCTGTATTTGTTGTTTTTGTCAACGATCCTGAGCTTATGCATTTCTCTTATCAGAGATTTCTTGAAAATCGGATTCGAGAGGCGTTTGGGTTTGAGGGGACACCAATTAAGATTTTTGCTCGGGAACGTAATTAATACTACTTCTAAAAAAAGGTTGTGTTGAAGGTGGAGCGGAAACCAAAAGATGTGGCAGTGCTTGGTGCTGGGAGTTGGGGAACGGCTTTAGCAATGGTATTGGCAGACAATGGCCATCATACAAGACTTTGGGGTCATAATCCTGTCCAAATCGAAGAAATCAATCGCTCTCAAACAAATCAGAAATATCTACCTAATATTTCCTTGCCAAAATTAGTTATAGGTTATTCTGATTTATCCGAAGCGATAAATGAGGTTGAAACCATTATCCTTGCGGTACCGACAAAAGCCATTAGAGAGGTATTGAAAAAAATCGTTCAATTTCGGAAGGAACCACTAACAATTGTTCATGTTAGTAAGGGAATTGAACCGGATACCTTATTAAGGATTTCCGAAATGATTGAAGAGGAGATGCCTCTCGGTTTGTTGAAAGATATTGTCGTACTATCAGGTCCTAGCCATGCTGAAGAGGTCAGTCTCCGTCATCCAACGACTGTTACTGTGTCAGCCAAAAATATGGAGGCGGCGGAACAAATTCAAGATTTATTTATCAATCAGAATTTCCGTGTTTATACAAATCCAGATTTGGTTGGTGTAGAAATTGGTGGTGCTTTGAAAAATATTATTGCCCTTGCAGCAGGGATTTCGGATGGACTTGGGTACGGTGATAATGCGAAAGCAGCCTTAATTACTAGGGGGTTAGCAGAAATTGCCCGCCTAGGAGCGAAAATGGGGGCTCGGCCATTAACCTTTTCTGGTCTAACGGGAATCGGTGATCTAATTGTTACATGTACAAGTGTCCATTCACGAAATTGGCGCGCTGGTAATATGTTAGGGAAAGGCCATAACCTTGAGGAAGTGCTTGATAAAATGGGTATGGTCGTTGAAGGGGTAAGGACCACCAAGGCAGCGTACCAACTAGCTGAGAAGTATGATGTTAAAATGCCAATCACTACTGCTCTATATGGAATCCTCTTCTCTGGAATCGAACCTAAAGATGCGGTAGATGGGTTGATGAAAAGAAGAAAGACCCATGAAATGGAGGACTTAGCAGATATTCTTAGCTTAAATTCTGCCAATTAAATAATTATTTTTCTAAATATAGGCATTCGAGGATGCGAGTACTTTAGGCATTGCATACAATGCAACGAAGCAACTGGTGGTTTGAACTGGGTGTATGGGTAATTTAGTCACCATTGTACTGAGATAGAGGAATATGCCCCTTCCTTTATCTCAGTTTTTTTGTGAATTTTTGTGTTAAAGTTCAGTAGTTTGGAGCGAAAGACTGTAGAGTTATCTAATCTTTTGGCTCTGTTAAAGGTAGCTGTTGATTTACGCTCCAGGCACTTCGCTTTCCGCGGGCGTTGCGGGGAGCCTCCTCGGCGCTTTAGCGCCTGTGGGGTCTCCCCAGCCCCGTACTCCCGCAGGAGTCTTCGTGCCTTCCGCTCCAATCAACATTTAGTAAAAACAACAATGTCCTTTAACAAAGCTAATCTTTTAATTAAAAAAAGTTACCGATTGTCCAAGCTTATTGGTTTTATGTTATAATACATCTCGGAAAAGGGGAGTGGTTTACCTTGTCACCGGCTTTATTAAAAATGTATGTTTCTTTTGCTGGGATGGCTTTTATGTTTTTGTCGCTCGTTATCATTTATTTCAGTCGTTATAAATTAAAGGGGATCCTAAAATTTGTTGCAGCTTTTATTGCTTATTTCTTAATGGCTACTGCTGGCTTAATTATCTTTCTGGTCGTGTTTAGTGGACCGACTAGCGGTTAGGGTAAATTTGGTAATGGGAGTAGGAAATGACCTATGAATAAACTTAGAAGAATAGTACCAGGTTTTTTGCTGATTTTCATTTTAACTGGATGCATGTATCCTGACGAGAATCTTGCAAAAAACAAGATTCCCTATGAAACTCAAATTGATGCGGTACAAACGGCAGTAGATAAATATCAAGAGGCAAACAGTGGAATCCTTCCCATAAAAACAAAGGATGCAACAACACCAATCTATCAAAAGTATCTGATTGATTTTCAAAAAATAATCCCGGTATACATACCTGAAATTCCGGGTAATGCATTTGAAAGTGGAGGCATCTTTCAATATGTTTTAATCGATGTAGAAACAGATCCTACCGTTAAACTCTTGGATTTAAGAGTAGCTGAAACAATTAGAGATATAAAAATGCGAATAAATACAAATAAATATCCGCCGTTTAAGGAACAGCTTTCTAAAAATGTCTTTACGCTTGATTTTAGCAAGCTTGGATACTCCGAAGATCCTGTGGCTATTAGCCCTTATACAGGAGCTAATCTTCCATATATAATTACAGGTGATGGAGAAATTTATGTTGATTACAGAAATGACATGTACCAACTTATGAGAGAGAACGACCTTAATCTTACTCCTGGTGAGGATATCCGTCATATTCTAACAGTCAATACGATGTTTGTGCCTGGTTATTCGCTTCCTTATACAATTGATCCAGATCTTAATGAACCAATCTTTTTAGATAATTAGGCATAACCCTTCTTCTACAAAATATATTGTGGAAGAAGGGTTTTTTTTCCTTCAGGGAGTGGTTGTGGGAATTCCCCACATACAGCGTGGGATAGCATAAAAGCTAAAAAAATTTAAAAAAATGTCATAGAGGTATAGGACAACATCATAAATATATATTGTCCCATAATACCAAAAGGATGATATTTTTTTCCCACTAACTCTATGATCGGGAGGGGATCACTTGGAAAAGGTAGATATTTTTAAAGATATTGCCGAGAGAACAGGCGGCGATATATATTTGGGAGTTGTCGGTGCAGTACGAACGGGCAAGTCCACTTTCATCAAGAAATTCATGGAGCTTGTTGTTTTACCAAATATAGACAATGAAGCGGATAGGGCCCGCTGTCAAGATGAGCTGCCACAAAGCGCTGCTGGTAAAACAATTATGACTACTGAACCGAAATTTGTGCCAAATCAGGCCGCATCCATTCATGTAGATGAAGGGCTGGATGTGAACATTAGACTCGTAGATTGTGTAGGCTATACGGTACCTGGCGCCAAGGGATATGAGGATGAAAACGGACCAAGGATGATTAACACACCGTGGTACGAAGAACCAATTCCATTCAATGAGGCTGCAGAAATTGGAACGAGAAAAGTAATCCAGGAACATTCAACCATCGGAGTGGTTATTACTTCTGACGGAACAATTGGAGATATTCCTAGAATGGATTATTTGGAGGCGGAAGAAAGGGTCATTGAAGAGCTAAAAGAAGTAGGAAAACCGTTTATTATGGTGGTTAATAGCGCTCAGCCTCATCATCCAAATACAGAAACGCTGAGAGCTGAATTGGCTGAAAAGTATGATATTCCTGTCGTGTCAATGAGCGTTGAGAGCATGAGGGAGACAGATGTATTATCTGTACTTCGTGAAGCACTATACGAGTTTCCTGTGCTAGAGGTAAATGTAAACTTGCCAAGTTGGGTGATGGTTCTAAGGGAAGATCACTGGCTTCGTGAGAGCTATCAGGAAGCTGTCAAAGAGACAGTAAAGGATATTAAGAGATTAAGAGATGTCGATAGGGTCGTCCATCAATTTAGTGATTTTGAGTTTATTGACCGTGCTGGACTTGCCGGGATTGAGATGGGCCAAGGGGTAGCAGAAATCGATTTGTTCGCCCCGGATGATCTATATGATGATATCCTTAAAGAGATTGTAGGGGTAGAAATTCGAGGTAAGGATCACTTGCTTGAACTGATGCAGGACTTCGCTTATGCAAAGGCCGAATACGATCAGGTTGCAGACGCATTAAAAATGGTAAAGCAAACGGGTTATGGAATTGCCTCACCATCATTAACGGATATGAGTCTCGAGGAACCTGAGATTATTCGTCAGGGATCGAGGTTTGGTGTCAGACTTAAAGCAGTAGCGCCGTCCATCCACATGATTAAAGTGGATGTTGAATCAGAATTTTCACCGATTATTGGGACGGAAAAGCAAAGTGAAGAGCTTGTTCGCTACTTGATGCAGGATTTTGAAGACGATCCGCTTTCTATCTGGAACTCAGATATTTTCGGTCGCAGCTTAAGCTCGATTGTAAGAGAAGGAATTTCGGCAAAGCTATCACTGATGCCAGAAAATGCTCGTTATAAGCTGAAAGAGACATTAGAACGCATTATCAATGAGGGCTCAGGCGGTTTAATTGCTATTATATTGTAATTTTTTTATAGACTCCATTTTTGGAGTCTTTTGTTTTTTTTGAATAAAAAGCATTTCGAAGCCTGATTTCATGCTATTTTGCTTGATTGATGAAAAGATTACCATTATTTCTTGAATATATCTTGATAAGCCTATATGATTATGATAATCTTTTAACAGAATTAACGTTGTGGCCTGCAAACCCTTGTGACTACAAGGTTTAGCAAGTGATTAACACTTATTTCTAATAAGACTAGGCCAAAAGCACAAAGATTGTTAGAAATATGTCATTGCAACGTATAGAATTCCTTCGTTTTGTTTAGAAATGTAATAAAAGAGTTGTTTCTGAGCAATAATTCAGGATTTTTTGGGAGGAGGTGAATGGCATGAACAAGACAGAACTAATCAATGCAGTTGCAGAAGCTGGAGAACTTTCTAAGAAGGACGCAACAAAAGCAGTTGACGCTGTTTTTGATTCAATCTTAAATGCTTTAGCTAGTGGTGATAAGGTACAATTAATTGGTTTTGGTAACTTTGAAGTTCGTGAGCGTGCTGCTCGTAAAGGACGTAACCCACAAACAGGTGATGAAATCGAAATCTCTGCGAGCAAAGTGCCTGCTTTTAAACCAGGTAAAGCACTTAAAGATGCAGTAAAGTAATTACATAAATTAGCTAATGCATACTTGAGAAAAGGCCGCTACTAAGCGGTCTTTTTTTTCTTGCATGGAAGTTCCATACAAGTTACTGTTTCGTTCTATAATTTTGCCTGTATACAAAAAATTATGCTAATATGGAAATGTTATAAACATATTGGAAGACAATTATGTGGAGTTCTTAGGAGGAAAAAGAATGACCAAGGTAAACCACGCCCAGATTGAGGAAGCGGTGCGTTTAATATTAGAAGCAGTAGGTGAAGACCCTGATAGGGAAGGGCTTTTAGATACACCAAAGCGAGTGGCTAGGATGTATGAAGAGGTTTTTGCAGGATTGAATAAAGATCCAAAGGAATATTTTGAAACCATCTTTGGCGAAGAACATGAGGAGCTTGTTCTAGTAAAGGATATCCCTTTTTATTCAATTTGTGAACACCATCTTGTCCCTTTTTATGGGAAGGCACATGTTGCCTATATTCCACGAGGTGGGAAAGTGACTGGATTAAGTAAATTGGCTAGAGCAGTTGAAGCCGTTGCACAGAGGCCGCAGCTCCAGGAAAGAATCACCTCAACGATTGCTAATGCGATAATGGAGAAGCTTGAGCCACATGGAGTTATGGTCGTGGTTGAAGCTGAGCATATGTGCATGACAATGCGAGGGGTTAAGAAACCGGGTTCAAAAACGGTAACCTCCGCTGTTAGGGGGACTCTGGCGGAAGACGTTAGCGCACGTGCAGAGATTCTTGCACTAATTAAAGAGTAGAGGTGAAAAAGAATGGAAAAGAAGCCAGTCCAGAATACGGACTATGTAGTTATAAAAGCAATTGAGGACGGGGTAAATGTTATTGGTCTAACGAGAGGTACTGACACGAGATTCCATCATTCCGAAAAACTTGATCAGGGTGAAGTGATGATTGCTCAATTCACTGAACACACCTCGGCGATTAAAATCCGAGGGAAAGCTGAAATCTTGACCGCTTACGGTGAGGTTAGTAGTGAGAAAAAGCAGTGAAGACCACTAGCTAATTAAATCAATTTTGTTACAATTTTAGACTGAGATTATTTGGTAATGGCCTTTTATTTTTATTTCATGTCCATGGTCACTATAAATTATGATATAATGGTCACTGCTTTGAATAGTAAATTTATTTAATTAGGTGCCAAATAATAGATGCGCGATATTGGATGCGCGAGCATGATGCTAAACAATCCAACTTCAGGACAAGGGTGATTCATTTGCAAAATTTTCATATGAAATTAGAGAGCGTAAGGGATCAATTATCAGCAAGCTTATTTCATCCCTATTTACTTCAAAATATAGGGACACCAGTTATAGATGAGGACAGGCTCCTGTTACTTGTGTCCTTTTTTGACCAAATAGGTCTAACAAAGGATGAAATAGATAATTACAGTGTCACTACGATGCTTTTGCAAATAGCCCTTGATACTCATGAAAATGTCCAGAATTCAAAGCCAGGTGAAGAGCTTGGACTAAAACATCGGCAACTAACGGTTTTGGCGGGGACCTATTATAGTGGCTTATTTTATCAACAGCTTGCACATGTTAAAGATATTAGGATGATTACAACTCTTGCGGCAGGCGTGAAAGAGGTTAATGAACATAAAATCTCCGTATACCGTAAGGATGCAGATGCAATAGATAAATTGATGGAAAGTGTGAAAATGGTTGAATCATCTCTCTTCATCCGAATTACTGACCGATTTGAGTCTGCTGCATGGAAAGAGCTGGCTTCAAATCTTTTGTTTATTAAGCGGATGATTCAGGAAAAAGACCATTTTTTACGAACTGGCACTTCAGTTGTGTTTGATGGACTGAAAAAACTATCATTCCCAAAGAATACTCAGGAATTACCTAAAATTTCAACTGAACAACAAAAATACCTCCTTTCCATTTGTGAGCGATATATTGAATTTTCCATCACCATGATTGAATCATCCATAAAAAAGCTGCCAGCCATAAATAACCTCATGAAAGAACGTCTAGATGATATTCTTGGCCAACATCGGTCCATAACAAAATTTACGTTGGAAGAAGGGTAAAAATGGAGCAGTCAAAAGAGGAACGCGTTCACGGCGTCTTTGAGAGTATTTATAAAAATTACGATCAGATGAATTCCGTCATTAGCTTTAAACAGCATATCAGATGGCGAAAGGACACAATGAAGAAGATGGATGTCCAACCTGGCCAGAGTGCACTAGATCTATGCTGTGGAACAGCTGATTGGACGATCGCCCTTGCGGAAGCAGTAGGTTCTGAAGGAAAAGTCGTCGGCCTCGATTTCAGTCAAAATATGCTGAAAATTGGAGAAGAAAAAGTTAAAGAGCGAGATTTGAAGCAAATTACGCTTGTCCATGGAAATGCAATGGATTTACCGTTTGAGGATAATAGTTTTGATTATGTGACGATTGGTTTTGGGTTGCGAAATGTCCCTGATTATCTGCAGGTATTAAAAGAGATGAATCGTGTACTTAAGCCAGGTGGTATTGGAGTTTGCTTAGAAACGTCTCAACCGGAAATGTTTGGATTCAAACAGGTTTATTATTTTTATTTTCGTTTTATTATGCCGATCTTTGGAAAGCTTTTTGCTAAAAGTTATAAAGAATATTCCTGGCTACAGGAATCGGCACGTAGTTTCCCTGGCATGAAAGATCTTGCCAAAATGTTTGAAAAAGCCGGATTTGTCGATGTTCATTACAAGCCTTACACCGGTGGAGTAGCTGCTGTCCATATTGGACATAAAAAATAGTGCTGGGTGGATTTCGATGAAATTAAAGATGATGTATTCATATTTAAATTCAGATATAAATGCAATTGAGAAAGAGCTTGAATCGACGATTGAAGCTCAATCTCCGTTGCTTCGTCAAGCATCCTTGCATACATTACGGGCAGGCGGTAAGAGAATTCGTCCCGTGTTCGTGCTACTCGGAGGGAAGTTTGGGGCATATGACATTAATGTAATAAAGAATGTGGCTGTCCCCCTTGAGCTCATTCATATGGCTTCGCTTGTCCATGATGATGTGATTGATGATGCTGAATTACGTAGAGGTCAACCAACAATTAAAGCTAAGTGGGATAATCGAATTGCTATGTATACAGGTGATTATATCTTTGCTAGGGCCCTTGAATTAATCGGCGAGATTAAAGACCCTTTAGCACATCAAATCCTTGCAAATACGATTGTTGAACTTTCTGTAGGCGAGATTGAACAGATTAAAGATAAATATAATTTTGACCAAAACCTTAGGAATTACTTAAGGAGGATTAAGCGTAAAACTGCTCTACTTATTGCTGCTAGTTGTCAGCTTGGAGCTGTAGCATCAGGAGTAGAAGAGAATTTACATAAGAAGTTATTCCGTTTTGGCTATTATGTAGGGATGAGCTTCCAAATTACCGATGATGTTCTTGACTTTACTGCAACGGAACAAGAGTTAGGTAAACCTGCAGGTGATGACCTCATACAAGGAAACATAACCCTTCCTGTCCTATATGCCATGCAAAATAAAGAGGTATACGAGAAAGTAATAACTGTCCATGAAGACATCTCTAGAGATGAAATGAATGAAATTATCTCGTTGATCAAACAATCAGGGGCGATTGAACAGTCTCTTGCTTTAAGTGATCAATACTTAAAAAAAGCGTTAACCATCCTTGATGACCTCCCTCCAAACAAAGCCAAGAAAACATTGCGAGATATTGCTAAGTTTATTGGCAAACGTAAATATTAGCAAGTTGCTAATTTTTCAAAAAAATGTTACTATTTTAGATGGTTGTTGATATCAACCTACTATACATATGATCTTTTAGGAGTGGAGTTTCATGGAAAAAACGTTTCTTATGGTTAAACCTGACGGGGTACAACGGAATGTAATCGGTGAAATCGTTTCCCGTTTTGAAAAAAAGGGGTTCCAACTTGTTGGGGCAAAGCTTATGAATATCCCAACAGAACTGGCTGAAGAGCACTATGGTGAGCATAAAGAACGTCCATTCTTTGGTGAACTTGTTGGTTTCATTACTTCTAGCCCAGTGTTTGCTATGGTATGGCAGGGAGAAAATGTAATTGCAACTGCACGCCAAATGATGGGTTCAACAAATCCAAAGGATGCTGTAGCAGGGACAATCCGGGGTGACTTCGGTCTAACTGTGGGTAAAAACATCATTCACGGATCTGACTCTCCTGAAAGCGCTGTCCGAGAAATCGGTTTGTTCTTTAAAGAGGAAGAATTAGTAGAATACAATAAACTCATGAATGAATGGATTTATTAAAAAGGAAGTAGACATCTGCTGTCAGCAGATGTCTTTTTCTTTTTGCTATCTTATTTTTTAAATTTTTGCTATTTTTATTTAAACGTGTATGTTATATTGGTACATAATCCTTTAATGAGTTGAAGGGGGAAAGAATATGAGATATTTGACAGCCGGGGAATCCCACGGTCCACAGCTAACAACGATTATCGAAGGCTTACCAGCTGGGGTCCCATTAACAGAAGAAGATATTAATACAGAGCTTGCTAGACGCCAAAAAGGATATGGGCGTGGTAGAAGGATGCAAATTGAAAAAGATGCCGTTCAAATCATGGGAGGAATCCGTCATGGTTATACTCTTGGTTCTCCAGTTGCTCTTGTGGTTGAAAATAAGGACTGGACACATTGGACTAAGATTATGGGGCAGGCGCCTTTGGATTCAGAAGCATCAGAAGACGTAAAGAGAAAAATTACCCGAGCACGACCTGGACATGCGGACCTAAATGGCGCATTAAAATATGGGCATCGTGACATGAGAAACGTTCTTGAGAGATCATCTGCACGAGAAACAACTGTTAGAGTTGCGGCTGGAGCGGCGGCCAAAAAGCTTTTATCGCTCTTGGGGATTGAGATTGCTTGTCATGTGTTAGAAATTGGTGGCGTACAAGCTGAAAAGCTACCATACACCTCATTGGCGGAGTTGAAAGAAAAAACCGAAGCCTCCCCAGTCCGCTGCTTTGACTCAAATGCAGAGCAGAAAATGATGGATGCCATCGATCAAGCAAAGAAAAATGGCGATTCTATTGGTGGAATTGTCGAAGTGATTGTCGAAGGAATGCCAGCTGGTGTTGGCAGCTACGTACATTATGACCGTAAACTTGATTCAAAACTTGCAGGGGCAATGGTCAGTATTAATGCCTTCAAAGGGGTTGAATTTGGTATCGGCTTTGAAGCAGCAAGGAAACCTGGTAGTGAAGTTCATGATGAAATTGGCTGGGATCCAGAAAAAGGTTATTACCGAAAATCAAACCGCCTTGGTGGGTTTGAAGGTGGAATGACAACTGGTATGCCAATTGTAGTTAGAGGTGTGATGAAACCAATCCCAACACTCTATAAGCCGTTACAGAGTGTCGATATTGAAACAAAAGAAGCATTCGCTGCAAGTATTGAGAGGTCAGACAGCTGTGCTGTTCCAGCTGCCGCTGTAGTAGCAGAAAGTGTAATTGCATGGGAGCTTGCGGCTGCCATTGTTGACCAATTCTCTGCGGATCGCCTTGACAGTCTGCAAATGGCAATTGATGAACAGCGTCGTTATGCGAGGGAATTCTAAATGGAAACCATCTCGATTAAAGCAGGAGAACAAGTGTACCCGGTACATGTTGGCTTTGGTGTAATTGGAAAATTACAATCATTTCTACAAAGTCAGTTCCCTAAGCTGACATCGGTTTTGATTATAACTGATGAAACTGTCGGTGCTTTGTATTTAAAAGATTTAATCCAGGAACTTGGGTTGGATACTGTCCACACGAAAATCGTTCCAGCTGGAGAGAAAGCGAAGACCTTTGACGTCTATTACGATTGCTTAAGCTATGCGCTTGAAAAGAGACTTGACAGAAAATCAATTATTTTGTCTTTTGGTGGCGGCGCTGTCGGAGACTTAGCAGGATTTGTCGCTGCAAGCTTTATGAGGGGAATTCCATTTATCCAAATTCCGACAACCATCCTTGCACACGATAGTGCGGTAGGTGGAAAGGTGGCAATCAATCACCCACTTGGGAAGAACATGATTGGGGCTTTTTATCAGCCAGTTGCCGTATTTTATGACTTGCATTTTTTAACGTCTCTTCCTCCAGCTGAATTAAGATCGGGTTTTGCCGAGGTTATAAAACATGCACTCATAAGTGATTCAAGTTTTTATAATTGGTTGGTCGAAAACATCACGAGACTTGAAGATATTCCAGCACCATCGATGGTAGAATTTTTGACTAAGGGTATTCAAGTGAAGGCTGGAGTTGTTGAAGTAGATGAAAAAGAATCTGGTATCCGCGCGCATCTCAACTTTGGTCATACATTAGGTCATGCCATCGAAGCTGAAATGGGCTATGGAGCAATTACCCATGGAGAAGCTGTAACAATCGGAATGGTGTTTGCGCTACAACTGAGTGAGAGATTCCATAAGTTTGATTTTAATCGTAGGGAATTTATTCAGTGGGTCAAACATCTAGGGTACCAAACAAATCTACCTAAGGGGCTATCTGTTTCAAAACTGCTTGAAAGAATGAAACAGGATAAAAAATCATTTGGACAGACAATTCACTATGTTTTATTAAGTGAAGTTGGTCAGCCATATGTTAGGGAACTGGGCGATGATTTTCTGTTAGAAAACCTGGGAATTTTCATAAAAACAGGGGGGCTATAAGTGATAAGAGGGATAAGAGGAGCGATTACCGTTCAAATAGATAATGAAGAAGAGATTATTTCGGCAACTGAAAGATTAGCCAGGGAGGTTATCCGAGAAAATGGAATAACTGCTGAGTCCGTGTCTTCCGTATTTATTTCAGTTACTCATGATCTAACCTCTGGATTTCCTGCCAAGGCTCTTCGTCAAATCGATGGTTGGACATTTGTTCCGGTTATGTGTATGCAAGAAATCCCTGTGCCAGGATCACTTCAAAAGTGTATAAGACTTATGTTTCATGTAAATACAGACGTACGGCAAGAGGGTATCAAACATATTTATCTAGAAGGAGCCAAGGTGCTTCGTCCAGATCTTTTCAAATCCTAGGATTGTTAAAAATGGCTGTGTTAAAGTAAGTTGTTGATTTTACTTTGTTGATTGGAACAAAAATCAACAACCTTGTTTAACATAGCCTTAAAAAATGGAACAAGAGTTTAATTGAGGTGAAAAAATTTATGAAATGGAAACAACCATTATTATCACTAAAACCATATCAGCCAGGAAGGACAATTGAAGAAGTAAAAAAACAGTATAATCTAGAGGAAATTGTTAAACTGGCTTCGAATGAAAATCCTTTTGGCTGTTCTCCAAAAGCCGCGGGGGCCATACGGGATTTTTCTAGTTTATTATCCTTATACCCTGACGGTTATGCAACAAAATTGCGGGAAGCTGTCGCCTCTCATTTACAAGTCAGAGTAGAGCAGTTAATCTTTGGGGATGGATCGGATGAGTTAATTCAAATCATCTCAAGAGCACTCCTTCATAGTGGAACAAACACTGTAATGGCTGAGGGTACCTTCTCACAATACAAGCATAATGCGGTAATTGAAGGTAGTGAAATCAGGGAAATTCCACTAGTAGATGGGGCGCATAACCTACCAGCTATGCTAGCTGCCATTGACGAGAATACGAGCGTGGTTTGGCTCTGTTCCCCTAATAATCCGACAGGGGTTTACATAAACCGTGATGAAATCGTTGCTTTTATATCAAAGGTTCCGAAGGATATACTAGTAGTTTTGGACGAGGCCTATTTTGAATATGTATATGCAGAGGATTACTATGATGCGCTAGCTCTTGTGAGAGAATATGAGAATATGATTGTCCTACGGACATTTTCTAAAATATATGGTCTAGCGAGCCTGAGGGTCGGATACGGAATAGCGAATGAAGCTATTATTAATGTACTTGATCCTGCAAGACCGCCTTTCAACGTAAATGCTTTAGCGCAAGCGGCCGCAATAGAAGCGATAAAGGATCAGGACTTTGTTACCCGCTGCAGGGAAGCAAATATAAAAGGATTAGAGCAATTCTACCAATTTTGTGAAGAGCATCAATTAAGCTATTATCGTTCCCAAGGGAATTTTATTCTTATTGACTTTGCTTGTGATGGAAATGAGGTCTTCCAATTCTTAATGGAAAGAGGCTACATTGTCCGTTCCGGTGTTCCACTCGGATTCCCTACTTTTGTCAGGGTCACAGTTGGTTCTAGGGAACAAAATGAAGGTGTGATTAGCAAGATGAAAGAGTTTCTCGCTGCGAAAGCAACTTTAGCGTAAAAGTGAGGTGATACTGTGGAAGGCCGCGTGTTTGTCATTGGTTTAGGGTTGATTGGTGGATCTCTGGCTTTATGCATTAAAGAGGAGCATAAAGAGGTTATTGTATGTGGGTATGACATAAATGAAGAGCAGGCAAAATTAGCGAAGATGATGGGTGTCATTGATGAAAGCGTTCGAAGTCTTGAGGCAGGAGCAAGGGATGCAGACCTTATTATTATTTCTACTCCCGTTACGGTGACAGAGCAAATATTGGAGCAGCTGGCTGAATTACCTTTAAAGGACAACGTGATTGTAACAGATACAGGTAGCACAAAAACCACCATTACAGACAAGGCGAGAAGCCTAATAGAGAAGGGTACTTGCTTCATTGGCGGTCATCCAATGGCTGGTTCTCATAAAAGTGGAGTAACAGCTGCTAAAAAGATACTCTTTGAAAATGCCTTTTATTTATTTACCCCTAGGCAAGAAACAAACCCGAAAGAGATTGAAACATTAAAAGCCTGGCTTGTGGGAACAAAAGCAAAATTTTTGATAGTATCCCCGGAAGAACATGATTACCTGACTGGAGTCATTAGTCATTTTCCCCATTTGATTGCCGCTTCGCTTGTCCATCAAGCGGCTGCAGCAGAAGATCACTCAGCCCTTGTTAGTAGACTTGCTGCCGGTGGATTTAGAGATATTACAAGAATTGCATCAAGTAGCCCTGCGATGTGGCGGGATATTTTACTTCATAATCGAACGGTGATTCTAGAGTTATTACTAGGTTGGGAAAATGAGATGCAAAAGGTCATAACGCTCCTAGAATCAAGTGATGCTAGCGAAATCTATCGTTATTTTGATGAGGCGAAAAATTATCGTGATGGACTTCCAAGTAAAGAGAAGGGGGCAATTCCGGCCTTTTATGATTTATTTGTAGATGTCCCCGATTATCCAGGTAGCATTTCGGAAATCACGGGTCATCTTGCTAAAGATGAAATTAATATTACGAATATCCGTATTCTTGAAACTAGGGAAGATGTATATGGCGTCCTTGTTATTAGTTTTCAAAGCGAGGAAGATCGAGCACGGGCAGAGGTATGTATTCAAGTAAATACTAACTTTGAGACCTCTATGGGTTAAAAAGGGAGCCGCTTTATCATTTATTAAAATAAAGGAGTTAGATATGGAAGCCAAAAAGCTGATATCCAATAAATCATCCCTTGTTGGGACGGTAAAAGTACCGGGAGATAAGTCGATTTCCCACCGAGCAGTGATGTTTGGCTCCATCGCTTCTGGAGTAACGACAGTGGAAAATTTTCTTCCTGGTGAAGACTGCTTGAGTACCATTGCCTGTTTTCGTAAATTAGGAGTGGACATTGAGCAGGAAGGAAGTCGAGTTAAGGTAGAAGGCAAGGGGCTTGACGGACTTCAAGAGCCTAAGGATGTTCTTGATGTGGGGAACTCGGGTACCACAATACGACTCTTAATGGGTATCCTGTCTGGAAGACCATTCCATACTGTATTGATAGGAGACCAATCAATAGGCAAGCGACCGATGACACGGGTTACTTCTCCGCTTGCTAAGATGGGAGCTAAAATATCAGGTAGAAAGAATGGCGAATATACTCCTTTATCTTTATCAGGAGGAGAGCTTACGGGAATAGAATATGAGCTCCCTGTCGCAAGTGCTCAGGTGAAGTCAGCAATCCTATTAGCAGGTTTACAGGCGAACGGAGTAACGACAGTTATTGAACCTGAAAAGACCAGGGACCATACAGAACGAATGATTCGAATGTTTGGTGGAGAGGTTCATTCAGAAGGGATGGCAATCTCCGTTAACGGTGGACAAGAGCTGAAGGGTACTCATGTGGATGTTCCTGGAGATATCTCCTCGGCAGCCTTCTTCCTCGTTGCAGGCGCAATTGTTGCTGGAAGTCAGATTACGTTGAAAAATGTCGGATTGAACCCTACACGAACAGGGATATTAGATGTGCTCAAAAAGATGGGCGCTGATGTTACGATTGAGGCATACGACTCCGCGGGAAATGAGCCTGCTGGTAACATTACTATTGGAACTTCATCCTTAAAGGGAACGGTTATTTCGGGTGATCTAATTCCTAGGCTCATTGATGAAATACCAATCATTGCCCTCCTAGCTACCCAAGCAGAAGGAAAGACAGTCATCAAGGATGCGGCAGAATTAAAGGTGAAAGAAACCAATCGAATTGATACTGTAGTGAATGAGTTAAAAAAGCTAGGAGCCAACATAGAGGCGACCGACGATGGAATGATCATCTATGGGAATTCTAGTAGGTTGAGTGGCGGGACCGTAGCCAGCCACGGTGACCATCGAATTGGTATGATGTTAGCTGTCGCGGCCTTGATATGCAGTGATGAAGTATATCTTGAGGACAGTGAGGCAGTGGCTGTTTCATACCCTGACTTCTTTAATGATTTACATTCCTTGTTTTAAAAAAATTAAAATTGTCAAAGAACCTCCCCTAATACTAAAGGAGAGGTTCTTTTAATTCCTACATTACTCCTTATGCATAATTCCTTCTCCTTTTTCATAGCTTGTCATAAGACCGTTAAGGAGTGGTTTTATGGCTTATATTATTGACAATGCTCATATTCTCAAAGGAGAAAGGCTAAAAGATTTAAGTCTTTTAATTGAGGGTGATCGAGTTAAGTCAACGAGGGCAACCTTAAATATGTACAAGCATCTCCGAATGGATGCGGACGATTACATTATGACTCCTACTCATGTTCTCTTGGATTTTGATCTACCCTTATCTCAACCATTTGAGAAACGGAAGGCTTACTATTTGGAGAAATTCATAGAGAAGGGCAGTACAACGGTTATAACTAGTATCCGCGTTAATAGAGAAAGAGAATTTCCTCACCAACTAAAAAAAGTCCATTCTCAATTGCTTGATTGTCCGCTTGACTACGTCCTTGGGGTCAGAATACCAGTTAAACTATTAAACCAGAGTTTCTTAATGCAGTGTAAAAGGGCGAAAATCCCTGCCATCTTTGTTGAAGTCAATAGCATTTCTGAGCTTAACGAAGTTCCTTGGGGTTGGGTAAAACAAGCGATGTTCCCATATAATAGTCCGCTCATCCCGATATTTCAATCAACAGAGAAAAAAGTTAGAAAGACATGGACAAATATAATGAAAAACACGAATTTACCCAGCCTAATAGACCCAGTTCAGGAGTTAACCCCACTAAGTAGGAATCAAGTAGAGAAAATAGGCATCTTTCCAATGAAATCAAATTTGCATGATGGAGGGGAAGTAAGTTACAATTTCTATTTAAAAGACAGTGGAACTGTTAAAATGATAGAAAGCGAGTTATTTATGCAGCATGACTCAAAACTGTTAATCACAATGCATAAAGGAAAAGTGATTCGTGCCGGGAAGAAGATGATTTATCGGCCTGGGTTTGGGGAATATGTGGAAATAAAAACGCCCTCTTTCTATCAATCCCCGACATAGATTGGAAGGATGAACATGAATATTGAGGCAATTAGTGGTTTATTAGAAAACGGAGAAGTAAATGAAGCGATGTCTGGTTATGCGCAGATTTTAACCAATGGCAGTGATGAAGAAAAGTTTTTACTAGCAGAAGAGCTTTTCCGCTTTGGTTTCCTTGAAGAGACAAAGAATCTTCTAGAATCTCTCTTACTCAATTACCCTACTGAGGGAGAGCTTCTTGTTCTCCTGGCGGAAACAGAGCTTGAGTTAGGGGAAGAGGAGAAAGCGACGCTTATCCTTGAAAAAGTAGGGGAGAATGACCCTCAATACCCTCAGGCTTTGCTATTGATGGCCGATTTATACCAGATGAATGGCTTATTCGAAGTAAGTGAGCAAAAGCTTCTTCGAGCAAAACAATTGCTTCCTAATGAGTCAATCATCGACTTTGCACTAGGAGAATTATATGCTCATCAGGGACGCTTTACAGATGCGATTCAATACTATGAAAGGGTTGCTCATGAAAGAAATGAAGTGGGAGGAGTAAGCTTGAATCAGCGACTAGCTGAAGCTTATAGTGCAGGGGGATCCTTTGAGGAAGCGCTTCTTTACTATGAGAAAGCGCTAGGGGAGCGTCTAGAGATCAACACCTTATTCGGTTATGCTTTTACAGCTTTGCAGGCTGGTAAAAATAAAACGGCTATTGATAAATTTGAAGAGTTAAAAGTTCTTGACCCTGAATATCATTCTTTATACTTACACCTTTCCCATGCATATGAACATGAAGAGATGTTGGAAGAGGCTTATGAAACGATTAAACAGGGGATTAAGCAAGATGACTTCAATAAGGACTTATTTTTCTATGGTGGAAAGATTGCCTTAAAACTTGACCTTGTCGAAGAGGCAGAGAGCTTATTGCGTGAGGCGTTAGCGCTTGACCCTGGCTTTACAGAAGGAGCGCTTGTTCTAAACAAATTACTTCTAAAACTGGAGCGATATGAAGATGTTTTAGATTTAATTTCAAACACGGACATGAAGGATGAAGAAGAGCCTCAACTTTTATGGGATGCTGCAGTAGCCTCACAGCATCTTGAGCAATATTCACAGGCATTAAACAAATATCAGCATGCATATACTTTCTTTAAAGACAACAAAGAATTTCTTTCAGATTATGGTTATTTTTTAATTGAAGAAGGAAAAATAGCCGAGGCCGCCGAAATTTTAACTATACTCATTAAGATTGATCCGATGAACGAAGAGTAACAGGAGCTTCTTGAGCGGTTAACCGAAGAGTATTAATCACAAAAAAACTGACCATGTATACAGAGGAGGGATTCACAAATGACAACCCCTGTTTCTGTCAACGAGAAGAAAGACTTTATCCGTTGGTTCTTGAATCATTACCAGTTAAAGAGGCGGGAATGCGTATGGATTCTCAATTATTTAATGAGTCATGACCAATTGATGGAGAAAGTCCATTTTGTTGAAAATGCCCAGTTCTGTCCTCGAGGACTTGTAATGTCCACCCATTGCATTGATGAGGTTCCATTTCGATTCTATAAAGAAAATATCATGACCACCGATGCTGAAAAGTCGTTTCATGATATTCGCTTAAATCGTGATGAGGAAATTTATATCCAATTAAATTTTCACTCAGCCAATAAGGCTCCTCAATTTGCCGCGGTTCTTGAGGAAAATCCATTTATGCCTAAACGATTACAAATCAGTGAAAAGGATCGGTTGATTGCTGAACGCTTTCTTGTCGATAGTCTTTATCGGTTTCAAAAAGATAAACTTACAAAATTAATCGATGAAGCCTTAGATAGGCAGGACAAGGAAGCCTTCGTGCGTCTAACAGAAAAATTAAAGCAACTAGGAACTGGTCAATGAACGGCTTGCTTATTAAAAGCAAGCTTTTTGTTTGTTAAGGAATTTATAAAAGTTTAAGGGTGTGGATAATTGTGTTCGTTTTCTGTATCCAGCTCCAGCGCCTAGCCCCTCGGGTCATAAGCCAAGCCGTCAAGAAGGTTAAAAAACAACCTTATTGACGGCTCGTCTTATGCCTGTCGGGGCTGATCAAGGCGCTTGCGCTTTTGTTCTTTGGCTTTTTCTGGGCATACACTCCATGAAATGGTAGAATAAATAGGAATACAACTAGACGGAGTTGAATGAAATGAAATGGGTACCTACTGATATTGGAGTTTTTGAAAAAACACCAGAGTATGTGGACACGGCTGTCATTCCGTTGCTACCGGTTTCCTTCAAGGAGGGGATGAAGGATTCTGCGGCAATGACGGAATTTACGACGCTTTTAACAAGTCAGCTTGAAAGACAGCTGCAGGGCAGAATCCTCCTGATTCCCGGACTTTCTTATTTGAAAGAGTCCCGGTCTGAATCATTGGAACAATTGAAGAGGTGGGAAACAGAATTGTTGGACAAGCAATTCAAGCATGTATTTGCTGTTACTTCCGATTTTGATTGGAAACAGGATGAGGGACATTTAAAAGGGACCCTCTTATGGTTACCGACACTTCCACTTCAGCAAATGGATGAAAAAACAAAGCAATCTGTAATGGAGGATCAAGTACGTCAGTTAATGAATTTGTTCATTCAAAAATGGCGCGAGGATGAATAATGGACAGCCTGTAATATTTATCACTGATAAAAATGTTTTTACCATAGTATTATATTGATTTTATAAAGAGATTGATATATCATGATTATGTCCTAGTCTTAATTGTGTGTACAAATTATGTTCGAAGTACGTAAAATTGGGGAAACAGAGGGGGGAAAAGCATGAGTGAGAATCGCGTTTCAAGACGACAATTCTTAAACTATACACTGTTAGGTGTAGGCGGTTTCATGGCTGCTGGAATGGTGATGCCAATGGCGCGTTTTGCGATTGATCCTGTCCTAAAAGCCAATGCAGGTGGAGATTTCATTGCCACAAAGCTAAAGGTGGCGGATATTACAACCGAGCCGCAAAGGATTGATTTTAAATTCGATCAAAAAGATGGATGGTATGAGTCTGAGGTTACTGGAACGGCATGGGTATACAAGACAGAAGACGGAGAGATTGTAGCCCTTTCACCAGTGTGTAAGCATTTAGGCTGTACAGTAGACTGGAATGCAGACGAGAAGAATCAAAATATGTTCTTCTGTCCATGCCATTATGGTCTCTATGAAAAGGATGGTACAAACGTTCCAGGCACACCGCCGTTGGCACCGCTTGATGTCTATCCTTATGAGGAAAAGGACGGCATCCTTTATTTAGGGAAAGCACAACCGAAGGGGGCGTAATAATTGTTAAACAAGATTTACGATTGGGTAGATGAACGTTTAGATATTACGCCGCTTTGGCGTGATATTGCTGACCATGAAGTTCCGGAGCATGTTAATCCGGCGCATCACTTTTCCGCATTTGTTTACTGTTTTGGCGGTTTGACTTTCTTTATCACTGTCATTCAGATTTTATCAGGAATGTTTTTAACGATGTATTACGTTCCGGATATTAAAAATGCATGGGAATCTGTTTATTATCTTCAAAATGAAGTGGCTTTTGGACAAATAGTCCGTGGCATGCATCACTGGGGAGCAAGCTTAGTAATCGTCATGATGTTCTTACATACATTGCGTGTATTCTTCCAGGGAGCTTATAAAAAGCCTCGTGAATTGAATTGGGTTGTAGGGGTATTGATTTTCTTCGTAATGCTAGGTCTTGGTCTTACAGGATATCTATTACCATGGGATATGAAAGCCCTATTTGCTACAAAGGTTACCTTGCAGATTGTTGAAGCAGTGCCATTATTAGGACCATACTTAAAGACGCTAATGGCTGGTAGTGCTGATATTGTCGGTGCTCAGACTCTGACTCGCTTCTTTGCGATTCATGTATTCTTCTTACCTGCTGCATTGTTTGGCCTAATGGCAGCACACTTCATTATGTTACGAAAACAAGGTATTTCAGGACCGTTGTAAGTTCATCAGAAAGAAAAAAATGTTGTACGGATTATATGTAAGGTCTGTTCAACTTCACGGAAAAAGGAGGGGATTGCTCGATGCATCGTGGTAAAGGGATGAAGTTTGTAGGCGACTCGCGTGTGTCTGCCGAAAGGAAGCCTTTTATTCCTAAAGATTATTCGGAATACCCAGGCAAAACAGAAGCATTCTGGCCTAACTTTCTTTTAAAAGAATGGCTTGTTGGTGCCGTTTTCCTCGTAGGGTTCCTAGTTCTGACTGCAGCACATCAACCGCCGCTTGAGAGGGTTGCGGATCCAACGGATACAGCATATATTCCGCTGCCTGACTGGTATTTCTTATTCTTATACCAATTACTGAAGTATTCTTTTGCAGCGGGTCCGTATACTGTTGTAGGTGCTCTAGTTATACCGGGATTAGCGTTTGGAGCTTTAATGCTTGCTCCATTCATCGATCGTGGACCTGAACGCCGTCCATCTAAGCGTCCGTTAGCTACTGGCTTTATGCTTCTAGCTATAGCTTCTGTTTTTTACCTAACATGGGAATCTGTTGTTCAAACGGATTGGGAAGCTAAGGAAAAGATGGGGGCAATTTCGGATGTTGAGATTGATAAAGCATCTGATGGTTACCAAATTGCTGAAGCAAACACTTGTCTTAGCTGTCATGGAGGAGAGCTTGGTGGCGCGAGTGGCCCAAGTTTAGTGGGTACGGGACTTACGGCTGAAGAAATCTCTGATATTGCTGTAAATGGTCAAGGAGATATGCCAGCTGGTATCTTCAAGGGTACTGACGAAGAATTGCAAATCATGTCTGAATTTATTGCTGAATTGGAATAGTAAAACATAGGCTGACGGGAAATTCCCGTTAGCTTTTTTTTGCTTGTTAAATAACGCCGTACTTAAAGAGAAAACCAACCTGTTTAACCTAGCCTTTTAATAAAGTATAATAGAAAAGGGTGAATTCCCTCTTTTTAGAAGATTACGTATTAAAAGAAGAAAGAAGTGTGTTTAATGATTACATGGCTTTATTCTATGTTACAAAACAAGCAATTTATATGGATGTTGTTCATTATCAATCTTTTTGGAACGATTTACGGATATATGTGGTACGGTCCTCAACTAGTTGAAACTCCTGCAATATTCTTACCTTTTGTTCCAGACAGTCCTACTGCGAGTCTATTTTTTGTGTTTGTCTTAATGGCTTTCTTGCTTAAAAAAAACTGGCCGCTAATGGAAGCGCTGGCGATTGTGACCTTGTTTAAATACGGAATCTGGGCGGTTATTATGAATCTCCTTGTCCTCATTGTAACAGGAGACCTACACTGGAGCGGATATATGTTGATGGGATCCCATTTGGCCATGGCGGTCCAAGGTCTGTTATATGCACCATTTTATCGCTTTAAGGTTTGGCATTTGGTTGTAGCTGCGATTGTGGCTTTACATAACGAAATCATAGATTATGTTTTTATGATGATGCCATGGTATCAACAGTTACATCTATACCAAAATGAGATTGGGTATTTCACTTTCTGGCTAAGCTTACTATCCATCGGAATAGCCTATTACTTTGGCTTGCGTAAAAACCGCTATATATTAGAAATCAATCCTAGGAGTAGCAATTTACATAAATAAAGGAGTAAGTTTTATTGTTAAACTCGATTTTAGCGGAGAAAAGCTATCAGATGCGTTTATATTCAGTCTGTAGCTATTTCGCTTAACTCTATAGCTATTTATCGAAAAACATAGCATCATTTTCTATTTAATGTTCGAAAGCAATAAGTTGAAGAAAGAGTATAAATAAAAGGTCTATCCTTGTCCACTCTCTCATACATTTTAGTATTTAAGGGGGGACAGGAATGAAACCAAGTAAAATTATCGCATTACTCCTTTCTTTGCTACTGCTTTTAACACCAGTGGTTGCATACGCTGATATAGAACCTTCCATAAAAAGGCTCGATAACATTTCTGATGAAGCCCTTCAGATGGTAAAGATTTATCGTTATGAAGACGCTAGAAAAATGCTTGAACATTTTGAGGGGGAGTTTATTAAAGTTACCGGAGAGGCATATTTTTTCTCAATGGACGAGCTTAGGATTGTAACTACTGCTCATGATGAAGCGCTTGAAGCCACCGGTAGTTCAACTATGGGACATGAGGAACGGTTGCATAAGGTTACAAGATTTCGGCTTGTAATTGATGCTCTTCAGTCAATCCATCAACCACTTTGGACAGAAATGGAGGAGCCAATCATGACTGTGTTCAATGGCATGAAAGACGCAGTCTATAATGGGGACAATGAGGATTTTCATTCGAATCTAGATTCTTTTTTGTCCCTTTACCATGTCATTTATCCAAGTCTTAAGATTGATGTCACTCCTGAAACGATTCAACAAATTAATGCTCGAGTAAACTATATTGATCATTATCGCCCTGAGGTTTTATCGAAAACAGCAAGCCAGGTGGAATTGGATGCCCTTGAAGCCGATTTAAGGAAGATTTTTGACGATATGTCTGAAGATGAGGCAGACCCCTCCCTTTGGTGGGTTATTATTTCTACAGGGAGCATTATAATTCTGACATTATCCTATGTTGGCTGGCAAAAGTATCGAGCGGATCTCGAAAGGCGTAAAAATCGTTTAAAAGAGAGAAAAAATTGACACCCTTTCTATTCATGAATAAAATAGTAGTAACAGCTAGATTTTTTTAGGAGGGCTTTGCGGTTGAGCATATTAATTTATTTTGCGATTCTTATTTTAGTTCCGATTTGGGCGCAGATGCGGGTGAAAAGCGCATTCAAGAAATACTCTCAGGTTCCTTCTTCCTCTCGTATGCGCGGGGCAGAAGTTGCAAGAAAGATTTTGGATGATAACGGACTCTACCATGTAGGGGTTGAAGAAACGAGAGGGGTTTTAAGTGACCATTATGACCCACGTTCAAAGACAGTCCGTCTATCCTCTGACAATTATCACGGTCATTCTGTAGCTGCTGCTGCGATTGCATCCCACGAGGTTGGTCATGCGATTCAAGATCAGGAAGACTATTCGTTTTTACGATTCCGTCATGCCTTAGTACCAGTAGCAAACCTAGGATCCAATTTTTCTTGGATTTTCATCCTAATAGGGATTTTTGCTCAAATGAGCAATATGCTTTTATTAGGGATTATTTTTATGGCAGCGGGTGTTGTTTTCCAGCTGGTTACTCTACCTGTCGAGTTTAATGCTTCAAACCGTGCGATGGAACAAGTAGTAAGTGCGGGGATTATCAGAAATGATGAAGAACGTGAAACGAAGAAGGTTCTCGACGCTGCTGCTCTTACCTATGTTGCTGCTGCAGCGGTTGCGGTAATGGAACTAGTGCGTCTCGTTTTAATTTATACTGGGATGAATAATGATGACTAAGTTAGAGAAAGAGCTGCAAATCCTAACGGGTTCCGTTTCCTATCACAAACAATAAAAATATAATTTAAAATGAGTGCCAATTTGTATATGAAATTGACACTCATTTTTTATAGGTATAAAGTACATGTTTGATGAAATTACTAAAAAATTCGTATACAAGGGCTGTTGTACCTCTACAATTTCATCCGCAAATTGATATATAATTTATCTTATAAAAAATAAGCGGAGTTTTTCCGGTTATTTTGCAAAATAACTACATTATGGGGTAAATAAGCGGAGTTTTTCCGCTTAAGTAAAGAAAAATTACCCGTTTTCACTTTTTTCGAGTAAATAGTCGGAATTTCTCCGTCTATTTAAGCTAATTTTAGTGCTTTTTCCAAAATAACCGGAATTTCTCCGCTTATTTATCAAACAAAACTGTCCCCAATCAATAAGAGCGGATAATCACGGAACCATCCTCTATTATCGAGTAATTCAGGCAGCTAAACATGGATATTTAAAATGGCTCAGTTAATGAACTGAGCCATTTTATTTTTTAGTAAAAAAACAGATACAAAAGGCAGGACAAATTGGGCTACATTTTCGATTGCATTTTCAGGTTTAGACAGGAAACGGAACCCGTTATGCAAATTCGCAGCTCTTTTTTCTATCTTTGGATGGGGATTTTATTTTCATCAAGTGTAAATCCTTCTCCTAAAACATCATGAACAATTGTAACTGAAACAAACGCATGAGGGTCAACGGAGTTAATAACCCCCTTTAACCGGACGATCTCATTTTTTCCAACGACACAGTATAGGACATCGCGTTCTTGTTTTGTGTAAGAGCCTACCGCCTTTAATAGTGTGGCCCCTCTATCCATTTCTTTTAAGATTCGATCGGCAATTTCTTCATTTTTATCAGAAATTATCATCGCGCCTCTAGCCGAATAAGCCCCTTCTTGCATAAAGTCAATAACTCTTGCCCCTATAAAAACGACAACAAGTGTATACATGGCTTCTCGATAATTCAAGTATGTAATGAGTGAAATCGTAATAACACAGAAATCGAACATGAACATGGTTCGCCCCATCGACCATCCAACATACTTTTGCGCTAGCCTGGCAATAATATCGACTCCTCCGGTTGTGCCTCCAAAGCGAAAGATAATTCCAAGACCAATCCCAATAAAAACACCAGCGAACAACGCAGCTAGAAAAAGATCCTCATATAAAGGCATCTCAATCTGGTATCTTTGAAAGATGGCTAAAAAGAGGGACACGGCAAATGTACCGATAATCGTATATAAAAAAACACTACGACCTAATAACTTCCAACCAATAAAAAACAGTGGGATATTAAGAATTAAATTTGTGATTGCGGGATCCCAACTGAAAACGAAGTAAAGGAGAAGGGTAATCCCTGTAAAGCCCCCTTCTGCTAAATTATTTTGCATATTAAAGTGAACAATACCAAAAGAAAAGATGGCTGATCCAAGTAAAATAAAAAATATATTCTTTAATTTTAATTCTGAAAACAAACTGGTTTCTCACCGCCTAATTATGAAGTTTGCGTGAAGCGTTACTAATTATATAAAATATCTATCATAAGGGCAATCTTTTACAGTATCGCCTTATTTAGCTAAAATATTTGTCAAACCTTACCTTGTAGGCTAACATCAAGTAGAGATAGAAGATCCTCGAAGTAATAAGCTATGATATAGGAAGTTGTTGAGTGCGTATACCGTTGATTGGAACGGGAATTAACAACTAGTACAGAGGCAAAAACAAGAAGGGAGGAGAAGTAATTGAGTGAGCAAAAGTCAATCAAAGATTTACAAATGGAAGTCGATACATACATAGGTCAATTTAAAGAAGGTTATTTTAGTCCTCTTGCGTTGGTGGCGAGAATGACTGAAGAATTAGGTGAACTGGCTAGGGAAGTAAACCATTATTACGGAGAGAAGCCTAAAAAGGCAAGTGAGGAAGAAAAGACTGTTGAAGAAGAACTGGGTGATATGCTTTTCGTCCTAATTTGCTTTGCTAATTCCTTAAATATTGATTTACAAGAAGCACATGATTCAGTGATGCTCAAGTTTAATACTAGGGATAAAGATAGATGGACAAGACTTAATGAAGAGTGAGGAGAATTAGTATGGAAAAAGTGAAAATTGTCGTAGCTGGTCCAAGAGGTCGCATGGGGAAAGAAGCCGTAAACCTTGTTTTAGAAACAGAAAACTATGAACTAGTCGGCGTGTTAGATTATAAGCATGAAGGCATGAAACTGGTTGAATTAGAAGGCTTTACGAAAGGGGATGCCCTGGTTTATACAGATATTCATCAATGCTTTAAAGAGCAGCAACCGGATGTTTTGATTGACCTGACTACACCTGAGGTTGGAATGGAACATACTGTCACCGCGTTAGAATACGGTGTTCGACCAGTTGTAGGAACGACAGGGTTTTCTAGTGGCGATTTAAGAAAATTAGATGCCCTTTGTGAACAAACTGGGCGCGGTTGTATCATCGCACCAAACTTTGCTGTGGGAGCGGTACTTATGATGAAATTTTCACAAATGGCGGCAAAGTATTTTAATGATGTTGAAATCATTGAACTACATCATGACCAGAAGTTGGATGCTCCATCAGGTACAGCGGTAAAAACGGCTGAGATGATTTCTACTGTACGTGAAGCGAAACAACAAGGACATAAAAATGAGAAAGAGACGATTCCTGGAGCTAGAGGGGCTAATTTTGATGGAATGCATATTCACTCTGTAAGATTACCAGGTCTCATTGCTCATCAACAAGTGATGTTTGGTTCTGATGGTCAAACTTTATCCATCCGTCATGATTCGTATAATCGGGCTTCGTTTATGTCTGGAGTGAAACTCGCAGTTGATACGGTGATGGAAAATGACCATTTTGTGTATGGTTTGGAAAATATAATTGGATAGGAGCCTATAACGATGAATATTGCATTGATAGCTCATGATAAGAAAAAAGATGACCTTGTGCGATTTGCAGTCGCCTATAAGCCAATTTTTGAAAAGCATACACTTTTTGCTACGGGTACAACCGGTTTGAGAATCATGGAAGCGACTGAGCTTCCTGTTCACCGCTTTCAATCTGGTCCCCTAGGTGGAGACCAAGAAATCGGTGCTAAGATTGCCAAAAATGAAATGGATGCGATTTTCTTCTTTAGAGATCCGCTAACTGCGCAACCCCATGAACCCGATGTTACGGCCCTCGTGAGGTTATGTGATGTCTACGCCATCCCACTGGCAACCAATATGGGGACAGCAGAGATCTTAGTAAGAGGATTAGAGCGTGGTGATTTAGACTGGAGATATATTGTGAAAGAGAGCAGTGACCAAGAGAATGGAAATAACTAACCTAGATATTCTTGCAATAGGTGCTCATTCTGATGATGTTGAAATCGGTATGGGTGGGACAATTGCAAAATATGCTTCAGAAGGAAAGAAAATTGGTATTTGCGATTTAACAAAAGCAGAATTGTCCTCAAATGGAACGGTAGAGCTTCGTCTTCAGGAAGCTGAGAAGGCTGCGGAAATATTAGGCGTGGTTGTTAGGGAGACGTTGGATCTACCAGATAGAGGTTTATACATGAAGGAAGAATACATAAAAAAAATAGTAAGGGCGATTCGTAAATATCGCCCGAGACTACTGTTTGCGCCTTACCATGAAGACCGTCATCCGGATCATGGGAATTGTGCTCGTCTTGTCGAAGAGGCGGCTTTTTCGGCAGGGATTAAAAATTATGATACTGGAGACGGGCTTATGCCACACCGAGTACAGTCTCTTTACTTTTATATGATCAACGGTTTTCACAAGCCTGATTTTGTTATTGATATTAGTTCGTATATGGAGGCAAAGAAGCGTTCTCTGCAAGCATATGAAAGTCAGTTTATAAAAACACACACCAGTTATGAAACTCCGCTTGTTAATGGTTACATTGAAAGTGTCGAGGCAAGGGAAAGATTGTTTGGGAAGGACGCAGGTGTAACTTATGCAGAAGGATTTATGTCTAAATCCCCACTAGTTATACGCGATTTGTTAGGAGAAAGCTCATGGAAAAATTAAAAATTGGTATCACCTGCTATCCAACCGTAGGTGGTTCAGGGATTGTTGCAACCGAATTAGGAAAGCTTTTAGCAGAAAGGGGACATGAAATCCATTTCATCACCTCAAGTCTGCCTTTCCGTTTAAATAAAATGTACCATAACATCTACTATCATCAGGTAGAAGTGAATCAATACTCTGTCTTTCAGTACGCTCCATATGACATAGCGCTTGCGAGCAAAATAGCTGAAGTGGCGGTTCGCGAGAATCTTGATTTGCTTCATGTTCACTACGCCATCCCCCATGCCGTTTGTGCGATTCTTGCTAGGGAAATGAGCGGACGTGACTTGAAAATTGTCACAACCCTCCATGGGACAGATATCACTGTACTTGGGTATGATTCTTCATTAAGTGATGCTATTCGTTTTGGGATTGAAAAGTCAGACGCAGTCACCGCTGTTTCCAACTCTTTAGTTGCTCAGACGTACGATTTGATCAAACCAGAGAAAGCAATACAATGCATTTATAATTTTGTCGATGACCGTGTTTACCAATATGGGTCTAGTGATTTGAGAAGAGATTATCGAATAGAGCCATCCGAAAAGGTAATCATCCATGTGTCCAATTTCCGTCCTGTTAAACGCGTTCCCGATGTCGTTAAATCTTTTGCTCGAATTGCTTCTGAAATACCAGCAAAGCTACTTCTTGTAGGAGATGGCCCTGAAATGAAAGTCGTTTCAAATCTCGTTAATCAATTAGGAATCCGCGATAAGGTCCTATTTCTTGGTAAACAGGAAAATTTGGAAGAACTTTATGCAATTAGTGATGTCATGCTCCTTCTCTCAGAGAAAGAAAGCTTCGGTTTGGTTGCGCTTGAAGCGATGGCCTGTGGTGTTCCATGTATTGGAACCGATACGGGTGGTATTCCAGAGGTGATAATGGATGGGGAGAATGGCTATATTTGTGACTTAGGGGATATTCAGTCAGTTGCGAGAAAGGCTATAGATCTTTTAGGTGATCCTGCTCTATATGAGGCTTTTGTTAGAAACGCAGTAAGGACGGCTAGAGAGAAATTTAGTGCAGAGAAGATAGTTGGCGAATACGAAAATCTGTATAAGCAGGTACTAAGTCAGGTGAAAAGCTAATGTTACCTCCATTCAAGAAAGCAATCCCTTTACTAGAAAGGATAGAGAATTCGGGTTATGAAGCGTATTTTGTTGGAGGCTCTGTTCGTGATTCATTGCTTGGACGTGAAATTTCAGACGTAGATATTGCAACGTCCGCATTACCCGAAGAATTAAAAACAATTTTTCCACAGACGGCAGACATCGGAATTGAGCATGGAACGATTCTTGTTATCTACAAAGGGATTCCTTACGAAATTACGACATTTCGAGCTGAATCTGAATATAGCGATTTTCGAAGGCCTGACAAAGTAGAATTTATTCGATCATTAACAGAGGACTTGAAACGCCGCGACTTTACAATGAATGCGATAGCTATGGACCGAGCTGGAGGATTGATTGACCCGTTTAATGGTCAAGAAGCAATCCGAACAAAGCAAATTGTGACAGTTGGCGAGGCAGCGGAGCGATTTGGGGAGGATGCTTTGCGGATGATGAGGGCCGTACGATTTGTTAGTCAACTTGGGTTCACCATTGAAACGAATACGTTGTCAGCATTATCGACAATGCCCCATTTGCTTGAGAAAATAGCTGTCGAGAGAAAGCTAGCTGAATTTGAAAAACTCCTAGAAGGTCCATCTCGAACGGAAGCTTTATCTATCTTGGTGCAAACAAGTCTTTATAAATTCCTACCAGGTCTTAAAGGTAGTGGAACGAGCCTACATAGAATGATTCATTGCAGTCTTTCGACTCTTTCAAGGGTTGAAATGTGGACCCTTCTAGTCTACCAATTGCATTTGAATGAACAAGAATCAGGTCGGTTTCTAAGGGATTGGAAGCTACCTGTTAAACAAATCAAGGAAGTGTTGAAAACATTACATTGGTTTCGGTTTCGTTTACATAACCAATGGACGGCTATGGACGTTTATAGAGCCGGCAAAGAAGTTATGCTGTCAGCAGAAAAGCTTATTCAAAGTAGTTTAGGAATTGAGCCAGTCTTGAACGCAGATTTAGTTAAGCTGTTTGAGTGTTTACCGATTAAAAATCGAACAGAATTAGATATGACTGGAACCGATTTGTTATCATGGTTTAATCGGAAACCGGGGCCATGGGTTAAGGACTACCTCCAATTGATTGAGGAAAAGGTCATTAAAGGAGAGTTAGTTAATGAGAGAGCGAACATAAGGGAGTGGCTAGTCAATTGCAATCGGAAATTAGAAAAAGATTGATAGAAGCATTTACAAATGCGGGTCAAGAATATCTCTCAGGTCAATATCTTGCTGAGACAGCGGGCTGCTCAAGGACAGCCATATGGAAACATATAGAGGAACTTCGAAAAGAAGGGTTTTTGTTTGAAGCCGTCAAAAAAAAGGGTTATAAGATTGTCCATGCACCTGAGAATGTAACAGCGGATGAAATTAGCTTTGGATTAAAAACGGAGTTTATGGGCCGGTCCATTCATTATGAAGAAAAGGTAGATTCGACTCAAAAAATTGCGCATCGCTTAGCAACTGATGGCGCAGTGGAGGGAACGGTCGTCGTTGCTGAAGAGCAAACGCTTGGAAGAGGGAGATTAGATAGAAGATGGCATTCTCCTAAATACACGGGGATTTGGATGAGCATCATTCTAAAGCCGAATCTGCCGATGCATAAAGCTCCCCAGCTCACATTGGTGACCGCTGTTGCTGTCGTACAAGCAATCGAGGATGTTACAGGTTTACTCCCGCAAATCAAATGGCCAAATGATATCTTAATTGACGGCAAAAAAGTAACAGGAATTTTGACAGAGTTGCAAGCAGATGCAGATCGAATCAATGCTATTATCATCGGGATAGGCATTAATGTGAATCAGAAACTAGAAGATTTCCCAGAAGATATCTTACATACGGCTACTTCTTTGTCCGTAGAAACAGGACAAGTTATTTCGAGAGCAGGACTTATGCAAGCTGTTTTTGCAAGATTAGAGAAGCTCTATTTAACCTACTTAAAAGACGGTTTTTATCCAATTAAATTACTTTGGGAAGGTTATGCCCTTAGTATTGGAAAAGAAATCATCGCAAGAACAGTAACGGGAGACATTGCGGGCAAAGCTTTAGGGATTACAGAGGATGGCGTCTTGAAAATACAGCAAGAAGATGGGGAAATTCGTCATGTCTATTCGGCAGATATTATTATTAATGAGTAAGAAATGGATAGTAGCATAAATTTTAGAATTTTGTTATAATTCTTTTGGGCGGTATCGATAGAACTGCACCTAGTGTAAAAAATGGTGAATATAAAATGGTTCTGCCTAGATCCGAAACCGGACCGGGACAGAGGGATGAAACATGAATGAATGTAACGGGATCCTTCTGACGTTTAAGAGGGATCCTTTTTTGTTACCATCATGATGAATTGTTTTATCACCTCTCCTGTAAAAAAGGAGGAATGGAAATGAAACAAACAACTGATTTTTTGAAAATGAAAGAAAGTAAAAGTAAAATTGTGATGGTTACGGCTTATGATTACCCTGCAGCAAAGCAGGCAGAAGCTGCTGAAGTTGACATGATTCTTGTCGGTGATTCTCTTGGAATGGTTGTGCTAGGCTATGATTCTACTGTTCCCGTTACAATGGAGGATATGATCCATCATGCTAAAGCAGTAAAAAGAGGGGCAGTTAATACTTTTATAGTGGTAGATATGCCTTTTATGACCTATCACCTCTCCGTAAAGGACTCGCTTATTAATGGTGCTAGACTCATCCAGGAAACGGGTGCTCATGCCGTAAAGGTTGAAGGTGGAGGCGACGTAATCAATCATATTAAAGCGCTTGTGACAGCTGGAATTCCTGTCGTAGGTCACTTAGGTTTAACACCGCAATCGGCTGCTGTTTTGGGTGGGTACAAAGTTCAAGGGAAGAATGCAGAGTCAGCAAGAAAATTGATTGAGGACGCTAAGAAGTGCCAAGAAGCCGGTGCGTTTGCTCTTGTACTCGAATGTGTTCCTAAGCAGCTTGCTGAGGAAATTTCTAATATACTATCCATTCCAACAATCGGAATTGGCGCGGGTGTCGATACAGATGGGCAAGTCCTTGTATATCATGACATCCTTACTTATGGAGTAGGACGGGTGCCAAAGTTCGTAAAAACATATACAAATGTAAATGAACAGATAGCTAGAGCTTTAGACGCTTATGCTTGTGATGTGAGAAATCGTCAATTTCCAGACGATAAACATAGCTTTACGATGAAGGAAGAAGAGCTGCTAAGTCTGTACGGAGGAAAAGTATGAACGTAATCCATTCGATTGAAGAGATGCAAAAAAAAATCCTTAGATTAAAATCTAGCGGAAACAAAATCGGCTTCGTCCCGACAATGGGCTATCTTCATGAAGGACACAAGGCTTTAATGAAACAAGCAAGAAAAGAGAATGATGTTCTTGTGCTTAGCATTTTTGTGAATCCACTTCAGTTTGGCCCAGGAGAAGATCTCGAGGCTTATCCTCGTGATTTTGAACATGACCGAATGGTTGCCAAAGAAGAAGGAGCAGACTTTATCTTCTATCCTACGGTTCAAGAGATGTATCCAAAGCACTCATCTGTTAAGGTGTCGGTCGAGGATCGGACAGATGTGTTATGCGGCAAATCACGACCGGGCCATTTTGATGGGGTGGCAACTGTGTTAACGAAATTATTTCATTTGATTATGCCAGACAGGGTTTACTTAGGGTTAAAGGATGCCCAACAAGTTGCTGTTGTAGATGGTTTAATTAAGGATTTTAATTTTCCGATTGAGCTAGTCCCAGTTCCGACTGTTAGGGAATTAGACGGGTTGGCAAAAAGTTCTCGAAACGTGAACTTGCTATCCATTGAAAGGGATCAGGCAAAGGAACTATATCAAAGCTTACTTTATGCAAAAGAAGAGATTGAACAGGGAGAAAGAGACCCTGAGAAGGTTATTGACATGGTCAAAGCCTTTATAGAGATGCGTTGTGATGCCAAGATTGATTATGTGGAAATCTATTCTTATCCAGAATTAAAACCATTAAATATCATCGCCGGAAAAGTGATTTTAGCTTTAGCTGTAAAGTTTTCAAAAGCACGTTTAATTGATAATTTAATCTTAGAAATCGTATAATGGAGGAATAGTATTTATGTTTCGGACGATGATGAACGCGAAAATTCACCGTGCTCGTGTGACGGAGGCGAATCTTAACTATGTTGGGAGCATTACAATCGACACAGATATACTCGATGCTGTCGGTTTAGTTGCAAATGAAAAAGTACAAATTGTTAATAATAATAATGGTGCTCGATTCGAAACATATATTATCCCTGGCCAACGCGGCAGTGGAGTTGTCTGTTTAAATGGTGCTGCAGCTCGTCTTGTACAAGAGGGAGATGTGGTCATCATCATATCTTATGCGCTCGTTGCGGAAGACAAGGTCCGGTATCACCAACCAAAAGTGGCGATAATGGATGAAAATAATCGGATTGTAGAGATGCTCTACGCAGAGCCAGAGAAGACAGTCCTTTAAGCTTCCGCTTTAGCGGGAGCTTTTCTTTTTATGAAAGTTTAGAATTATTCGTAACTCACGCTGAACAGATTGTAATCTTCGTAAAAGGCGCTGACTAGCTGTTTAAAGGCTTTTTTATTTTCCGCTTTTATGATACCGTTGAATGACTGAATATAGAGGTGTTACATGATGGGCAATAAATTTGTTGTCGTTGACTTAGAAACTACTGGGAACTCACCTAAAAAAGGGGACCGCATTATTCAAGTTGGCGCGGTTATCATTGAAGATGATAAGATTACGGGACAATATTCCTCACTCGTAAATCCAGGAAAGCCGATTCCAGCATTTATTGAGGAGTTAACAGGGATTAATGATGAAATGGTCGCAAATGCACCAACCTTTGAGGAAATTGCGAGTGATATCGTCGAGCTTCTTGACGATGCCTTTTTTGTGGCACATAATGTTTTTTTTGATCTTGGTTTTTTGCAAGAAGAGTTACAAATTGCAGGTCATGAAGGATTTTATGGGCCCATTATAGACACCGTTGAACTCGCTAGAATCTTGTTTCCAACAGCTGATGGTTATAAACTTTCAGATTTGGCAGCTAAGGAAGGGATTCACCATGATCGCCCTCATCAGGCGGACAGTGATGCTTATGTGACGGCTGAGTTGTTATTAATTTTACTATCTAAAACTGAGTCCTTTCCCAATATTACAATCAAAAATCTCACAAGGATATCTGCTGGTCTAAAAAGTGATGTCTATCTGCTACTTGAAGATATTCTTCAGGAAAAGGAACGAAAGGTAAACGAATATCTCCCGAATGACGTAGAAGTTTACCGAGGAATTGCACTAAAGAGAGAAATCAACCAGTTTGACACAACCCAGCATTCTGTTTGCGCCTTTCCTAAAGAGGATGAAGAGAAGCAAGAATTATTAAAAAAAGCAATGTCTTCTTTTGAATCTAGACCTGGGCAATTAGAGATGATGGACACCATTCATGACGCGTTCATGAATCACTCTCATGCCTTAATAGAAGCGGGGACAGGGATTGGGAAATCTCTTGCGTATTTGATCCCAGCTGTCTATTATTCGAAAAATAGTCGAAATAAGGTGGTTATTTCAACATTTACGACGCAGCTTCAGCAACAGTTACTGGTTAACGACCTTCCAAAGTTGAGGAAGATATGTGATTTTCCGATTAAAGCCGTTTTGCTAAAGGGGCGTAGTCATTACATAAATTTAGTCAGGTTTGAACACTCGCTTCGAGAAGAGGATGATAATTACGACACAACTCTGACTAAAATGCAAATCCTTGTTTGGCTTATGGAAACGAGTACTGGTGACTTTGATGAATTAAATCTCTCAAGTGGTGGTTTAATTTATTGGAATAAAATAAAAAATGTTCCCATCCAATTTTTGAAATCAAGACAATGGGAATCACGTGATTTCTATTTAAGGGCTCGAAGAGAGGCTGAAGATGCCGATTTAATAATCACTAATCACTCGATTTTATTGACAGACTTTGTATCGGAAGAACCTTTTATTCCCCCATATGATTATGTTGTTCTTGATGAGGCGCACCAGTTTGAAAAAGCAGCTGGAAAACATTTTGGCCAAACCCTGGATTATTTGTCCGTTAGACTAATGCTTAACAAGTTTGGACACTATGAGCAAGGACAACTATTTAACAGACTAGAACGGTTGGTGGAAAAGTTAGTTGGAGGCAAGGTGTTAACTCACTCCAAAACCAAGTTGAACGAGCTTGTTAGCAATGTCCAGTTTGAAACTGATGAGCTTTTTAGAGTCGTAATGAACTTTGCGAAAAAGAAAAAAGGACCTAACCAGGCTGGGCACCGGTTACAAGCTTTGCTTTTAAAGTCCGAGGAAGGAACTGAATGGAAATCTTTATTTGTCGTTGCCGAACGTTTTTCATTCCTGCTTAGGGACTTAATCTTAGCCATCGAGGACAGATTGGCATTAGTAGAAAAACATCGACATTTATTAACCGTCGAGGATAAAAGTTTTCTTGAGGAAATAAACAGTCTCATAAAAGAGATGACCAATGTGCGAGTAAAAACTCGTGATTTATTCCTTAAACCTTGTGAGCAGGTTGTAAGATGGATTGAGACAGATTTACGTGCAACGCAAAACATGACCACAGTGTATGGAAGGCCGGCTAATGTTTCAGAACGATTGAAGAACGAATTTTTCGGAGCGAAAAAAAGTGTCATCCTTACCTCTGCATCATTAACGGTAAACCATTCGTTCGATTATCTAAAAAAGGAGTTGGGCATTGGCTCATATCCAATTATTGAAAAACAAATAGCTTCTCCTTTCCATTATCGAGAACAAGTTGAACTCATTGTTCCAACCGATCTGCCCGATATTAAGAGGGTTCCTGAGTCAGAATACATCTCAGCAATAACTGAACACATTATATCAATAGCCGAAGCTACTAGGGGTAGAATGTTAACTTTATTTACCTCTCATGAAATGCTAAAAAAAACCTATGAACTAATAAAAGAAAGTGCCCTTCTAGATGATTTCGCGCTTTTAGCACAGGGGATTACATCAGGTAGCCGAAGTCGACTAATAAGAAATTTTCAGCGTTTTGATAAAGCTATTCTTTTTGGGACCAGCAGTTTTTGGGAAGGTGTAGATATTCCAGGTGAAGATTTATCCTGTTTAATAATTGTTCGTCTTCCATTTTCACCGCCGGGTGAGCCACTAGCGGAAGCTAAGAGAGAACTAACCCTAGAAAGCGGAGGAAACCCATTTACAGAACAAATATTGCCAGAGGCCGTTTTGCGGTTTAAGCAAGGGTTTGGAAGATTAATCAGAACTTCTACTGACAAGGGAATTATCTTTGTGTTTGATAAAAGGATCATTACAACCTCATACGGTCAAGCATTTTTAAATTCAATCCCGGCTGTACCAATTAAGAGGGCTGGTATAGGTGAGATTATTGAATTTATCCACAATTGGCTGCCAAATGAATGATAAGCCTAGGATCAAAAAAAACTGCGCAATTGCTTGCGCAGTCAAAAGAGATGTGTGTGAACCAGAAGAAATTTTGGTTGATTTTTCTGCAAACTGACATATCTACAACAGGAAACACCTGATATAATTGGTGTGTAATGAAAGTAAAGAATTGTATTCATATTGTTCTCTCGAGGTCGGTTTTATATTAGTAACAAATTTTGTTGTGTCAAATGTGGAATAGTGATGGAAAGTAAGATAGAAGGTTTACCTTCTTATAATTGTCGATGTGCTAAATCGTCCATTAAAACATAATGATTTTGATATTCCGGGCTTATTCAAGAAGAGATAGTCTTAACTAAATATTGTACATAGTGAGTGAGTAAAGTGAAAAAATGGATAATCATAAGCATTGTAGTGCTTTTCGCACTCGGAGTAGGTCTAGTCTCAGTTTATTTAAATGCCACGAAGCCACTCAGGGTTGCTGAAGACAAATCAATTGAATTGGTTAAGGAAAAATTGGATTTGTCCAATTTCAGTGATTTTAATGTATACAATGGTGAAAGTACCTACTATGTTATGACAGCTGAAAATCAAAATGACGAGCAAGTTTATGTATGGGTTTCGGAAAATGGGAATGAAATTATTACAAAACAGATGGATAGTGGTCTGAATAAAGAAGAAGCTGTCAACACTGTTTATGCAAATAGAGCTCCTAAGGAAATTATTACTGTCCGGTTAGGGATAACCGAAATACAGAAGACGAAACGTCCAGCTTGGGAAATTTACTATCGGACTGAAAATGGCCTTTTAAATTATTATTACGTTGATTTTGAAACAGGCGAAAAGTTGCGAGCAATTGATAATTTTTAGATATAGAAAACATGGGAGGTACTAGGATGAAAATTGAACTTGCGAAAAGAGTGAAAACATTAACACCTTCAACAACTTTAGCGATTACAGCAAAAGCTAAGGAGATGAAAGCGGAAGGGTACGACGTAATTGGATTAGGTGCAGGTGAGCCTGACTTTAATACTCCTCAGCATATTATCGATGCTGCCATCCAATCCATGGAAGCAGGACACACAAAATATACACCTGCAGGTGGGTTACCAGCATTAAAAAAAGAGGTTGCTGCTAAGCTAAAAAAGGATCAGGGCCTGGATTACGAACAAAAGGAAATCATTGTAACAAGTGGGGCAAAACATGCTTTATATACATTGTTTCAAGTGCTTCTTGATGAAGGGGACGAAGTCATTATCCCGATTCCATACTGGGTGAGTTATCCGGAGCAAGTTAAGCTGGCTGGTGGAACTCCGGTTTATATTGAAGGTTCAGAAACCAATGACTTTAAAATTACCCCTGAGCAGCTTGAGGAATCTATTTCGGATAAAACAAAAGCTGTCATTATTAATTCACCAAGCAACCCTACAGGCATGGTCTATTCTAAGGATGAATTAAAAGCATTAGGGGAAATTTGTATTGCACGGGGAGTTCTTATTGTTTCAGATGAAATTTATGAAAAATTAATGTATGGGGAAAACAAACATATATCCATTGCAGAAATATCCCCTGAGTTAAAAGCACAAACAATTTTAATTAACGGGGTATCAAAATCGCATTCCATGACAGGCTGGAGAATAGGTTATGCAGCAGGAGACAGTGAGATCATTAAGGCAATGACCGATTTGGCCAGCCACAGTACTTCTAATCCGACGTCAAATGCTCAGTATGCAACAATTGCTGCGTATTCTGGTAGTCAGGAGCCGGTTGAAGTTATGCGAAGAGCTTTTGAAAGCCGTTTGGATATTATCCATGCTAAGTTAATTGAAATTCCTGGTGTTACTTGCATCAAACCTCAAGGCGCTTTCTATTTATTCCCTAATGTTAAGGAAGCTGCTAAGATAACTGGCTGCAAAGATGTAGATCAATTTGTTGAAAGACTACTAACTGAAGAACAGGTAGCAGTTGTCCCAGGTTCAGGTTTCGGTTCCCCAGACAATATCAGATTATCGTATGCAACTTCTTTAGAATTACTTGAAAATGCTGTTGAGCGCATTATGAATTTTGTTAAATCTAATCAAAGATAAATTTTAGCGCGGGTGGCCATCGGTTCGGGCCTCCGCCTTTTTATGGTAACAGGTGCTTATAGTGTCATTGGATGCTCCTTGGGAAGGAAATAACCCCCAAGGGTTCGTCTTATGCCTGTCGGGCTTGAACAAGGCGCTTCCGCTTTTCGGTTGTCTAGCTGCAGCGCCTAGGCCCTCGGGTCATAAGCCGCCCCCTATAGGAAGGCAAAGCCCGCCTTCTAATAGGGTTCGTCTTATGCCTGTCGGGCCTGTGCAAGGCGCTTCCGCTTTTCGGTTGTCTAGCTCCAGCGCCTAGGCCCTCGGGTCATAAGCCGCCCCCTATAGGAAGGCAAAAACCGCCTTCATATAGGGTTCGTCTTATGCCTGTCGGGCCTGAACAAGGCGCTTCCGCTTTTCGGAGTTGCTCTTATTTTTATCGAAAGTTATAATAGTACACGTACATAGCATCATTTAGTTTTACTTAGTTTTGGAGGGAAACATACATTGAATAAAACAACGATTTCAGAAGTACATAAATATGTAGACCAAGAGGTTAAAATCGGCGCTTGGTTAGCAAATAAGCGTTCGAGCGGGAAAATTGCCTTTTTGCAACTTCGTGACGGGACAGGCTTCATCCAAGGAGTTGTCGCCAAGAGTGATGTGGGCGAAGAAGTTTTTCAGGAAGCGAAATCAATTACTCAAGAATCTTCTCTATATGTAACTGGGAAAGTACAAAAAGACGAACGCTCCCCATTAGGCTATGAATTGTTAGTCACAGGTGTAGAGCTGATTCATCAAGCTGTAGATTATCCCATTACACCTAAAGAACATGGAACTGAATTTTTAATGGACCACCGCCATCTCTGGCTTCGTTCAAAGCGTCAACATGCTGTCATGAAAGTAAGAAATGAAATCATCCGTTCTACTTACCAATTCTTCAATGAAGAGGGATTTACAAAAGTAGATCCACCAATTTTAACAGGAAGTTCTCCTGAGGGTGGAAGTGAACTGTTCCATACAAAATACTTTGAAGAGGACGCTTACCTCTCACAGAGCGGTCAGCTTCATTTAGAGGCAGCTGCAATGGCTCTTGGTAAGGTATTTTCATTCGGACCAACCTTTAGGGCTGAGAAATCTAAAACACGTCGTCACTTGATTGAGTTTTGGATGATTGAACCTGAAATGGCATTTTATGATCATGAAGATAGTTTGAAGGTGCAAGAAGAGTATGTTGCTTATATTGTTCAATCTGTCCTGAAAAATTGTCAGGTAGAACTCAAAGTTCTTGGTAGGGATGTATCTAAACTTGAAAAAATCCAAGCTCCATTCCCTAGAATCACATATGATGACGCCTTGAAGCTATTGCATGAAAAAGGGTTTACAGATGTTCAATGGGGAGATGATTTCGGTGCTCCTCATGAAACAGCTATTGCAGAGAACTATGATAAGCCTGTATTTATAACGCATTATCCAACGGAGTTAAAAGCGTTTTATATGCAACCAGCACCGGATCGTCCTGAGGTTGTATTGTGTGCCGATTTGATTGCACCTGAGGGGTACGGGGAAATCATTGGTGGTTCAGAACGAATTCATGATTATGACCTTCTGAAACAGCGTTATGAGCAGCATGATTTGCCAATGGAAACCTATAAATGGTACTTGGAATTACGTCAGTACGGCTCCGTGCCTCATTCCGGGTTTGGCCTGGGTCTTGAGCGTACTGTTGCTTGGATTAGTGGGGTGGAACATGTCAGAGAAACCATTCCGTTCCCACGGCTACTTAATAGACTGTACCCTTAAAGGTAAGAGAAAAACGTCCTTTCTAGCTTTAGCTAGCCAAGGGCGTTTTCTTTTTCACTTTATTTCCAACGTTAATCTTTTTGTATCCAGTTACTTGTCACAGATGTTCATGTTATACTTAGAAATGAGGTGTTCGGTATGCAAAAAGCTGATTTCGTCGAATGGCTGCGTGAGGGAACAATATCAATTCCAGCAGCTTTATTAACTGAATATAAAAATATGCACTTATCAGAACAAGAACTTGTCCTGCTTCTCCAGGTTCTTCACTTTTCGGAAAAAGGGAATGATTTTCCGACTCCAACTGAGCTCTCCGGCCGTATGGCAATGTCAGCATTTGATTGTACGGAAATTCTTAGATCTTTGATTCAAAAAGGGTTTATTGAAATTATTGATGGCGATTCTACAGATGGTATTCGTTTTGAAAAGTATTCTTTAGATCCGCTTTGGGATAAGCTTATTGACCGATTTATGCAGAATAGGAAGCAAGAAAAGGTCAACGCAAGGCAAGTTGAAGAATCCGATTTATATACTTGTTTTGAAAAGGAATTTGGTCGACCATTATCGCCATTTGAATGTGAAACACTTGCAATGTGGATGGATGATGATCATCATGATCCTATTATCATAAAGGCTGCACTGAGAGAATCAGTCATTTCAGGTAAGTTAAATTTCCGCTATATAGATCGGATTTTGTTTGAATGGAAGAAAAATGGCATAAAGACGATTGAACAGGCAAAAAGCTATGGTAGAAAATTCAGGCAGCATCAGGGACAACAAAAAAGTGTCCAGAAAGAAGTAAAACCACAAACAAGGCCGGTACCATTTTATAATTGGTTAGAACAATAAACATAGTAGCAGTGAAACGAGAGAAGAATCTCTCGTTTTTTATTCATATAAAAAAAATAGGTGAAGGTATATGCTAAATAAAACTCAAATTAGATATTGTCTCGATGAAATGGGAAGAATGTTTCCTGAAGCGCATTGCGAATTGAATCATTCTAATCCATTTGAACTAGTTGTTGCGGTTGCATTGTCAGCTCAATGTACAGATGCATTAGTTAATAAAGTAACGAAAAATCTCTTTCAGAAATATACGAAGCCAGAAGACTATCTCAATGTCACACTAGAAGAGCTACAGAACGATATTCGATCGATTGGACTATTTCGTAATAAAGCGAAAAATATTCAAAAGCTTTCTAAAATGATTATTGAAGATTACGATGGACAAGTCCCTAATGATCGGGATGAGTTGACCAAGTTGCCTGGTGTTGGAAGAAAGACAGCCAATGTAGTAGTTTCAGTAGCTTTTGGTGTACCGGCAATTGCTGTAGATACACATGTAGAGCGTGTTAGTAAACGCCTAGGGTTTTGCCGGTGGAAAGACTCTGTCCTTGAAGTTGAAAAAACCTTAATGAGAAAAGTACCAGATGAAGAGTGGTCGGTCACGCATCATCGAATGATTTTCTTTGGTCGATATCATTGTAAAGCACAAAATCCTCAGTGCGAAGTTTGTCCTTTGTTAGATTTATGTAGGGAAGGAAAAAAACGGATGAAAACGAAAGAGCGGGCATAATAATGGGAAAATACTTCGAGGTTCCAATCGAATTACAAAATTCTTTTTTCTTTCCCGAGTGTTTAATTGAGTGGGAGGACAATTTAGTTACAACGTTTAACCCTAACCATCCCTTCCAATACGAATTAGGTTACTACGCCGGAATGGAAGGTCTAAGGCCTTGGGAAACGCCAGAAGAGGGAATCCCGTTATTACTTAAGGAATGGAAAAAGATTAAAGGGCAACTTGAAGAGCTGTTTGCTACTAGAAAGACTGGAGCGGCAATTGAACCAATGAAGCAATCAATCGCTTTATTTGTTGAAATCTTGTTTTGGACTAATAAAGGCCCCGTTCGATTTCCATTGATGCATATTGAAGAGTTAAAAATAAAACCTGTTAATGTTATAGAAAGGCTTGAATTTATCATCGCAAAACCTCAGCTTTATCATTCCTATATTCAGCTTTCAGAATTATTGATAGAGCAGGAAAAACATTTTATAAAAGAGCGGTTATTAAAAATGAATTCAAAAAACGTCCAAGAATAGTTCCTGGACGTTTTTTTTATGCTTAAGAATCATCTTCATCTTTATCTTCTGTTTCTACTTGGTCGTCGTTACCGTTTCCAGTTCCGTTATCATTGCCATTGCCATTGCCATTGCCATTGCCACTTCCGTTACCGTTGCCATTGCCATTCTCGTTACCGTTCCCATTCCCTTCGCCACCGCCATCATTCTCTTCGTCGTTTCCGTTTTCTTCTTCTACTGGAGGTTCAGCTTCTTCCGGTTTAGGAATCGTTATGGTTGTACTTGCTGCTTCACTTCTCTGCTCACCACGAACGGCGGTTACTTTAAACGTGTAACTTCTACCAAGGTCAGGATTAGCTATTTTCAGTGAGGTGTCCTGTGTTGATTTTAGGAGCTGATCTTGTCCCCCGTCAATCGATGCACTTACTTCAAAGGTAACTCCATCCTCTTCATTTGAGCCCCATGATACAACAATTTCATTAGTTAATTCATCGAATGTTGCCACGAGTTCTCTCGGTGTTGCAAGTTTTTCAAATTTCTTGGAAATTTCGTTTGGTATATTTCCCTTTACAGCATACTCGTAAAGGATTTGATCTTTAGGAGTATATTCACTTGCAAGTTTGGCAGGGATGGTTCCTCTTTCAACCGCAACCTGAACGACACTATCGGGCTTAGTGAAGTCTGGTGTATCGATATTTTCTGAAACCTTAGAAACGATATTTTTGAACAAATGCTGCGGTATTTTTTGTTGATAGCCGTCAGCAAGAAGAGCGTTATCCCTAAATTCGTATCCGGTCCAGACAGCTGCTGTATATCTGCTGGTATAGCCGACAAACCAAGAATCTGGAACTCCGCCATTTGGGATTTTCCATTTGTTGATTTCGTCTTGAGTATAATTAGTTGTACCTGTCTTTCCAGCAACTGAAAGGTTTGCTATATTTGCCGCAGTTCCAGTACCATTGCGAACGGCAGTTTTCAACATATCTGTAATCATGAAAGCGGTATAATCCTTCATCGCTACTTCTGTTTCAGGAGACATGTCAATTTCAGTATTATCTCGAAGAACAATTTTTTTAATTGCATGTGGTTCAGTATAATAACCGTTATTTCCAAATGCTGCATAAGCCCCAACCATTTCTAGTGGCGATAGCTCATAGGACCCTAATGCTGCAGATTCGGTGAGTTGTTCAGGTAGAGATTCTCCCAGACCCAGATTCTCAGCGAAGTCTCTAGATTTTTCGAGCCCTACTTCTTGAAGGGCTTGAAGTGCAGGAATATTCCTAGACTTCGCTAAGGCCGTCCGCATGGTCATAGGACCTTCATATTTATCGTTCCAGTTTGAAATTGATTCGCCGTTAGAATATTTGTAGGGTTTATCCTCAAGCATATGGTAGGTGCCCCAATTTAAATGTTCAATGGCCGGGCCATAATCCAGTACTGGCTTGATGGTTGAACCCGTCTGACGTTCAAGGTCGGTCGCATAATTCCAACCTCTCTCTCCTGTTCGGTTACGGCCACCACCAATGGCACGAATTTCACCCGTTTGGGTATCAAGAAGAACAATTCCGGCTTGTACATCATTTGGGTAGTCAACGACATCGTTTGTATTTAATGCAGACTCTACATAAGTTTGAGCATCTTGGTCTAATGTCGTATAAATTTTAAGACCATCGGAGAAGATATCAAAGTCTCCTTGTTTTTCTACTTCGTCGATGACTCTGTCAATAAAGGCGTCAAAAGGTTTTTCTTTTCGCTTTGCACGTTCTTCCTCTGGTACTAGAGAATCCGTAACAGGTGTTGCTATCGCTTCCTTCATTTCGCTCTCAGAAATAAACCCATGTTGGTGCATGAGCGTCAAGACAATATTACGACGTTGTTCCGCTCTGTCAGGGTTGGTAAAAGGATTATAATTATTCGGGCTTTGCGGAATTCCTGCTAGTAAGGCTGCTTCATGCAATTCTATCTCATGCAATTCCTTTCCAAAGTAAATCTTTGCTGCAGTCCCAATTCCATGACTATTCTCCGACATAAAAATTTTGTTAAAATACATTTCAAAAATATCTTCTTTTGTATACTTTTGTTCAAGCTGGAATGATAGCCAAGCCTCTTCGGCTTTACGATCAATCGTTTTATCAAATGTGAGGAAATAGTTTTTAACGACCTGTTGGGTGATGGTACTAGCACCTTCAGCGCCAAATCCTTCAGTAAAGTTAGCGATGACGGCCCCTACAAGACGGATTGGATCAAGACCATTGTGCTGGTAAAATCGCACATCCTCTGTTGCAATAACTGCATTTTCAACTATTTCTGGTATATCCTCATATTCTATATAATCACGATTTTCGGAACCTAGCACCGTAATTAATTCATTATCCTTATCATATATTTCTGATGATATTGGGTCTTTCAGCATTGTTTCATCTAGTTTTGGTGCATCTTGTACCATGAAAGCAAATGTTCCGGCGCCAATAAGAAGGCCAACGATTCCTAGGATGACTAATCCAAGAAATATTTTTTTTACTAAGCCTTTAGACGTTTTTTTTCTTTTAGGCTTTTGGCTCTTAGCGGCAATTTGTTTACGGCGTTCCTCGCGAGTTTGAGGTTTATCTGCCATAGGGATTCCATCCTTTCTAAAAAAAGAACATTAAATAAATTTAACTAAGGTTATAAAGATAATTGATTACTTTAATATAGTCAATCCTTGGCTGAAGTCCTAAAGGGATGCGATGTCCTAACTTTTCGATTTCGCCCTTTGTAACCGACTTACGACCACCTTCCTCCATCCTTTTCCAAAACTCAAGAAGATGATGCGCTTGAAGTAGGTAGACTTCCTCCAATGTAGAAAATCGTAAGATGACGAAACAAATCCCATCTTGTCTTAATACCCCACTCATATGTTGGATTTGATGTGGGTGGAAATTTTTAAGTGGAAAGGAACTAGTGAACTTTGTTTCTTTAGCCTCGAAGTCAAGGTATTTCCCTTTATAAACTCCATTGTAATCCGTTGTTGATGCTTGTTTGAAATACGCTTCTTTAATGACTGCAGCACTTCTCTTCGGGTAATCAACCTGAACAATTTGAACAGGGGTTGGCTTTTTGTGTATTATAGCAATTTGACGTTCTAAATAATACGAATTGGTTTCATTTAAGTCTTCTTCGAGCGTCATTCCACGGTTGCTATAGGTACTGTTTTTGACTTTATCCTTTTTGAATCCTTCCGATTTGGCCTTTGGAATATACGGTTTTCCGTTAGGGTAATGAAAGTTCATTAATGACACACCTCACAAACTACTACCTATCATACCAAATCTTCTTCGTTTATGGCTGAATAAAAAGCCTCATTTCATCTTAACCTAATAAGATAAAGGGGGGAGATCGTGATACATAAGGATAAAGGAACCCAACCGAACTTATCTCAACTTGAGGAGAATCTTATTTTTAAGATTCGGTTAGAGACTGAGCGATTCAATGTTGATAATGTTTCCAGAACCTCCGCCTATTTTGACTTTTACCTAAAACACCCTGATATCATCTGGGCTTTTTTAGCCAGTATGGTATCTCGTAATGGCGGCTATAATATGTGCGATTTAGAAGGTGATTGGTTCCCCCTCATTCTCGAACCTCCCGTAAGGAGGACCCTTTTCCAAACATATGAACGTGCAAATTGGACAATATTTCGAGATGCCTTCCCCCAGTTACTCCTTTACCATTATTCGACGAAAATGGGCATGCCTTTGTTTCATTTATTAGTCCATTTAAATATATCTACTTTTATGAAGGGGGAATGGGAATCCTATTGGAAGGAAAGGGACAAGAAGCGGCTCATGGATGCTTTAATCGTAAATGAACAAAATGTGATTCACAGCACGGTCATCGAACATCCTGTTTTTCAAAGAAAAGTATTTAATAGCTTTAGGTTTCTTTTTCAGGACTTCTTTCATTTTAGTGCTGTCCTACTGCCAACTAGAAGAGGAGAGCTTTACGGAGCTAGTGTGAATGGTTTTAAATCGGTGAATAAGCGAATTAATCTTGGAAAAAGAATAGCGTCCATCTTATTTGATCCAGAGCTTTATCCGCTCTTTCTAGATTTTGCCCTAACGACAGAACACACGGGCTCGAGGTACGATTATGAACAGTATCTCTTTGCTGGAAAAAAAAGGGATACACCTTTCTTAAGATGGACATTTCCGGTCATGAATCACCATTACCGAAGACAACCCGATTGGTTCAGAGAAAGAAGATTTCATAAAAACTGGATGAATCCAGCAATCACTCATCGACACCCGATCCATTTAACCAACTGGTTCTTAGATAAACAAAGACAATTTCATACCTTTGTTTCTATAACCGAATTGATAGCGAATAAAACTAAAATGTAAAAAGCAAGGGAAGTCCCTTGCTTCTTGTTTTTCATGTGGTTATTAAGTTGATGGTCTATCTGGGCCTTCAAGCTTTTTATCACCATAGCCTGCCTTTTTTTCTTCTAGATGCTTTTGCTCTTGTTTGTTTTCTTTTTCTTGATTTTTCATTATAACACCTCCGGTTCATAGTTTGTTCAAGTTGAAATTTTTTCATTCGAAGGGACTGTCGAATCTTGTACAGTTTAAAGAAATTGCACTTTCTTTGACGAATCCCTTCTAGTTTTGTCAACCCTAAAGGACATAACAAATGGAAGGCCGAATTAAGTACCTAAAGAATCCAAGGAGGTTTGCAAATGAACACGACAGGAATTGAAAAGGAAAAGATTATTATGATGCTAACGGAATTGAATAATCAGCTTGATGAGCTAGAAGTGGAATTGCACTCCTCAACTGAAGAGGTTAGCAAAGTTTGGTATGATTCCCAGGATGAACGGCTCAGTCGCTGCGACCAAAAGCTTGAAAAATTAGAGGGTGATTTGATAGATATGGAACAAGGAACTCGAGGTAACCGAAAGAGTTATCCCGGAAAAAGAGTTGTTAAACTTGAACTCGGGTATTAAAAAAAATACAATAGTGTAAGAAAGTAGCTTTTATCATAAAGGCTGCTTTTATTTTTTTAGGGGGGCAAAAAATGGTTCCGAACGAAGAGTTATTTAAAAGGACAGAAAAATTATTAGAATATAGAAAGTTTATTGTAAATCGTTTTGAAGAAGCAAAGGCTTCAGGGATAAAAGGGGATTTCTATCAAGAAGTAAAACCTTTTGCTAACGAAGTAAAACAAAAAACAGATGAATGGCGTACAGAGGCATTATTATGGCTTAAGAACTATCCGCAACGACATATACACGCCCGTCAAATCGAATCCACCGCGGAAAACCTTGAGATGGTGTCTATATCTGCCTTTTTCCCAGAAACAAGTCGGAAAAGGTTTTTAGACCATGTTCAATCAATTGAGTTTGTGCTCAATGGACTTGCGAAGGCGATAAAGGACATCGAAAGCAGCCGTTAACATTTGAAACCAAAAATAAAGCACCCAGGTTAAGGGTACTCAAAAGGAGTGTTTTAGGAATATTGCTTGAGATCTTCAGGGGTAACGGCTCCCTGCAGTTCAAGTTCTCTTACCAAAACCCGGTAATCATGGAAGGAAATTTCATTCTGTACATACGCCCTTTTGGCAAAATCCAGCAACTCGTTTGCATTCTCGGGTGTATATTGCTTAACTTCAGTAAACATCCCTTTTAACTTCTGCACATTCATGATTTTTCCCCCTTCAGCTTTTACCTAATTTTAACATGAATTTCCATCTCGTTATTATTTTTTCAAAAATGAAATTTCAGACAATATTCTTCACGATTAGACAAAACGAGAAAACTCTTCCATCCATTTCACCTTCTGGGCTGAAAGTACATAATCTATTGTAGCGAAGCAAGTAAGGAGGATGTTCAGCTATGTTTGGTCGAAGAAAAAATTTGGCAAGGCAATCCCCATATCCAGCGTATTCAAGTTACTATAATCTTCCTGTGTACGGTCCCAACGGAAGTAACTTTAATAATCGAAATATGCCACAGCAGAATCTAGCTTACCCACCATCTTATAACCAACACTATTGGGGTCAAATGCAGCAGATGAATCCCTCAGGTCCTTATATGAACTTTCAGCAGCCCTATAATCCAACCCAAATGGGTGGCGGTTGGCAAGGACATGGAGGGTCGAACAGTTATGGGCAACAGCAAAATGTTTCCCAACTATTGTTTGAAAACCCCCTTCAGCCGCAAACTGAGAATCCGTACGGAGGCTACTATCAGCAGCAGCAGGAAATGCCCTATCAGAATATGAATCCCTATCCACAACAGGCATTTCTTCCGAAACAGCCGGGTGGCTTTCAAGCGGTTATGAACTCTTTTAAAAGCCAGGATGGAAATCTGGATTTAAATAAGATGGTTGATACTGCAGGTCAAATGATGAGTGCTGTGACACAGGTTTCATCGATGGTAAAAGGGTTAGGAGGAATCTTTAAGACATAGAAGTTACATTTATGAACATACCTTTGACAGCACTAAAACATCTGATGTTAATCTCACTGGTACATTTAAAAGTCCTGTTATTCTGATCTGAACCACCTGATTTCATCGGAGGTTAAATGAGTTACATCTGATTGTTTGAATAAGGGGAGTATTTCCCTTTAGCCTGCAGAATAGGGCTCGGTTCGGGGGATATAAGGGGAGTTTTTCCCGTTAAGGAGAACCAAAATGGTTCATTTCATGTTTTTTGAGTAAATAGGGGGAATCTTTCCCTCTATTTACTCTATTCTTCGTGCTATTTCCTCAATAAGAGGAATTTCTCCCCTTATTTTAGTATCTTATTTGCTAACCGGTCCTTGTCTGGAATAAAAAATGCTTGGAGCTCATGGTCTCCAAGCATTTATCTTTTCTGATTTACTTCCCAAATTGCTTTTTAATTTTAGTGCGAACTACTATACGAAAAGCCTCCGTATTTGTACTTCAGGACAACACCCATTAAGGTAATCACAGCGGGCTTTCTTTATAACAACTCATCCAATAAAACATCCATATCAATGATCATATTGCCATGCTCGTCTGTTTCAATGAGTTCATCCTTTTTCATTTTGGTAAGAGTCCGACTAACGGTTTCGCGAGTGGTACCAATCATATTTGCTAAATCTTTATTGGTAAACTCAGCTTTTAATAAAACGGTTTCATCCTCTTGTTTTTCTCCGTAAAGATTGGCAAGGCGTATCAGGAGTTTAATAATTTGTTCGTACGTATTATTAAGGACTTGTGCTTCAAGCCGCTCCTGAAGGTCGACAATCTTTTCTCCTAGAACTTTAAAAACTTTTATACTCAGCTCTGGGTTTTCCACTAAAACCCTTTCAAAGTGAGAAATAGGGACAACCGCTAAGATAGAGGGTTCGAGTACCTCGGCGAATGCTGGATAACCACCTTTTCGAAAAAATCCAACGTGTGGGAACATTTCACCATTCTTCAAAATATTTACGATTTGCTCTCTGCCATTAACATCACTTTTATAGATCTTAATTTTTCCTTGGTGAATAAAATAGACATTTTCAATCGGTTCTCCCTGCATGAAGACATGGCTATTTTTATTCCATTCTCGTGTAATTGCAATATCTGCAATTTTTTCTATTTCTAGATCATCTAAATCACGAAAAAGAGAATAATGGGAAAGAAATGTTTTTAACTCTGCTCTGTTCAAATAGTTCACCTCATTTTGCCAACAATCAATAAGCCTATTGTAGCAAAAAAAGAGTAGGATGTGTTTCTTTTTAAGGGGAACTTGTAAAGGCATTTCTAGGAAGAGAATCAAAATGGGAAAATCTAGCTATGAAAAAATGATATTTACTCTTTTTGAACGAACGTTTATTCGTTAAAATAAGAGTATTGAGGTGAGGCATATGAAGTTACGTAGAGATTTGCAAGATATTATACAAGAGTTAAAACTAGATGATTCAATTAAAGAAAATATCATACATTGGCAAACAATCGATGAAAAACCAGCAAAAAACTTTGATATGCCGGAAGAGATTCATCCGTTATTGAAACAGTCAATGGAAAAACGGGGAATCAGTCAACTATATACCCACCAAAGGACCGCATATGAAACTGCTAGTAAGGGTCGAAGTTTTGTTGCAGTTACTCCTACTGCATCTGGGAAGACTCTTTGCTATAATTTGCCGGTACTTCAAGGGATTGTGGAGGACGAAACTTCAAGAGCACTTTATTTATTTCCGACTAAAGCTCTAGCTCAGGATCAAAAAAGTGAAATCAATGAGTTTATTCAAGAAGCGGGATTGAACATCAATAGCTTTACATATGATGGAGACACTCCGGCAAATATTCGCCAAAAGGTTCGAAAGGCAGGACATATTGTCATCACAAACCCGGATATGCTTCACTCTGCCATTTTGCCGCACCATACGAAATGGGTATCGCTCTTTGAAAATCTAAAGTACGTAGTGATCGATGAACTGCATATTTACCGCGGTGTATTTGGGAGCCATGTGGCAAATGTCATCCGGAGGCTGAGGAGGCTCTGCCAGTATTATGGAAGTGATCCCGTTTTTATCTGTACATCGGCAACGATTGCGAACCCACTTGAACTTGCTGAACACCTAACAGAAAAGAAGATGGTATTGGTTGATAATAACGGGGCCCCTACTGGTAGGAAACATTTTCTCTTTTATAATCCACCAATCATCAATAAACCCCTAAATATCCGGAGAAGCGCTACACTCGAAACACGTTGGATTGCGGGTGAATTTCTTAAAAACAAAATTCAAACCATTGTGTTTGCTCGAAGTAGGGTGCGTGTTGAAATCTTACTAACCTACCTACAAGAGCTAGTAAAACACAAGCTTGGGCCCAAAGCCATTAGAGGCTATCGAGGAGGCTATTTACCAACGGAACGGCGTGAAATTGAAAAAGGGTTACGAAATGGGGACATTTACGGAGTTGTAAGTACTAATGCGCTTGAATTAGGAGTGGATATTGGCCAACTCCAAGTTTGTATTATGAATGGGTATCCGGGTACAATCGCAAGTGCTTGGCAGCAGGCAGGGCGGGCCGGTAGAAGGCGAGGGGAATCTGTTGTAATAATGGTAGCTAGTTCTAGCCCGTTAGATCAATATATTATTCAGAACCCAGATTATTTTTTTAACCGTAGCCCAGAAACTGCTAGAATTAATCCCGATAATCTTATTATTCTAATTGATCATCTTAAATGCGCTGCCTATGAATTGCCGTTTACTAAAGGGGATCGGTTTGGAAACATAGAAGTAGAGGAAATCCTTGAATATTTAACAGAAGAACGGGTACTACACCATAATAAGGATAAATGGTATTGGATGAATGATGCATTCCCAGCCCATAATATTTCTCTAAGATCGGCATCACAGGAAAACGTGGTTATCATCGACCAATCGGATGTGGCAAAGGTGCGGGTAATTGGTGAGATGGACACCTTCTCTGCGCTTACGCTTTTACATGATGAAGCAATCTATCTTCACCAAGGGGTACAATACCAGGTTGAGAAACTCGATTGGGAAGAGAAAAAAGCGTTTGTTAGGGAAGTAGCGGTGGATTACTTCACTGATGCAAACCTAGCCGTTCAGCTGAACGTTCTTGAAGAGGACCGGCTACGCAATCGTGAACAAGTAGAAATTGGCTATGGAGATGTTAGCGTCCGGGCAATGGCGACGATTTTCAAGAAGATTAAATTTGACACCCACGAGAATATTGGCTCTGGACCGATTCACCTTCCTGAAGTTGAACTCCATACGAGCTCATCCTGGATTTCACTAGATAAGGAGTTTGCAAGCCTTAGTAAGGACAGATTTGAACAGGGATTGATCGGTATGGCCCAAGCATTAAAGCATATCGTCCCATTATTTGTTATGTGTGACCCACAGGATGTTCATGTAGTACCTCAGGTAAAAGCATCTCACAATGAAAAATCAACCATCTTTTTTTATGACCGATACCCTGGGGGAGTGGGTCTAAGTGAAAAGGTTTATCAAGGGATGGAAGTGATTTTAAAAGAGACGCTTCAGATGGTTGAGAACTGCCGTTGTCAATCAGGTTGTCCTTCTTGTATAGGGAGCGATACATCCGCGGAGACAGCCAAAGCAGATGTTATAAATATGATAAACTTATTTCTTTTACAAGCTAAATAGAAGGTTTCTAGAGTAGGTATAGAAGGAAGAGGAGAAGATAGGATGTCCTTGAAGAATAAGTTGAACCGTTTAAAACCCCATCTATCCATAGGTGTTCCTTCTGGTGAAAAGCAAGAGGCTACCCAGGTCAAAGTTTCATCTGATTTCATTAACCAGGAGATTCCATTTATGGAAGTATGGGAGAAAGAAAATGTTAGGCCTTATTTCTTTGACAACGACTACTGTCTAGTAAGAGAAGTGGTTTACCCGTTAACGTACAAGCACGGGAATTATCGTTTTGAAGATGCAGCAAAGGCTGTGAAGTTATGGAACGAAAAGGGGGTCCATCACCCGTTATCTACTGCCGGACATTCCCCGGGGGATATGTTCTTTTTTGACACTGAGACAACGGGTCTAGGTGGAGGAGCAGGGAATACAATCTTCCTACTAGGGCATGCAAGACTAGGAGTTGATTCGGTGACTCTGAAGCAGCATATTTTGCCACATCCTGGGGCGGAGGTGGCACTATACCAAAGCTTTCTAGAAACGATTGATTATTCGACGCTCGTTACTTATAATGGCAAAGCATTTGATTGGCCGCAAGTCAAGACAAGGCATACACTCGTTCGAAACCATGTTCCCAAGCTTCCTTCCTTTGGACATTTTGACCTTTATCACGCTTCCAGGAGAATGTGGAAACATAAAATTGAGAGAATGAAACTTTCATTTGTGGAGAAAGACATTCTTGGCTTTGAGCGAAAGGATGATATTCCGGGTTTTCTCGCCCCGATGATTTACTTCGACTTTCTCGAACGGAAAAATCCTGAAGGCCTTCTCGGAGTGATCAAGCATAATGAACTGGATATTCTTTCATTGATTTCTCTTTATACCCACTTGTCCTACCAACTACTAGGAGAGGATAAAAACAGAAGTGTAAGGGAAGCGTTTGAGGTGGGTAGGTGGTTTTCCTATTTAGGGAATGGTGAAAAGGCTGAGGAGACGTATGCTTCTATAGCGAAAGGAAACGAAGTAGATGCAATCAATGCCAAGCATGCGTTGGCTTTTGAGCATAAGCGTGGACAAAATTTCACAGAAGCTATCTGCTTATGGGAAGAAACATCAGAGGCAGGGAGCCTAAAAGTAAGGATAGAAGCTTGTATTGAACTGGCTAAATTTCATGAGCATAAGAGCAAAAACTGGCAGGCAGCGTTACACTATAGTCAAAAAGCAATCGCTGAGCTTGAACCGTTAGATAGTGAAAATAAACGGGACAGATGGATGAAAGAGTTACATCAACGAGTGAACAGACTTGTATCAAAAATGGAAAGAAAAAAGTAACAGGTCCATTTCCCAGGGAAGCGCAAAATTCGCATTGTAGAAGCCTATTTTCCTTTTTTCGACTTTTCCTAACAACATGTCACAAAAACTTAATACATTTAGTGAAAAAAAAGTGGATTTTATATTGTATATCCCCGTATTCGGCGTTAAAATGTATTTTTGTATGGCAATAATATTAACAATGCGAGGATGTTATAATGTATAAAGCAGTTTTAGTGATGTTTTTTGTCGTTGTTTGTTTGACAGCTATCATTTTCACCAATTTAAAAGACAATTTTTATGCGTTTTTATAGGACTGGAAATTTTTTTTCTGGTGCATGTATCTAAAATTAGGTGTTTGCATTAGTACAAGATACTCCCTTCTCTCATAGGGTATTAGTGTAATAACTAAAAAAATTGAGAGAGGAGAATTTTTATGCATTGTAGACCAAATAAGGTGTTGCCAGCAGTTGTTCATCCAACAAAATGCTGTGTAAATCATACTTTTGCTAATAACGTGGTCCCTCATATTCATCCATCACACACAACAAATGTTCACCATGAGAATTTTGACCATATTCACTACAACACACACACTCAGTCGAATGTGAATGAAGTGACTCACCAGCATTATTATGGAGGTCCTAGACCACCAATGGGAACGCCAGGACCAGGCTTTGGAGCGGGACCAGGATTCGGTGCAGGCCCAGGTTTTGGCCCAGCACCTGGGGCAGCTCCTGGATTTGGACCAGGTCCTTTCTTTGGAAGATAAGATAAAAAAAACAAGGGCTACTAACTAAGCCCTTGTTTTTTCAATACAATGAAGCATCGCGGAAAAACTGAGTGGGTTTTCATGAGAGGATATATTTTCGGTTAAAAAGGAGTACATAATGGCGAAGGTTGCAGTCGTTTCTGGCTATAAGGCCTATGAGCTTGGGATATATAAACAGAGCCATCCAGCAATTGAATACATTAAAAAAGCGATCTTGAAAGAATTGACTCCTTTAGTTGAAGAAGGACTTGAATGGGTGCTGATTAGCGGGCAGCCAGGTGTGGAACTGTGGGCTGCGGAGGTTGTATTTGAGCTACAGCAATTTCTTCCAGACCTAAAGTTATCTGTACTTACACCCTTCTTGAATCAGGAAGATAAATGGAGTGAAACGAACCAAGAATGGTATGGGTCGGTTCTTGCTCAGGCTGATCATGTGGACTCAATTTCGAAAAGGCCCTACGAAAAGCCTTGGCAGTTAAAAACAGCCAACCAATTTATTATTCATAAAAGCGATGTGCTTATTTTGCTTTATGATGACGAAAAAGAAGGTAGTCCCCGATTTCTCTTAGAAGCTGCTAAAAAGCGGGAAGCTAAGGAAACGTATGAGATTCGTTTGATAAGTTTTAACGATTTGCAACTAATTATTGAAGAAGAGCAATTCAATCAGCAAGATTTTTAGGTGAATTGAAAATTGACAAATTACAATGTTTTTGAAAGAATATAATTGGATGATTGGGGTATGATGAGGTGATTAAAAATGATGTCTGATAAAATAAAACTTACCGCAAAAGAAATATTGGAAAAAGAATTTAAAACAGCCATGAGAGGCTACAAACCTGAGGAAGTCGATAAGTATCTTGATACAGTGATAAAAGATTATGAAATCTTTTATCAGGAAATTGAAGAGCTAAAACAAGAAAATATGAGGCTTAGGAAACAGTTAGAGGATGTTTCAAGACGTCCAAGTGCCCAACCAGCACCGGCTGGTACAACAAATTTTGATATTTTGAAGAGACTATCTAACCTTGAAAAGCATGTTTTCGGCAATAAGTTATACGATTGATTGACCACTAAATTCCATAATTTCAAGTTTGTTACCATTGCTATCTCAACAATAATTACATATAATAGGTTTTGTAATCGTTAATAGCGTTCGGGTAATCGCTGCAGCTACTGCAGAGGAAAGTCCATGCTCGCACGGGCTGAGATGCTCGTAGTGTTCGTGCCTGGTCAATTCATAAGCCAGGGCAGTCGCTATTCATAGCGGCTGACGGCAGGGAAAATGCCTAAGTCGTTTAACCGATAAGGCATGAATACCTATAAAAGTGCCACAGTGACGTAGCCTTCTCAGAAATGGGAAGGGTGGAACGAGGTAAACCCCGCGAGTGAGAAACCCAAACTATGGTAGGGGCACTTTCTTGGAGGAAATGAACGAAGAGAAGGACAGGTGTTCTTACATCTGTAGATAGATGATTACCACCGGTGTGCGAGACGTTGTCGCTTGTAGCACTATGGAACAAAACATGGCTTACAGAACGTTATTAACCGATTTTTGTATGAGTGTTTTAAGCTCTCCTTTATTCAGGGGGAGCTTTTGTTTTTTACATAATGGACCTAAGTTGGTATCTAATAAGCAAAACTGTTATGATGATGGAAGGAATTTGACTTTTATTATAAGGGTGAAATAGATGAAATATGAATTGATCGCTACATCGGCAATGGGACTTGAAGCTCTCGTTGCAAAGGAAGTGCGGGAGCTAGGTTATGAATGTGAGGTTGAAAACAGCCGGATCACATTCAAGGGGGACGAGCTAGCAATTGCAAGAAGTAATATGTGGTTGCGTACCGCGGATCGTGTGAAAATTAAAGCTGGAGAATTTAAAGCCTATACTTTTGATGAATTGTTTGAAAAAACAAAGGCGATTCCTTGGGAACAATTTTTACCAGAAAATGCTGAGTTTCCAGTAAGCGGGAAGTCTCAAAAGTCAAAGCTGTTTAGCGTGTCTGATTGCCAGGCTATTGTTAAGAAAGCAATTGTTGAAAGGTTGAGGACGCACTATAAAAAGACAAGCTGGTTTGAAGAGAATGGTCCTTTATTCAAAATTGAAGTTTCTCTTGTAAAGGATGTTGCCACTTTAACCATCGATACGAGTGGAAGCGGACTTCATAAAAGAGGTTATAGAGTCAACCAAGGGGAAGCACCATTAAAAGAAACTTTGGCTGCTTCACTTGTCATGCTTACAAACTGGACAGCAGACCGTCCTTTTGCTGATCCATTTTGTGGGTCAGGTACGATTGCCATTGAGGCTGCATTAATTGGTCAAAATATTGCCCCAGGGTTTAATCGTGAGTTCGTTTCCGAAGGATGGGATTGGATTTCAGACTCGGTTTGGGACCAGGTTAGAACCGAAGCAGAGGACTTAGCAAAATATGATCAGCCACTAGAAATCATTGGTTCTGATATTGACCACCGAATGGTGAAAATTGCGGAAGAAAACGCATTTGAAGCAGGATTAGGTGATTTAGTTACGTTTAAACAAATGCGTGTACAGGATTTTACCACGAAACGAGACTATGGAGTAATCGTCAGCAATCCTCCGTATGGTGAACGACTTGGAGAAAAGAGCGCAGTCGAACAGATGTATAAAGAAATGGGAAAGGCTTTAATCCCACTTGATACTTGGTCCGTTTATATAATGACTTCAAATGAAAACTTTGAAAAACTTTATGGCAAGCCTGCTACAAAGAAACGGAAGCTGTTCAATGGCTTTATTCGTACAGATTATTATCAGTACTGGGGGAAAAGACCCCCTAGGGAAATATAGAGAGTCAAAACTCCTATATAATTAATAAAATTATGCTTGTGTGATAACTGGGAGCGCCGGTATGCGGCGCTCTAAACTATTGTCTGGAGGGATTTATTTGCCTGGCAGCCTGCCATTTACTATTTCGAAGACCGATTCTTTTTATGAAAAATTGAATGAGTGGATAGGAGATGTCTTTTATGACATTTTACCTGAAGCTGGTTTTGACTTACGTGATGAACAAATTTTTATGGCGTTTCAACTTGAAAAGGCCTTTAAAGATAAAAAGGCCATTTTTGCTGAAGCAGGAGTCGGAACAGGAAAGACGATTGTTTACCTTTTATATGCGATTTGCTATGCAAGATATAAGAAACAACCAGCTATTATCGCTTGTGCCGATGAACGTTTAATTGAGCAGCTAGTCAAAAAAGAAGGGGACATCGCTAAACTTGAAAAAGCGCTCAACCTAAATATTGATGTACGATTAGCCAAATCCCGGGATCAATATTTATGTTTAAATAAACTTGATGCCGTTGTCAACGATGATGTCGAGGAATATAACTCTGTTCATGAGAGCCTTCCAAAATTTGTTCATGAAAGTTCAACGTTGCAGAAATTCCATCGCTACGGAGAGCGTACGGATTATCCTGATCTGACAGATGAACAGTGGTCAGATATTGGCTGGGATCCGCTTCAGGATTGCCTAGCTTGTAGCCGTCGCCACCGTTGTGGGTTAACACTACAACGGGAGCATTATCGTAATGCAGCGGATATCATTGTATGTTCTCATGATTTTTACATGGAACATATCTGGACGAAAGAATCTCGGAAACGAGAGGGGGAGCTTCCCTTCTTACCTGAAGGAAGCTGTGTCGTGTTTGATGAAGGGCATTTATTAGAGTTTGCCAGTCAGAAGGCTTTAACCTACCGATATACTGAGCGGACAATTGAAACACTTCTAACAAGGATCATGGACAATGATGTCAGGGACAAAACCTTGGGCCTTATGGAAGAAGCTATTTCCGTTAATGAACAATTCTTTGATGAGTTAACAAAGTTTAGTATGGAAAGTAAGGCCTCTGAGAAAATGACTGTGAAGAAAACCCCTTCCATTACTGGTTTAGCTGAGAATCTGTTGTGGATTATAGAGTCGCTTCAAGAAGAATTGGTATTTGAAAGTGAAATGTTCATCATCAATGATTATAATTTAAAAATTGTCGAAGAATATCTAGATCAAATTAGTTTCTCCCTTACTTTGTTTGCTAGGCGTTCGGTGGGAATCAACTGGCTTGAAGATCATAATGGCGAGAAAACGCTAGTGATTATGCCAAAAATGGTTGAGGAAATTCTCCGCAAAGAAGTGTTTTCTCAAGACAAGCCGTTCATCTTCTCATCGGCCACTTTATCAGATAATGACTCATTTGATTATCTCGCAAAGAGTCTTGGAATTGATGACTATGCTTCCTTTACAGTTAATTCTCCATTCGAATACGAAGAAGTGATGGAAATCTACTTGTCAGAATTTGAGGATGGGGATTTTCAGTCAAAGGCTCAATACACATTGGACCAAATTAAATTAACTAAAGGTAGAGCTCTTATTCTATTTACGGACAAAACCGATTTGTTTACATTTAAGAAGTTTATGGAACATAATCAAACGGACTTCCCGGTCCTTTTTGAAGGGGATGCTGAGATTTCCACACTTGTCTCACGTCTGCAAAATGAGGAGCAAACGGTTCTTTGTTCTACGAATCTTTGGGAGGGGCTAGATGTTCCTGGGAAAGCACTAGAAAATGTCATTCTATTCGATTTGCCATTCCCTCCAAATGACCCAGTTTTCGCGGCAAAAAGGGAAGAGGCGAAAGACCCATTCAATGAAGTGGATATGCCTTATATGATCTTAAGGCTTAGACAAGGGATTGGTAGATTGATTCGAAGTCATGCAGATAGAGGAGTTGTCCATCTTTTGCTAGACAAGAATCTAGAATCCTCTGTTTTGGAAAGAATCTTATCTGTCTTGCCGGTTAAACCCAAAAAGGCGATTAGCCAATCAGATTTATCTTAATTTTTATAAATAAAGTAACAGCCCTACCTGTCACTAGGTAGGGCTGTTTTGTATGTTTTACGCTTTTGTGAATGTAATTTTATAATGTTTCTCGTTTATTTCTTCGGTATTGTAAGCAAATCCTTTTGAAGTTAGTACACCATATAAAGGGACAGGTTGAAAGGGAGCCTGAAGAATAAGGATATCCCCGGTCTGATAAGCTGCAACCGTGGACATGATTTTATCGAATGGATCTTGACCATTTTTAATATCTTCTCGCACATCTAAGTCGATTACTTTGGGTTCCATGCTAACATCTCCTGATCAAGTAAATTTTCTTTATATTTGAAGTGTAACAGGTAATGCTGAACGACAAAGTGACCTTTATCATCAATTAATATTTTTGTCTATTGGGATTGTCCTCCACTCGTATCACTTTCTTTTTCGGCACAAGGAAAACAATGGATTTGTTTCCCATCAAGCTGGATTCCATTGAAGAAGCCATCCAGACAAAAAATTTCTTTCCCGCATTTATGGCAGTATCCCACAAGTTCTTTCATAGCTTTCCTCCTCTAAAGTCGTTATGTATTCTTATCGTAACATGTTTCCTTGCTGCAGATTTGTTAATCTTCTTGATACTAGTTCAGATACGTTAAAAATGGCGTAGACATGTATAGGGGTTAGGCTAGATTGATAACAGTTCCTTGGAAAATGTGATAATATGGGTGAGATATAGAAAATGGAGGGAAGATAATGAATTCTCAAAATACAGAGAAAGAATTTCTCGATTATGTAAAAAAGATGACAGCTTATCAAGAAGCACTATCCGTTTTATATTGGGATTTACGTACGGGTGCACCAAAAGACGGGGTGGAACAACGCTCAGAGGTGATTGGAGTCTTATCAACTGAGATTTTTAATATGTCAACATCTGAAGAAATGGCTTCATACATAACCACCTTATCTTCAAATGAAAACCTTTCAGAACTCGTTAAAAAGACAGTTGAAGAGTGTAAAAAAGAATATGAACGAAACAAAAAAATCCCTGCACAAGAGTATCGTGACTATGTGATTCTCCAATCGAAGGCAGAAAGCGTTTGGGAAGAGGCTAAGGCAAATTCAGATTTTGAAATGTTCCGGCCTTATCTTGAAAAGCTTGTAGAAACAACGAAGAAATTTATTGGCTATTGGGGTTATAAAGAAAATAAATATAATACTCTGCTCGATATGTACGAACCAGGTGTAACGGTGGATGTACTTGATCATGTATTTGGACAGCTAAGGGAGAGAATTGTTCCATTGGTAAAACAAATTGCGGATTCTCCAAATAAGCCTGAAACACAATTTCTGTTTGAACACTTTCCGAAAGAGAAGCAACGCGATTTCAGCCTGAAGGTATTAGAACAAATGGGATATAACTTCAATGCAGGTCGGCTAGATCAGACAGTCCATCCATTTGCCATTGGGATGAATCCGGGAGATGTCCGCGTCACGACAAAGTACGATGAACAAGATTTCCGCACGGCTGTTTTTGGTACGATTCATGAGGGCGGTCATGCTCTGTATGAACAAAATCTCTCTAAAGAACTAATTGGGACGCCACTTTGTACGGGGACATCAATGGGGATCCATGAATCTCAGTCCTTGTTCTATGAAAATTTCGTTGGACGTAATCCTTTCTTTTGGAAGAAAAATTACGATCTTTTAAAGCAATATTCCGATGGTCAATTCTCAGACGTAGCGCTTGAGGACTATTGCCGGGCCATAAATGAGTCTAAGCCTTCTTTAATTAGGATTGAGGCCGATGAATTGACCTACGCTCTTCACATCATGATTCGATATGAAATTGAAAAAGGGCTTTTCAATGACGAGATTGAGGTAAAGGATTTACCGAAAATATGGAATGAGAAATATGAGCAGTATCTCGGAGTTTGCCCAGAGAATGATTCCGAGGGAGTACTCCAGGATGTACACTGGGCAGGTGGAAGCTTTGGGTATTTCCCTTCCTACGCTTTGGGATATATGTATGCAGCACAGTTTAAACATGCGATGCTCAGAGATTTACCAGAGTTTGACCATTTGTTAGAAGAAGGAAACTTAAAACCAATTCAAGAGTGGTTAACAGAAAAGGTTCACCAATTTGGTAAACTAAAACAGCCGCTTGAGATTCTTCAGAGTGTCACAGGTGAAGGCCTGAATGCTAATTACCTAGCTGAATACTTAACAGAGAAATATAAGGATGTATACCAAATATCCTAAAAAAGTCAATTGAATCCGGCTTGTATTAAGGTTGCTTACCTTTTGAGCGATTTTAATCCATCTAATTTCATATCAAAAAGCAACACAGTTTGTAAAATGAGCCTATAGTAAAAAGGGGAATATTGCGTTTTGGCTTACTTAATGATTGCCTTTGCGGCAACGATGTGGGGACTTATTGGTTTCTTTGTAAAAGGTCTTTCCGTAGCAGGATTTAGTGCGATGGAAATTGTGACGATTAGAGTAGGTTCTGCTGCGATTATGCTTATTATTATCGGAGGAATCTTCTTTCGTAAGTATTTAAAGATCAACATAAAGGACTTACCACTGTTTATCGGGACCGGGCTGATGAGTATTGTCTTTTTTAATTGGTGTTATTTTACGGCAATTGAGCAAATGAATATACCGGTTGCGGCAGCGCTTCTGTATACGTCGCCTGCCTTTGTGATTACGCTATCAGTACTATTTTTAGGTGAGAGATTGAATCGTAGAAAACTTACAGCAGTAGCTGGAACTATTATCGGTTCAGCAATGGTCGCCGAAATTAGCTTGTCTCAGGGAAGTAGTTTTCCGCTTATGAGTTTGTTTATAGGATTAGGTGCAGGACTGGGCTATGCTCTCTACAGTATATTTGGGAAAGTAGCCCTAAAGAAATATTCTCCTTTTACCCTAACATTATATACGTTTACAACTGCTGCGGTCTTTCTGGTCCCTTCGTTTGTAGGGACGAACCAGACTAAGCATCTATTTAATCAAGAAGTTCTCTTATATGCTGTCGGCCTTGGGTTGGTACCAACGGTATTGGCATACTTTGCTTACTCATGGGGTCTTGAGAAAGTTGAAAGTAGCCGTGCAGCCATTATCGCGACCGTTGAACCAGTTGCTGCAACCCTCCTAGGAGTGATCGTTTATCAAGAGCATATATCGGTGATCCAACTAATAGGGATTGCGTTCATCCTTGGTTCCGTAACGTTTGTAAATGTTCCAAAGGGAACTCGTCTTCCATATAAAAGAAAACAAGAAAAAAGCGCTCGATTTTGACGGAGCGCTTTTCTGTTTGAGAATTATAAAAGTTAAGGTTGTGGATAATTGTGTTCGCCTCTGCTTCCAGCTCCACCGCCACCGCCTAGCCCCTCGAGTCTCACCAAGGCGCTTGCACTTTTCTTCTTACCACAATTTATATCCTTTAGAACCAATTGGTGCATTTTCAATCAAGTCAATAAATGGAATCGTGTAGGCAAATGCGATAAGTAGAACTACAATTCCTAGCCATAGTTTCCAGTTCTCTAATACCATTGGTGCTTTTTCTGCCAAGTTCGCTGCTTCTCCTACAGGGAATTCTTCTTCTCCTTTTGGAGCAAAGAAAGCAAGATTAATAAAGATATATAGAACAAGGATGATTGCTATGAATAGAATAGATCCGCCAACGGCTTGTGCAATTTGGTAAGGAATCCATTCGGCAGCTTGGGCAGCTCCACCATATTCAGAGAATGCAGAGCGACGTGGTGCCCCGAGAAGGCCGGCTGCATGCATCGCACCAGACATAAACGTCATACCAATCGCCCATAATACCCCTTGCAGGATAGCGAGCTTGTTCATAGCCTTTGTTAAAGTCCGACCTGTTAAATGTGGAATCAACCAGTAACTGATACCGAAAAACGTTAAAATAACTGCTGTAGCAACAGTTAGATGGAAGTGACCTGTCACCCAAATTGTGTTATGGACAACTTGGTTCATCTGGTTTGAAGCATTGATAATTCCACCTGCTCCACCAGGTATAAAGCTTAACATCCCGATAAATGGAATGAGGAAACGAGCATCGCCCCATGGAAGCTCTTTCAGCCAACCGAATAAACCAGTTGCTCCTTTTGAACGACCAAATGTTTCAAAAGTTGCAAATAGTGAGAAGGCCGTCATTAATGATGGAATAATAACTAAAAAGGTAAGAACAACCTGCAAAAACTTCCATGCAGCGTCAATTCCTGGCTCCATTAACTGGTGGTGGAATCCAACTGGAATCGAGAATAATAAAAAGAGAATGAATGAAAGTCTTGCCAGTGAATCTGAGAAAATTTTACCACCAATGATCTTCGGTACAACCACATACCATGCCATATAGGCAGGCAGGAGCCAGAAATAAACGAGTGGGTGTCCGAAGTACCAAAATAATGTCCTACTAACTGCAACGTCTACGCGCTCAACAATGCCGAGCGACCATGGTAATAATTGAAATAGTACGGTGGAGGCAACACCAATCGTAGCAACAACCCACATAAGGGTGTTTACTAATGCCATAAATGTAAGAAGTGGACTTGGCTGTCCAGGATTCTGTTTTCTCCAAGCCACATAAGCCATAATAATTGCAGCGCTACCTAGCCAACTTCCGGCGATGACAAGTGTCAGACCCACGTAGAAGAGGGCATGTGCTTGAAGTGGAGCATAAAACGTGTAAAGGACGGATGCCTCGTTTAATAAAATCATAACTGCAGCCATGACGGTTCCAATCGTCATTAACCAGAAGCCAATCCAAGCAGTTGTTCTTTGCTTATTAGAAAGTGTTCCAGCTGTACGACTTACAGCCACAAGCTGAAAGCCCATAATGAAGTAGGTGGTCATTACTAGGGCCAATACAACGCCATGTAATGTTAAGAGTTGATAGTATCCAATCCCAGCCGGAAGTGTATACTGGCCAGATCTGACGAGAGTTTGTAGTAATCCAGCCATTCCTCCAATAAATAAACCGATGAATGCGACGTAAAAATGGGCCATTCCTAATTTTGCGTCTCGAGGATCGACCTTTTTTATCTTTTCAGTGAAAGAACTCATTATTCCACCACCTTAATCATTGAAGACATCAAGTGATGACCGGCACCACAGTATTCGTTACAGACAATTAAAAATTCTCCAGCCTTGTCAAAGGTTGTGACGAGTTCAGAGATATAACCTGGTTCAAGCATCATATTGATATTAGTCCCAGCAGCATTAAAGCCGTGAACAACATCTTTAGTTGTCGCAATGACTTTCACCTTTGCTCCAAGCGGGACTTCGACTTCCCCCGGTGTATAGTTAAAAGCAGAAGCAACGAAAACAAGTTCATAATCCCATTCTTTTCCTTCAACTTTGTTTAGACCTGGTTTATCAAATGGAGCAGTTGTATCCACTTTTTCTGGATTGATGGTAGCTAGGCAACTAGGTGGCTGATTTCCAAGGTAAAAGGCACTTACACCAATCACTGATAAAAAAACAAGTAAAGTGGCTACCCCAAAAATAAGCCAAATTTTTTCGAACTTATGAATATGCATGGTATTTTTCTCCCCTTTATCTCTCTATTAAAAACGATTTACAAATAACAAGAATACACCAACCCACGTAATGATTAGGAAGAACCCCAGCAAGAATACCGAAGCTAACGTTCCCTTTAATGAGGACTGATCCTCCACCTTCGTCTGTGTTCTTTTATCGAGCCCAGGCTGAGCCATTTTGTCCACTCCTTTCAGGAATTTTAAATTTAATTAGAATAATTACATTTTCATCATACAAAACAATCCGGTATTTTCCAGTAGCTTTCGGTCAATTCACAAATTGTTCATTCCTTATGTATTCACTATGTTAATGTTATAAAGTTGTCGTAGCGGTGATTTTTGTCACATTAATCGCGGGGTAATTGTGAAGGAAATGTGAACTCATCGTTGTGAAAATATGAACATTTAATCCTAAGATGCATTTGTGTGATTTGAAACACTGACAAATAGGAATGAGCCTTCAAGAGGAAAAAGCGAACTTTTTTTGTGTGAAAATAAAAAACATTCGTTTTTAAGGTTGGAAGGTGCCAGCTAAATGATATAATGATTTTAAATTTAAATGTAACTCATATAATCGCGGGGATATGGCCTGCAAGTTTCTACCGGACTGCCGTAAATGGTCTGACTATGAGTGAGCAATGAGCAGAACTTTAATAGGTTCGTTATTTTTGCCTAAAACCAGAATGCCTGGGGTCTCATTGCTTCACTCTTTATGGAGTGAAGCAATGACCCCAGGCATTTTTTATCGTTTATGAAATTATAAAAGTTAAGGGTGTGAATGAATTTGTGTTCGTTCTCTGAATCCAGCTCCAGCGCGCTTGTCTAGCTGCGGCTCCTAGGGACTCGGAAGACATAAGCCACTCCCTTTCAGAAGGTAAAAAGCACCTTCTTACACGGCGCGTCTTATGCTTGTCGTCCTTGTGCAGTCGCCTAGGCTATCGTGCCGAAGGATTAGCGTTTATTCTGGGCGGATGTTTAATTCTTTTCCATACACTACTTTTTCTCAGAATGTCGGACTTATTCAATTATCTGGTATTAAAACTAAAAAAGGTGTTACAAAGCCTCATAAATTAATCTGTGATGTACCGTTTCCTAGCTGAATTCATAAACTAATACAAAAGGATTCTGCGGGGATGTGAAGAGAAATGCATAAATACTATTGTGATCAGTGTCGCCTTTTGTACAATGAGTCATGCACTTGTAAACATTGTGGCATATTAGTGGAAAAAGAAATTTGGATAGAGGTACAAACTCAATCCAATCAATACAAATAACATGGAGCATCGATTTGTATCGATGCTCTTTCTTTACTTGTAAACCTTTAAACATGGTAGAATAAAACAGAATTTTAAAAAAGGGAATGATGATACATATGTTTTTACCTTCATTTAACCTGAGTGGAAAGGTAGCTATAGTGACAGGAGCTGGGAGAGGGATTGGACGTGCGCTGGCAATTGGACTAGCAGAGGCGGGAGCTGACGTGGCCTTGATTTCACGTACAGAAGCTGATCTTGAAAGGACAGCGGCATCGATTCATGAATTAGGCCGACGCACTCTAATTCTACAAACAGATGTAACGAGCAGGGAACAAGTTCGAGACACGGTTGAACGAGTCATGAGAGAATGGGGGGAAATTGATCTCCTCATTAATAATGCTGGGATGAATATCCGCTCTAAAGCCCTTGATGTAACAGATGAAGAGTGGCAAACCATCATGGATACAAACTTGAAATCCGCCTTTATGTTGTCTCAAGAAGTCGGTCAACGAATGAAAGAAATGAATAATGGCGGTAGAATTGTTAATATTTCGTCTGTTGCTGGGCATGTCGCCCTTCGAACTGGGGTTGTTTACGCAGCGACAAAGGCCGCGATGATTCAAATGACAAAAGTCCTTGCAATGGAATGGGGAAAGTATGGCATCAATGTCAACTCAATTGGCCCTTGGTATTTTAAAACGCCATTAACGGAAAAATTACTCGCGGACGAGGATTACGTCCGTGATATTCTCGCTGTAACTCCATTGAATCGTGTTGGTGAGCTCCCTGAACTAGTCGGCCCCGTTGTTTTTCTCTGCTCTGAGGCAGGGAGCTATGTTACTGGGCAAACATTGTTTGTGGACGGCGGCATGACCATTCATGGGTTTTAATTTATGAAAATGGAAAAGATTATCTACTGTAATACCAACGATAGTCAGTTATAATAATAGTGCACAGCAACTCCTTCAAAACGTTAGGCTTCCCTTTCTAGGGAAGCTTTTTTTTGTCTATTGCGGGTAGGTGCATACTCTCCTTAATAATGGAAAAAGTAAGCTAAAGATAAGTGAGGAGAGTTAATCATGCCAAAGATACTATCAGTAGCTGAAGCCAGTCCACCATTCGTCATTCCTCAGAACCGAGTCATGGAGTTTGCTGAGGAGTTATTCTCAGAATCCTTTCACGATATTAAAAGATTGCTTCCAGTGTTTTTGAATGGGCAAATTGAGAAACGTTATTTTTCGGAAGACTTGACTTGGTTTAGCAAAGATCACTCCCTTGAAGAAAAAAACAATGCTTACCTCCAAACAGCTGTTGAACTAGGAAAAGAAGCAATCGAAGGCAGCCTGTCTAATCCTTATTTCTTAGAAAAAAGGATTCCCTTTCATGAAATTGATGCTATTTTTACTATCACTAGTACCGGGATTGCTACACCTAGTATTGAAGCGAGGATTATGAACCACCTCCCTTTCTCGCCCCATACAAAACGGATACCAATATGGGGATTAGGCTGTGCTGGGGGCGCCTCAGGATTATCGCGCGCTTATGATTATTGTCTGGCTTATCCTTCTTCGAAAGTACTTGTATTATCAGTTGAATTATGTAGTTTAACCTTCCAAAGAAATGATCGTTCTAAGAGTAATTTAGTCGGTACCTCCCTATTTGCTGATGGGGTTGCTTCTGTTGTCGTTTGCGGGGATGACTCAGACTTTCATACATATCAAAAAGCCACATCACTACCTAACATACTGGCAACAAGTTCGACATTAATGAATGATTCCTTAGATGTAATGGGGTGGGATATGAAGGATGAAGGTCTTCATGTTGTCTTTTCTAGAAATATCCCAGCGATAGTTGAAAATTGGTTAGAGCCAAATGTGCGCCAATTCCTAGAGAAACAAGATGTTAAAGTAGAGGATCTCAACCATTTTATTGCCCATCCTGGTGGAAGGAAGGTATTAGATGCTTATGAAAAGGCACTCCAGCTTCCGAAAGGGATGACTGATATTTCTCTTCAGGTATTAAAAGAGCATGGAAATATGTCCTCTGCAACAATTCTTTATGTGTTAAGAAGGTTTATGGAGGTAGCGAGACCGGGAGAACTGGGTCTAGCTGCAGCATTAGGTCCAGGGTTCAGTTCGGAATTGCTTCTCTTGAGGTGGGAATAAAGATGTTATTTTACCTGTTTGTCACCATTATTGTCTTTCAACGAGCAATTGAATTGGTTATTGCTAAAAAAAATGAACGGTGGATGAAAGCAAAAGGAGCTGTAGAATTCGGTGCAGAACATTATCCAATCATGGTGCTAATTCATACTGCCTTTTTTATAACAATGATACTCGAAGTGCTTTATTTTAATCGAGAGCTCTCTCAATTTTGGGTAGTTTTGTTTGGAGGGTTTCTTTTCACGCAAGCAATGAGAATATGGGCACTAAAGTCCCTTGGTCCTTATTGGAATACAAAGATTATTGTTCTTCCGGGAGCAGAGATTGTGAAGAAAGGGCCGTACCGTTACATCAAGCATCCCAATTATTTTATTGTTGCCTTGGAACTGGCGATTATCCCCTTGATGTTTAATGCTTATACAACAGCGATCCTATTTACAATTTTAAATATGGCCATTCTCTCAATTAGAATTCCTACAGAAGAGAAGGCTCTTAAAGAATGGACGGGTTATGAAACTGAATTTCAGGGTAGTCACCGTTTCTTGCCGAATTTGTTAAAAAAGTTTGACAAATCATAGTCCGATATTGAAGATTTCATACACACATGGTAAAATTTTAATTGAGGTTGAAAATTATTCTCAATTACTACATATCATCTATAAGGATGGTGGTCATAATGACTTCATTGCTAGTTATTACAACTGTAGCGGTCTATTCAGGTGTTATGAAATACGTTTTGGATCATGTATTAAAACCACAATAATTTCAAACGAACTCTGTTATAACTCGGGATTATCCCGGGTTTTTTATTTTGCAAATCTCCGTTAAAGGAGAGTGATGATTTTGCTTCCCGTTGATTGTAGGCGCTGCAGCTAGACAGGCTCACCGCCCGCCCCGCTGTTCGTGAGCGCCTGAAGCGGAAATCAACATTCTTGTTTAACAGAGCCTCTTGAAAAATGATTCACGGCATTTTCCTATTTTAAAAGTATATTTTCTAGTTATTATTGTGGGAATAAAATGAAAAATCATTTAAAATGGAGGGAACAAAGGTGTTCACAAATTTGTCACAAGGGGTTTAAGTTATGGGTCTATTAGTTGCTCAAAAGGATAAACAGCTTTTAGGGAAAATCATTAAGCTTCATGGTCTGTTTTCACAGCATGAAGATTCCGAGGCATCCGCAAAATCTAGGGAACTTGGAAGAAAGACATTAGAAAAAGAGTTTGCAATCGCTTTTTGTGGCCATTTTTCTGCTGGTAAGTCAAGCATGATTAACTCTTTAATAGGTGAAGACATACTTCCGTCTAGTCCAATCCCCACAAGTGCAAACCTTGTAAAAATCAAATCTGGGGAAGAATATGCGCGGGTTTTCTTTAAAGAAGGAAAGCCAAGGTTTTATCCAGCACCCTATGATTATGAAATAGTAAAAAACTACTGCAAGGATGGCGACCAAATCGAATCGCTTGAAATTAGTCATAAAGGATCGAGGATTCTAGAGGAAGTAGTGATTATGGACACACCTGGAATTGACTCAGCTGATGATGCCCACAGGATTGCTACGGAGTCAGCACTTCATCTAGCTGATCTGGTATTGTATGTAATGGATTATAATCACGTCCAGTCGGAGCTTAACTTTTTATTTACAAAAGAGTTAACCGAGGCTGGCAAAGAGCTTTATCTTGTTGTGAATATGATAGATAAGCACCGTGAGGAAGAACTACGGTTTGAAGACTTTAAGAAAAGTGTTTCCGATTCTTTTGCGTCTTGGGGAGTTCAACCGAAGGGAATTTATTTTACTTCATTAAAACAGCCAGATTTTGAGCATAATCAATTCAATGAGCTGCAACAATTACTTCAAGAACGCATTCGAAATCGGGAAGAAATGCTTCCAGAGTCAGTGTTCAAATCACTTGTTAAGGTATCAGAAGATCATGTTAAACAATTAACAGAAACAACAGAAAATCAGTTTTCACAATTAAAGTTGCGTTTGAATGACGTACCTGAAACCGAATGGGGTCAACTTCCTGAGCAGCATGAACAAATAAAAGGAAAATTAAGAGAGTTAGAAAGCCGAGAAGCAAGGAGGGAAGTTGATTTCACTGAAGGGGTTGATGCGATCTTAAAGAGTGCATACTTAATGCCGTTTAAGACTCGTGAATTGGCAGAGTCTTATTTAACATCTATGCAATCTGACTTTAAAGTGGGTTTGTTCTTTGCCAAACAGAAGACTCTTCAGGAACGTGAATCTAGACTTGAACTATTTTATCAGGACCTTGCAGAGAAGGTACAGGCCCAATTAGATTGGCACCTAAAAGAGTTTCTCCTTAAATGCCTTAAGGAGCAAAAAATTCAGGAGGGTAACCTTTTAACACTTGCCCAGTCGTTTAAAGTGAATTTTACAAAAGAGCTTTTACAACAAACCATTAAGTCTGGTGCAGTCGTATCTGGGGATTATGTACTTACCTATACAAATGATGTTGCCGAAATGCTGAAAAAACAATCACGTGAGCAGTTGAGAAGCTTCAAGGAGGAATACTTAGCTTCAGTAAAGTCTTTATCCGGCCATGAGTTAGTAGAGGCAAAGGAAGAGGAAAAACTACTCGGGCAATTAGTTGACACATATCAAAGTGTTTTAAAAGCGGAGGAACTGCTTTCAGCTAGAACGGAGGAAATATTTAATGCATTATATGGAGAGCTTCAACTAGCCCCACCGGTGGAAGAGGCAGAAGCCCTATTCATCCAAAAGCTTGATGAAGAAGTGGTCTTAAATACTGAGAATCTCTCAAGGAAAGATCAACCTAAGACGAGTCAAAACAGAACCGAAAGCAACCGTACGAATCAAGAGGGGCAGGTAAACTTAGAAAACTACCATAGGCAAGTGAACAATCTAGTGGAGAAATTGCGGGAAACAGCAGGAGCGGTGGATAGTTTGCCTGGCTTAAAAAGGATTTCAAAAGAATTGATTGAAAAAGCCGGAAGACTAGAAAATCAGCAGTTCACTGTAGCCTTATTCGGGGCATTTAGTGCGGGGAAATCCTCATTTGCAAATGCATTAATTGGTGAAAACCTTCTTCCGGTATCGCCAAATCCAACAACAGCAGCCATAAATAAAATAAAGCCGATTGATGATGTGCACCCACATGGAACGGTTCTTGTGAAGGTGAAAGACGCCGTTCAACTGTTAGAGGAAGTGAACAGGTCATTAAAGTTGTTTAAAATGGAGGCCTCTAATTTTACAGAGGCATTGGAAAAAATAGCTTCAATTCAGGTGGGTGAAGCGAATACAGGGGCATCAGAAAAGCTCCACCATTCTTTTCTTAAGGCTTTCTCAACAGGCTACCGGTTATTTGAAAGTCGGATGGGCAACGTTTTCACGACGGATTTGAATGCTTTTCGTGGGTATGTAGCAGATGAGGAGAAGTCCTGTTTTGTTGAATGGATAGAGGTATATTACGACTGTGAATTGACAAGAGAAGGGATCAGTCTCGTAGATACACCAGGGGCAGATTCAATCAATGCTAGGCATACGGGAGTCGCCTTCGATTATATTAAAAACTCAGATGCGATACTCTTTGTTACTTATTATAATCATGCTTTCTCTAGAGCGGATCGAGAATTCCTAATCCAGCTAGGTAGGGTCAAGGATACGTTTGAACTTGATAAGATGTTTTTTATTGTTAATGCGATTGACTTGGCCAATTCAGAGGAAGAAATGGAAGATGTCCTAAACTATGTCGAAGATCAACTCGTTCAATATGGAATAAGGAAGCCCCATCTCCACCCTGTGTCTAGTCTGAAAGCGTTAAAAGAAAAAATGGAAAACATTGAAGGAGATTCAAGGTTTACTCAATTTGAACAGTCGTTCTATTCGTTTATTTCAGATGATTTAATGCGGATGGCAATGGAATCGGCTGAAGCTAAATGGCAACAATCTGTCCAAACTCTAGAAAAATTACTGCACTCAGCTCAAGAAGGTCAAGAAGAAAAGATGAAGAAACTTGCTGAACTTGACCATGAAAAACATAACGTTCTTAATCACATTAAAGGCAAGGATGTGGACTTTTTAGAGAAACAGCTTACTCAAGAAGCGGATGAACTTGTGTACTATATTAAACAAAGGGTGTTCTTAAGATTCAATGAATTTTTCCGTGAATCTTTTAATCCAACGGTCATTAAAGATGATGGGCGTGATTTAAAACATGCCTTACAGTCAGCTCTTGATGAGTTGATAGAAAGTATTGGGTATGACCTGCTTCAAGAAATGCGGGCCACAACTTTAAGGATTGAAGCGTTCATTACAAAGCTATTTAATGAATTCCAACAACGACTTAGTACAGAGTTAAATAAACTTTCAGATGATTTAACGATTGCTACGGTTGAACTAACAGAGTTTGATGAAATCGACTTTGAAGTAGCGTTTAAAGATCTAGATAAAAAAGTATTTAAAAAAGCATTAGGTTCGTTTAAAAATCCAAAGGCATTCTTCGAGAAGGATGAAAAAAGAGTAATGAGCGAAGAAGTGGAAAAGATTCTAGAACAGCCAGCGGATGAGTATTTGCAAAAACAAAATAAGGATTTGAAAGACCATTATCATGCTTCATTAATAAAGCTATTTGAGCGCTTGCTCACTGACATTGTTGAACAGACGGAAGAATATTATACGGGCTTAAGGTCAACTCTTTCAACAGATTTTCCTTTAGACGAACTCAAAGATACCTATACCAAGATAAAGTCGCTAGCATAAGGACGTGAAGGAATGAAGGAATGGCTCAACGCGATTGAAAGAGACTATGAGGTCAAAATCTTGTATGCGTGTGAGGCAGGTAGCAGAGCGTGGGGATATGCTTCAGCAGACTCAGATCAGGATATTCGCTTTATTTTTAAGCACGAGGATGCTCGAAAGTATTTCTCCCTTGATGCTCCGCTTGAAGTCATTACGATTCATCATCCATATGATGCTCAAGGCTGGGACATACAAAAAGCTTTTCGGCTTTTGCGCAAGTCTAATCCTAATTTGTTTGAATGGGCCTTTTCCTCGACAGTTTACGTCGATGTGGAAGGCTTTCAGACACAATTACAGGAACAGGTCGTTTCAGGCTATTCTCCCTACTCACTGGGAATGCATTACCTTAGTCTTGCAAGACGAAATCTAAACGCGACCACCGAAGAGAATGGATTTACTGGTCAAGATCAGAAACAGCTCCTTTATTGTCTCCGTTCCTTGTTGATTATTAAGGGGTTAGCAGAGCGTCTCCCTGTTAATGGGCAGCTTATTCCTAATGGTTTACAAGAGGAACCGAATACCGAGGGTTCGGAATTGTTTCTAAAACTAATAGAGGCCAAACGTCAGGGTAATCTGATTGTAGAGCAAGACAGGGCGAGGCTTAAACAGCTAATTCATAAATTGCTCGAGGAACTGTCAATTGAAGTGAAGTCCTTTGAAAAAGGGAAGAACGCTACAGAGTCCCTTAATCATTGGCTGTGGAATCTACTAGGACTTTGGGGGTGAAAAGGTGGTCAACCGATTTCATGCCTGTGCTACATGTGTCCATTTCTGTGCAAATCGGACAGAAAACGGGATGAAGTATGTTTGCAGTCGATTGGGCTTTGAGACGAAAACATCCTATCAGTTTAATTGCTGGGACCCGAAACCTCATGTCTTAAAGCTAATGGTAAAAGGGAAAAATAAATGACCTTTAAAAGGAAGCGCCAAGCACGAGCAATGGCGCTTCCTTTAGTTTCTAGTACCAATTTGTGGTTTTGATCATTAAAACGCTAGTAATCATGCTATAATGGGTAAGTTGCTTTTGAAAATTAGAGTTATGTATATATATTATTGATAGTAAAATAGGAGGTATGAATTCGTGAATAAATCAACTCTTATGTTAGTCGATGGCATGGCATTATTATTTCGTGCCTTTTATGCAACGGCGGTAACTGGACAATTTATGATTAACTCTAAAGGAATTCCAACAAATGGAGTTCAAGGTTTTGTGAAACATATGATGACAGCTGTTGCGAGTTTCAAGCCTAGCCATGTGGCGGTTTGCTGGGATATGGGAAGTAAAACGTTTAGAACTGAAATGTTTCCTGAGTACAAAGCAAATCGCGGAGAAGCGCCTGTTGAGCTGATTCCTCAGTTTGATCTTGTTAAGGAAATTGTAGAAGCCTTTGACATACCGAATATCGGAATGCCTGGCTATGAAGCAGATGACTGCATTGGGACAATTGCTAGAAATGTTCATGAGGAAATTCATGTTTCTATATTAACGGGCGATAAAGATATTCTTCAGCTCATTAATGATCGGACCTCGGTTATCTTATTGCAAAAGGGCTATGGAAATTATCAGGTTCATAATCGTGATACGCTTTATACGGAAAAAGGTATATGGCCGGAACAAATGATTGATTTAAAGGCTTTGATGGGTGATCCAAGTGATAATTACCCTGGGGTACGGGGAATTGGTGAAAAGACAGCTATCAAACTCTTACAGCAATTTGATCATATTGAAGGAATACTCGCCAACCTAGATTCGTTAACAAAAGGCCAACGTAGTAAAATTGAACAAGACCTGGATATGCTTCACCTTAGCAGGAAACTAGCAGAGATTAAATGTGATGTTGAGGTAAGTTGTAATTTAGATACAGCTACACTTCTAATTGACCGTGATAAGGTACTACGTAAATTTGAGGAGATTGAGTTTAAAGGTTTGCATAAATTTATTCTAAATAGTGATAAGGAACTTGCTTAAATATAAAACGGCCGAAAAACTCGGCCGTTTTTTTGTGCTTGTTTAGAAAATTCGCCTCCGCTTTTCGTTCAATCCAAGGGCAACCTTCTGGCTGGACTCGTCTAGACTCACGGGGCTGACCAAGGCGCTTGCGCTTTTGTTCTCTCAATAGGGTTTATTTTGTATTGCTTCGTTTCGCTGCATTCTCTAAGTCTGTCTTAGGATTTTTTGTTAGTTCAGCGTCCTGGCCATATCCTTGTGGATTCACTCCTGGAGCTTTTGTTCCCCGACCATGTTTTTTACTCATATTATTTCACTCCTTTTCGATTAGCGAGCTACATCGTTTAGCTTTTACCGAAAATTGACCGTTTATTTCAAAGTTACTTGAGAAATTTTTTCATGGTTATTATGCCTCGAAAGTATAAAAACAGACGTTTCTTTTCAAATTAAGACAGAGGTGAGTAATTTGAATAAGGGCATAGTAATTGCATTATCAAGTATCGGTATTGCACAAGCACTTAAAATTCCGATTCATTATATAAAGACGAAGGAATGGAAGCCAGATTTATTTTTTGCTACAGGTGGGATGCCTAGCTCTCATTCAGCAGGGGTCTCGTCTTTGAGTACTTATGTTGCGCTGAAAAAAGGAGTTCCTACAGTTGATTTCGCGTTATCAGTAGTCTTTGGCATGATTGTTATGTATGATGCACAAGGGATTAGAAGACAGACGGGGGAATTGACTTTAAAGGTAAATGACTTAGATGAATTAATTGATAAAATACATGAACATGAAACCGTTAAATATGAGGAGAAAGCTCCAGAGCCACTTAAGGAAGTCCTTGGACATAAACCTGCAGAAGTCCTTGCGGGCGCAGTAGTTGGGATTTGCCTAGGGATGCTTGGTTACCAATTTTCAAAAAAATGATAGAAATTTGTCGAATCCTCTGGTAAAATCTACATTGGATATGGATAGATTCACCAGAGAGGGTTGGCCATAAATGAATACATTAGAGGATTACTTGCTTAGCTTAAAAAGCAAGGGTTTTCATTTTGGAGAAGATGCAATTGGCTTCATTTATTTTGGGAAACAGTACACTGAGGCATCTGATGAATTAATAAATACAGCAATCGAAATTACGTTGAAAGTGCAAAAGAGGTTTGATGGGAGCTTCTATATTTCTTTGTTGGAGACCTTCATGGCCAATGAAATCAAAGGGCGCCGAGAAGCTTTGAACTTTGTGAAAGTAAAGCAGCTACTTCCCTTACCATAAAACAAAGGAGCGGAATCAGGGTTAAACCTCTGTATCCGCTCCTTTTTTTGTAGTTAGAACAGGTTTAAGTTTTGGGAATCGAGTTGCTGGCAATTCAGCTAAAATCATCCCTGCGAAGATCAATAGACAGCCAGCAATGGCACTGTATGAAAGACGATCTCCTGCCCAAGTAAAGCCAGTAATCGCAGCGAAAACAGGTTCCATTGCAAAGATTAGAGCGACCCTTGTTGCAGTAGTATACTTTTGGAACTTGGTTTGAATCAGGTAAGCAAGTGCCGTTGCAAAAACGGCTGTCGTTATTAAAGCCATCATGACCTCTGAGGTTAAGAGGATGGATGGATCAAAGGCTCGTTGCCAATCTTCAAATAGAATAGCCGATATGCCAGATAAAACAGCAACTGTAGCAATTTGGATGACTGTTAGTAGAAGGGTTGGAAATTGACTCGTATATTTGCCGGTCAATAATATTTGAAGAGCAAACCCAATTGCACAAATAAACACTAAACCATCACCAATATTTAACCCTGTTACATCCGTCATCGTCAAGAGGTATAGACCAATCGTAGCCACAAACACTCCGATATAGGCATTCACAGAAAGGCGTTTACGGAAAAGGATAATCGTGAATAATGGAACCATCACAACACTTAAACCGGTAATGAAAGCGGCTTTTGAAGATGTTGTATAAACAAGGCCTAGAGTTTGAAAGCCATACCCTATAAATAACCAAAATCCAAGAATGAACCCAGCTAAAAACACCTTCTTATCGAAGCTCTTTATTTGCTTACGTTCAAAAAGAGTTAGCCATAAACCTAGTAGAACTGCAGCTAGGGTAAAACGTACCCAATTAAATGATAAAGGTTCCAGAAAGGAAATTGCATTTTGAACGACCACAAAGGTCGCACCCCAAATTAATGCGACAAACAACAAAGAAAAATCTGCAATAAGAGAAGGTTTCATAGGTCTTTTCCCTCATCTAGATTATTTGCTCGGATGGCTTTACGAGCCAGTTCATCGGCCATTTTATTTAGTGAGGAAGGAATCCACTTCATAAAAAAGAGATCAAATTGACCTGACAGGGTTAATGCTTTTTCTAATAAGGGTTTATATAGAGGATTCCTAACAAATTCCTTCTCCACGGCTGTGTCTACGAGCTCCGAATCTGTTCGAAACGATACCGTTTTGAACCCCTTTTCATGGCAAATCTCTAAACCTTTGATAAAAGCCTGGTATTCAGCTTCGTGGTTAGACATCAATCCTAATGGAATAGAATAAGTAAAGACTTCACCATTTGCTTTAATAAAGATGCCCGCTCCGCTTGGACCGGGGTTTCCAGCACTTGCACCATCGATATAAACTTCAATCAAAAATCATTTCCCCTATTCCTATAATGTTTAGGTTCAGTGTATCATAAAATCATTGTTGAGAACGCTAATAACATCCATTATAAATCAATCGATTCTATTTCTGAAGTGAGGCGAAAAATATGAAATATAAACTGGAATATAAGTATAAATTAAAAGGAAAAGAACCAGTTTCCTTTACTTCTGACTGGCTCGAGGGAGAAGATGCTCTTTTTGCAGGTGAAGAGTTAGAAAAGACAGGGAAAGCGATTGAAATTTCCTTCTCAGATGAGATAGGCACATCTTGGACAATCAAAGAAATGAAAAAACTATTAGCAGAAATAGAAGAGGAACCACATGATTTAACAGTATATTTTGATGGTGGTTTTAATCGTGAAAACAATCACTCTGGACTGGGTGCCATTGTTTATTACCAGCAAGGGAAAAAAAAGTATCGTCTGCGTGCTAATCAACTCGTTGAGGAGCTTGATACAAATAATGAAGCTGAATATGCGGCATTCTACTTTGCGTTAACCTTGTTAGAAGAACTGAATGTACATCATCTGGCTTGTGAGTTTAAGGGGGATTCTCAAGTTGTTCTTAAACAACTTGAAGGAGAATGGCCTTGCTATGAAGAAACTTTAAACTCATGGCTCGATCGGATTGAAGAGAAAATAAAAGCACTAGGATTACATCCAAAATATACTGCAATTGATCGCAAAGAAAATAAAGAAGCAGACAAATTAGCCACTCAAGCATTAGAGGGGAAATCAATACACAGTAAAATGCAGATACTGTAAGGTAAGGAAGGTGGAAGCGATTGTCAAGGAAACAAGTGCTTGCAGACATGGAAGCTCTCATGGATACCTATTGTACGGGGTGCTTTCTAAAAAGGCAGAATAAGAAAGATCATGGAAAGCGCTATGCACACCGCTTTTGTATTAGTCAATGTACGGTTGGGGAGAAATTAAAGGCTTGCGGGACAAAACTATCTGTTCAAAACACTAAGTGATAGAAGCAGACACTAAAATAGGCTGGCGGTAGCGCCAGCCCAGGTGTAATTCCTTTTTATTATCTATTATAATTTCACAACATTAGCAGCTTGTGGTCCACGGTTTCCTTCAACAATTTCAAAAGAAACTTCTTGGCCTTCTTCAAGAGACTTATAGCCTTCTCCTTGAATAGCAGTGAAATGAACGAATACATCATCTCCGCCTTCAACTTCGATAAAACCGAAACCTTTTTCATTATTGAACCATTTTACTTTACCGTTTTGCATGTTACATTTTCCTCCTAAGCCTTTTCAAGACACTTCATTAGTGTCAAAGTAAATATTTTCATTTAACAGGACATACAGATTTATTTAAAAAATAATAATATATTCTGATAAATGATGTTTTAAATATACATGAAATAGCCCTTGGCAGTCAAGAATCCATAACGATATTTCAAATAAAATTCACTAATTTTGGACATGTCACTTCCAAAGCAATAGCATAAAAAAATTGTAGTTCTCATACCTTTATTGAAAAGCTTAAAGGGTGAGGAAATGTATCGTTTTACAATGGATGGTAATCATTGGATCATCAGGTTTTCACCACATTTGGATATTGAGGAAGAGGACAAAGAAATTGTTATTCAATTGGTGCTAGAGTTTGAAACAAAAGTGAAGGGTTTTTCTCATGGTGAATCATTTCTTCTTTTTGACGATAAGTTGGGTGCGATTATCTTTAGAATTGAAAAAATCCCCTCGTCGATTTTTACCGTTTCTACCATCGTCCCTAAAGATAAGTGGTATAAAAAGACTTTATTGGCTATTGAGCCGTATTAATCTTGAAACTGAATCTAGAAGAAGCAGCCAGTGAGAAAAAGCTGCTTCTTCTTTTATTTGTGTCTTTACTGTTTTGGATAAGCTCGGCTAAAATAAGATTGAGTCATTTATTTTAATTGTATTTAGGAGGAGCTATGAAATTAATTATTGCGGAAAAGCCTGACCAGGGCAGGACGCTTGCCTCCGTTTTTAAAATGAAAAAACGGGAAGGATTCATCGAAATTCTTCCAAATGAGATTTTTCCCAATGGAGCTTACGTTACATGGGCCATTGGACATCTAACGGAATTAGCAGCCCCCGAAAAGTACGATTCCTCTTGGAAAAAATGGTCACTCTCTACCTTGCCGATTATTCCAGAGCATTTTCAGTATGAAGTGGTTAAATCAAAAGCTAAGCAATTTTCAATCATCAAAAATCTCGCCGCTGATTCAAAAGTTACGGAAATTATTCATGCCGGTGATGCCGGGCGTGAAGGAGAGCTTATTATCCGTAACATACTCCGACTTGCAGGATGCCAAAAGCCTATGAAGCGGTTATGGATTTCCTCGCTAACTCCGAAAGCCATTCGCGAAGGTTTTCAAAAGCTCCTGAATGAAGCAGATACAAAAAATCTATATTTTGAAGCCTATACTAGGTCATGTGCCGATTGGGTTGTCGGGATGAACGCTTCAAGGCTGTACACCTTGCTTCTCCAGCAGCAAGGATTTTCTGATGTATTTTCGCTTGGTCGTGTTCAAACGCCAACGCTTGCACTCATTGTCAAACGTGAACAGGAAATTGACGGTTTTGTTTCTGAACCTTTTTGGGAGGTCATCGCAAAATTTAATTTAAATGGGAAGAAATACACCGGAAAATGGGAAAAAGACGGCGATTCTAGAATTAAAACGAAAGAGTTGGCAGAAAAAATTGCTGGATTTTGCCAAGGTAAATCAGCTGAAGTAGTCGAGGTGAAGTCGGAGAAAAAAGAATTTTCACCACCGCTTTTTTATAATTTATCTGCAATCCAAGCGGATGCCAACAAAAGGTTTAAGTTTCCACCAAAGAAAACGCTCGATGTCTTACAGGGGCTCTATCAACGTGGAATTGTTTCATACCCCCGCTCAGATTCAAGATATGTGACTCCTGGAGAGGCAGAGGGGTTTCCAGTGATTTTGGCTAAGATTCAAGCCAAAGAAGAATATAAGGAGTTTTTTCCGCTACCGGTTGAATCGATTAAAGATCATTCAAGGTATGTGAACGAAAAAAAGGTGACTGATCACTATGCCATTATCCCAACCGAACAGGTACCGGACTTAAATCGACTGACTCCTGATGAGAAGAAGCTGTATGATCTGCTTGTTAGAACGTTAGTTGCCGCCCATTATCCAGCATCAGTAGCGGAGTACACAACAATCAGGTCATTAGTTGATGGACGAGCCGTATTCGTTTCAAAAGGGAAAGTGCAGTTAGAGGAAGGTTGGCGTAGAGTCCTCCCCCATAAGGAAAAAGAAAAGGATCCGGAACTCCCGAAGATTTTTGAAGGAGAAAAGGGGGAAGTATCCAAAGTAGAGGTAAAAGAAAGTAAAACACAGCCGCCTAAGCGTTACACAGAAGGGCAATTAATTACCTTAATGAAAACAGCTGGTAAACATATTGAAGATAAAGAGCTAGAAAAGGTGCTTATGAAAACAGAAGGTCTCGGAACAGAAGCAACCCGGGCGGGAATCATCACGATGCTGAAGGACAGAGGGTATATTCAAATCAGTAAAAATCTTGTTTTTGCTACAGCCAAGGCAAAGATTCTTATTCAGGCGCTAGGTGGACAAGTCCTAGCATCCCCTGAGATGACAGCAAAATGGGAAAAGCGTTTAAAGGAAATAGGACAGGGGGAGGCTTCGCCAAAATCATTCATTGAGCAAACCGAAAAGATGGTGGCTCATCTTGTTATGCAGACTTCTGAGGCGGCTACGACTTGGAGCTTTGAAACGGAAATGAAGGAGGCGTTCGTACCCGGAAAAAGAAACGGGAAACGAGTCCAAGGTGCAAGTCTTGGAAAATGCAAAATTTGTGGTGGGAATGTAGTAGATAAGGGCAATCTATTCGGCTGTTCAAACTATCAAAAGACGAAATGCAACTTTAGTATATCGAAGAAAATACTAGGAAAGACCATTACTCAAAAACTCGTGAAGCAACTATTAAAGGATGGGACGACCGAAATTATTCAAGAGTTTAAAGGGAAAGAAAAGCCGTTTAATGCCAAGCTAGTTTGGGATGAAAAAGACGCGAAAATAAAATTTGATTTTGCAAATACCTGATGATGATATGGCTAACCTTGTCTAACACAGGTATCTATAGTAAAATTTTATTTGGTTATGGAAGAATAATGGAGGTTAAGGGATGCCGACACCTAGTATGGAAGACTACATTGAACAGATTTATATTTTAATTGAAGAAAAAGGATATGCAAGGGTTTCAGATATCGCTGAAGCATTGTCCGTCCATCCCTCCTCGGTAACAAAAATGGTTCAAAAGCTTGATAAGGACCAATATTTAGTGTATGAAAAATACCGTGGCCTTGACCTGACATCAAAAGGGAAAAAAATAGGACAAAGATTGGTGTATCGCCATGAGCTACTTGAACAATTACTGAAAATTATAGGTGTAAAGGAAGAGAACATCTACCAAGACGTCGAAGGTATTGAACATCATCTAAGTTGGGATGCAATTGACCGAATCGGAGATTTAGTTCAGTATTTTGAGGAAGATAGAAATCGTATTGAGGACTTAAAAGAAGTGCAACAAAAGAATGAAGACAATGATGAATAACCGGAACACCTGACATGGCTTGTCAGGTGTTTTTAGTTCAAAGCTTGGACCGATTTAACTTGCGAAAAGCTCTATTTTTGTACGTTAAAAGTAAATTTACAAGCTCTTTTCTCATAATGGTGGCAGATTTCACTATATAGATAGCGCAGACACTTAGTATTCAGCTTAAAAAGCACAAAGTTTTGAGAAAAGAGCCTAATAGATTTCTGGAAGTTCATTTACATTTGGAAGATCAAAATCCATGGGATTATCAGAGTCCGCCGTTTCTTGTACATTCGCTCCAGTAATTACACCTTCCTCCGCTTCTGCGAGAGCTTTACGGTATGAAATTACCCTTCCCTCAGATGTAAGGAAAGAAATAATTTCTCCGGCATGGTTCCGGTAGACACCAGTTAGCAGTTCTCCGCTCATCTACTCACACCCTTTCTTATTTAGTATTTCTCTTTTAAAGGGAAAATAAACCATATTGTGCTCAATTACATTGTTGATTAGAGGGAGAACCCACAGCTACGTTTAACGCAGCGGATAAAAAAGGAGCACTTCTTATAAAAGAAGGCTCCTTTGGTGCTTTCATTTCCACTCGTAAGGTGTTTCTTGATAAACATAGTAATTCAACCAATTTGAAAAAAATAAATGGGCATGCGAGCGCCAACAGTTGATTGGCTTTTGGTTAGGGTTATCCTTCGGGAAATAATGAACCGGGACAGGTACGGATAAACCCCTTTCTAAATCCCGTGTGTATTCTTCGGCTAGAGTTTCTGTTTCATATTCTAGATGACCTGTCACCATAATTTGTTTTCGATCTAGTGACTGAATGATGAAAGCACCAGCCTCTTCAGAAGAGGACAATAATTTCAAATCAGGTGAATTTAAAATTTCAGCTACCGAAGTGTCTGTATGTCGTGAATGTGGAGCGAAAAATACATCATCAAATCCACGTAGGATTTTTTCTGTTCGATCAAAAATTTGATGCGCGTAGATTCCTGAACACTTTTGAGGGAGTTCATTCTTACCAATGCCATAATGGTGGTAGAGGGCTGCTTGGGCTCCCCAACAAATATGCAGAGTAGATGTGACATTGGTTTTGGTCCAATCAAATATTTCCTCGAGCTCTTTCCAATAACTCACTTCATTAAATGCAATTAATTCGACAGGAGCACCGGTAATAATCATGCCATCATACTTCTTGTTTCTGACTTCATCAAAGGTCGTATAAAATTGATCCAGGTGATATCGGCTTGTGTTTTTGGACTCATATGTAGCTGTTTTTAAAAATGTGATATTGACCTGGAGTGGTGTGTTGCCTAATAAACGCAGGAACTGTGCCTCTGCTTTTTCTTTTTCGGGCATTAAGTTAAGTATTAAAATATTTAAGGGTCTAATATCTTGTTGACTAGCCCGGTCTTCTTCCATGATAAAAATATTTTCCTCTTCAAGAATCTCCCGTGCTGGAAGAAGCTTTGGAATGGTAATTGGCATCCGTACCCCTCCTTTTACAAATTTCGTATGATTAATTATAATCGTACTTACACTTTCTAGCAATTTAAGAATCTCAATTTTTTAGAAAAATCGATTTTTTTAATTTGAAGAGGGCATTCAAATGATAAAATAATTGTACTGTGAGGTGAAGTGGAATGTTTGATCCAACTGCTTTTGATAATATGAAGGTGGTCGTCGAGGGAGCCATCTATGACAGAGATCTTGATGGGGAGCTATTGGTTACTTCAAGAAATGACGTAGTGAATTTAGCAACTCTTTCTAGAACATTTGATATGTCATTTTCTTTAAGGCACCAGGACAGCAAAAGGATTTGTGCGAAATTGACGATTGAAGCAGGACTACAGAACCTTGCTGCCGAACTTTTAAAGACGGAAGAAGCTTTGAAACTAACGGGTTGTGTGGTTACCGTCGAGTTTCATCTGAAGCATTATTATAAAGACAAATCTTTCCTTGGAATACAGGAAGCGTTAGAGAGTATTTGGGGAACAGATCGGAAAATAAAGCAACTGGTCCATTTGAATCCGCTTAAAAGGGAAGAACAAATCGTCAATATTGTCTCCGTTCAATTCAATCGCCTGATCTTAGAGGAGCAAGTGGACGATCTAATAGAAATGATTGACTACCTTATCCTCTCTTTAAAAGAACTCGAGCAATACATATTTAATAGCAAATGAAGCATTCCTTTGTCGTATTCTTCTTTTGAAAAAATATATATGGTTTAAAAGGGGGAGTTACTCGTGACGAAAATTGCATGGGTTACAGATAGTACATCCGTTTTAGATGAGGAATTGAGAAACCATCCTGATATTTATCTGATTCCTTTATCAGTTATTCTAGATGGGGAGGCTTATGCCGATGGAGAGGATTTAACGGCAGAAGAGCTGTTTGCCAAACTGAAAACATTGAAAGACTCTCCAAAGACATCCCAGCCTGCAGTAGGAGCATTTCAGGAGCTATATGATCAACTGGGAAAGGAATACGATGAAATTATCGCAGTACTTTTGTCAAAGAAGCTCAGTGGGACGGTTGACTCAAGTGAACAAGCAGCTAATCTTGTTGAAATTCCGGTTACAACAATTGATTCTAAAATCTTAACCTACCCGCAGACTGCTCTGATGAAGCGTGGGATAAGGCTAGCTGAAGAAGGACTCTCTGTACAAGAAATAAAGACGGAGCTTGAAGAGATTGCTAATCAAAACGAGACCTATGTGTTAGTCGGGAGCTTAGAGCAGCTTCATCGAAGTGGCAGAATGTCGAGTGCGAAGTTTTTTCTTGGCAGTGTCTTGAATATTAAGCCGATTATTTCCATTGTTGATGGAGCGCTTGAAGTGAAGGAAAAGGCCCGCAGTGAAAAAAAAGCAAAGGAAAAGATTTTCGACTATATGCGAGGTGCTTACGAGAAGAATAAATTCAGTGAAGCATGGTTGCTATACGGCCTCCATCCCGACACAGCCAATCAGTGGAAACTGGAATTGGAAGAAGAGTTTAAAAATGTCCAGTTTAGTTGTTATCCACTGGGTGCTGTCATTGGTGTCCATGCTGGCGAGGACACAATTGGAATTAGTTGGTATAACCGAGAAATGTAGGTGCCATTTTAAATGGCCCTTTTTTTATTGAATTTCAAGTTATAGTTTAAGCTGCTGTTCGTGTTAAAATATGACGGTAGGAAGAAGGTGTACAGATGAATGATATAATTAGTAAAACAGAAAATTATGTCCGTGCTGTGCTTCAGGATGAAGCGACGGGGCATGATTGGTATCATATAGAAAGAGTCTGGAAAAATGCTCTTTTAATTCATGAAAAAGAAGGAGCGGGCGATCTTTTTGTGATTGAAATGGCTGCATTACTGCATGACATCCCCGATGGGAAGCTGAATCCTTCTGAAGAAGAGGGGTGGAAGAAGCTTAATCGATACATAAATACGCTTGGACTTCCTGATTCGACGGTTACACATATTTTAGAATGTATTGAATCGGTCTCTTATAAGGGTGGCCGTGTTACAAACCTAAAGACAATCGAAGCAAAGATTGTCCAGGATGCCGATCGTTTAGACGCGATTGGAGCCATTGGAATTGCCAGAACCTTTGCATTTGGAGGGAAAAAGGCGCAGCCCCTGTATGACCCTGAGATTGCGGTTCGTGGGGAGATGACGACGGAAGAGTATCGACATGGAAAGAGTTCCTCGGTGCACCATTTTTATGAAAAGCTACTTAAACTGAAGGAATTAATGAATACACCGGCAGCACGGCAGCTTGCTGAACAAAGGCATGAGTTTATGGAGGACTTTTTAAAACAATTTTATAGGGAATGGAATGGTCAAGCTTGAAAATGCTTTCGATAGAAAATGTTACGAAGTCTTATGGAGAAAAGGTGTTATTTAATGATATTCATTTCACGATTGGTGAACGGGAACGCGTCGGCCTAATAGGTGTCAATGGGACAGGGAAATCCTCGTTATTAAAAATAGTAGCCGGAATCGATCAGGCTGATAGCGGGGACATTGTCTGCGCAAAAGATTACCAAATAAGTTATTTATCCCAACAGCCAGAATTAGAACCTGAATTAAATGTCCTTGAGCAAGTCTTTTTCGGTGATGCCCCTATTCTGAAGCTAATGAAAGAATATGAAACAGCCTTGCTAAAGTTGGAAAAGGATCCTGAAAATTCGGCTGTTCAGGAAGAGCTAATGAACATCCAACACCGGATGGATAGTGCTGACGCTTGGGATGCGAATACAGCTGCAAAGACGATTTTGACGAAGCTGGGAATCACAGATTTTAGTAAAAAAACAGACGAGCTTTCTGGGGGCCAGAAGAAAAGGGTTGCGCTAGCACAGGTGTTAATTGAAGCGCCGGACCTCCTTATTCTTGACGAACCTACAAACCATCTTGATTATGAGACAGTAAAATGGCTTGAGGAATACTTAGGACGCTCTGGTGGGTCTTTGTTGCTGGTAACGCATGACCGTTATTTTCTTGACCGTGTGACAAATCGAATTTTTGAATTGGATGCTGGTTCACTCTACACTTATAAAGGGAATTATGCGGACTTCCTTGAAGCAAAGGCGGTACGGGAAGAAAACGAAGCAGCTACTCTCGACAAGAAAAAGAATCTTTTTCGCCATGAACTCGAATGGATTCGCCGGGGAGCTAAGGCAAGGTCAACAAAACAAAAAGCACGGATTCAGCGTTTCGAAGAGTTAGAAACACAGGTTTCCTCTAGTAATATGAATGAGAAACTTGATATCTCCCTAAGTGGTAGTCGTCTAGGTAAACAAGTGCTCGAACTAAAGTCAGCGACCAAATCTTTTGAAGACAGAGTGATTCTAGATGATTTTAATCTTCTAATTAAGCCAAAAGATCGGTTAGGAATAATTGGTCGAAATGGAACAGGGAAATCGACATTGCTCAATATTCTTTCGGGTAGACTTCCGCTTGACTCTGGTGAGTTGATAACAGGCCAGACTGTGAAAATCGCTTACTATACCCAGGAAAATGAAGACTTAGATGAAAATAAACGAATGATTGAATATTTAAAGGAAACTGCCGAGATTGTTCATACATCCGATGGCAAAACGATTTCTGCAGCACAAATGCTTGAAAGATTTTTATTCCCCCCATTTACCCATGGGACACCCATTCGGAAATTATCCGGCGGGGAAAAGCGTCGCTTGTATCTTTTAAAACTTTTGATGGATGAGCCAAATGTACTGTTACTTGATGAGCCAACAAATGACCTTGACACACAAACTTTAACGGTACTTGAAGATTATCTTGAGGACTTTCCTGGTGTGGTAATCACCGTTTCCCATGATCGTTACTTCCTTGACAAGGCGGTAGACACATTGCTCGTCCTAGAAGGAGCAGGGGAGATTTCTTTATTCTATGGTAATTATACAGATTACCTTGAGAAACAAACACAAAAGGAAGCCCCGGTTGCTGTAGTTAAGAAAGATAAAGTCGAAATTGAAGATAAAACAAAGAAGAAAAAAATGTCTTATATGGAAAAGCGAGAATGGGAAGGCATTGAGGACAAAATTGCAGCAACGGAAGCACGTCTTGAGGAAATTCAAGTAGAAATGGTTGGGATTGGCAGCGACTTTGAGAAGGGTCAAAACCTAATGAAGGAAGAAACAGAGCTTAACGACAAGCTTGAGCAGTTAATTGAAAGATGGAGCTATCTGTCCGAGCTAGTAGACTAAGGTTTGACGACAAGGCAGAGTCCATGAATATCGACATTGCATATGTTAAAATAGTTTTTATCTAATAGATTAGGGGTGGGATTATGAAAATAACATCGATCGAGCCAACTCCAAGCCCGAACACAATGAAAATCAATCTTAATGAAGAGCTTCCCATGGGAAAAAGCAATAATTATAAGAAGGAAGCAAAAGATGAGGCACCCGAGGTGGTTCAAAGGATTCTCGAGATTGAAGGGGTAAAGGGAGTCTATCATGTCGCTGATTTTCTGGCCGTCGAACGAAATGCCAGGTTTGATTGGAAGGTAATTTTACCAGAAGTTAGAAAGGCATTTGGTCAGGAGCTAGGAGATGAAGGCGAACAAGGCCCTGAAATCGATGAGCATTTTGGTGAAATTAAGGTCCAAGTTCATATGTATAAAGGGGTTCCGGTCCAGATTAAGCTTACAGACGGGACGGAGGAAAAGCGCTTTGCCCTTCCCGAAATCTTTGCTAATGCTGCCTTGGAAGTACAGGGACCAGACGACAATCTCGTGATGGTTAGAAGATGGAAAGAGTACGGCGTTCGTTATGGTGAGTGGGAAGAAATTGGCTCCGAAATGAAGGAAGAGTTAATGGCGGCCTATCCACCCGAAAGACTTAAAACTATAGTCCAGCAGGCGAAAAATCCAGAAACGCAATTGACTGGGAAAGAGAGACAACAGGTCAGTCTAGATGATTTTAATCATTCAGATTGGCGTATTCGCTACCAGCTTTTAGAGCAAATGCCTGACCCAACGGTTGAGGATCTACCATTGTTGGAAAAAGCGTTAGCAGATGAAAAGGCGTCCATCAGAAGATTAGCAACTGTATACCTGGGGATGATTGAGGAAAAGGACGCATTGCCTTACTTATATCAAGCCTTGAAGGATAAAAGTGTAACGGTTAGAAGGACAGCAGGTGACTGTCTATCAGACCTTGGGCATCCAGAAGCGATGGAAGCAATGATGGAAGCATTACAGGATGACAGCAAGCTTGTCCGTTGGCGTGCAGCAATGTTTCTTTATGAGGTTGGTGACGAACGAGCTCTCCCAGCATTAAAAAATGCGGAGCAAGATCCTGAATTTGAAGTCAGCCTTCAAGTGAAACTAGCCATTGCTCGGATTGAACACGGGGAAGAAGCAAAGGGGTCAGTTTGGAAACAAATGACCGAGGCAAGAAAAAATCAATAAGTTAAAAGCCTGTCCTAAATTCGGGGCAGGCTTTTATGTTTTTAAGTACGATGGGCTTGCGGGACTTTTGGACTGTTTTTTAGAGAATATCTGACAAAAAGAACGAATAAAGTGAAAAAAGCCCTGATAACTTTATGGTTATAGGGTCGAGGGTCAACTAATCTGTCAAATTTAAGAGAAATAGGTCAATGGAATGTGGTTTAAATTTCAAAAGCGGTTTGTTACATTGAAAAGAATAGTAGGTTTCTGAAGTATTCGAACACCCTGGTTTAAGGAATGCTGAATTTACCTAAAACAGTCCCTAAGGAGAACTTTATGGCCAAAAAAGAAATCCTTACTTTATTATTAGCTGGTGGAAGAGGCACAAGACTTAAGAAGCTGACGGAAAAAATGGCTAAACCAGCCGTTCCTTTCGGAGGGAAATATAGAATCATTGATTTTGCACTAAGCAATTGTCGTAATTCAGGAATGGATACGGTAGGGATTCTTACTCAATATCAGCCACATACACTGCAGAACTACATTAGTAATGGGGAGAATTGGGAGTTGAATCGAAGGAATGCAGGTATCACCTTTCTGCCACCTTTTCAATGTGATGATATGGATCGCTGGTATGAAGGGACCGCACATGCAATCGCCCAAAATCGGCAATACATTCAGTATCATGACCCCGAATACGTCTTAGTCATCTCGGGAGACCATATTTATAAAATGGATTATAATAAATTGCTCGAGGAACATAAAAAAAATACCGCTGACGTAACCATTGCAGTTACCCACGTTCCCTGGAGCGAAGCATCTCGCTTTGGAATTATGGATGTACACCCAGGTACAAAACGAATCCTCGGGTTTGAAGAAAAACCTCCCACTCCTCAATCAAATCTTGCATCAATGGGCATCTATATATTTAATTGGAAGACGTTAAAAAGTATCTTTGAACAATTTCAGAATGAAAGAGAATTTAATGATTTTGGTAAAGATATCATTCCATTCATGTTAGCTTCAAATTACCGTCTATTTGCGTATGAATTCAACGGTTATTGGAAGGATGTTGGAACGGTTGAAAGCTATTGGGAAGCAAATATGGATTTGCTATCGGCTAAAAGTAGCTTGATTCTTCACCAAAAAGATTGGCCAATATTTACAACTGATTATTCACTGCCACCGACATATTTTGATGAAAAATCATCAATTAATCAATCGTTGATTGGAGAGGGCTGTGAAATTTATGGAGAGATTCAACGGTCTGTCATTTCTTGTGGTGTTACAGTCGGAAAGGGTTCTAGGATAAAAAACTCTGTGATTCTGCCGAACACAATTATTAGAGAAAATGTAGAAATTGAGAACGTTGTAATTAGTGGGAATACCGTAATTGATAGCAATCTGAAAATAAATACATCCTTCAGCAATATTCTCCATATTGATAAGAAGAAAATTTTAAGTCGATGGTGATATAGGATGGAGGCCAGTGTCACTTAGAGGCGGTCTAGATTGCATTGAAAGAGAAAAGATAGTATGCTAACACTGCAACTAATGATGGGAGTGATTCAGATGTCAATGGCTTATGAGGAATATATGAAACAAATTGTAAAGCCAATGCGTGAGGAACTTGTCCAAGCGGGCTTTAAAGAATTGATAACACCTGAAGAGGTTGAAGAGTATGTTGAAAATGCGTCAGGCACAACGCTTGTTGTTGTTAATTCTGTTTGTGGTTGTGCAGCAGGTTTAGCTCGCCCAGCCGTTAATCAGGCTTTGATTCGAACAGAGAAAAAGCCTGACCACCTTGTTACTGTTTTTGCTGGCCAGGAAAAAGAAGCAACAGCCAAAATGCGTGAATATTTCACAGGAATCGAGCCATCTTCTCCATCTATGGCGTTATTAAAAGGAAAAGAAGTTGTCCACTTTATTCCACGTCATGAAATTGAAGGGAAATCCATGGAAGAAGTAATGGAAAACCTTGAGAATGCTTTTGAAGCTAATTGTTAAATGCGTTCGAAGGAGAAAGGATGTCGTTGACGTCCTTTTTTCTTTTAGCCTGTGTTCATTCAATTGTTGATTTTAAATAATGAATGGAGCGGAAATCAACGTCCACGTTTAACACATCCATCTTTTAAGAATACATAAAAACTATCAATGGATGCAGGTGGTATAAAGGTGATAATTACAACTGCCGGGCGTACAAATGAAGAAATGGTTGCCCAGGCCCAGAAAACTGCCCTAGATTTAGAGTCTAAGTATGTTACTAGGAAAAAACGTTCTGTCTTGTCCATTATGGAAATAGAACAGGACGATTGTCTCGTTGTTGGCAAAAATCGGTTGGAGCTTTATCCGTTCGGCGAGGAGGACCCTTTTTTCTTTCATCCCAACTCATCGATGTTTCGGATTAAACGGATTTTGAAAGGGGAAAGTGATCCTTTTATAGAAGCAACTCAGCTCAAGGCTGGAATGAGTATATTGGATTGTACGTTAGGACTAGCCTCCGATAGCATTGTTGCTAGTTTTGCGGTTGGAGAGTCCGGGAGAGTGGCCGGCATTGAGGCGAATCCTTACCTCGCTTATATTGTACGAAAAGGTTTGAGTCAGTGGGATTCCGGAATAGCTGATATGAATGAGGCAATGAGAAGAATTACAGCCATACAAAATGACTCACTTACCGTACTGAAGCAGCTAGAAGACAACAGTTATGATTGTATATATTTTGACCCGATGTTTGAGGAGACGGTTCTTGAGTCCGATGGAATTAGAGGGTTGACGAAATTTGCAAGGAGGGATGGACTTTCTGTTGACATCATGAAAGAGGCCTATCGGGTTGCCAGAAGGCGCATTGTTTTAAAGGATCATTTCCGCAGCACCCGGTTTGATCAATTCCATTTTTCTGTTTATCGAAGGAAGACAGCTAAATTTCATTTTGGAGTGATTAAAAAAACCTGAAAGAAATTCTTCCAGGTTTTTCGTTCGTCATTAATCTGTAGCACACAAAAAAACAAAATATCCGAGCATAATTAAGCTGATGATTGCAACCGCCCATGTCATATGAGTTCCCCCTTTTTAATCCTCTTCTTAAAATTATGGACTTTTGGTGTATCTTTATACCTCTTTTTAAATTTATCCTATATGAAAAGTGTGTAAACTCTTTTCCTCTCATAAAAAAAATGTATAATAATCTTATAGCTAATTTTAAAACTAGATTAATAGAAATAGAAACCCTTAATAATAAATGGACTAGATTGCATGAGGGGGCATGGATTATGCCGTTATGGCTGAGGAATTCACTCGTTGTTTTAATAACCATTATTACTTTTGGCCTGGTTTCGCCAGCACAAGCATCTGAACTATTATCGGTTGAACCAAAAGATACTGACCGCCCCGATACATTTGAAAGTGTATCGATTCATTCCGATGATGTAAAAACGAATTCCGAAGACTATGGAAGCTTCGTTAGTAGGATTATGAAGGAGGCAGAAGAACAATCCTTCGAGAAATTTGGAAGTAGGATTGGCCCGGTCATAGAAGATGAATTTCGTGAAATCATTCTTCCGAATATGGAGGTTGCAATTGCAACTGTAGCTGTGCAGTTTCCTGAAGAACGTTTAGCGAATCTTGAAGTAACTGAAGTGCCTGGCGGAGGTTTTTCTGAGAAAATTTTTCATATTGTGAATGAGCAAAAGAGTGATATCATTCGTTTCCATGTTAGAAGAGATAACCCTCCTCAAGAAGGATATTGGTTTAATTTCCATTACCACACTTACCACGATCAATTCCAAACACATTATGAGCTAGGTACCATCTTTTGGGATAAAAATACACCACCAAAGTGGAAAAGTTAAAATAAAGCTTAATGTAATTTGACAAAGACTATATAAAAGAAAGAGAAAGAGAGCTTATCAATTATTGATTGCTCTCTTTCTCTTTTTCTTTGCTTTAAAGTATAGGTACAAAGTGGTCATTAAATAGAGGGCGAATACGATTGTAGTTGAAATGTAGATTTGCATTGGTACACTAAGAAACATAAATACAAAGAACAATGTGTAGAAAAATAAGTCTAATAGAATCAATTTACCGGATATTACCGCTTGCTGATAAACCTCAAAATCTTGAGGTTGATATTGTTTGCGTTTTGGTCCGATTAAAAACATGGTGTTTCACCTACTTAGCTTTGTACTGAACTATATGCATCAACTGAGAAAAGTGTGACGTGGAATAGGTGTTTTCCTTATTCTGTAAAGTCATTTAGTTTCATCGGGAATTGTAATAAACATGATATAATTTTAATAGGTTCATAACATAACTTCATGATAGGGAGACGATGAGATGCGCAGACTAACCCAATTCTTCCTCATTGCCGTCTTCACTTTTTTACTTCCGGGAAGTTTACATGCAAATGTGAATGGCATTCCTCTGAAAGATTACCCTAGACATTCTTTATTATATGAGAATTTAAATTTAGAAAACTTGGATTTACTTGGAGAGATTGTTTTATTACCTGAAGGGTCCTTTGATTATGAAGAAGTAGCTGATATAGTTTCAAGAATCGATGCACTCCCAGAAAAGATGCTGAGGAAAATTACGGAGGAACGTATTTATTTAGCTCTTTTTAACGGGAAACTAACGGATAACCCTTCTGCCAGGGACCTTAGAGGTGTTACACCGAGGGGGTACACCTCTGATAAAACTTGGGATGAAGTACCTGGAGTAGGTGGGTCAAAGCTAGTGTTGGCTAAAATCGGCAGTAGTACTCAAGGGTCAGGGCATGGTTCGGTTAACCTAGAGTTACATGAACTAGCGCACTCCATTGACCGGCACGTCTATAAATTAATTCGAGATGACGAAGAGTTTCTTGAAATATGGAAAAAGGAGAGCAAGATGCTCTTCCCAGGAAAAGAGTATTTTCTAAACTATCCTGAAGAGTATTTTGCTGAGACCTTCGCAATGTATTACCTCGGTGGGGAATATCATCAATTGTTAAGGGATGTTGCTCCGCAGACGTATTGGTTTATTGATGGGCTTGAATAATTGATGGTACCGGCAAACGAAAGTTTGTCGTCTTTTGGTGTAGATTTCTTTAAGCCAGTAATCTAAAATAAGGTAGACTGTTTTAATTAAGGGTGGGATTTTCTATGAAGCAATATTTAGACTTGTGTAAACATGTACTAGAAAACGGAACAAACAAAGAAGATCGGACCGGAACAGGTACAATCAGCACCTTTGGTTATCAAATGAGATTTGATTTAAAGGATGGTTTTCCGTTAGTTACTACAAAAAAGTTACATCTTAAAAGTATCATTCATGAATTGCTTTGGTTTTTAAGTGGAGATACAAACGTAAAGTACCTACAGGAAAATGGTGTGCGAATTTGGAATGAGTGGGCAGATGAAAATGGTGAGCTTGGACCAGTTTATGGACATCAATGGAGGTCATGGCCGACTCCTGATGGAGGAAGTATTGATCAAATCTCCAATTTAATTAACCAAATTAAAAATAATCCTGATTCAAGAAGGTTGATTGTAAGTGCGTGGAATGTGGCAGATGTGGATAATATGGCATTGCCTCCATGTCATTGCCTATTTCAATTTTATGTTGCAGATGGAAAACTATCATGTCAGCTCTATCAAAGATCGGCGGACGTATTCTTGGGTATTCCCTTTAACATCGCCTCTTACGCATTGCTGACGATGATGATTGCCCAGGTATGTGACCTTGAGCCGGGCGAGTTCATCCATACGATGGGCGATACCCATATTTACACGAACCATATTGATCAAGTGAAACTACAATTAACAAGGGATCCACATCCGTTACCGCAAATGAGAATCAATCCAGAGGTGAAAGATATTTTCGGTTTCCGTTATGAGGACTTTACCCTGGAAGGTTATGACCCGCATCCACATATTAAAGGAGTCGTGAGCGTATGATATCACTAATTTGGGCAATGGATGAAAACCGGGTTATTGGCAGTTATAATAAACTTCCATGGCATTTACCAGAGGATTTAAAGTTTTTCAAAAGAGTCACAATGGGACATCCGATTGTGATGGGACGGAAAACCCATGAATCAATTGGTAAACCTCTCCCTGGACGCGAAAATGTTATTATCACTCGGGATCGGCAATATAGAAGTGAAGGATGTACCGTTCTTCACACGATTGATGAATTATTAGACTTTGCCTCGAAAACAGACGAAGAGGTATTTGTGATTGGTGGAGCTGAAATTTTCAAGGAAATTATCCCACATGCAGACCGCCTCTACCTTACGATGATTCATCACCAGTTCGAGGGGGATACCTTCTTTCCATCCTTCCATATTGATGAATGGGAGTTAGAGTCACGAGAAATGGGTGAAAAAAACGAGAAAAACCCTTATGAGTATGAATTTTTAATCTATAAACGAAAGTAAAAAGCAGCCCGTGAGCTGCTTTTTAATTTTGAAAAAAATATCCATCTCTACAGTCTAACAGCTTATCAATCAGTTATAATAAATTTGGCTACAAAATTGTAAGGAGGAAGGCAATGTTCAGATTGGCGTTGATATTTTTATATATGAGTGGTTATTTAGTATATAGCTTGCCGAAGTTAAAAAGAGTGCAGGGGCTCACAGAAGATCTGTCTGTAGCGAAACGGGACTCACTTATTCATGAAACACCACAGCAGTGGTCGCAAACGATTATGAAAATGACAGGTTCCAAGATTGAGGTCCAGGGAAAACAGCATCTCCCTGAAGGGCCTGTGTTATTGGTTAGTAATCATGAAGGAGACTTTGATATCCCGTTATTGCTTGGACATGTAAACAAACCCTTTGGATTTATCTCGAAAATTGAGGTGAAAAAGATTCCTATTTTATCTAAATGGATGGAAGTAATGAATTGTGTGTTCATGGATCGTAAGGATCGCCGCCAAGCCGTTCGCTCTATTAAAGAAGGAGTGGAGCTTCTAAAGCAGGGACATACAATCCTCGTTTTTCCTGAAGGAACACGAAGTAAGGGGGGACCGATTCAAGAGTTTAAGTCAGGTAGTTTAAGATTGGCGAAGGATGCAGGAGTACCAATCATCCCAATTTCAATTGAGGGAACAGCGGATGTGTTTGAGAAAAATGGAAGAATGATAAAACCAGCGAGCATTAAATTGACCATCTGTAAGGCAATTCGATTTGAGGAGTATAAAGATAAAGACCTTAAGGTTGTCGCAAATGAAGTAAGAGAAATCATCATTTCGAGTAGAAGAGAGGATAAACTTGCCTCATAAATGATCCCTGCACAGTTTTATGTGCAGGTTTTTTTTAGGGTGTGTAAAATGTGAAAATATTAAAAAACTTTAATTAATTAACGTATTTTCATGTTATAATGTACAAATTAATTATTTTATAAAAAGCGAGGGTGCTGTATGGAACAAAAAACAGTAGCGAAAAAATTGGTGCAAGTTGAGGATATATTGATTGCCTACAGGCATCTCAAGGAAATTGTTGCCCATACACCACTACAGAAAAATGAACCGCTTTCTGAGAAATATGGAGCAAATGTATATCTTAAAAGGGAAGACCTGCAGCATGTCCGATCGTTTAAATTAAGAGGGGCCTATTACTCAATGAAACTTCTTGGCGAAAACCTTGAGAATGGAGTAGTTTGTGCAAGCGCCGGGAATCATGCGCAAGGAGTAGCCTTTGCCTGTAGGCAGCTTGGAGTTCATGGGAAAATATTTGTGCCGGCAACAACTCCAGGGCAAAAAGTTAAACAAATTGAAATGTTTGGTCGTGAATATGTTGAAATTATCCTAGCGGGGGATTCTTTTGATGATGCCTATAGCAAAGCAGTAGGTTGTGCTGATAAAGAAGGTCGTACTTTTATTCACCCGTTTGATGACGAAAAGGTGATAGCAGGACAGGGAACGGTTGCTGTTGAAATCATGAATGATTGCGAAGAGCCGGTTGATTTTATTTTAGGAAGTATTGGTGGCGGCGGTTTAATGTCAGGATTGGGCACCTACATAAAAAGTGTCTCACCAGCAACAAGGGTAATTGGTGTAGAGCCGGCTGGGGCAGCATCTATGAAGGCTTCGCTAGAAAATGATGGTGTATTGCCTTTAGAAAAAATCGACACGTTCATAGACGGAGCAGCCGTTAAGTGCGTTGGTTCTAAAACTTACGAAATTTGTAAAGAACTGTTAGATGATATTGTCGTTGTTCCAGAAGGTAAGGTGTGTACCTCGATATTACAACTTTACAATGAGCATGCGATTGTAGCCGAACCAGCTGGTGCAATGCCAATAGCTGCACTTGATTATGTAAAAGATGAAATCAAAGGGAAAACGGTTGTTTGTGTCATCAGTGGCGGAAATAATGACATAAGCCGGATGCAAGAAATTAAGGAACGCTCCCTATTATTTGAAGGGTTACTACATTATTTTATTGTTGACTTTCCACAGAGGGCGGGTGCTCTAAGGGAATTCCTTGATGATGTTCTGGCACCCCAGGATGATATTACAAGATTTGAATATACTAAAAAGCATAATAAAGAAAGCGGCCCCGCCTTGGTAGGGATTGAGTTAAAAGATAAGAATGAGTATTCGAGGCTAAAGGAAAGCCTTCAGCGTAAGGGTTTTTCCTTCATTGAACTGAACAAGGATAATCAATTGTTTAATTTACTTGTATAAAAACCATAATAAAGATAAAATGGCAGTTGGATTTCAATAGTTATTCAAAAATTTTTTAGCTATTGTGAAAGTCTTATGAACTTTTAAGGTAAATCCACTCAATGTGTAACAAATACACTATAATTACAGTAGATTTACAAATGAAAGGAGATGCGGATCAATGTTATCAAACATCGGTGTTCCGGGGTTAATCCTAATCCTTGTATTGGCACTTATCATTTTTGGTCCTAAGAAGCTTCCTGAGATTGGGCGAGCATTCGGTCAAACTCTTCGTGAATTTAAAAAGTCTACACGCGAGTTGACTAGCGATGTAATGGAAGATTTCGAAGAAGAAAAGAAAGAAGTGCAAAAAGCTTTAAAATAAGGTGGAAGATTAAAGATTATAGGTCTTGCACCTTCTTTTTCTGAAAATGGGGAAATAAAAAGCTACAGCGCCTGCTAAAGTGCTGTAGCTTTTCTAAATACGAATGACGTTTGGCAGGGGAGATATATGGAAGATAAAGAACTAAATGTAGTAGACCATCTAGATGAGCTAAGAAAAAGGCTGATTGTTACCGTTTTTGCCTTTTTAGTGTTTTTTATCGTTGGTTTTTTATTTGTAGAGGAAATATATAATTTTTTTGTACAGGATTTAGATGTTAAATTAGTGGTTCTTGGACCGAGTGATATCGTATGGATTTACTTTATGATTGCTACGGTGATTGCAGTTGCCGGAACGATACCAGTCCTGGCGACACAGATTTGGTTATTTGTTAAACCAGCTTTAAAACCAATTGAACGTAAAATGACACTATCCTACATTCCTGCTTTATTTATTTTATTTATCGTGGGTCTTTTGTTTGGTTATTTGGTTATTTTTCCGATTGTCCTTAATTTCCTTATCGAGTTAAGTGGCGAAATGGTTGTGACAAACTTTACAGCAGATAAATATTTTCGCTTTATCCTAAATATGACGATTCCTTTTGGAATCCTATTCTTAATGCCTGTCGTGGTAATGTTTTTAACTTCTTTAGGTATTATTAATCCTTATGTACTTGCGAGAATCCGTAAGTATGCCTATTTCGTTTTGATTGTCGTTGCGGTTGTCATTTCACCACCAGATATTATGTCAGATTTCCTTGTGACGATTCCTTTGTTGTTCCTATATGAAATCAGTATTAACCTATCAAAAGTCGTTTATAAAAGAAAGTTGAAAAAGGAAAAGGAATGGGAAGCTGAAATGGGATATGACGATGAAAATGTTAGTGAAAAGGATTAAGAAACCCGGATACTATTGGCTTAGTAAATAAAGCTAGTGTGGATATAAAATGAAAAATGAAGTGTTGAACCCTATTGGTGCCTGTTAAGGCACCTTATTTATTTTATGTGTCATCTTATTCAAGAATACTGGAATCATAATAATTATGGTTATATGAGGGATTCGCTTTCTTAATTCGGAGAGCTCTGCTAGAATGAGGTTGTTATAATATACAGATAGTGGGGGAACGGGAATGAAGAAACAGTTAATGGTGGTTATCATCACCTCAGTATTGATACTGGCTGCATGTGGTCAGAAAGGAATTGAGGGAGCTTTAAACTGGCCAATTGAAGATTTTAATTTTATTAATCAGGCAGGAGAGCAAGTGTCTCTTGATGATTTAAAAGGAAAGGTCTGGATGGCAGATTTCATTTTCACGAATTGTGCAGATGTTTGCCCACCGATGACCGCTAATATGAAGAAACTGCAGGAAATGGTCAAAGAGGAAAATATAGAAAACGTTGAGTTTGTATCCTTTACCGTTGACCCAACGGTTGATACTCCTGAAGTGCTTACTGAATATGGTGAACGGTTTTATGTTGATACTGAGAATTGGAACTTCCTTACGGGGTATCCTCAAGATAAGATAGAATCCTTTGCTATGGATAACTTTAAAACCATTGTTGCCAAGCCGGAAGAAGGGGATCAAGTGATTCACCAAACATACTTCTATCTTGTGGACCAGGAAGGCAAGATTATGAAACAATATTCTGGCCTCAATGATATTCCGTTTGAAGAAATTGTCAATGATATGAAAGCAATACAATAGGCCCCTAGAGGCCTTTTTTTGCGGCTATATAGGAGATTGGGTATCCTCTATCTGTGTCAATGAGCATGTATGCGTGCTATAATATACGGAAGAAATGGTAAAGGCAGGTGAATAAAATGTGGAAGCAAACCACTTTACTTTTTCTATGCACAGTACTTTTAGCATCTTGTAGTTTACTAGATAAAGATACAGTGTTCACACCGGTTAAAGCAACATCCGTTAACCTTAAGAAATCAATTCCTATTGATTTTATTCCGCGTCCACTTCATCTTGTTGCTGTAGGTGATTCACTTACAGAGGGGATAGGGGACAGTACAAAACAAGGTGGATACCTACCATATCTTGCCAGTATGCTAGAAGGAGATAAGGGTATAAGGGAGATTGAAATAACCAACTTTGGGAAAAAAGGAAATAGGACGGAGCAGTTGGGTAACAGATTGAACAGTCCTGAGATATCGTCCGCCATTCAAAATGCCGATATGGTTGCAATTACAATTGGTGGAAATGATATAATGAGCATTGTTAAAGATAATATTTTCCGCTTGGAACTAGAAGTTTTTCAACAGGAAAAAGAAGACTATGTTTCCCGTCTAGAGCAGATTATCCAAGCCGTTCGTCAGGATAACCGGGATGCGGCAATAGTTCTCATCGGAGTTTATAATCCATTTTATTATTGGTTCTCAGAAATAGAAGAAATGAACAAAGTGGTTGATGAGTGGAATGAGGCGACTCAGCGTCTAATAGAACAACACCCAAACACTCTCTTTGTTGAAATTGATGACATTTTCCTTAATAATAAAGAAAACCTCTTATTTGATGATCATTTTCATCCAAATGACCGAGGATATGAATTAATTGCACAAAGGGTCTTTGAAGAACTTGAAGACGACGCACTAAAAGAGTTAAGTAAAAGATCTTACACAGTCCTTAAAGAGGAGAGCACTCAGATAGATGAAGAATAGATGGCGTCTTGCATTTTTTTTCCTGCTAGGTATTGTTACGCTACTTTTGATTACGATATTTATTATGGTAAGTGCCCCATCAGATCAACCACAGAAGGGCTTTGACAGCTCCAGTGGAAGTGGCGAGAAACATGTATCATTTGATGTGAGCACGAACAAAGCGGATTTAAATAAAATTATTCATCACTACTTGGTTACCGAGGGTTTTACAGGGCCAATTGACTATGAGGTTTTAGTTAAGGACCAGGTTGAATTGTATGGAACCTTTCCGGTATTTGGTCAGAACTTAGAAATGATGTTAACATTCGAACCCAAGGCTCTTGAAAACGGGGACCTTGTGTTAAGGCAAGAATCGATTTCAATTGGGACGCTGAATCTGCCAGTCTCTTATGTAATGAAAGTGATCCAGAGCAATTATAAGTTACCGGATTGGGTCAGTATCCAACCCAATGAAAAAACAATTTACGTCTCCCTTCAAGAAATGGAATTAAAAAGCGATATTAAAATTCGTGCTAACTCCTTTGATCTTAAGCGTGACGATATTTCTTTCACTCTCTTGGTTCCTGTTGATTAGAGAATAAGTAGCTTATAGAGTATCGCTTTTGAAACTCGAAAAAAACAAGGACCAGCCAACGTCAACTTGGCTGGTCCTTGTTTAGATGATATCACGTAACAGAAGGACCTCTTCATCGGATATGATGGCGGTATAGGTGATATTAGGTTCAAGAACCAATGTGTCTGGACTTAGGACGACATGTTGATTCTTGGGGCTTCTGCCTTCCAAGTCAAGCTTCATTGGCGTAATTCCTAGATAGGAGGTTGAACCCTTAAATTTGAGTTCGGGAAAGATGACGTCCCGGCTTTTTACAGCAATATCAAGATCACCTAAATGTGGTGAAAGATGAAGAAACCGAAGTTTAGATTCACCTGCTGGGACATAAGGTTGATCTTCAAAGGCAAGTAATTTCTGTTTTTCGGATTTCTCTGTGGCAGCTAATGTATACCAACGACCAGGTTGTAAGATAATCTTTTTGCTTAGGATGCTTGTAGTTGAATCTCCCGCTGGGGTTAGGTCAATCTGATGTTTCCCAGAAGGCATAGAAAGATAATGATTAAAGTAACTATACGAAAAATCATTCGCTATTAGGACATCATCCACATAGACATCTACACTTGGCATGTTCTTAGCAAAATGTAAAAATCTAAGACTGGATGGCATTGTTGCTGAATGAATTGGGTGATGATCTGCTACCATCGCACTCCGTGAGGCCTCGTTTGTCCCTTTTAAACGGTTCACGCTATTGAAAGAATGATGATTCCTATTTGTATTGTAATTGGCTGATTCTTGGTACATGGCCGCTTTGTACAAATAATTTTGCTGATTTCCCATCACGGTCATATCCCACTCCCTTACCATATTTTATTCCTCTTTACCTTGAGCTCAAAGACACTCCCTTTATAATATGGATTTAAGTCAGACATGTGCCGTTATCTCTTGAAGGGCATAAAATCTTTGTTTTTGTTTTTTTATGGAGACATTAGGTACAATATAGGAGGAAGGAAATAAGAAAGGATGTATATGCAATGCTTAAAAAATTATTTGGAAAAAAAGAACCAGTCAAAACCATACAGCTATATTCTCCATTAACTGGAAATGCAGTATCTCTTGAAAAAGTACCCGATCCCGTTTTCTCGGAAAAGATGATGGGAGACGGTTTAGCGATTGAACCATCTGAAGGGATAGCTGTTTCACCAGTGGATGGTGAAATCATTCAGGTGTTTCCTACAAAGCATGCAATTGGCATTCGTGCAAAAAACGGTGCTGAAATCTTGATCCATATTGGGCTTGAAACGGTTTCTTTAAACGGTGAAGGCTTTGAGGCTTTTGTCAGTGAGGGAGACAAAGTAAAGGTTGGGGATAAACTTGTATCATTCGACCTTGAGATTATCAAAACTAAGGCAAAGAGTACAGTAACCCCAATTATTATCACCAATACGGATCAGGCCATGCCTTTTGAAATGAGCGCGACTGGCCACGTTGAAAGAGGGACTAGCCAAGTCCTTGAACTAACGATGAAGTAGACTAGGGTGTAAAAGGTGCGTGCCAATTAATTGGTACGCTTTTTTTCTGTCCAAAGACAAAAACCTAAAAAAAATAGGCTAATGCACATACAGGTCAAGTACCCAAGGCATAAGGTAAGAGTGTAAGAAATAAAGTAAAACGTGAGGAGAGATGTTTCATGCATTATGCTAACCAACCTGCACCACTTTCACCTGTTGCGGATTATGGCTATTGTGGATATCCTTATGCTGGAGTTGCAGGGGTTGCAAGTCCCGGCTTTGGAGGTAACACATTCGTATTAGTTGTAGTACTCTTCATCTTGCTTATCATCATCGGCTGCAGCTGTGGAACTTGGTAAAATAGATATTGATTTAAATTGCCCGATTCCCGGGCAATTTTTTTGTGTAAAATAAACATGTGTAAGGGTTTGGGTCATTATATTCTTTCTCTGTGTCCAGCATTGATCCTATCAAAATCTTTTCAACAGTCAAACAGAGAAAACTAGCTCATATGAAGATGAAAAATCGCTTGTCGTAATTATGCGACAGGCTATTTTTATTTATCTCTTAAGGTTACAATTAAATAAGATAAGAAAATTCATGCTTTATTCTAACTAATATTTCCAAAAATTAGATTGACATCACAAAGTAGATGACTTATATTTTACTCGAACAAATCGGAATATTTTAAAATAAGGATTTTCATCCAGAATAAGAGGGTTGAAAAAATGAAATTTGCTACAAGATTATATGTAGGGTTTGGCATCATCATTGCAATGATGACGATTTTATTATTGATTAATATAAACCTGCAAAGTAGGCAAACAGAAGAAATTAATGAGCTTGTTAAAGATCGTTATCAAAAAATTAAAATTCTGAACAAGATTCGTGAGGATGCTTTCTATGTACATGCAGACTTAGAGGGAGAATACACCTCTGCAACCGATAATAACTTGAAATCTATTAATGAAATTTTATTTGAAATTAATAATAATATAGACACGCTTATCCAAATGAGTACGGGCAAGGTTGAACAGGATGAAATGATGAAATTAAAATTTCAGTTAGAAGGTTTTGAGGAAACAATTTATCAATATAATCAGGATTCCATTGAATTAAGAAGTGTAGAGGGTGCATTACATAAAGCACGATTAAACCGAGATGCGATTCTTTCTTATATTACGATCTTAATAGCAAATCAAGAAGAAGTTATGGATAACATGATTATAGAAACGGAACAAAGGCTTAATGCCTCAGTTAATTCAGGGGTTATCTCGATTGCTATTGGCATCATCTTGGGAATTGTCCTATCGTTCTGGTCAATCCGGACGATAACAATTCGCCTAGGAAAGCTTAAGGAAGTTATGAATTCTGTGGAGAACGGTTCAGAACAGCTTCCACGGATTACCATTACAAAAAATGATGAAATTGGTGCAATAGCAACTGCATACAATCAAATGGCTGCTGCACTAGAGGAACATGAAAAGAACGAACGTCTTTATAAGGAGGATATTGAAGAACAGAACCGGATACAAACCCAACTAGCTGATATCTCTATCCTTTCACAAGACTTATCAGACATCAAGAGTCTTGGCCAGGAATATATTCAATCCATTATCCCGGCAGTCGAGGCCAGTTATGGGGTAATTTATATCAAAAAAGAAAAAGGGAATCGCCCATATCTTCATAAACTGGCCACTTATGCTACCAACAATGGTAAGGAGACGATTGAGTTAGGTGAGGATTTGGCAGGGCAATGTTTACAAGATGGCCGGCCAAAGAGACTATCTGGGGTCCCTCATCATTATGTAAAAATTGCCTCCGGGTTAGGAGAAACAAAACCACAAAGTATCTTGATTTTGCCGATCGAGTTAGAAGGGGAAATCCTTGCTGTCCTTGAGATTGCAAGTTTACAAGAGTTCACGAAGACACATGAGACTTTGCTTAAGGAAACAACCGAGCAATTAGGTATTATCATCAATCGAATTCAAAAACAGATGCAGGTAAAACAACTTTTAGATGCAACTAAAACGCTAAATGAAGAACTCCAAAATCAATCCGAAGAATTACAGCTTCAGCAAGAAGAATTAAAGACGATGAACGAAGAACTAGAATCACAATATCGAAAGTCCGAACAACGGACGAATGATTTACAGAAGGCAAAGGCTGCTCTAGAAGAAAAAACAAAACAGGTTTTGCTTAGTTCGCAATATAAGTCCGAGTTCTTAGCCAATATGTCCCATGAACTAAGAACACCACTAAATAGCCTACTAATCTTAGCGCAAATCCTTGTTGAAAATAAAGAAGGTAACTTGACTAACAAGCAAACACAATACGCAAACACCATCTATTCATCTGGAAAGGACTTACTTGATTTAATCAATGACATTTTAGATTTGTCCAAGATTGAATCAGGGAAACTTGATTCTCATATTGGTGAATTTGATGTAAGAGGGGTTGTTTCTTTTGTTAAAAATCAATTTAGTGCGGTAGCTGAACAAAAGGGACTAACCTTTAATGTACAAATTGAGGAAGATGCACCTGCCATCCTTTACTCGGATGAACAAAAAATCTATCAAATACTAAAAAATTTAGTAGCTAATGCTTTAAAGTTCACAGAAAAAGGGGATGTAACGTTAAGGGTTTATGTTCCGGAGCCAGAGGGGCGAAAATCTACTCCTGAATTACTTGCCTTTGCTGTAAGTGACACAGGGATAGGGATTTCACCAGCTAAACAGGAACTTATCTTTGAGGCTTTCCAACAGGCAGACGGCACCACTAGCCGTAAATTTGGCGGTACAGGACTTGGACTGTCGATTAGCAAAGGGATGGCCGATCTAATTGGAGGTTCGATTACGGTTGAAAGTGAAGAAGGAGAAGGAAGCATATTTACTTTCTTTTTACCTATAAATTTGGATGAAAATTTGAGTATAATAGAGGGAAACAAAGAGGTTGCTGCAACGGTCGGTGAAGCACCAGAGCCTTTGCTTCCTGCTCCTGATTCGATTGTGATAGATGAGGGATTGTCCAATGAGAGTGAGGACATTCTCACCGGAAAATCTGTCCTGTTAGTTGATGATGACATGAGAAACGTATTTGCGTTAACAACGGCTTTAGAGGAAGTTGGAATCGATGTCCATTTTGCCGAAAATGGTAGGGAAGCTTTGGAAGTTTTAGGTGTTAAACCAGATGTAGACTTAGTTTTAATGGATATTATGATGCCTGAAATGGACGGGTATGAGGCAATGAAGCGAATACGGTCTTCAACAATATATGAGCAACTCCCGATTATTGCTCTGACAGCCAAAGCGATGAAAGATGATCGTGAAAAATGTTTGGAGGCAGGAGCTTCCGATTACATTAGCAAACCGGTAAACCTAAATCAACTCCTCTCCTTATTAAAGGTTTGGTTATATAAATAAGAGGGGGTTATCATCATAAATATCATTCGCAGCAGTGAAATAGATAGGGCTTATCATTCTAATGAAGATTTGGAAAAGCTTGAAATTGAACTTTTGCTAGAAGGGATTTTTCGCCATTATGGGTTCGATTTTCGCAACTATTCATACTCTTCGATACAAAGAAGAGTTTGGCATCGAATTAAGAATGAGAAGATTGAATCTATTACAGCCCTTTTGGATCGGGTACTACACGATCCATCCATGATGGAAAAACTCTATCTTGATTTCTCTATCAATGTCACGGAAATGTTTAGAGACCCTGCCTTCTTTAAGGTGATACGACATAAGGTTTTGCCACTCCTTAGCCAATTACCCAGTATAAGGATATGGCATGCCGGTTGTTCAACGGGGGAAGAAGCGTATTCAATGGCTATTCTCCTTTCTGAAGAAGGTCTATATGATAAATCAAGGATTTATGCGACAGATATGAACAACCATGTAATCAAACAAGCGAAACTGGGCCAATTCTCATTGAAAAAAATGAAGGGGTATACGAGCAACTACGTTCATTCAGGTGGAAGAAACGATTTTTCGCAGTATTATAGGGTTCAAGAAAATCATGCAGTTTTTCACCAAGAGGTATCAAAGAACATCATCTTCGCACAACATAACCTAGTGACCGATGGTTCTTTTAATGAATTTCACTTAATTATCTGTAGAAATGTTCTGATTTATTTTAATAGAGAGTTGCAAGCTAGGGTTCATCATTTGTTTCTCAATAGCATGAGCTCAAATGGATTTCTAGCTTTGGGGAATCGAGAAGGGCTGTCTTTCCCTAAACATGATCAATTCTATATGCCCTTTGATTGCGAAGAAAGAATTTACCGAAGATTGGAAGGAGGGCAGTGAGAGATGGATAATCAATTGGTGAATATACTATTGGTCGATGATAGGGAAGAGAACTTACTTGCACTAGAAGCAGTCCTCACTTCCCCGAACTATCATCTTAAAAAGGCTCTTTCTGGAGAAGAAGCATTGAAATGGGTCTTAAGAGAAGAATTTGCCGTAATCATCATGGATGTTCAGATGCCTGGAATGAATGGATTCGAAACGGCAAAGATGATTCGGCAAAGAGATAAAACGAAGGATGTTCCCATCATATTTGTGACAGCTTTAAGTCAAACGGACGAGAATGTGATGCAAGGTTATTCTGTAGGCGCAATTGACTATATCATAAAACCATTTAATCCTAGTATTTTAAAATCGAAAGTAAATGGATTTGTTTCTTTGTTCTTGAATCAAAAAAAAGTTGAAGAACAGGCTAAAATCATTGCGATAAGAACCAGAGAGTTAGAGGATGCTAATCGGACATTAAAAAGCAATGAGGCAATGCTAGAGGCACTGGTCAAAGAACGTACAAATGAACTGACTAATACGAATAAAATGCTGTTAGAAAGCGAAGAAAAGTATCGTAGGCTTGTCGAGGAATCTCCAGAAGCCATTATCCTAACAAGAGAGAATAGCGATGTCCCATTTTTTATTAACGAAACAGGTGTAAAGCTTTTAAAAGCAAGTTCGAAGGAGGATGTACAGAATCGATCTTTGTTTCAGTTTATTCATCCTGATGATCATAAAAAGGTAAGGGAAACCCTAGCGAAGAATCGAGATGGTCTTCATACCTATGAACATCGCTTGATTTGCTTAAATGGCGACATCATCCATGTTGAGGTTAAGAGTATCCCATTTGATTATAAAGGGAACTCTTGCTTACATATCTTGGTTCGTGATATTACTGAGCTTAAGCATAGCCGCGAGTTTATGCAACAAACAGAGAAACTTACGGTTGTAGGTGAACTAGCTGCTGGTATTGCCCATGAAATTCGGAATCCACTGACGAGTTTAAAAGGCTTCACCCAATTATTGGGCGACAGAATTGATTCGAACCAGGATTATATGGACATTATGATTACAGAAATTGAACGGATTAATACGATTGTGAGTGAGCTTTTATTATTGGCCAAACCAAGAAGAATGGATTTCCATGAGATTAATATTGCAATGGTTTTAAAAAATATCATCACTCTAATGGAAGCGCAAGCAAATCTATATGGGGTTACCCTGAAGTGTGAATATTGCGATGATCTGCCTGAATTTATTATCCATGGAGAGGAAAATAAACTAAAACAAGTGTTTATAAATATCTTGAAAAATGCGATTGAAGCGATGGAACAAGGCGGTGATATATTGATTTCGGCCCAGCCTATTGGGAATGAAATTGAAATCACATTCATCGACAGTGGATGTGGTATACCTCCGGAACTTCTTTCAAAAGTTGGCCAACCCTTCTTTACGACGAAAGAAAAAGGAACGGGTTTAGGTCTAATGGTTTGTCACAGTATTATTGAAAGTCATCAAGGGACAATGGTCATTGATAGCGTAAGAGGAAAAGGTACTACGGTTTCTATTAAGCTTCCCCTCTATCAAACGCAACTGAAGACTATAGAGTATTCTTCATAATCTTTTAGGCATAATACTGATAAATAAATTGTTGAGGGGATAAAAGAAATGCTTGCACAGAGATTAACTCCTGGAGATGAGATAAGAGTCATTGCTCCTTCGACGAGTATGGCGGTAGTCAAGGGGAAGCAAATTGACTTAGCGGTGAATCGATTGAATGATCTGGGGTTCAAAGTAACCTTTGGGAAATACAGCGAAAACCATGATGAGTTCTTTAGTACCACTGTAAAAGAGCGTATAGCCGATTTACATGATGCCTTTAGTGATCGACAGGTTAAGGCTGTGTTAACGGGTGTTGGAGGATACAATGCCAACCAACTTCTAAGACATATTGATTATGATTTAATTAAGGACAACCCTAAGATTTTCTGTGGGTATAATGATATCACCTCACTGCAGTTGGCCATCTATCGAAAAACCGGACTTGTGACTTATTATGGTCCTCACTTTTCAAGCTTTGGTGTAAAACATGGATTCGAGTATACTTTGAAGTCATTCCTTGAAGCGGTGACAAACGATGCGCCATTTGAAATTGAGCCTTCTGAGGTATGGTCGGATGATCCTTGGTTTTTGGAACAGGAACAACGGAATTTTGTTCAGAATACTGGATATACGATTTTACAAGGAGGAAATGCTTCCGGTAAGCTAATCGGGGGGAATCTTTCCACCATCAATCTCTTACAGGGTACAGAATACATGCCTTCTTTACATAATAGTATATTGTTTATTGAGGATGATGAGGAAACACATGCTAGAATATTCGACCGCCAGCTTCAGTCCCTTCTACACCAACCGGATGCTGCAGGAATTAAGGCGATTTTAATTGGACGCTTCCAAAAAGATTCGCAAATTACGGAAACGGCCTTGCGACAAATCATTGCCTCAAAATCAGAACTTCGAGGAATTCCTGTTATTGCGAATGTCAATATCGGTCATGTACAACCATTTGCAACGTTACCAATTGGTAGCACCGCAACAGTTACTGTTGTCAGTAACAACGTTGAAATCTCCGTTGATCAAATGGAATATAATGAATCATAACGAATGGATGGTACCTTAAAGCAGGTACCATTTTTTTATTGTTTACTTACTACATAAACTAAGGGTATGGGAATTTGTGTACGTTCTCTGCATCCAGCCTTAGCCCCTAGTCCCTCGGGTCATAAGCTTGTCTAGCTGCGGCTCCTAGGGACTCGGAAGACATAAGACTCTCCCTTTCAGAAGGTAAAAAACACCTTCTTACAGGGCGCGTCTTATGCTCGTCCCTGTGCAGTCGCCTCCGCTTTTCGTACAATCCGTCAAGAAGGTTAATGAACAACCTTCTTGTCGGCTCGTCTAGACTCACGGGGGCTGTTCAAGGCGCTTGCGCTTTTGTTCTTTATGTTAAAGGATGATTCTCTAAGAAAGAATCATGCTCTTTCCTCATACAATTTATAGAAAAGTTCTTTATAGATTGGGAGCGCTTCCAGAAAAGGGCGGAGTGAGAGGATGGAACGAACATATTTAATAAAACCAGCTCTTGATGAGGAATATCCGATTGTCAGCTATGGGAAGGGGGTCTATTTATACGACCTTGATGGAAAACAGTATCTAGATGCTTCCTCAGGAGCAGTTACCGCCAATATTGGCCACGGTGTTGAAGAAATTATTGAGGCAATGAAAGAGCAATCTGAAAAAATATCATTTGTCTATCGGTCGCAATTTTCAAGTGAACCCGCAGAAAAGCTTGCTGAAAAAATCGCCCTCTCTACACCTGGTGATTTAAATTGGAGTTTTTTTGTAAATAGTGGATCCGAGGCGACAGAGACGGCCATGAAGGTTGCCATTCAGTATTGGCAAGAAAAAGGTTTTCCTCTAAAATCAAAAATTCTTTCAAGATGGGTTAGCTATCATGGTATAACACTAGGAGCTTTATCTATGTCCGGTCATCCTGGCCGAAGATCAAGGTTTGTTCCGTTGCTTGCTGATTTTCCAAATGTTTCTCCCCCGTATTGTTATCGTTGTCCATTTAACCAAACACCAGAAAGCTGTAAATATGAATGTGCTCAGGAATTAGACACAGCATTAAGCAGAATCGGCCCTGAATCTGTTGCCGCATTTATTGCCGAACCAATCGTTGGGGCTGCAGGTGGGTGTATTACTCCTCCTAAGGGTTACTATAAAAAGGTTAAAGAAATTTGTGAAACCCATAATGTCTTGTTTATTGCGGATGAAGTTATGACTGGGTTTGGTCGTACGGGAACGATGCTTGCAAGTGAGCATTGGGGTATCATTCCTGATATAGTTTGCCTTGGAAAAGGAATGGGGGCAGGATATGCTCCGATTGCAGCCACCGTTGTTAGTGAAAAAGTAATGGAACCAATAATGTCTGGCTCTAAACAGATTATGAGTGGGCATACATTAAGTGCCAATCCGCAATCAGCAGCAGTTGCACTTGCTGTAATGGAATATCTAGAGAATAATAACCTTTTTGCTGACGTCGATTCTAAAGGCATTTATTTAAAAAATCTTATTGAAAAACTAAGAGTTCAGTACCCGTTCATTGGTGATATACGAGGAAAAGGCTTGTTACTCGGGCTGGAATTCGTAGAGGATAGGGAAACGAAACAATCCTTTTCGAAGGAATTCAATGTAACGAGTAGACTCGTGAAAATTGCCCAAAGCTTAGGTCTCTTAGTTTATCCGGCATCGGCAGGATTGGACGGAACAAGTGGCGATGCCATTATCATTGCACCACCGCTCACGATTACGAAGCGAGAAATCGAGGAACTTGTTAGATTATTAGAGTCATCGATGGTGCAATTAAAACAAGAATTAGTAAAGCAAGGGGTAAAAATGGATGATTGAACAATCGAATCCTTTTCAAAAAATTAGTTCTCTTGAGCAGGCTCTTAAGCATTTAAAAGATGGATTAACAATTATGTTTGGAGGGTTTGGTGGTGTAGGATCTCCACCAGGTTTAATTGATGGAATGATAACAAACAACCTTAAAAACCTTACATTAATAGGAAATGACACCGGGTTTCCACATATCGGAATTGGTAAGGTGGTTAGTCAAGGGAGAGCTAAAAAGGTGATTGCCTCCCATATCGGTTCCAACCCAGTGGCTGGAAAGCTTATGAATGAAGGATTACTTGAGGTGGAATTTTCACCTCAAGGAACTTTGGTAGAGCGAATCCGAGCTGGTGGAATGGGCCTTGGTGCCATTTTAACGGATATTGGGATTGATAATGAAATGGTCGCTTACGGGAAGAAGCAAATGCAATTAAACGGTAAGGACTATTTAGTAGAGCCTGCCCTCACCGCTGATGTATCCATCATCTATGCTAAGAAGGCCGACCCCTACGGAAATCTAGTCTACGATAAAAGCGCAAGGAATACGAATCCACTTGTTGCAATGGCAGGGAGGTTTACCATTGCAGAGGTGGAAGAAATCGTTCCGCTCGGAAGTTTAAATCCGGAGGAAATTATCACTCCGGGTGTTTTTGTTGACATGGTCATCCCTTCAAATGGAGTGAACTGGAAATGGGTCTGGGAATAGACTCGCACGCAGGGGGGATAAAAAATGATTTTAGATGAAAGGAACAAAATGGCGAGACGAGCGGCGGAGGAAATAGCGGATGGTATGGTCGTCAACCTAGGGATTGGAATACCATCGCTAGTTCCAAACCACCTACCCAGTAGTATGAATGTGATGTTCCAAGCCGAGAACGGTATTCTTGGCATGGGAGCTTCCCCTCTTTCAGGTAAGGAGGATGAAAATCTATGTAATGCAGGAGGGTATCCTGTCACGATTGTCCCTGGTGCCTCCTATTTTGATAGTACGACTGCATTTGGGATGATTCGGCGAGGTAGGGTAGATGTATCAATTCTTGGTTCTCTGCAAGTAAGTAGGCAAGGGGACTTAGCAAACTGGATTATCCCTGGGAAAAAAATTCCCGGCATGGGCGGAGCGATGGAACTTGCCTCTAAGGCAAAGAAGCTGGTGGTACTAATGAAACACACAGATAAAGCAGGGAAATCTAAAATCGTCAAAGAGTGCACCTTACCTCTAACCTCAAAAGGCTGCGTAGATCTTATTATCACCGATTTGGCTGTTTTCCAGGTAGTCAATAAGGAGCTGTTCTTAATTGAACATTATAGTTCAACAACAGTCGAACTGATTAGGGAGAAGACAGATTGTAATTTTCTCATAGGAAATAACTTAAAGACAATAGCTTACTAGATTGAGACTAGAAAGGGGCAAATTGTGTGGAGGAGGCGCAAAGAAAAGTAAGAGCTTATATTCAGGGTAATCAAAGCGACGCAGCGAAATTCCTGCAGCGAGTTGTACAGGAAGGAAGTGTAAGAGGAAAAGAAAGTAGTGCTCAGGCGGTTATTATTGAAAAATGCCGAGAACTTGGAATGAACATGGACATTTGGGAACTAGGGGGTGAGGAGCTAACTAATCATCCTGCTTTCTGTTCGGACCGGAACAATTTTGTTGGAAATCCAAATGCAGTTGGAGTTTTGCCCGGGACTGGTGGAGGAAGGTCGCTGATTTTAAACGGCCATATTGATGTCGTCCCAGTCGGGGATATCGATTCATGGGAATATGAGCCCTTTAGCGGGAAGATTGAGAATGGTCGATTGTATGGTCGTGGTTCAACTGATATGAAAGGCGGAACAGTTTCGCTGCTTCTTGCACTGGAAGCTATTATTAAAAGTGGAGTCACTTTAAAGGGAGATGTAATTTTCCAAAGTGTCATTGAGGAAGAGAGCGGGGGAGCTGGTACCTTATCTACCGTTCTGCGGGGTTACAAGGCCGATGGGGCAATTATACCAGAACCGACGAATTTGAAATTCTTCCCGAAGCAGCAAGGTTCAATGTGGTTTAGAATAAAAATAAGAGGAAAGCAGGCCCACGGCGGAACAAGATATGAAGGAGTTAGTGCGATCGAGAAGGCGGAATTGATTTTAAAAGAAATAAGAGAATTGGAAATTAAAAGAAATAGTAGGATTACCGATCCGCTATTTTCCGAAATTCCTATCCCTATTCCAATTAATGTAGGAAAAATTAGTAGCGGCGATTGGCCCTCCTCTGTACCGGATATTGCTTTGATTGAAGGGAGAATGGGGGTGGCTCCAGACGAATCAATGGAGAATGCAAAACAGGAAATGGAGCAGGCCATTGAAAAAGTTGCGTCACTAGATCCATGGTTAAAGGAGAATCAGCCTGTTGTTGAATGGTTTGGAGCAAGATGGTTACCTGGGGATATCGAGGTTGAACATGATTTAGTTACGGTGCTAACTGAAAGCTTTACTGAAATCAAACGTGCCCGTCCGGTGATTGAGGCTTCTCCGTGGGCCACGGATGGCGGGATTTTAAATAAAATTGGCGGTGTACCTGTGGTCGTTTTTGGTCCTGGAGTAACGAAGATGGCTCATGATGCCAATGAATATATTGAACTTAATGATGTATATGAGGTGGCAGAAATCATTGCAGTTGCGATCATGAAGTGGTGCGGCACTGAAAACGATGGTACGTGAAGATGTCCCTGCCATAGAGTAATGGAGCCTGGCAGTTAATTGCCGATTTTTTTTGAAAGGAGGGGGAAGATGCAAAAGGCAAAAACAGTCGAAAAGAAGGGTGTTAATTATCGAGTCACCTTCTATCTCGATCCGTTTAATAAGCGAGTCAGGGTCGATGATTATATAGGAAATTTAAATCAACTTCTAATTGAAAGTGAAAGGATGGCCAAAGAACATAAAGCGGAAAAACTGATATTTAAAGCAAGAAAAGAACACTTTTTAACTCTTGTTGAACATGGGTTTCGGTTCGAGGGCATGATTTGTGGTTATTTTCTAGGGTCCGATTGTTTGTTTTTCTCTAAGTTTTATAATCATGAGCGGATGAGGAGTCAGGAATGGGGTAAGGAAGATGAATTGCTATATGGTGTTACCTCTCTTGATAGACATGCGAAATTGGGAACAATTCCTGGTGAGTATACACTTAAAAAGTTGACAGAGAATGATGCAGAGGGGTTAGCTAAACTTTATCAGCAAATCTTTAAAATCTATCCAACTCCTTTAAACAAACCGGAATATATAAAAGAAACAATGAAGGAAGGGACCATTTACTTTGGATTTGAGCATCACGGTGAAATCATTAGCGCAGCGTCCGCAGAAGTAAATGATTTTTATAAAAATGCGGAATTAACGGATTGTGCAACTTTGAAAGCCCATCGTAAATATGGACTGATGAAGTTCCTACTTTTAAGATTAGAGGAAGAGTTAAAGTCAAACGGTATCTATTGCGTGTATTCCATCGCAAGGTCGTTATCCTTTGGAATGAATGCGGCATTGCACCAATTGGGCTATGACTATCGTGGAAGGCTTATGAATAATTGTTATATTTATGATAAGCTCGAAGATATGAATCTTTGGGTAAAGGACATGTCGAAATGAAATGGACTTGTAAAATAGTAAATGGGACTCTCCTTAATGGGTAATGGCCAGGGAGAAGTGAGGAGGCTTTACTTTAAAGCTTCCTCTTGTTTGTTTACAGAATAGTGCCAGACACCTTGGTTATTGTCTTTTGTAATTCTCCCCTGTGCTTCCAAATAATCTAAATGACTAACAATTTCCGATATCACAAGAGGAAATTGTTCGTAATAAGTATTTTTATAATATGTTTCCGCAAGTTGATGGGCGGTGCTAATCCCACTTTGTATCAACTGGAGGAAACGGTCCGCTTTCGCTTCAATTCGCTCGATTCGTTTTTCAATGAGTTTACTTGACTCTTCAATCATTGACCCGTGACCGGGGAAAACGATTTCCGGATCCAAAGAATAACAAGTCTCTAAAGAATTCCGTTGTTGGATGAGGGTGTAAAGTCTCTTCCCGGTATCATCAGGTTCGACAAATGCATTGCTCGAGATATGCTCAAGTAGTAAGTCTCCAGGGAATAACCACTGTCTATCTTCGTCCCATAAGGCAATTTGGTCTGGGGCATGGCCAGGAATTTCTATAATATGAAAATGAAGTAACTTGGAACCGGTAATTTCATTAATGTCTGTTTGTAGTGCTTGATGTTTATTTTTTATAACCGCTTTCTTTAAATAGTTCACCTGCTTATCCCCTAACTCTCCGCAACCCATCTCCTGATACAATTGCTCGTAAAATTTGACTCTCTTTTCCATATAGTTTGAATCTCTTTTTAAGCGGGGGATGGAAAGTGGAGACGCATAAACAGGAACCGGATGCTGTGCAACAATTTTATTTACTAAGCCAACATGGTCATAATGATGATGAGTAAGGATGATTTCTGTTAAATCCTCTAATTTTAATTGGTTGTCTTGTAAAGTTTGAAGTAAAGCGTCCCAGCATTCTTGGCTGTCGATGCCGGCATCAATTAGGGAAAGCGATTTTTTCGTTTTGACTAAAAAGAAGTTAATTGTTTTCAAGCCATACTCTGCTGGTACGATAATCGGGAATACCTGGCAGCCTTCTTTACTAAATACGTTCATGGGTTCACCTCTAATATACCTTAATGAATTTTGAAAATTCTTAATTTATATTTATCATACATGATGGACAAAGTTTGACCAAGTTTTTAGCTTTGAAAACTTTTTTCCTAGACAAATTAGGGAGTGCCGAAAAGTCAGCATATAAGTGACAGTTTTTCAGCTTTCTCTCATATGCATAGAGTAGGTAGGTGAAAACGATGAATACAATTCCCCATATTACAGAGGAATTTCTAGGAGCCATCCTAGGAAGTATTGATGAGGCAATCCATGCGGTTAATACAGACGGAATCACGATTTATTACAATGAAGTAGCCGCACGTCACGATGGATTGGAGAAGACGGAAGTTTTAGGTAAGCCTCTACTAAGTGTGTTTCCATCCTTAAATGAAAGAACGAGTACCCTTATAAACGTGCTTAAGACAGGAAAGCCCCTTTATAATAAAACGCAAACCTTTGTAAATCTCCATGGAAGAAAGATTGAAACTGTCAATACAACATTGCCAATCGTGGTCAACGGGGAGGTTCTTGGTGCAGTTGAAATCGCTAAGGACTATACAAAATTAAAGGAATTGGCCGAAAAGCTGGTGGATATTCAAAAAAGCTTACAAAACAAACCCACTAAGCTCAAAGACCAAAAGGCAAATTATCACTTTGGTGACCTTCTCACAAAAGATGTAAACTTTATTCAAACAAAGAAAAAAGCTGAAAAGCTTGCGAAAACAAATTCACCCATTCTTATTTTCGGTGAAAGTGGAACGGGCAAAGAGTTATTTGTTCATGCGATTCATTATGCTTCGAGACGAAGTAAGGGACCGTTTGTCGCCGAAAATTGTGCAGCTATTCCAGAGAGCCTACTAGAAAGTATCCTTTTTGGAACGACAAAAGGGAGTTATACAGGTGCAGTTGATCGCCCTGGGCTATTTGAACTTGCAGATGGTGGTACACTATTTCTCGATGAACTACATGCGATGCCGATTGATTTGCAGGCAAAACTTTTAAGAGTGCTAGAAGATGGGGCTGTTAGAAGGGTAGGCAGTACGAATGTATTAAAAGTGGATGTTCGTGTGATTTCAGCAATGAATATTCACCCCATGCTAGCTGTACAAGAGAAAAAGTTGCGCGAAGATTTGTATTATCGGTTAAATGTGCTAACGTTTGAATTGATTCCCTTAAGAAAACGACAAGGTGATATCCTGCTTCTGACGGAGAAATTCATTGAAAGTTATAAAAAACAACTAGGGAAAGAAATTATTGGGATGGACCGTGAGACGGTAAATATCTTATTGGCCCATTCCTGGCCTGGAAATGTGCGCGAACTGAAGCATACCATTGAATATATGATGAATGTATGTGAAAAAGAAATGCTAACAACAGCTGACCTGCCAGCGATTTTAATAAAATCCACTCAAGGGCAAGAACCTGAACTTAACGGACTGAATTTAAAGGAAAGATTGAACCAATATGAAAAGAAGTTAATCAAACTTGCTATGGAGGAAAGTGGCGGTAATATTCAAAAGGCCGCTCTTATACTGGGGATTCCACGGCAAACTTTACAATATAAACTGAAAAAGTAGAAAAGCTTGCCGTAATAGTTAGGCAAGTTTTTTTATTTATTTATTTATTTATTGTTCTCTTTTAAGGTGTTGGCACGGAAGTTGCATATCTAAATAAGGAAAGGACTGATAAGGAGGATATTTATGAAATCATTTATATATAAACCTTCCCGACACTGGAAGGATATTGATTTATGGAAGAATGTTACGGAAGAACAATGGAATGACTGGCTTTGGCAGCTAACGAACACGATTAGGACAATAGACGATTTACAGAAGGTTATTAACCTGACCCCTGAAGAGGAAGAGGGGGTACGAATTTCTACGAAAACCATCCCACTCAATATTACACCCTATTATGCCTCGTTGATGGACCCGGATGATTCCCGTTGCCCAGTTCGAATGCAATCAGTACCAATCGGCAAAGAGATCTATAAAACGAAGTATGATCTGGAGGATCCTCTCCATGAAGATGAAGATTCGCCTGTACCTGGTTTAACCCACCGATATCCAGATAGGGTGTTATTCTTAGTAACCAATCAGTGTTCAATGTATTGCCGCTATTGTACGAGAAGAAGATTCTCAGGGCAAATTGGCATGGGGGTTCCAAAAAAACAACTTGATGCTGCAATTGATTATATCCGTAACACAGAAGAGGTAAGGGATGTCCTGATTTCAGGCGGGGATGGATTGTTGATCAATGACAATATTCTTGAATATATATTGAAGAATTTAAGAGAGATTGATCATGTGGAAATCATCCGGATTGGAACGAGAGCCCCAGTTGTCTTTCCGCAAAGGATTACCGAAAATCTCTGCAATATTTTAAAGAAGTATCATCCGGTTTGGGTAAACACGCATTTTAACACATCTATTGAAATTACCGAAGAATCAAAGAAAGCCTGTGAAATGCTCGCCAATGCGGGGGTACCTGTCGGGAATCAAGCAGTGATCCTAGCCGGAATCAACGACAGCGTTCCAATCATGAAGAAGCTGATGCATGACCTCGTTAAGATACGTGTACGTCCTTACTATATCTATCAATGCGATCTTTCTGAAGGAATCGGTCATTTTCGGGCTCCGGTTTCAAAAGGACTAGAGATTATTGAAGGGTTGCGGGGACATACAAGCGGGTATGCTGTCCCGACCTTTGTTGTCGATGCGCCTGGTGGTGGAGGGAAAATTGCACTCCAACCAAATTATTTGATTTCTCAAAGTCCAGATAAGGTTGTTTTGAGGAATTTTGAAGGAGTAATTACTTCCTATCCGGAACCGGAAAATTATGTTCCTGGACGTGCGGAGGATTATTTTAAAAAGGTCTATCCTGACTATGAGAAGAAAAAATCGAACGTTGGGATAGCTGCGGTTATGAACGATAGCAAATTCAATTTGATTCCTGATGACTTGCAGCGTCTTGATCGCCGGCAAAAATATGAAACTGACCCTTCTCACGCTTCATTGAAAAATAAGCGTGAAAAACGTGATCAACTGAAGGAAAAGAAATATCAAGCGGAGCAAAAGAAAAGTGCTGTTCAGAAAAACAATCCTACGGAAGTTGAGAAATCAAATGAGTAAGAGAGTAGAATTAGATGTGCATTGTGAATGGTGTAGCAGCTCAGCCAAGCAAGGAGAGAGTACGGTTTATTGGGAACTACCTGATGGAACAAGGGCCATCGAGATAACAGATGTGCCCTCTGTAATATGTTCAACTTGTGGGATGGTGTATGCAGGAGATGATGTGACAAAGGAGATTGAGGATCAGTTATTGCTCGTTGATACGAATAAAATTAATAAAACAATTAAGTATGTTGATTTACTGGAATTACCACGGCTTCTGAAGCGAAATTACTTTGATTTTTCAACCTATAATAACTAATATGTTCAAGTTCTTCCTAATAGATTGAACCACATCATTAAGACAAAACGGCAGGTCGAAAGGCTAGTCGTTTTGTTTTATATAGCTGGACAAGCAACTAAGTGAAAAGAAAATGATGAACTTCAAATATTTTTAACTGTTATTTAATTTAGCAGGGAACCTCTCTTTTTATATCTGAAAAATCAGAAATTAGTATAATATATCACAGCTTAAACTGTAATTATTAGTTAAAATCGTACGCAAAGGATTTTTTACTCATTTTAAGCGTAATTGGTGTAATTGATTTTAAGGTTCTAATAATTTGTGAAGTGTTTATAAGGGGGAGATAACTTTGGGAAACAATAACTTACCAATTGTATATTCATGTTCCGGCTGTTCCTCGGCTGCACAGGCTGCCAACATGATTGCTATTAAGATGGATCGGGAAAATATTGCGGAAATGTCCTGTATAGCGGGTGTAGGTGGGGATGTAAAACCTTTAGTGAGGACAGCAAAGTCTGGTCGTGAAATTATTGCTATTGATGGTTGTCCCCTGTCATGTTGCAAAAGTTGTTTAGCTAGGCATGATGTGCAACCAGAGCATCATTTTGTTTTATCGGATTTTAACATACCTAAAGTGAATGGAAAAGATCCTGATTCAGAGAAGTGTAGGGCTGCTTATGAGCGAGTGTTAGAGCTAGTAGATAAAAAAGGATAAGGCGAAAAAGAGTTTTAATCTATTTTTTCATTGAATTATAAGTCTGAAAATTATAAACTGTTTATAAATTATGAAATAAGAAGAGAGTAGGTAGGGCATGAAACGAATTGATATGATCGAGTATGATCAGGCCGAACCAGCGGTAAAAGCGTCCTTTGATTATATAAGAGAGGCTTCCGGCGGACATGTAATGAATGTTTTCAAGGTACTAGGTAATCAGCCGAATGTACTAGAAGGAATATCAACTCTTCTATTTGGTGTTTACCGATCGGGTGAAGTGGATATTGAATTAACGGAACTCGCCTATCTCTACACGTCTACTTTGTACAAGTGTCATTATTGAGTACCGACCCATATTATGCTCGGTCGGGGCATTGGACTTTCTAAAGACAAAGTGGAACATCTTCGTTCTTGGCGGGAAAGTAAGGTTTATACCGATGTGGAGCGGTTGGTTCTTGAGTACACGGAGCAGTTGGCTACAGATGTGCGGATTGACGACGAAATGTATGCTCGATTACAAGAGCATTTTACTCAGAGGCAAATACTTGTACTTTGTACAACTGTGGGTGTTGCTGGTATGATTAACCGAATTCATGGGACTTTTAAAACAGAGTTAGAAGAATTCACAACTTCTAGGCCCAAAGTACAAGAAAGCATAGGAAAATTATTGGAGAAATAGACTGTAAATGTTCGACTCACTAGTAATAGGGTTTACGGTGTGGTAAATATGTTTAAACTACAAAACTGTTTTAAAAAAACCTCTTCAACTGTATGAAGAGGTTTTTAAGATTTTATAGTTATTAGGCAAAACAGATTAAAAGCTTATAGGGATAAGTTTTTTGTATCTTGATTAATAGGTAGAGAAATGACTTTTCCACCGATTTGAACATGGATGGTATCCTTGAATATAGCCTTAACAATTCCTTTAAGAGAAATAGTCGAATCGACAGATAGGTTATCTTTCTTTTGGTTTTCTGCTTTCATCTGTTTATCACCTTCCATAGGGTATTTGTTAAAACTGCTTAAAAACGAAAAGCTATCGGATGTAGCTTGGTTTGCAATTAAGTCTTCTTCAAGTTAGGAAAACATGAAGTGTAGTTCAAGTATTCCATATGCATTTATGAATGTCAACGAAAACACTTTTAGAATATTGGATTTATTGATTACCAATAAGAATTAGGGAAGACTAGGTGGATTTGAACTTTGTTGATCGTTTTCTCAGGCTTTGTATGTTTAAAAGCACCTTTACTCATAATATGATAAGTGTTGTGAAAATCATGCTAAATGAGGGTTAAATGAATGATAAAGTACATCATGATGATAGCATCGCTAATTTTAGCCTTATCTTTTAGTGCGATCGTTGTGGCAGATCCAATATCGATTGGCACAAATTCAGCGAATGATAATTCAGAAGTGAAAATCATTAAAACAAAACAAGTGAGTAACCAAAATGTACAATTACAAACGGATATTACCTATAAGAAAATTGGCGACCGAGATTTGAAAATGCATTTGTTACTTCCTAAGAATAATAATAGAACCTTGCCGGTCATTATCTTTATTAAAGGAAGTAGCTGGGGGAAGTATAAACCTCAGGACACTTTAGGGTTTATTCCACAATTAGTTCGCTTTGCTAAAAAGGGGTATATCGTAGCAAGTATCGAGCATCGTACTAGTCATGAAGCTAAGTTTCCTGCCCAAATTCATGATGTAAAGGCAGCTGTCAGATATTTAAAAGAAAAGTCAGATGATTATCATATCAATCCCAATAGGATAGGTGTATGGGGGACATCTTCAGGCGGTCATCTTGCTGCATTGTTAGGGACATCCTGTACTGCTCCTGAACTAGAGGGGCTACCAAATACATCAAAACAATCTAGTTGTGTACAAGCTGTTGTTGACTGGTATGGCCCAACTGATTTCCTTCGTATGAGGAAAGAGGGCTATAATGCAGAAGTTGCTCATTCAGCAGAATCAATCCTAATTGGTGGCCCAATCCTTCAAAATAAGGAAAAAGTGAAGACAGCAAACCCGATTACCTATATTACAAAAAATGCGCCACCTTTTTTAATTATGCATGGGGATAAAGATAAGAGGGTTCCTTTTAATCAAAGTGAATTATTATATGAAGCGTTAAAAAAGAATGGTGTAGATGTCACACTTTATAAAGTGAAAGGTGGCGGGCATGGAAGTGGATTTGGACACCCTGAAATTTTCAAAACCGTTCAGGAATTCTTTGATCGTCATTTATGAGCGAACGCCAACAATGTAGATCATACTTCGAATGATTAAATTAATCCATATGGTCACTAGAAAAAAAACAATAGGAGTGATTCGAATGAATAACAAGAAAAACTACTTAGATGAAAAGAACGATTTTAATGGACCTGAAAGGGATAAGCGGAATTATCCAAAACGTCCGCAACATGTCCCTATCACAGATAAGCAATCACCTGATACAAGGAAATAGATAGACCGTAAAAGAAGCTGTCACGTTGCAGCTTCTTTTACAATCCAATTGTATTAAATTACCATTGAATTGTAAATAGTAGTTATGATACATTATCTAAGCTGTTTCGGCAGCACCTTATCTACAATTATTAATGGAAAAATATTTTAGAATAATTGACACATTGGGTTTTCTATTATAGATTATAAACTCTTCGTTGAAATAACGAGTATTAAACATCGTTTTAATTTGTAATTAAAATAAATAGTAATTTAAGATTGAAAAAATGTTGCAATGACAAAATCAATGTGGTAAGATAAATCTTGTCGCTTTAAGAGTGACAGGTCAGAAATTGTTCTTTGAAAACTAAACAAACAAGCGTCAACAAACAATATTTATCATGTTTCTTCTAT
>NZ_FOBW01000015.1 GCF_900109925.1 Mesobacillus persicus | reverse complement strand
GGCACCGAGGAGGCTCCCCGGCACGCCCGCGGAAAGCGAAGCCGCCTGGAACGGAAATCAACAACTATGTTTTAGCACTTTTCTATTTCGAGGGACCTTTTCAGTGCCCTCGTTTTCTAGCAGGCTCTTTTTTTTTGCCTTTTTATGAAGTCGTCTATTGCCTTAAATTCTCATAATTATGCTAAAATAATTCACATGAAAAATTCGTAGGTTGAAAAGAAAGGAAGGTTATCAGTGAGTATAGATGCAGGTCTTGTCCTCGAAGGGGGCGGAATGAGAGGAGTTTATACTGCGGGGGTTCTCGAGTATTTCTTAGAGAAGGAGATTGCCTTCCCCTATGTGATTGGTGTATCCGCTGGAGCGGCGATGGCGGCTTCCTATTTATCTAAGCAAAAGGGCAGAAATAGAAGAGTAAACATTGATTACATTACGGATCCACGCTATATTTCTTGGAAGAACTTTATTAAAACAAGACAAGCTTTTGGGATGGAGTTTATCTTTGATGAAATTCCGAACAAACTAGTTCCCTACCATTATGATGCGTTCTATGAAAATGAGGCCGAGTTTATTGTTGGTACAACCAATTGTCAAACGGGTAAACCAGCTTATTTTGCCAAGGAAGATTATGGCCAAGAAATGTTAAAGGTTATTAAGGCTTCTAGTTCTTTGCCCTTCTTAGCTCCGGAAATCCACTATCAAGATAAAATCCTATTAGATGGGGGTATTAGTGACCCGATACCAATAAAAAAGTCGATTCAGGATGGAAATAAACGGAATGTTGTTGTCCTCACAAGAAATGAAGGTTATCTGAAGAAGCCTTCAAAATTTCACTTTCTGGTCAAAAGAAAATATCCCCAATATGAAGGGTTACGAGAGGCGATGGCGAAGCGTTATCAGGTGTACAATGACACCCTCAGTTATTTAACGGAAGAAGAAAGAAATGGAAATGTATTAATTATCAGGCCGACTGAGCCGCTTGAAGTAGGAAGAATGGAACGCAATCCCGCAAAACTCGAAAAATTGTATCTACTAGGATATGAAGATGCAAGAAAAATAGAAAGTCGTCTTGTTGCATGGTGAAAAAAATAGCCGTCCTAATTCAATAGGACGGCTATTTTTATCGAATTACTAGAATGATTTTGGGTACGGTTTAATAGAATAAAGTAATAAGCTAAAGAAGTGCGAGGAACATTTAATATGAGTATTCAACAATATTATCAGAAAACGGCCCAATCTTATGTTAATGCATTAGTTATTTCCGTGACGCTACTAACTGTCCTGTTATGCGCTTGCTTGTTATTGCCTTCAAAACCTCCCTTGGGATTACTAGTGATTCCATTTGTCCTTTTTTTCATTGTGCAGTTACAAGGGTTTTTGCGATACTACAAGCATGCAAAGACTTGTGAATGCGAAGCGACAAATGACGCATTCGAGGATTTTTTTTCGAATCAAGATTTCTTACTTACCTTAGCACCCGCACCAGCTTTACGACTACTACTATTCCATCCAAATGGGCGGCTGGCTGGTGAAATCAAAGAGACCAACTCGAAGCTTTGGCGTTGGTTTCTGCCTAATCTAATGGATTTCCGGTTGAAGAAGGATTTTGGTTTATACGATCATCAGGGGAAACTTTTAGCGGTGTATAGAGCGAAAAATAAGGACGTCGAATTAATAGACATGGGAAGAAACGTTGTTGCCGTTTATGTAGATCATTTGCAGTCAGGGAAGGTAATGGAAACTGGGGTTGAATACATGAAGAGCGATGATTCAGCTGTTTACACAGATATTCGCATGCTAAAGGGAAGTCAATTGGTATCAAGGCTCCAAAAGGGATGGATGCCAGTAGGCTGGAGCAAAACCTTTAGCGTAAACACGCCAATTCTTTCATTTGAGACAGCTGTGAATCAAACGGACAAGTTGCTTGCATTTGCGGCGGTCATTAGCCACTACCAATATGAAAATCACTAAAATAGGTTAATCGTTGAAAAGTTTTCACTTTTTTAATGCAGTTTATGTTCAATTCGTTTTAAAATAACATCATGAGGTTTTTTCACGAAGGGAATGTTTGGATGAAGAAGTTCTTGATTATCACAGCGGTGATCCTTGCTGTTTTATTTATTGTCGATAAGACGGTCTTGCAGAACGAAGGAATGGTTAATCGAGTGGGGCTTACCGGGAAATATAAAAAAATGGACAATGTAGCTGACCTTCCGGTTGGATTAGCAGAGGGGAATGTTGCTCCGGATTTCTCGCTAGTTGATTTGAATGGGAACCCTATTAAGCTAAGTGACTACCGAGGCAAGAAAGTGCTTGTTAACTTTTGGGCTACGTGGTGCCCACCATGCAAAGCTGAGATGCCGTATATGCAAGAACTGTATGAAAAGTATCATGAAGACGGTTTTGAAATTTTAGCAGTGAACTCGACGGTAACGGAAAAATCACGGGATAATGTTGTTGACTTCGTTGCTGAATATGAATTGACTTTCCCAATTCCAATGGATGAAAAAAATCGGGTTTCTAGTGATTATGAAATCATGGCGTTTCCGACGAGTTTTTTCATTGATTCAGATGGAGTAATCCGCAGCATCACCGTCGGAGGGATGACGAAGGAACACCTTGAAGGGGAAATTAAAAAGCTACCTTAATCTTTAACATCCCCCGTATCAGTAGACCGGCTTTTGTTTTGAAGTGCAAAATACGAATTAACCTTGCAATTCGTAAAGTAATTCGCACCAAAATTAAAAAGCAATTTGGTAAGTAAATCAGAAAAGAAAAAAGCTTGGAGACAGTTTATATGCTCCAAGCTCTTTTTATCCCAGATAAGCGCCGGTTAGCGATTTCCAAATTTGTAGTAAATTAGCTACTAAAATAAGGGGAGAAATTCCTCTTATTAAGGAAATAGCACGAAAAATAGAGTAAATAGAGGGAAGGATTCCCTCTATTTACTAGAAAAACATGAAAATGGACCATTTTGCTTTGCCTTAGGGGGAAAAACTCCCCTTATACCCCAAACCAAGCCCCTATTCTGCAGGCTAAGGGGAAAAACTCCCTTTATTTAAACAATCAGAAGTTACTCAATTAAGGATTAGAAAGAATGTCTGCTTCATTATCCCCTCCAGGCATTAACACGCATCCCTTGCTAGTTAAAAAATCATTTGTAGCACACCAATTGGTTTAACCATTAGCATGCGGTTTTTCAAGCCGACAAAACCCTATGACACCATGTTCAAAGGGGTTCGAAAAATTCCAAAAGAAGAGGTCTAATTCAGTTGCGAATAGAACCGCTAATTCTATTTTTGAATTCGAAATCCGAATCCGCTAGTATCGGTACGGGTGGTTTTTTTATGTGCATGTTAAAGACCGGTTTTGTTTTTGTTGAACATTCAGTGAAGTTGTGGCATCTTTTAATATAGTACATAAATTGGAGGCGGCAATAAGATGATTGAATTAATCAAATGTCATGGTTCGGGAAATGATTTTCTGTTAATAGATGAAATGGATCGCGATTATGGTTTTACAGAAGAGAATCGTGCAGAACTCGCCAAATCACTTTGTAGTCGGGAAACAGAGCTTGGGGCGGATGGAATTCTGTTTATTTTAACTAGTGAACAAGGTGCCGCGAGAATGCGCGTATTTAACTCGGATGGCTCAGAAGCATCGATGTGTGGAAACGGGCTGCGCTGTGCCGCACGATATATCTGTGAAAAGCTTGGCGTTGAAGAAGCGATTGTGGAAACAATGAAGGCGAACTTGCAGGTGAAAAAAGAGGAGGACCTTTTCTCCGGAGTTCCAACTTACAATGTGGAAATTTCACCAGTATCTTTCCGAATCGCGGATCTTCCTTTAATAATGGATCAGGAAGAATTAATTCAGGAAAAAATTCCGGGCTTATCTGATGAGCTTACATTTACGGCTTTGGCTGTTCCGAATCCACATATTGTGGCCATTGTGACTAAAGACCAAGTGGAATCAGATTTGCAAAAGGAATTAAGTGAAAAAGTCAATGGACCAAATGAGTTGTTTCCAGATGGAGTCAACGTTAGTTTTATTAGACTCCTTGAAAAAGGGGAAATTTATGTGCGTACCTTTGAACGTGGGGTAGGATTTACGAACGCTTGTGGAACAGCCATGTCCTCTTCGAGCTTAGTGACCTGTTTAATTGGTGAAAACCAAGTAGGCGACAGTATATCCGTTTATAACAACGGTGGGATGGTTCAATGTGTCGTTCACAAAGTGAACGAACATTACTCAATTGATTTAATCGGGAATGCGACTTATATGTATAAGGCCACTGTGGATGCGGCCACTCTTAAGGTTGTGGAAAAGCAAGAATTCAACGAACAGGCAGCTTACGAAAAACTCAGGGAACATGCTCAGACTGTATTGGGCACTAACTAAATCAAAAAACCTGAAAAGGCTTAGGCCATTTCAGGTTTTTTTATCCTCTGAAGATTACTTCTTTGGCCCATTCCGTAAAACCGCGAGCACAGGATCAAAAGCTTGCTGTTCTTTTACTTTTAAATAATCCGCAAAAGGAGAACCCTTTTCTTTGATTCTACTAATCATATTGTTCACTTTGAAATTTTGGATGGTTAGGTGTTCATCGACCTCGTCCCAAAACAACGGGGCTGCAACCGTTGCATGCTTTGTACCACGTGGAGAAAACGGGGCAATGATTGTTTTCCCTTCGGCGTGCTGGATATAATCCACATAAAGTCGATTGCCGCGGTTTTTTTTGAGTCGTTCAATTGTAAAAGACTCCGGTTTTTTGGATATAAGATATTCAGCAATAAACGCCGTAAACAGTCTTGTGTCGTCATAGGTATATTTATTTTTAGGTAATGGAATATAAATCTGCAACCCTTTGTTACCCGATGTTTTAATAAAGCCTACAAGCTCAAGCTGGTCCAGTACTTCTTTAATCATTAAGGCGGCATCAATCGCTAAGTGAAAATAATCCCTAGAAGGTGGATCGAGATCGAACACAATTTCATCGGGTCCGGCGCTATTGATGGTTTGAAACGGGATGTGATATTCAACAGCAATTTGATTTCCCAACCAGAGCAAGGTTTTTAAATCATTGCAGACGATATAATTGATTCCCTCTGACATTGAGGTTTTAACAAACTCTGGTGCATAATCAGGTGCGTTTTTTTGATAAAAGGCTTCTCCGAACATCCCGTGCGGGTACCGAATCACCGTTAGAAGTCGATCTTGTAAAAAAGGCAGCATAAGCGGCGAGATTTCTCTTAGGTAATCAATGAATTCCACCTTTTGAATGGCCGGGTCTTCCCAAATCGGTTTATCTGGGTGGGTAATTTCGATTCCACTAGGGAGGTTCTTCCGCTGTTGGGCAAACTTCTCAAACGTACAATCCTCTGGCTTTATATCAAAGCGGAATTGATGAAAATGAGGCTCTCTCATTTGACCTTCATACATCTCGAGGTATTTAACCTCCAAACAAATCGCAGGGTTCACATAAAGAAACCGGTCATCTTCATGGGTGTGATTATCCTTAATCGTTTGAAATAGAGCAGCCTTTTCATCCGGCTTAAATCCAAAGAGCACCGCACCTAGTGGGTAGAATTCCTTGTCCTTGTAGACAGAAACATAAAAATAGCCATTTGATTTTTCATAGGCTGTTACGAAGCATGTGACGTATTTAAAGTTCTTAAACTTATACCACTTGTCTGTTCGTTTTCCTTCTTCCCATATGCTGTTCAAATGCTTTGCAATAATGCCTTCGCCGTCACTTAAAATAATGTGATCCCATAACAAATTGAAATCGGTAGCGGCTGGAACTAGTTGGACGAGGCTTGGGTTAGCTATATCTGGAAAAGAGGGGAGGTCTAATTCCTTAAAGAGTTCTTCTAGAATTTTACGGCGCTCATCGTATGGCTTTTTGCTGGTGCTTTTTCCACGAAGCCTCAATACATCAAAAATCATTAAACGGCACGGGTTATTTTTCGCCTTTTCCTTAATTCTTTCTAATGAGCGCATTCTTCCCCTAATCTGAAGTGCACCAAAGTTAGCTTTATACGGGCTTTCTAAATCGACTAGTTCCGCATCTAAAGTTAGTGGCAGGTAGGGTTTAAACAATTCTTGATTTTTTAGCAAGAATGATTCTATTTCTGGAAATATTTCTAATAAGGATTTTTCGTTTCGACTAGTTAACTTAATGTCCTGATCCCATTCAAGAAAGGCACGGAACCCATCGAATTTTACCTCATAACGCCATTCCTCTCCCTTTGGGCGTTCAAAGGTGAGTGTGGGCAACATTGGTTTCATTTCAGGCTCCTTTCCATTTAGTAATCGTATAATATCCATTAGTTTTCCGGAAAAGATAAAAAGTCATTCACTGGCAAATGTTTATATGGATGACCGGAGCTGTTTTATCATAAATTAACGATAAAAATCAATTGATGAATGGAGCAATGTCGATGCATACAATGTGGAAAGGAAGCATCTCGTTCGGTCTAGTAAATATTCCGATTAAGCTTCATACAGCAACCCAAGACAAAGACATTAAGTTACGAACTTTGCACAAAAAGTGTCATTCACCTGTTAAATATGAAAAGGTATGTTCCGTTTGTAATGAGGAATTAAAACCAGAAGAAATTGTAAAAGCGTATGAGTACACGAAAGGGAAATATGTAGTTCTTGAGGAAGACGAGCTTGAAAAATTAAGAAAAGAAAATGAAGATAAGGCTGTTGAAATTATTGATTTTGTCAAAATGGATGAAATTGATCCGATTTTTTATAATCGAAGCTATTATATGTCTCCTAATGAAGGTGGAGGTAAGGCATATTCTCTTTTAAGAAAAGCCTTAAAAGAATCACAAAAAGTTGGGATTGCTAAAATCGTTATTCGAGCGAAGGAACAATTAGCACTTGTACGGGTTTATGAAAACACGCTTGTAATGGAAACTATTCATTTCCCGGATGAAGTAAGAAGCGTAGCAGATGTCCCAAGTGTTCCTGGTGAGGATAAAGTAACCGAAAAAGAACTAGATACGGCGATTATGCTGATTGATCAGCTAACAACAGAATTTGAGCCAGAAAAATATACAGACGAGTATCGGACTGCTTTGTTAGAGCTAATTGAAAGCAAGCGAACAGGCCAGGAAGTTGTAACATCTAAGGAAAAAGAACCCGTCACAAATGTAACGGACTTAATGGAAGCATTGCAGGCATCAATTGACAGAACAAAGCCTGAAACACCTAAAAAGGCTACTGCAACAAAGGAACCAGTGAAACGAAAGCGAACAACTACTAAGAAGAAAAAAGAAGCTTGAGCTGTTAAAAATGGGCGTGAATTCATTAGGAATTCACGCTCTTTTTTTATTTCATGGGTTGATTGGAGCGGAAGGCACGAAAACTCCAGCGGGAGTGCAAGGCCAAGGGAGACCCGCAGGAGCGAAAGCGATGAGGAGGCTTCCTGACTGCCCTAAGGTGCGCGAAGTGCCTGGAGCGGAAATCAACAACCACGTTTAACACAGCCTGTTTCATAAGAGATAGAGGTGAAACGAACAAGGATTTCTATCTTTTACGAAGTGAAATTAGCATTTTTTAGAGGGTTTTACTGATGCTATGTCAAAATAGTAGTATGCTTATTCCTGTTCGGGGAGGTATCTTATCCCTAAAAAGACAGAAAGCTAAAGTAAGGATAAAGGGTGGGTTATAGGATGTTTAAATCATGGAAAATGGGTTTCTTAGTTATAGGCTGTATAGCCATTGTGTTTGGGGGGTATTATGGCTATTCAATCTTTAAAACGGACTCAGCAAGCAATCAAGCTTCTTCCAAAGAGAAGATTGAGGGAAAAACTCCAACCGATGAGAACGTCGCACAATTTACCGAAGAGGAAGAACAAAGTAAATATGAAAACGTCGGCAGGTTTATTGGTGATTTCCATACAAAGTACAATAAAACTCTGGGCTATGGTGGCATTAACTCTGTAAAATGGACCGAACAAAAGAAAATAGCTGCAAATATTTTAAGTGTAATGGAGAACATTCATACTGAAAACGAGGCACTTAAACAGGATTTCGACATGATAACACAGTATGCAAAGGAAGTCCAGGCCGGAGAGCAAAGTACAAAAACACTGCGAAACCTTCATCGATACTTTCACGATCTTGATATCGAATTTAATGGCTATACTGATACAAGTGATCACTATAATATAACCGAATATAAAAGTGGTCGGTAATAGAAGTTAGTTGAATTACAAGACAGGATGAAATTATGAAAATTGTCGTTGTTTCTGATACTCATATACCAAAAAGAGCAAAGCAATTTCCGCAAACACTGATACATGACTTGGAGTATGCGGATTTAATTATTCATGCTGGGGATTGGCAAACCCTAGAAGTGTTCCATGACCTGTGCCAGTATGGTCGAGTTGTCGGTGTGACCGGAAATGTAGATAGTCCTGAATTGGGTAAAAGATTAAACAGCAGAGAAATCGTTCAGGCAGAGGGAATGAGAATTGGCGTTGTACATGGGCATGGGACAGGTAAAACGACGGAAAAGCGAGCAATGAGTGCCTTTGTAGGTGATCGTGTAGATTGCATTATTTTTGGTCATTCTCACATTCCAGTATTAAAGAATAATTCCGGGATTGTCCTGTTTAATCCTGGATCTGCTACCGATAAGCGTCGGCAGAAGCAATATTCACACGGAATTATTACAATCAATCCTCAAGTAGAATTCCGTCACATCTTTTATTCTGATAAGGACTAATTAGCTCTTTTAAAGAACAGAATAAAGAGGTTAATAATTATCTAAAGGAGTGAAATTAGTGAAGTCCTTTACCGTAAATTTCCATGCCGAGGATCAAGTAGAAAAAATGACAGTTCAAAAGTTGTCAGAGGAAGATTACAACAAGGCAACGGAAGGTGGAACAAGACACTTATTTGATCTTGATACCAATATTGGTTTCTTTGTTTTTTTTGATGCATCGGATCAGGAGGACAAAGTTAGCTATCTCGTTCTTCAATATGAGGAGGATAATGAAGAACCGAAAGCTTGCTATGGGTTTGATCTCAAAGATTTCTATGAGTTCATGGCACTATACCTGAACGATTTAGAATACAATGAAGAAGTGAACGAGGAAGAAGAAGAATATGGGCCCATTCACCATCTAGCTCATCTCCTTTATCATATTATTGAGGAAGGGAAGGACCTAGAGGCCTAAGAAAAGGCTGTTTTCGCAAAGATGGTGGTTAAAATCCAAGGGCCGAATTTAATACAGAAAAAGATTATTTGATGCGATTAAGTAAGATTGCAAGCTCTCTTCATAAAATTATAGCTAGACATAGCCTTAAAGTTCCTTTTAGGCTCTGAAAGTTACAAAGTTTTGGAAAAGAGCCTAAGAAAAAGAGCAGGAAGCTTGTCCTGCTCTTTTTTCACTAGACTGCCTACTCTGCATCATCCATAGGGATGTTATCTTTGCAATAACTTTTTACCAGGTTTTCCTCATCATCTTCTAATGCAAAATCGAGGATTTTCTCTGTTGATTGTTCAACAAAATAATATTGAAGGATCCTGGACTCTTCATTTGTAGCAGTAAAAATAACCTTCAATAATAATCCGTTTTCCGTGTACAGTTCATCTTCTTCATCAACAGCAATATTTAAAAAGAATTCAAATCGCTCCCCATCAAGTAAGCCAAATGGATCTTCTAATACCTCTACTGTGTGACCAGTGATTTCCATATTTACATCATCCTTTAATTTTTCTCCTATTATTATATATCTTATGTCACTCGAACAATCAACCAATCTGGTGCAAAGAATTCATTTTATTAATGAATTTAAATATGAAAGCTCATCGATTCATCTATTAGCTTCCTCATGGTCAAGGTGAAATACAGTTGTTAGATAATTCCTGTAAAGTATAGAGTACCTTTATGGGAATCATTTTAAAAATATAATAAAGATATGCCTACACATGCTCTTTCATTTACATAAATTATCCCTCCATTTCAAACAATAAATGAGATAAATACGGGAGGGATAATAATGAGCAGTAAGTCCTCGAAAGAAGCGAAATTAGCTTGGTGGCAGCTCTCAATGATTGGGATCGGCTGTATTATTGGTACAGGTTTTTTCCTTGGTTCAGCCCTTGCAATTACAAAAACAGGACCATCAGCGCTAATTGTATTTGGGTTGGCCGCAGTAGGTACCTATCTCGTTTTTGATGCGCTAGCCAAGATGTCAGCTAAGGATCCACAGAAAGGCTCTTTTAGGTCTTATGCCAAAAAGGCCTATGGTAAATGGGCAGGCTTTTCGAGTGGATGGGTTTACTGGAGCTCAGAGCTTTTAATTATGGGTAGTCAGTTAACAGCCTTATCGCTGTTTTCACGTTTCTGGTTTCCTAATATCCCGATGTGGGTGTTTGCTGCGGGGTTTGCAGTACTTGGGTTAGGTGTTGTCCTGACTGGTACAAAAGGCTTTGAAAAAATGGAAAATATCTTTGCTATTATCAAAGTAGCCGCCATTTTTATGTTTTTAGTCCTTGCTACACTTGCGGTTTTTGGATTCTTTAAAGGGCTGGGGCATCAGGTGAATGTTTCAGATCGAATGGACCATTTCCTTCCTGGTGGTTATATGGGCTTATGGACGGCGTTAATCTATGCTTTTTATGCTTTTGGTGGCATTGAAATTATGGGAATTATGGCCCCGAGACTTAAAAATAAAGAAGACGCTCCGAAAGCGGGGAAAATCATGCTGCTTTTATTAACAGTTATTTATCTTCTCGCGATTGGACTCGCTGTTCTACTTGTCCCTTATAATGATTTCACAACAAAAGAGAGTCCCTTTGTCACAACCTTGGATCATTACAAGCTTCCATTTGTCCCGCATCTATTCAATGGAGCGATGATTATTGCTGGCTTCTCGACAATGTGTGCTTCACTATTTGCGGTGACTAGTATGATTGTCACTTTGTCAAAGGATGGAGACGCGCCAAAAGTATTGGCCAAAGAAGGAAAGCTAAAGGTTCCTCACTTTGCTCTCGGACTCACGACACTAGGATTAATTTCATCGATTATTTTGTCCTTTGCGATGCCAGAACGAATCTATGAGTACTTAACGACAGCGGCTGGGCTCATGTTAATTTATAATTGGTTATTTCTTTTGTTTTCCTTTAAACATATTATTGAATTAACCACTTTTGATCAGGTGAAAAGATTTACAGCAATTGCGTTAATTCTTATCGCTGTAAGTGGAACTTTATTTGACCACATGGCCCGTCCAGGTTTTTTCATTTCACTTGGATTTATCGGGCTAATCGCTGCAATCCTTCTACTTAGGAACAAACTAGGTGGGAAGAAAAAGAAGAAAAAAAACACAAAGGTACCGCGGCCAAGATTTCAATAAAATATGGATTCCGTTCAAACTGAATTCTCACAAGTTCAGTTGTAGACGACCGATAAAAAATGAAACCGTTAATGATTCTTAGCGGTTTCATTTTTTATCCTTATGTCTCTGTAAGGCACTGATTTTATAACCGTTGATTGATGCATTAATCAACCAGAGCCAGCATTATAGGAAATCATCATGAATTCAAAAGAACTTTGACGGCCTGGATTCCGAAATAGATAGCAAAACCGATAAGTGAAAGCCCAGAAAAAACAGAAATAACCGAAAGAATACGAGTGGTTAGCAATTTCTTAAAACTACTTGATATAAAGGCCATCGTTATATCCCAAATAATAAGTCCTAAAATGATGGCAAAGCTGTATAAAATTAATTCAGCTGTCCCAAAAGAAGAAGCTGTACGAGCAAGTACCGAACCATATATTCCTAGCCAAAATAAAATCGTGAGCGGATTTGAAATCGACATCAAAAAACCAGACATAAAAGACTTTAATCCAGACTCCGGTTGTCTATGTTTACTTAAAACTACTTTTCCTGCCCCAACAATTGTTTCTATGCCTGTATACATAAGAACGAAAAAGCCAAAAAACCAGAGAAAGGTTTGCATAAACGGCGTTTCAAGAAATCGTACGACGCCCATGTATACTGAAAGCATATAAATGATATCTGCGCTTAATGCTCCTAAGCCCAAAAGCCAAGAATGGAAAAAGCCACTTTTTATCCCTTTATCCATTTGTGCTGCGTTTACCGGCCCAATTGGTGCAGCTAGGGATAAACCTAGAAAGACATAACTCAGAAAAACACTCAAGCCTAAAAACCCCCATTACCATCCAATATTTGATGCTCGTACTATATGTATTCTGAAAGGTCAGCTTGTACAACTAAACTCAAGAGATTCTTCTTAAAAAACAGGAGTATTTTTCGGGATTCTGAGCATATTATTAGAGGGTTGATAGGTTGGATAAAGTTAGCCGTGTGTCGTATTTTTGTAAAAAAAAACAAAATATGGTATGATGGGAGAAGAGTTGAAAAAGAGAGAAGATTCATTTATTATAAGCAGTCTGTTCCTATCGCTACTTATAATAAATGATTTTTTTATTAGCAAAGATATTAGCTTAAAATTTTTAAATGGAGCGTGATGGAAATGGCATTTGGAAGAAAACCTCCTGAAGAGATTGTGACTGCAGAAACAAAGATTTGGGTTTGTACATCAGATCAATGTAATTGTTGGGTTCGTGACAACTTTAAAAGCAGTTCTACTCCAGCATGCCCTATTTGTAAGAGTCCGATGGAAGAAACAACAAAAGAGTTGGAAGTGGTCAACAACCACAGTTTCAATGTGACTGGATAATGAAAGATCTGTACAAATTGAATTTTAACTTATGATTTTTTATTGTATGCATAAAAGAAGGTTTCATCCATTGGGTGGACCTTTTTTTTTATGAAAATGATTCGTTTCTATTGACGTTCAAATGTCTGTTTTAAGCGTATGGTCATGTTGCGTTGGTAGGGGGACGCCCCTGCACCAGCCGCTGCAACTGTGGGGATTGCTATGGGTGCCAAGCTCCTTGTGACATTAAACGGACTGAGGTTATTGAGGGTAAAATAATAAAAACTTTGGGCCATCAGTTGATGGTCCCCGATTTCATTGATTTGCGATGATTCACTTCTCATAATTGCCCAATTTAAGGTATAATGAGAGTGATTGTGTGCGATTTTATAGGAAGTTTTTATTACATAGAAAAAACTCTAGAAGAAGTTGCATGATACAAAGTTGAAAGCGAGTGTTCATGATGGGCCGTAAATGGAACAATATTAAAGAAAAAAAGGCGTCAAAGGATGCGAATACGAGTCGTATTTATGCGAAATTCGGACTCGAAATCTATGTAGCAGCTAAGCAAGGTGAACCAGATCCTGAAGCAAACCAAGCTTTAAAGGTTGTACTTGAGCGTGCAAAAACATACAATGTGCCAAAAACGATTATTGACCGGGCTATTGATAAAGCAAAAGGCGGCGATGACGAGACTTATTCCGAGCTTCGTTATGAGGGCTTTGGACCAAATGGGTCAATGGTTATTGTTGATGCGCTAACAAATAATGTAAATCGTACGGCATCTGATGTTCGTGCTGCTTTTGGTAAAAATGGTGGGAATATGGGTGTCAGCGGCTCTGTTTCTTATATGTTTGATGCAACAGCTGTTTTCGGGGTAGAAGGGAAAACAGCGGATGAAGTATTGGAGTTATTGATGGAAGCGGACGTCGAGGTTCGTGACATTCTTGAAGAGGGAGATTCTGTCATCATTTATGCAGAACCTGATCAATTCCACTCTGTTCAAGAGGCATTCAAGAATGTTGGTGTGACTGATTTTACTGTAGCCGAGCTTACGATGCTTGCGCAAAATGAAGTAGAATTACCTGCAGACGCCCAAGCCCAATTTGAAAAAATGATTGATGCTTTAGAAGACCTAGAAGACGTTAGACAAGTGTATCACAATGTCGATTTAGGTGAATAATTATTTTAAAGCAGACCTAGTTTTGGTATTTGGGTCTGTTTTTTTATGAAGATTACTAATGGTCCAGAGTACAGCAATTAGATTGTACTGGTTAAAGTGTTACACGTGATTTGTCTAAAGTTTCCCTGAAATTGTGTGAAGCTTGGATATCAGGGAATGACGGGGCTTCCAACGTTCCAAATATCAGTGACATAAACTAATTTGCGTTCTAGTACATAATAACTGTACAATTTTAAACGAAGTCAAAAGATATAGGTGGTAAAATCAATGATTGCAAAGACTGAAGAGGATATAAAAGCCTTAAAAGAGATTGGGAAGATTTGTGGGAGCATTCGTGATGAATTGGTTCAAAGAGCCAAGCCCGGTGTCACAACAAAAGAACTAGATGAACTTGCTGGTGAACTGTTTGAGCAAGAAGGCGCAGTTTCTGCTCCAAAAGGGGAGTATGACTTTCCGGGATACACATGTATTAGTGTAAATGAAGAAGTTGCCCATGGTATTCCAGGAAGCCGGGTAATTCAGGAAGGCGATTTAGTCAATATCGATGTTTCTGGCTCAAAGAACGGTTATTTCGCAGATACAGGAGTATCGTTTGTTGTTGGCGAAGACGACGGAATGAAGTCAAAGGTTTGCGATGTGGCAAAAGAAGCGTTTGAAGCCGGCTTAAAGAAGATTAAGCCAGGCGCGAAAAAAAATGCACTCGGAAAAGTCGTCATGCAAACAGCAAAGAACCATAATCTAACGGTAATTATGAACCTGACTGGTCATGGAATTGGGCGCACAATACACGAAAAGCCTGATCATATTTATAATTACTTTGAGCCATGGGATAACGAACTTCTAAGAGAAGGAATGGTTATCGCTTTCGAACCGTTTATTTCGACACGGGAAGAGGAAGTGTACCAACTCGATGACGGTTGGACCTATGTGACAGAAAGTAGTTTAGTTGCCCAATATGAGCATACCATTATTGTCACAAAAGAAGGGCCAATAATTATCACCGCGTAAGCTTAAGCAGGGAATGGCAAGGTCGGTAAATTCCTTCAACAAAAAGACACTAATTCAGCGAATTAGTGTCTTTTTTTATAATTGTTAAGGAATTTATAAAACTTTAAGGGGTGTGGATAATTGTGTTCGTTCTCTGTATCCAGCCCTAGCGCCTAGCCCTCGGGTCATAAGCTACTCCCTTTCAGAAGGTAAAAAGCACCTTCTTACAGGGCGCGTCTTATGCTTGTCATCCCTGTACAGTCGCCTCCGCTTTTCGTACAAGCCGTCAAGAAGGTTAAAAAACAACCTTATTGACGGCTTGTCTAGACTCACGGGGCGGATCAAAGCGCTTGCGCTTTTGTTCTTCATTTAGTACAAACGGCAATCCCAATCGGATAGTGGATATCCTTTCGGCCAGGTTCGACTAGGACGCCTTTTTGAAAATAAAATTCCTTTTCGTGATACTGATCAAAGTGGGCGTGGAATTCTACGATTGTTAATTGGTGAATATGAAAAGGTTCACTTGTTGGTTGTCCTCGGCCTTGTCCAAAAGGGGTGGAGATGACGAGCTTCCCGCCAGGCTTAAGGAGGTGATACACATTTCTCATAAATTGCTCTTCTTCATGAACATGCTCAATGGTTTCGAAGCTAATGATTAAATCGAATTGACCCAGTTTTTCAGGTAAAGTGCGGTCAATGACATTTCCTTGTTGAAACGATATGAGTGGGTGATAGTAAGCCCCGCTTGCATATTTAATCGCTTCTTCATCAATGTCAATGGCAATCACTTCTTCGATTTCCTTCTTTGCCGCTTTTGCAATGATATTGCTCCCAAAACCACTTCCACAAGCAAAATCCAGTACACGTCCTTTTGCATAAGGAATCGCAAAGTGATACCTTGCGATATGCTCCAATAGAAGTCCATTTGTTGGCTTCATTAACTCGGGTATGACTCGTTCTCCTGTATATTCAATCATCATAAATCCCTTTCTATATTCAACTACTTTTATCATATCAAAGATCAATACATAACGGGAAACTGCCGCTTTTTGGAAGCTGTGATATATTGATGATTAACCTCAGAAATCCCCATAAGATCCATAAGCCTCAAACTTACTTTCTCTATAAAAATAAGTCGTGAAGGGAGATATGAATGACAACAGAATTTGAATATGGAAAAAAACGATTGGCGTATACCAAAAAATACATAGAAATGGTCGTTCGGGCCGCGGAAGAGAGTCAGGGACAGTTTCAAGGCGATAACAAGCAAGCAATGGAGGACTTGGACCATTTAGACAGTAGTATAAGCTATATCAAAATCTTGACGAATAGCAAGTTCTTAGAAATGGCAACTTCAGAACTTGAGTCGTTAAAGCGGGTTCTTATTATTAAATAATGAAACTACGTCCCTCTATTCTTTGAACGTATGTTGGTTGGAACACTTACTCGTTTGACTCGGTTTTCTCTTTGTTCTTGAAGTTTATGGATTTGGCTTAGTTCCTCTGTTAATTCATGAATGGAAAGCAACTCATATAAAATCACCATCTCCGGTGAAAAATGATGGGACTGTTCCGTTTTTATGGTACTTAATTCCATAAAGGATTTCTGATCGGCGAACCATTCAGTAATTTCGGATATTTTCGAATGATGCTCTTTTCGAATGGTGAAATTGGCGTCGTAATAAATCGCTCTAAGAGAGTGAATGGTATCTAAAATCAACGCGTTTTTGGTTTTTCCCAATGTAAAGTGATGCGTCGGGAGATAGATTAAGTTCCCGATATGATAGGTGATCTGACGAAGGATATTTAATTTCTTATATTCATAGTGAAAATAGCCAACGTCTTTACGTTTCACTCGGTGGAATCGCCATTCATCTTTTTGGTATGTACAAAGCGTCTCTATTTTTTCAATCTCTTTTACTAAGTTATAAAATGTTTTCCGTATTTCCTTTTCGCTGGTCTGGAAATGACATAATTCATTTCCAATGGTATTTAGTATATCTCCAGCCTTCATGAACAGAGTATGGATTGCTCTGCTAATGGTTGCAGAGTATTTAGGGGGCATAACCAGAAGGTTGACTAAAGACGAAACAATTAACCCAGTACTGGTTGTCCCTAATCGAATGAAAAAGGAGGAGACGTATTCATCGTGAACGGTTGAAATCATTGCTACGCCAGTTAAGGTTGCAACTAATATTCCATCATGTAATTTAAGTTTGTCACAGGTTATGATCGTTGCCAACGATACAAATGCATAGGATAGCGGACTGTCCCCGAATAAAAACGTAGCAAGTACGGAAAATCCAGCGCCAATAGCAGAGGCTGGGAACCGAACAAATGCTTTTTTAATGGAATCGGCTGCCGTTGGTTCTATCGTGACGATTGCTGTGATAACAGCGAACATGGCAGGCCAATTCAGTAGATGACAAATAAGAGCTGTAACAAAAACAGCAATTCCCGTTTTTGCAATTCTTCCCCCAACGAATTTAAACCTTTTTGGAATCTTCATAAATCTACCCTTTAAATTTTATAGTTAATTCTAGTATAGCCTTTATAGTATATCTAACAGACTTAAAATACGGATAAAGGTGGAGAGTTTTTGGAAAAATCGTCTCTCGTTGATTCCCAATAAATAATAAATTTCACAAAGATTGTATACGGATTATGAACAAAGTAATAATAGACGAGTGTAAGGAAAATAGGTTTCCTAACGTATTCCTTGGGAACTCAATGAATAAGGAGGTTTTCGTTATGACAAATGTAAAGTTGGCTGTGGTTTTCTACAGCATGAGTGGGACAAACTATCAACTTGCTCAATGGGCTGAAGCAGGCGCAAAGGAAATAGGTGCTGAGGTGAAGGTATTAAAAGTAGAGGAATTAGCACCAGAATCTATTATCGAAAGAAACGAAGTATGGAAAGCAACGGTGGAATCAACGAAAGATGTCCCAGTTGCAACATCAGACGACATTGAATGGGCTGACGCGATTATCTTTAGTGTACCAACCAGATTTGGGAACATGCCTTCCCAAATGAAACAATTCCTAGATATCCAAGGAGGGATTTGGGCTACAGGAAAAACCGTGAACAAAGTGGTCAGTGCGATGACCTCAGCACAAAATCTACATGGTGGTCAAGAAGCAACTCTTCTATCCTTATATACTTCAATGATGCACTGGGGTGCGATTATCGCATCACCTGGATACACGGACCCTGTTATTTTTGGAGCAGGAGGGAACCCTTATGGAACGAGCGTCACAGTCGACCAAGATGGGAAGATGATTGAAGATGTTGAGGCAGCTGTAAAGCACCAGGCGAAACGTACAGTTACTGTGGCTGAATGGGTGAAGAAAGGCAATCAATAATTGGAGAGAAGAGCTGATTCCATTATTTATGGATCCGCTCTTCTCTTTCTTTTTGTCTGATTAATTTAGTGTATCCTAAATCCTATTTTCCAAGATTCATTCTCCTCTTAATGAGTTCGAAGTATAGTCCTGTTGTTGTTTGGACGACTAAAAAAACGGCGATGGAATAGGGGAGAATATACCCATGCTGATAATGAGTGACGCCCATCCATTTTGAGACGGTCTCCATTACTAAACCAATGGCAGTCCACCCAAGTACGTAAGGGATAAACCTTTTTTTATTAATTCTGAGTACTTGATAGAAGTAAACAAAAAAGTAACCAAAGGTAGCAAATAAAATATAGGTAAGAAGGTCAGTTACTTCATATTTATTCGAGTCATTTACTTTATAGAAATCCATTAAGCCTCCACCGATTGTAAAATCAAATAAAGTCGAGCTGGAGAACCCCCAGATGAGAAATAACAACGTGATATCACGCGGAAGTTTTTTAGGAAGGATGAAAAAAGTAGCATAGGCAACTACTAACATAACAAGTATATATATTTCATTCTTATCAAACTGCTCCCACAACATCATAGGTCATGCACCACTTTGTTAGAAATCTGTCTAAACCATTTGTAAGTATAGAAAGCGATAAGGTGGAGAACTAAAAAGAAGATTAAGTCATATCCATGAGTCCATTTGGTATATTCTGTTACTTTAAAAAACGTTGCAAGAAAACTTAGCCCAAGCATGATACTCACCGATGCAACTGTAAGGACCACTGCTTTATAAGATGTTTTGTCCAGGCGTAAAAGAAAATTTAAATAGATCAATAAAATCAACGGCATTAAAATGCTCCTGTTCATTAAGAAAGGGACGTAATCAATTCCAACCTTAGTTACGGTAACAAACTTTAGCTCTTCATTCACAATCCAGGCAAAATTGATATTGAGAATGAGGATGATTAAATAAACGGCTGTGTTTTCGATTATTGAGAGTGGTTTCTTGATAACAGTAAAAACTGCACAGAACAACCAAGTGAGTAAAAAGAAAATTGAGAAACCCATGCATTTCCTCCAGAAAGTACTTTTTTTATACTATTTGTTTTCAAGTAAACAAATATACTACATTACTTTTGAAGGAGCTGCTCTGTGAAGGATATACTTATTTTCAGTTAATCTGGTGGTTAAAAGACATTGCTGAGTTTGCTAATAGTTATTGGAGTGGAAAACAACACCTTGGTTAGTAGAGAGTTTATTGGGGTAGGAAACAGTCAAAACTAGTCATGAAAATATTATATTATGATAGAAATTGATTGTTTTTGAAAGAAAATGATTGATTTGTGAATACGGTTACAATATAATAAACCTATAAACGCAAGAAAGGGTGTTGTTCATGTTAACACCTGAACGCCAGCGGCTGATTCTTCAAATGATAAAAGAAAAGTCGGTGGTGAAAATCCAGGAACTGGTTGATGTTACAGGAACCTCTGAATCAACGATTCGTCGTGACCTAACTCAACTTGAACAAGAAAAGCATTTAAAACGAGTGCACGGTGGGGCGGCAAGACTTCAAGGGAAGCTGCAGGAACCGAGCATGAATGAAAAAGCTACCAAAAACCTTCAAGAAAAACAGCAGATTGCCAAATATGCGGCAAGTCTTATTGAAGAAGGGGATTGTATTTATCTTGATGCAGGATCCACAACGCTCGAAATGATACACTACCTACCGAATAAAGAGATTGTCGTTGTGACGAATGGTCTAATGCATGTGAGTCCATTGTTGGAGAGAGAAATCACCACCTATCTAATCGGTGGGTTCGCGAAGCATAAAACAAAGGCGATTATCGGTAGAGGAGCTTTAACATCTCTTGAACAATACCGATTCGATAAGTGCTTTCTTGGTGTAAATGGGGTACATTCTGAATTTGGTTATACGACTCCTGATCAAGAAGAAGCATTAATTAAGCAGAAGGCGGTGGAATTGTCGCGAGAGGTTTTTGTTTTATCGGATAGTACAAAGTTTTCTGAAATAGCATTCGCCAAAATTGCAGATATGCATGAGGCAACTATTATTACGAATGCGATTGATGATGATACTTTAAAACAATATAAGAGTAAAACTAGCATAAAGGTTGTGACATCATGATTTATACTCTAACACTAAATCCATCAGTCGATTATATCGTCAGTGTAGACGAAGTGCATTTAGGACAATTAAATCGGACAAAGACAGAGGTAAAGTTTCCTGGAGGAAAAGGGATTAATGTTTCTCGTGTTCTTATGACTTTAGGGGTTAGCAGTACTGCAAAAGGTTTTGTAGGTGGGTTTACGGGAGCCTACGTCAAAGATTCCTTGAAAAAAGAAGGGATTGAAACAGCATTTGTTGAGGTTGAGGAAGATACTCGAATCAATATCAAGCTCAAGGCTTCTGAAGAAACCGAAATAAATGGTCAAGGTCCTAATTTGACAGAAGAAAATCTTCAGAAATTAAAGGATCAAGTGAGTCAATTGACTAACAAAGATGTTCTCGTTTTAGCAGGAAGCATTCCTTCTAAGCTACCTGAGAGTATCTATGAAGACTTAATTCAAATTTGTAAAGATTCAGGTGCGGAGTTTGTGGTTGACGCAGAAGGTAGTATCTTACAGAAAGTACTTGCCTATCGACCATACCTAATCAAACCAAATCATCATGAGCTTGGACAGTTTTTTGATAAAAAAATTCAGTCTTGTGAAGATGCTTTATTTTATGGAAAGAAACTTGTGGAGCAGGGAGCGAAAAATGTCATCGTTTCACTAGCGGAAAAGGGCGCGGTTTTTATCAATTCAGAACTAGCGGTTATCGCAACAGTACCAAAAGGAGAACTAAAAAGCTCAGTAGGTGCTGGTGATTCAATGGTTGCCGCTTTTCTTGCAAAAAGCATCAATGATGGAAAATTAACAGAAGCATTTCGCTACAGTGTAGCAGCTGGAAGTGCAACAGCTTTCTCTATCGGTCTAGCTTCAAGAGAAAAGATAGAGGAATTATTGCCACAAGTACAGCTGACTGAGAGTGTATAGGAGGAAAAAACGATGAGAATAACAGAATTATTAACAAAAGACACCATCCTTCTCTCCATGAAAGGCAAAAGCAAGGAAGCAGCGATTGATAGCTTAGTAGATGTATTAGCAAAAGCGAGAAAAATTGATAACCGTGAAGACTTTAAAGCTGCGATTCTAAAAAGAGAAGAGCAAAGCACAACGGGGGTGGGCGACGGGATAGCGATTCCTCACGCAAAAACAAAGTCCGTGAAACACCCAGCGATTGTCTTTGGGAAATCGTTGGAAGGTGTAGACTATCAATCTCTTGATGGCCAGCCTGCACACTTATTCTTTATGATTGCAGCTCCTGAGGGTGCGAACAATACTCATTTAGAAGCACTTGCACGTTTGTCCGGAATATTAATGCGTGCAGAAGTTCGTGAAAAATTGATGGCTGCTAAATCGGAAAACGAAGTAATTGACATTATTAATAGCTATGATGAAGAAGATGAGCAGGAAACAACAGTTTCCAATAGCAAAAAATATGTAGTTGCAGTAACAGCTTGTCCTACAGGAATTGCTCACACCTATATGGCGGCAGATGCGTTAAAGGCGAAAGCGGCTGAACTAGGTGTCGATATTAAGGTTGAAACAAATGGCTCTGGTGGAGCAAAAAATATTCTAACAGACGAAGATATTAAAAATGCAGTGGGTGTTATTGTTGCCGCTGACACAAAAGTGGAAATGGCAAGGTTTGCTGGGAAGCCAGTGATTGAAACTCCTGTAGCAAGTGGAATTCGTAAGCCACAGGAATTAATTGAACGTGCCCTTAAGCAGGATGCTCCAATTTATAAAGCGGACTCAAGTGCACATTCCTCTGAAGAAGGGAAAAATGAAGGCAATAAATCTGTAGGTTCAACGATTTACAAGCACTTAATGAACGGTGTATCGAACATGCTTCCATTTGTTGTTGGAGGCGGAATTTTAATTGCAATTTCATTTATGTTTGGGTATAACTCATCTGATCCAAATGATCCGTCCTTCCATCCAATTGCAAAAGCATTGATGGATATTGGTGGCGGTGCAGGTGCGTTCGGATTGCTTGTTCCAGTTCTTGCTGGTTTCATCGCGATGAGTATTGCCGATCGACCTGGGTTTGCACCTGGTATGGTTGGTGGTTTGCTTGCGGCAACAGGTGGAGCAGGTTTCTTAGGTGGTCTAGTGGCAGGTTTCCTTGCTGGTTATCTAGTTGTTGGATTGAAGAAGCTGTTTGCTAGCTTACCGGCTTCACTTGAAGGAATAAAAACCATTCTTCTTTATCCGCTATTTGGTATAGCGTTAACTGGTTTTGTTATGTTGTACTTTGTTAATGAACCTGTAGGGGCGTTGAATACAGGGATTTCAAATTGGTTATCTGGTTTAGGAACAGCGAATGCAGTATTGCTTGGTGCTGTTTTAGGGTTAATGATGGCGGTTGATATGGGTGGTCCTGTCAACAAAGCAGCTTATGTATTTGGAACAGGTTTATTAGCAAATGGTGTGTATGAGCCGATGGCTGCGATTATGGCAGGCGGAATGGTTCCACCACTTGGAATCGCGATTGCAACAACCTTATTCAAAACTAAATTTAACAAGCAAGAGCGTGATGCTGGAAAAGCGAACTATATTATGGGTCTTTCCTTTATAACTGAAGGTGCGATTCCATTCGCTGCAGCGGATCCATTACGTGTCCTTCCGTCGGCAATGGTCGGTGCGGCTGTAGCAGGTGGATTAACAATGATGTTTGATATCAGCCTAAGAGCACCGCATGGTGGACTATTTGTTGTCCCATTAGTAGAAGGTGGCTGGTTGATGTACCTGTTAGCGATTGTGATAGGTTCAATCGTAACAGCTATTATGCTAGGTCTGTTGAAAAAGCCAGTAGAAAAATAAAAAATGTAATCCGTCGCGAGTGCCAATGTTTTCCATTGGCACTCTTTTTTATGGAAGAACCCTGGAAGGTGCCTGGCACCTTCCAGGGTTCTACCAGTTTGCTGGCATAATTAGTGATACCGACCATATTCTTTTATGAAGGTGAAAAGGAGGAGACTTGAATTGGCTAAGAATTTTGAGAGTGCAGCTAAGTTTGAACATCGTTTTTGGCTACAGGTTTTAGGGGATCACGGTCGGTTTATTCGTGATGCGTTGGCTCCTAGTGAGAAAAAGGAAATCGATATGGCTACTTATTTCATTTATACCTTTGATCGGCTGCTTCAAAGTGTTGATACAACGGATCTTGTTCAATTGAGCAAAAAAGCCGATGAAGAAGCGAAAAAGATTCGGGCGTTTAAATTAGAGCTTATTGAGAAAATGTTATTGGGGAAAGTAACGATTCAATTTACCGCAAGCTTTATTAATCATATGGTAAATGAGGTGGAAGAGTATCTTCAAGTACTGGAATACTTAAAGAAATCACAAGTGCCCCCGATCTTTCATGAGTTGCATCATCATTTAGTGTGGCTGCTCGATGCGGCTGGTCATGCCGGGGCCATTTCAGATAATCTTGACCGGACGGAAAAGCAATTAAAAGAAACTAGTGATACTTATACAAAGCATTTTGAGGCCTTTTATCTGAAAGCGGTCGAGATGGCAGGGTTTTTACGGACCAATCTTTCTTCGTTTCCTGCATTAGAAAGAATGAATACCGAGGTATCACTTGAGATGCAATTGTTTATGGGGTTTCTAGATGAGATCGAGGAAATGCAATTGAGCCACAAGGTACTAGGGGCCATCGCTCCATTGATGGCGGACCATATGTATCGGGAAGAATGTTATTACCTAACGAAGGTCGCAGAATCAACCGGAAGCCAAGGACCGAACTGTGATCCAGGGAAACCTCGAGTTGAAGCGGATTAAAAAGAAGAGCTTGGGATTTTCCCAAGCTCAAACTTTTTGCTAAGGCCTCGCTTGGATTTCTAAAATACCTCATGAGTATTTCTTTTTAATGCGCCTAGTTCAAATAAAATAGCTGCATCGCTGTTCTCACACCAAAGCTCTTTGACTTTTCCATTTTCAAAAGCAAAAATCATAATCCCCGTTTCTTTAACACGTTGGTTTTCTGACGGAATATCAAACCAACCGCCTATGTATGTCATCCAGCCCGTGTAACGTCCTTGCTCTATTATATCCTCGATGACCCACTCATCGTCTTGAAAGACCGAGCGATACCATTTCATGAATTCCTTCATTTTATCACTTGTGTTTTCACCATTTCTTGAATGATAAACAAAATCTTCTGCAGTAAGTTCATCTAGAATATCTAGATTTCCCTTTGTAAAATATTCGCTGAACCATTTTCCGCTATCATTTTTTTCTCGAAACTAACCATCTCTTTATCTCCTTTTTCATCGTCTATATAGTTTCAAATATCTGTTAAGTTCTGTGCTTCAATTTTAACAAATTTCTGAAAAGTTTTTTGGTTTTCTAAAATTTATATATTGGGAACTGAATCATTAGGATAGAGTTTGGTTTTTTTGGGATGGAATAAACCCTGTGTGGCATGATAATTTTATACACTATCAAATCGGAAATGACTCTAAGGGGAGTGCCGCAAAGATGCCATTTTGTCAGTTGGATTACGGAAAAATGTATTACGATGATTTTGGGGAGGGGAAGCCAATCGTTATGATTCACCCTCCTGCGATGGGACGGAAGGTTTTCCATTATCAGCGACCACTAGGGGATAGGTTTCGTTTAATCATGCCTGACCTTGGTGGACATGGGGATACACAAACGGACAAAACCGTCTTTTCCACAAGTGATTATGCGAAGGAAATCTTAACTCTGCTCGATCATTTGCAGATTGATAAGGCGGTAATTTGCGGTTATTCATCAGGTGGTAATGTTGTACAAGAATTTGCATTGACATATCCTGAAAGAACTAGCGCAGCGGTTTTATGTGGTGGGTTTCCTGAGGTTTATTCTTATATTTTAAAATATGAGCATATTGCCGGAATGTATATGGTAAAACGTCATCCGCATTTATTGGCAAAAGGAATTGCCACGGCGCATACACATGAAAAGGATATTAGGGATATGATTTATCATCACATGATGAAGGTAAATCGAAATACATGGTATCACTGTTATCATGACTCTTTACATTTTAGCTGCTTGGACCGGCTACAAGGGTTAGCTGTACCTCTTTACTTATTCTATGGTGCAAGAGATTTTACAAACAAGCATATTCGTATATATAAAAAGTATGTACCTGGTGTTAAGACGATAGTTATAAAAAAAGTGGCTCATCAAATTATTACAAAGAAGCCAAAGCAGTTCAATGACGCTTTAACCAGAATCGTTGAGGATTTGTAACCAATCATGAAAGCCCCACTCATCAAGGAGTGGGGCTTTTTGTTAGGAAAATGCAACCCGAAATATAATCGTTTTTACACTATAAAATACAGGGGGAAACATGATAAACAGCATGGGGTCATTCCCTTGCTACTTCGCTTTTTAAGAAGTTTAAAACGATTTACCCCTTCTTCGTAGTGGTTTTTGTGTAGGTAGAATCTTAATAGGCGGAGAATTTCCGGTTATTGATATAGAGGAAGCTAAAAAAGCGAAAATAAGCGGAGGATTTCCGGTTAACTGCTATAAATAAGACAAAATTCAAAGATTTGGTTAATATAAGCGGAAAAACTCCGCTTAATTCAAGGGAAATATGCGGATTTCCCAATTTAGCCGGAATTCTTCCGTTTATTTTCATACACTGTCAAAACAACGACCTAATTAAAGCAGAGACCAATCTTAATTTTTATGTATATCATTTTGTATGTAATAGTATATTTTGCAGCTAATGATCTAAATCTCCGTTATATCACAAAATAGACCTCCAAATTACCATACAATTTGAAGGTCATTTTGCATTACATTTTTAATGTTTGCGATAGTTAACGGAACCCGTTCGCTTTTGTTCTTAGCCCTTTTTAGTAGGCTTGATTGTAAGCAAAGTAACAATTGATGCCGCTAAGCTTAATCCCGTTAACAAATAAAACAACATTTGCTCGGAATTCTTCATCATGATTGCAATGATAGGTGGTCCAGCTGCGACTCCGACGAACCTCATCGAACTGTAGATGGAGGTAATCGTTCCACGCTCTTCTTTTTCAATGCTCTCTGTAATTAGTGAGTCAAGAGGTGGAAGAGAAATGCCAATACCAATGGCCCCAATTAGAAAGACACTGATGAGATACCAAAGCTTATCAGAAAATCCAAGGATCGCGATGGAAAGACCAAGCAGGAGCGACCCACTAAAAGAAATCCATTTCATTAGAACTTGATTCTGTTTAATCACTTTCCCAGTAATGAATGAAGCAAGGCAAAGTGCTCCAAGAGGCAATGCAAGAAATAACCCTTTTTTCATATCCTTAATTCCATACTTGGTTTCAAGGATTGTTGAAAGGTAGAAGAGAATGCCAAATAATACAAACATCAGAATAACTCCGATAAAAAAGATTCCATATAGCCAACGACCGTTTTCTGTGAAAATCATCCTAATCTTTTTCAAAAAATCTTTAAATGGGAGGGCTTCTTCTTCTTTCTTTTTCGGACTTTTTACCAAGAATATCATTAAAATGATAGAAATGGCAGAGAAGACCGGAATAGAAAAGAAAGGTAAAAACCATATGATACCAGCTAAAAACGATCCAAGTATAGGACTTAGGACTTTTCCTAACGTATTGGAGGTTTCTATTTCGCCTAAGGCACTGCTCACATCTTTTTCATTTTTAAACATATCCCCCACAAGTGGTAAAACAATTGGGAAAGAACCTGCGGCCCCTGCTCCCTGAAGTGCACGGCCAACAAGGACTAGCCAATAGCCGTTTGTCATTTGCCACGTAGCCCATCCGGCTATCAATCCCCCTATTGCTGCTAGCATCAAACTAGGGATAATCACCTTTTTTCTCCCTAGCCGATCGGATAAATAGCCTGCAATCGGAATGAGGAAGATGGCGACAACGGAATAAACAGTAATAATTAAGCTGGATTGAAATGAGGAGATCCTCATTTCTCTTTCGAGTATGGGCAATACCGGTATCAACATGGAATTACCTAGCGTCATAACTAATGGAATCGACGAAATGGATAAAATTGCCCATTTCTTACTGCTTGTACCAGATTTTTTCTTTGAAGATTTTTCTTCAGACCCAGTGAACAATTTTTCCACGTAATTCATCTCATACCCGCCTTTTAATTCATACTGTTTATAGAGTTAGCCAAAAGGCGAGAAAAAAGCACTTCTTTTTTATGGAAAAACCCGTTGGAAAGAATTTGGATTCAAGTTAAAATGAATGATAATGGGGGGATGTCCTGTGAAAGCGACCTTAATTCAATTAAATGTGGGAGAACCAAAAGAATACGTATGGAAAGATCAAGTTGAGCAATCTGCCATCGGAAAAAGCAAGGTAGCAGAAGTCTATCTTTCAAAAGCTGGCTTTGCCTCAGATGGTGTAGCCAATACAAAAGCTCATGGGGGACCAGATCGGGCGGTATGCCTTTACCCCTATGAGCATTACACATTATGGGAAAAAGAGTTTGGACAACGGTTATCAATCCCCGCTTTTGGAGAAAATATCACCACGGTTGGGATGACTGAAAAGGAAATGTATATTGGTGATGTAGTTCAATTGGGGGAGGCTGTTATTGAGGTAACACAAGGAAGAGTGCCATGTTCAACCATTTCTAAGCACAATGGGATTAACCCTTTATTAAACAGGATTGTCGAAACAAGTCTTACTGGCTATTTTTTTAGAGTGATTGAAGAAGGTAACATCCTTGCCGATGCTAAAATTAAATTACTGGATCGTGTTCAAGAGAACTATTCAATTCTAAGAGGAAATCAAATTTTGTTTCATGAACAGGAAAATATTGCTGCAATCGAAGAAATGCTTCAGCTGAAGGCGTTGTCGGATGAATGGAGAGGACGATTTAATAAAATCTTAGCAAGGTAAAACGGTTGCATTAAACGAATATTCGAAAATTATCAAAAATATGATTGACATTCTGTGGATTTCTACATATCATTAAAGACAATAATAATGCAGTTGGCGTTGAAGAAGAGTAAGTAACTGGAACGGAAATTTCAGAGAGCTGGTGGTTGGTGCAAACCAGTATGGATGTTACAGTGAATGGACTTCTGAGCTCTAGACCGAACCCTTTAGGCAGTAGGCTCTGGCGAACAGCCTCATCGTTACAAGAGGCAGGTATTCAAGCGCGTAGCTTTGATACCGTTAAGCGAGCCGATTTTTCGGCTAAAAAAGGTGGCACCACGGGTTTCTCGTCCTTATTCATAGGAGAGAGACCCGTTTTTTATTTTATAAAAAAATAACTAGCTAAATCGTTGCGCAAGAGGAGTACATTGGCCAATTTCGTTTCAGAGAGCCGGAGGAGCTGTGAACCGGTACGAAAGGGCCATTGGAATGGGCTTGCAAGAGGCATCCTGAACATTTAGTAGGGAGGCACGGAATTCCACCGTTAAAAGGATAGGGTATAAATGCTAATTAAAATTGCATTCTTGTACCTGAAAAGAGGAAACCAGAAGTGGTTTCAATTGAGGTGGCACCGCGGTCAAACGTAATCGTCCTCTATATGCACTTTACGTGCGTATAGGGGACTTTTTTTATTTATTCGAAAGGGGCTGGGTTTACATGGTCTTAAATAACCAGGCGGCACGAACAATAGTCGAGGAGATTGAAGGGGATACGCTGACACCAATCGCCATTTATCAAAAAATTTCAGGAAAGCAGAAGTTTTTGCTAGAAAGCTCTTTAAAACATGAAAAGTCGGGGCGGTTCTCGTTTATTGGTGCTGATCCGGTCTATGAAATAAAAGGACATCGAGGGAGTGTTACGGTTCACGGGCCTTCTGGAGAACAAACGAAACAAGATAGAGTCATCGATGTGGTCAAGAATTACCTTCCTGAAATTGAGGAGATTCCTGGAATTCCGTTTATCGGTGGAGCTGTTGGCTATATCGGCTATGACATCATTCGGGACTATGAGGAAATTGGTCCGGAAAATCAAGATCCATTAAACATGCCTGAAGCTCATTTAATGCTCTTTAATGAAATCATTGTTTTTGATCACTTAAAAGAAAGAGTGTTTATTGTAGGTATACCGCTTCAGGGGATTGCCGAGGGAGAACTAAAGCAAAGGATCGAAAGGCGGAAACAAGAGCTAAGAAGAGAAATGGAATATCGCAGCGATGACACGTTCGCGTTGTCTGAATTTGAATCGAACCTCACGAAGCATGAATATGAAGACATGGTTTTGAAGGCGAAACAGTATATTGAGGCTGGGGATATCTTTCAAGTTGTCCTTTCAAGAAGATTAGAGGCAAATATAACTGGGAATCCGTTCACATTTTATCGGAAATTAAGAGTCAATAATCCATCACCTTATATGTACTATTTGGATTATGGTGACTATTCGATTGCTGGGGCATCGCCTGAAAGTCTTGTAAAAGCAAGGGGGCCTGAAATTATGACCAATCCGATTGCTGGCACAAGGCCGAGGGGGATAACAACAGAGGAAGATGAGGCATTTGCAAAAGATTTGATTCATGATGAAAAGGAACTCGCTGAGCATCGAATGCTTGTGGACCTTGGGCGGAATGATCTTGGTCGCATTTGTAAAATTGGGACGGTCAAACTCGATAAATACATGAATATAGAAAGATATCAGCATGTGATGCATATCGTTTCAGAGGTAAGTGGAGAGCTTGAGGAGGGAATGACGGCTTTAGAAGGGTTGGCTTCGTGCCTTCCTGCAGGGACGGTATCCGGTGCCCCGAAAATTCGTGCGATGCAGATTATCAATGAGCTTGAGAACATCAAAAGAGGGGTCTATTCCGGAGCAATTGGTTACTATTCTGCCTGCGGAAACATGGATTTTGCTTTAGCGATTCGAACGATGGTGATTAAAGACAACAAAGCCTATATACAGGCCGGGGCTGGGATTGTTTATGACTCTGACCCAGCAAAAGAATTCGAGGAAACGGCCCATAAATTAAGGGCATTAAGGGAGGCAGCTAATGATTCTATTGATTGATAATTATGACTCTTTCACATATAACCTTTACCAGTACTTGGGTGAACTTGGCAAAGTACCTAAGGTTGTGAGAAATGACCAGATTACGATAACCGAAATTGAGGAGATGAAACCAGAGGCAATCATCATCTCACCAGGACCTGGGCGACCAGAAGATGCAGGAATTTGTGTTGAGTTAATTAAAAGCTTTGCTTCAAAGGTGCCGATTCTCGGAATTTGCCTTGGTCATCAAGCGATTGGGTATGCATTTGGAGGAAACATTATCCACGCGAGAGAAATTATGCATGGTAAAGTGTCGGAAATTTCTCATAACGGGACTTCGCTGTTTAAGTTTTTCCAGGAAAGTCTTTCAGTCATGCGCTATCATTCACTCGTGATCGAGAAGGACTCCGTACCAAGCGATTTAAAGGTGTTGGCTACTGCTACCGATGATAAGGAGATCATGGCAGTTAAACATAAAGATTACCCACTGTACGGTCTTCAGTTTCATCCTGAATCAATCGGGACAAAGGAAGGGAAAAAGTTATTAGAAAACTTTTTAATTGAAACCAGAAAGGAGAACGGTATTTATGAAGTTTTATCTTGAAAAATTAGCGGCTCAGGAAAACTTAACCCAGCAGGAGACAGAAGAAGCGGTTGGGAAAATTTTCACAGACGAGATTTCAGAAAGTGAAATCGCCGCATTCATGATTGGTTTGAAGACCAAGGGTGAGACAGTTGACGAAATCGCTGGGATTGTTCAAGCAATGCGAAAAAATTCCCTTTCGTTCTCCAAGAAGCTACCAAATATGATTGATAATTGCGGCACCGGCGGAGATGGATCGAAAAGCTTTAATATTAGTACCACGTCAGCCTTTGTAATGGCTGGAGCGGGGATAACGGTGGCAAAACATGGAAATCGTAGTATATCAAGTAAAACAGGAAGTGCGGATGTATTAGAAGAACTGGGTGTTTCCTTGGATTTACCTCCAGAAATAACAGAAGAAATTCTTGAGGATAACGGCATTGCTTTTCTGTTTGCTCCCCATGTACATCCGAAGATTAAGTCGATTATGAAAGTAAGAAAAGAATTGAAAATCCCGACTATTTTTAACTTCATCGGACCTTTGACCAATCCGATGGAACTTGATTATCAGCTTCTCGGAATCAATCGTGGCGATATGCTTGACATCTTTGCTGATGTCTTGAACACATTGGGGCGTAAGCGAGCGGTTGTTCTTAATGGGGCCGGTTCAATGGATGAGGCATCCCTTGCGGGGGAAAATCAAATGGTTATTTTAGACGGCGGGGTTCGTTCGAGAGAAACGCTTCATCCAGAACATGTTGGCCTTTCCGTTGTCGATAATAGCCAAATTGTTGGTGGGGATGCAAAGGAAAATGCAGCCATCCTATTGGATGTCCTCAAAGGAGAAAAAGGTGCTTGTCGCGATACCGTGTTACTTAACGCTGGTATTGGGATTTTTACTGCTGGAAGAGCAGAAACCATTCAACAGGGCGTCTTCCGTGCAATCGAAAGCATCGATTCTGGCGCTGCACTTGGTAAGCTTCATTACCTAATTGAAAAGAGTGCCCAGTATAAGAAAGCGGTGATATAAAATGGCAACCATCTTAGACAAAATTATTGCTCAAAAGCGTGAGGATATAAAAGAAGTGAAAGACTTGTCTCGTGAAGAGATTCGTGGTTTTAAAAAAGAGCGTTCCTTTATTGACGGACTGATGAACGCAACAGAAATGGCGATTATCTCAGAGTTTAAGCGGGCTTCCCCGTCAAAGGGAATCATTAATGCAAACTTGGATCCTGCTGAACAAGCAGCTCTTTATGCAAGCAACGGTGCGTCGGCGATATCTGTTCTAACGGACCGCCACTTCCAAGGTAGGTTAGCGGATCTAGCAAAGGTGCGTTCTGCTGTTGAACTACCGATTCTCTGTAAGGATTTCATCGTCGAACGAAAGCAAATCAGTCATGCAAAGGCAGCTGGTGCTGACTTGGTTTTATTGATTGCTTCTGTTCTTGGTAAACAAGACATGTATGATTTATTCGAATATGCGAATGAAATCGGCCTAGAGGCACTTGTCGAAATTCATGATGAGGTGGACCTTGAAAAGGCGCTAGCGGTTAGAGCGAATTTAATAGGGATCAATAATCGCGATCTAAAGTCCTTTGAAGTCAAGCTTGAGACAACCGAAAAGCTTGGGCCTATCGTTCGGCAATCAGGCGCTTTCTTAATTAGTGAAAGCGGAATGAAAACGCAAGCGGATGTTCGACGCGCCGCCAAGGCGGGGGCGAATGGGGTTTTAGTTGGCGAAACATTTATGGCGGCAAGCAACCTACAGAGGGCGTTTGAGGATTTTAAAATTCCATTAGAAACGGTGAGTCAACGATGAAAGTGAAAATTTGTGGGCTTAAAACAGTTGAAGCAGCACTGCATGCGGCACACGAAGGCGCCGATGCTCTTGGATTCGTATTTGCGCGAAGCAAAAGGCAAATATATGCGGAGCAAGCAAGAGAAATCATCCAAGAGCTACCTGAGGGGATTTGGAAGGTTGGCGTATTTGTGAATGAGACTCCAGAGAAAATTGCTGAAATCGCTGAAATAGCAGGTCTTACTCATATCCAGCTTCATGGGGAGGAAGAGACCAGTCTGTATCGAAAACAGGGCAAAGAAGTAATTAAATCTGTTAGCATCAAGACAGAAGAAGATATCGACAGAATTCGTCAGATCGAGGCTGATTATATTTTGCTTGACAGTCCCCCAGGGCATTATAAAGGGGGAAACGGAACGAAATTCAATTGGGAACTGGCTGCTGGTCTTGAAGTACGCAACAGAGTCATCCTTGCGGGTGGTTTGAATCCCGAAAATGTCAAAACGGCGATACAAACCGTACATCCTTTTATGGTCGATGTGAGTAGTGGGGTGGAAACGGAGGGAGAAAAGGACTTAGCGAAAATCAGTGTATTTATAAGAGAAGCTAAAGGAACTAGAGAGGATGAAAAATAGGTGAAAGCAGAAACAGAAACTCCAGTATATTCACTTCCAGATTCAAAGGGGCATTTTGGACCTTACGGTGGTCGATATGTGCCTGAAACATTAATGCAATCGGTCATTGAATTAGAACAAGAGTATGACCGAGCTCAGGTTGACCCCGAATTTCATGCAAAGTTAAATGAATTGTTGAAAGAGTACGTCGGGCGAGAAACACCCCTCTACTACGCTGAAAATCTCACTAAGTATGCTGGTGGTGCAAAAATCTACTTGAAAAGAGAAGATCTAAACCATACAGGTGCTCATAAAATCAACAACACTATTGGCCAGGCGCTGCTTGCACAGCGAATGGGGAAAAGAAAGATTGTCGCTGAAACGGGAGCAGGCCAGCATGGGGTAGCGACGGCAACCGTATGTGCCTTGTTAAACCTAGATTGTGTCATCTTTATGGGCCAAGAAGATATTAGAAGGCAGCAATTAAATGTTTTCCGTATGGAACTCTTAGGAGCGAAAGTGGTCAGTGTTAGCTCTGGGAGCGGCACATTAAAGGATGCCGTAAATGAGGCGCTTCGCTACTGGGTAACACATGTGGCCGATACGCATTATATTTTAGGTTCAGTGATGGGCCCACACCCTTTCCCGAAAATCGTCCGCGATTTCCAGAGCGTAATTGGCAAAGAAACAAAGGATCAATTTCTCGAGAAGGAAGGGAAGCTCCCTGATGCGCTTGTCGCCTGTATCGGTGGTGGAAGTAATGCAATGGGCATGTTCCATCCCTTTGTCAATGACGAAACTGTTAAGATGTACGGAGTAGAAGCCGCTGGACTAGGAGTGGATACAGACCGACATGCGGCTTCGCTCACAAAAGGCAAACCCGGAATCTTGCATGGCGCGATGATGTATTTGCTTCAGGACGACGATGGTCAAATTCAAGAAGCTCATTCCATTTCTGCCGGACTTGATTATCCAGGGATTGGTCCAGAGCACAGCTATCTACATGATATTAAACGAGTAAACTATGAATCCATCACGGATGATGAGGCACTAGATGGTGTTCGATTGTTGTCAAGGCTAGAAGGCATCATCCCTGCTCTTGAAAGTGCCCATGCTGTTTCTTATGCAGTCAAGTTGGCGGCAACTATGAGCAAGGAAGAAGGAATCGTTATTTGCTTATCTGGCCGTGGGGATAAAGATGTACAGACGATAAGAGAGCGCCTGGGAGGAGATTTACATGAGTAGAATACAGAAGGCCTTTCAAGGGATGAACCAAAAAGCCTTTGTTCCATACATTATGGCTGGGGATGGCGGCCTTGAGACACTAAAAGATAAATTGCTATTTTTACAGGAAAATGGAGTGGATGCCGTCGAAATTGGCGTTCCGTTTTCCGATCCTGTGGCCGATGGTCCAACCATCCAACAGGCAGGTATTCGCGCCTTGAGCGCTGGTGTTTCGTTAACACAAGTCTTGGAGGAGGTTCAGTCTTTCAAGGAAGAAATCACCATTCCGCTTATCTTAATGACCTATACGAACCCAGTCATTGCCTTTGGCGTAGAAAGATTTGCTGAAAAGTGCGCTTTCGCCGGAATTGATGGCTGCATCATCCCAGACCTTCCAATTGAGGAGGAGGACCTATTTGCTCCTTCCTTAGAGAAAGCGGGAATAGAGCTGATTAGACTAGTGACAGTGACAAGCCCCGAAGAGCGGATTGAAAAGATTGCTTCAAAAGGGAATGCCTATGTATACGCCGTAACGGTTGCTGGGATAACAGGAGCTAGGTCGGGATTCCATTCCGAGTTAGGGAGCTTTCTTGCAAAAGTCAAGAAGGCCAGCAAACTTCCTGTCTTAGCAGGTTTCGGGATATCGACACCGGAGCATGTTCGTGAGATGAACCAGCATTGTGACGGCGTTATTGTCGGTAGTAAAATTGTCGAGCTTTTCCATGAAAACAATTTAGAAGAAATCAAACAATTAATTGCTGCTGCAAAATAGAATAATCCTAAATTAACAGCCGGGAAGAAACCCCGGCTGTTTTTGTCTGAATTTAAATGAATTGTGGGATTAATTTTAACATTATTTCTCGGGAAAGCGCATAAACAGACAAAGACATACAAGATTCTTTGCTAAAGCGCAAGGAATAAGAGGAGAATGTCGAAATTAGACGGTAAGTTTTCGTGTAAAACGTGCAGTTTGTTACAGTTAGATTCTAGGCGATTAATTATACTTAACTTAAAATTGCAGATACGTGTTGACGAATCTATTAAGAGAGAAGAAAGTATAGAAGGAAAGTGAACGGCAATGAATTATTATGAAGCGATTATCATGATCCTTGAAAAAAGAGGACCGGCTACGATTCACTTAATTTGGGAAGAAATGAATAAACTAATGACAATCACTCGAGATGAGGATTTAGACATTGTCCACCTAGAATCTATTATAGGCCTTAAAAGAGAATGGTTTATGTTAAATGGAGATCTAGTGTCGATTCGTCCTGAAAGGGATCCAGTGAAATTAACCTTTAAATTAAGCGGGTATCCCGGACCTGAAGTAAAAGTAACTGTAGATTTTATTAAAGGTACATTTACTTTTTTTGAATGGCACTTTAATCTCAAAGGTAGAGTACCAAGATCGACAGTTAAACAGCTGGGTAGTGTAGAGGAGTTTAAAAAGGACCTTTATTCTCTCCATATTTGGGACTGGGAAAAGGATTATCAAATAGATGGAATCATTGTGGATGGGACGAGTTGGTCTGTTGTCTTAGAAACGAAGGGAGAGACATTCGTAAGGGAAGGGTTAGACTCTTTTCCAAAAGAATGGAAGAGGTTTTGTCGGTCAATGAGCCAACTTACGGGTGTTCATCTGTGTTAAAGTTCTAATTTATTTTACTAGTGCTATTGAACAACGTCCTTTTATTCGATTACTGGTCATCATGGCTATGTGCTTTTTGGGTGGGGCCCGATTTTCGGTACCCTAATATAGACTATCTAGAATTTTTCGGCGTCCTTCAGTAAGTGGAGCCTGTTCTTGCAATCTTTTCAGTATAGGTGTAAAATAGTAGAGTTTAGCGGAGACTTTTTACTCCCCTGGAGGATTGATGTATATATGTTAGACATTACAGTTGAGGAACTCATCCGCTCTAAGGAATATTTGCCAATCGATGTACGTGCGCCAATTGAACATGAAGAAGCTTCCATTCCTGGATCCGTGAATATTCCTTTATTTACGAATGAAGAGCGAGAAGAAATTGGCATCTTATATAAAGAGGCCGGAAGTCAGGCAGCAAAATGGCGAGCAATGGAAATTGTTTCTCCTAAGTTACCCACTTTGCTTAATGAAATCCGAGATATAGAGAATACAGGAGCGAAGCCTGTGATTCATTGTTGGCGTGGTGGGTCACGAAGCAAATCAGTTGCTTCGTTTTTAGAACTTTCCGGTGTTCCATCCGTTCGACTTGACGGTGGCTATAGAGCCTATCGTGAGTATATACTTGAAAACCTGCATACATTGATACCGGAAAAGGTCGTCATTCTACACGGACTAACGGGGACGGGCAAAACCGATATCTTAAAAAATCTACAGGAGAAGGGGTATCCTGTAGTAGATTTAGAGCAGATGGCGAATCACCGAGGGTCCCTGTTTGGTACCATTGGAATTGGAAACGGACATAACCAAAAAACCTTTGATGCCTTATTATTCAATCGATTACACGAACTTAAGGGGTCAAACTATTATATTGTTGAAGCCGAAAGCAAGCGGATTGGTCGAGCAGCACAGCATGATTGCATGATGGATCAAAAAAGAACAGGGATCCATTTTTTAATTCAATGTTCCCTACAAAATAGAGTAGATAGAATTTATAATGAATATGTTTCACCTTATAAACAAGAGCAATGGTTTCAAGATCAAGTTTTGGAAAAAGTAAAGAAGATTGAAAAACGCTTAAAGAAACCTGAGCTTATCGAATCAATCGAAGTGGCTACCTTTAACAAGGATTACAAAACGGTCATTTCCATTTTACTAGAGCATTATTATGATCCAAGGTACAACCATACCATTAAAGATTACTCAGGGGATTTCACCGAAATCAATGGCGAGGATTCGGCTTTGGCAGCGGTTGAAATTGCCAAGCATCTCGAAAAGCTTCAAGTTGCGGAAGCGAAAGTAAAGGCAGAATAATCAAGACTGATGTCAAGGTGTAGGGCAAGTGATGCTCTACGCTTTTTTGTAGGCTCTTTTCTCAAACTTTGTTGCTTTTAAGGTGCAAAACTAGTAATCACTAATGAGAAAAGAGCTTGCAAACGAATTCAAGCCTTAATAACTAACTGTCCTTACGCTAAAATCGGCTTTAGGATTTTAGCAACAAACTTTACGAAAACAGCCTTTTTATACTAAGTGCCTGGAGCGATATCATAGAAAAGTTAAATAGACCCTGTTAAAAGTCAAGAAATTGTAACATAAAAAGTCGGAATTTTTAGTATATAATAAAAATATCACTTACCTTTTAGGAGGATTGAAAACAGAAAATGCGCGAATCAAAAAACTGTCACCACCGCTTTTCCGTCCATGAAGAGAATCTTGGATTTATGACGGATGACGGAGTCAATGTCTTTGTAGCTGGAGCTCGTTTTCAAAAAACAATTAGCTGCGGCCATATGGAGGCCCCTTCTGAACACATGGATGTAATGATTGCATCCCTAGTTGAAAAAAGGAATGAATCCCAAACGCCGAAAAGCCTTTATCTAAATCTTATAAACTTTTAAACCCTTTATCCCGAGCATATTGTTCGGGATTTTATTTTGTAGAGTAGGTTTATCAGCCTAATATTATTTAAATTTCATAAAGCTTTTTTACCATAAGAATTAATCGTATTTAGGTTTTCACTATGTTTAAGTTCAAAACCTTTGTGATTCAAGTGGAGCAGTGGTAAAATGGCTTATGAAAACGGTTATCCCCTGAATTTTAACATTATTCATATTTTTGCTTACAGTGGGGATGCTGCGATCAACTTTATACGAAATGGTAGGGGAAATTTCTATGAGTAAACCTGACACCAGTCGAGGAAGCTTGTCTGGTTTTCACGGTCCAAATTTAGGGTATATTGTTGAATTATATGAAAGGTATCTTGAGGATCCTCATTCGATTGATCCTGAAGTAAAGGAATATTTTGATGAAGGAAATGTTCCTACCTTTGAAACGGAAGCACCACCTGAAGAATCAAGCGGTGGTGCATTGCAAGAAAGCAATACTGAAAAAATAATTGCTGCCATTCGGATGGCGGACCATATTCGAGGGTATGGACACATATCTGCTAACGTTCATCCTTTAGAAACTCCCAAAAAGGATCCGCGAATGGAACTTGAAAAATGGGGGCTTACGCAAAAAGATTTAGAAAAAGTTCCAGCTAACTTTATTTGTCCAGATGCACCACCAAATATTCAAAATGGTGCGGAGGCGATTGAGCATTTAAAGTTGGTATATACTAGTACGATTGCATTTGAATACCATCAAGTACATGATGAAGAGGAAAAAAATTGGCTTCGTCGACGAATTGAAAATGGTCAATTGATTCCTACTCTAAATAATAAAAAACGATTTGCTTTATTAAAGCGTTTAACCGAAGTGGAAGAATTTGAGAAGTTTTTACATCGAACCTTTGTCGGTCAAAAACGATTCTCGATTGAAGGTCTTGACGCAATGGTACCGCTCATTGATGAGGTGATATCAGGAGCAGTCAAAGATGGAGTCCAAACGGTCAATATTGGGATGGCCCATAGGGGACGTCTAAACGTTTTGGCGCATGTCCTTGAAAAACCTTATGAAATGATTTTCGCTGAATTTCAGCATGCACCAAACAAGGAGCTTGTACCATCAGAAGGGTCGATTGGCATTAACTTTGGTTGGACGGGTGATGTGAAATATCATTTAGGCTTGGACCGCCAAATTAGAACTGAGAACACTGCAAACGTTCGCTTAACATTAGCGAATAACCCGAGTCACTTAGAATTTGCAGGTTCTGTTGTTGAAGGGTTTACACGAGCAGCTCAGGAAAAAAGGGAAGAAGCTGGATATCCAGTACAAGACCCTTCAAAGGCTATGGCAATTTTGATCCACGGGGATGCAGCTTTTCCAGGTCAGGGGATTGTCGCTGAAACCTTGAATTTAAGCAGATTAAATGGTTATAACACCGGTGGGACTATCCATATCATCGCGAATAATACGATTGGTTTTACAACCGAGTCCACTGATTCGCGTTCAACGAGATATGCAAGTGACTTAGCCAAAGGTTTTGAGATTCCAATTCTCCATGTCAATGCCGATGATCCTGAAGCTTGTGTAATGGCTGCGCTTTTTGCTGTCGAATATAGAGCTAAGTTTGGTAAGGACTTCCTAATCGATTTGATTGGTTATAGACGGTACGGACATAACGAGATGGATGAACCGATGACAACGAATCCACGCTTGTATAAATTGGTGCATAAGCATCCTACTCCAAAGGAAGTTTACGCAGAGAGGCTTAAATCAGCTAAAGTTTTGAAAGAGGAAGAAATAAAGGGAATGGAAGAAGCGGTTCTTGAGAAACTATCAGCTGCCTTTGAGAAAGTCCCGACAGATAATCATCATGACTTAAGTGAAGTGGAAGTCCCGGAAATCGTTGAAAAAGGCTTACCAAGGATTGTGACGGGTGTTCCCATTGGTGAGCTCAATCAAATGAACGAAGATCTACTTAATTGGCCAGAAGGCTTTAAAGTGTTTGGAAAGCTTGAGCGTATTTTAAAGAGAAGGCAAGGAGCTTTCAGTGGAGAAGGGAAAGTCGACTGGGCACTTGCTGAGTCAATTGCATTTGCATCGATTATTGCGGATGGTACGCCAGTTAGACTTTCTGGTCAGGATTCTGAAAGAGGGACATTTGCGCACCGTAACATTGTTCTACATGACCGAGAAACAGGTGACCATTTCTCTCCTTTACACACTTTACCGAATGCAAAGGCTTCCTTTGCGGTTCATAATAGCCCACTTTCGGAGGCAGGTGTGCTTGGGTTTGAATATGGCTACAACGTATTTTCGCAGGAAACACTTGTCTTATGGGAAGCTCAGTATGGAGATTTTGCCAATGCGGCCCAGGTGGTTTTTGATCAGTTTATTGCTGCAGGTCGGGCAAAATGGGGTCAGAAATCAGGTCTTGTGATGCTACTTCCTCATGGATATGAAGGGCAAGGTCCTGAACACTCAAGTGGTCGATTTGAACGGTTTTTAACTCTGGCAGCGGAGAACAATTGGACCGTTGCTAACCTGACCACGGCTGCTCAATATTTCCATATTTTACGACGGCAAGCAGCGATTCTTGAAAAAGAGGCCGTGCGCCCTCTTGTATTGATGACGCCAAAGAGTTTGTTACGGAACCCAAGTGTGGCATCTAGCCCTGCAGAATTTAGCGATGGGGAATTCCAGTCGATTATTAAACAGCCTGGTTTAGGTTCTGAACCCAATAAGGTAGAGAAGGTTGTTTTATGCACAGGGAAGATTGCGATTGATCTAGCGGCTAAAGTTGAGTCTGAGAGATATGAATGGCTGCAGATTCTTAGAATCGAAGAAATTTATCCGTTTCCATTTGAAAATCTAAAGGAAATTTTCGAGCAATTCCCTAACTTAAAGGAAGTTTGCTGGATTCAAGAAGAACCGAAAAATATGGGGGCATGGACCTTTGTTGAGCCTCGTATCAATGAAACTCTAGAAGGTAAGTTGAAGGTCTCTTATATTGGTCGCCGGAGAAGGTCTAGTCCAGCTGAAGGAGAACCAGATATTCATAAGATCGAGCAAGCTCGTATTATTGGGGAAGCATTAACCAGAGAGTAAAGGAGAGGACACAGGTGCCAGAGATCAAGGTTCCAGAACTAGCAGAAACAATTACGGAAGGTACAATCGCCCAGTGGTTGAAGAAGCCGGGCGATCATGTAAGCAAAGGGGAATATGTGGTAGAACTTGAGACGGATAAAGTCAATGTTGAAATCATTTCGGAGCATGACGGCATTCTAGCTGAATTAAAAGCTGAGGAAGGCGATACCGTGCAAGTTGGAGAAACTATTGCCGTTGTGAACGAAGGTGGAACTAGCGGAAAAAGCGACGCACCAACTGATGATTCGAAGGAAAAGGTTGCCGAGGCACAACCTCAGCCAGAATCGGAATCTGGCGGAAACGTACAGCAAGAAAATAATGATTCGGATACAAAGAGCAATGAACGCATTATTGCTTCTCCAGCCGCGAGGAAGTTGGCGAGGGAAAAGGGAATCGACCTAAGTCAAGTACCAGCTGTTGACCCACTAGGTCGGGTTCGTAAGCAGGACGTATCCAATTATGATCCGAAACAAGTGAAGTCAGAAGCCACCGCAGCACCAGCAGCTTCTGCGTCCCAAAACAAACAACCGGCTGAGAAAGTACCAGCCGATTCTAGCAAACCAGTAGAACGTGTAAAAATGTCGCGCCGCCGCCAAACAATTGCTAACAGACTTGTCGAGGTTCAACAAAACTCAGCGATGCTAACCACCTTTAACGAGGTCGACATGACAGCTGTTATGGAATTGCGTAAAAGGTGGAAAGATCGTTTTTATGAGGAGAACGATGTTCGTCTCGGGTTCATGTCTTTCTTTACCAAGGCAGTTGTCGCAGCCCTGAAGAAGACGCCTTATTTGAATGCAGAGATTCAAGGCAATGAGATTCTAATGAAGAAATTCTATGATATCGGGGTAGCGGTTTCTACAGATGAAGGTCTGGTCGTTCCAGTCATTCGTGATGCAGACCGTAAGAACTTTGCAGAGATCGAAGGAAACCTAGTCGAACTTGCCGAGAAGGCAAAAGACAATAAACTTTCTTTAGGGGATCTTCAAGGTGGTACATTTACAATAACCAATGGTGGTGTTTTCGGTTCATTACTCTCAACTCCAATTTTAAATGGACCGCAAGTTGGGATTCTAGGAATGCATACGATTCAGCTTCGTCCGGTCGCAATTGATAAGGAACGGATGGAAAATAGACCAATGATGTACATTGCTCTCTCTTATGACCATCGGATTGTCGATGGGAAAGAAGCTGTTACGTTCTTGAAAAAGGTGAAAGAATTAATTGAAGACCCTGAATCATTATTGTTTGGAAGTTAATAAGATAGAAAGGCTCCAGCTTCTATAGCTGGGGCTTTTTGTTGGGGTTTCGTGGAAAGAACAAAAGCGCAAGCGCCTTGAACAGCCCCGACAGGCATAAGACGAGCCGGCCAGAAGGTTGCTCTTTAACCTTCTTGACGGATTGGCTTATGACCCGAGGGGCTAGGCGCTGGAGCTGGATGCAGAAAACGAACACAGTTATCCACACCCTTAACTTTTATAATTTCCTGACGATAAAAAAGGCCGCAAATGCGGCCAGATCGTTAGTTGGTTTTTAGAATTAACGGTTTTTAAATGGTTTTAATCCTCGTCTAGAAATTTCATCCTTTAAAAGTCTTGCCCATTCCTTGTCCTGTTCTGACTTTAATGCATCACGATATGAGACCACCAATTGTTCATTGCTCATAATTTTCATTTGCAGTCCTCCTCAGTAAGAATGGAATGAATTTTCTAAATTTATTAAGTTTAGGTTCATTGTAAAGGTTTACACAGGTTTTGAAAACCCTTATTTATCATTTTTATAATTTTTTATTGGCTGGATTACATGAAATATCTAAAAATATTACTGTTTACATAACTTTCACAATAGATGTGAACATATTGTGACAACTATAGGAATCCAGAGGGGTTATGACTATAATAATGATATATATATAGTGGTTATATTGTTAGCTAGGGGGTAGACCGAATGAAATGGTTTCTAGTTGTTCTATTATCTATGTTCGGCCTCCTGTTTTTGGGAAAAGGCATTGAATTATGGACGGTGCTGGATCAGGTAGATGGGAATGGAATTGGGATAAGTTTTTTAGGTGTTGAGATTATCGATAGAGTATTGAAAGATAGAATCCCTAGCTATGCGTTTGGGTTTACCATTGCAGCAGCGATTCCAATTTTAGTAGCTATTAACGTCGCAATTAAATTAAATATACAAAAAGAGAAAAAGCACCCAATCGTTTAAAGTCTGGATGAAAGTTGTCTGGGCTTTTTTTGTTGTTTGGAAAAAGGGGCTGTCACAAAATAGTCACGATTTTTTTCAATAACTTCCGATAATCAATCCATTTCTTCAGATAATCAATGCATAACTTCTGAGAATCAATCGATAGTTTATTAGAATCAATTCATATCAAACATAGCACTCCTTTCAGAGGACAAACATTAAATAGAACTAGGGAAGACATGGAGAAATATTCTCCTAGTATCTGTTGTGCGATTCAAAGACCAAATATAACGGAATAATACAGCTTTTTAAAAAAAAAATAGTAATTTGGGACCGATTTTCATTCTTTTAGGCTTGTACAGGTTTAAAACAAGCAAGGATTGTGGTAAAGAACCATACAACTAACGAAGGAAAATTTGGAGAAGAGGGATCGAATATGAACCTTTTTACTGAGGATGGAGTTTATGAAGTGGTTTATCGAGGCACTCACTTTTCCTTTTTACGGTTTATAAGAATGGATGAGATTTGTGATGTTTGTTATCTAACTCTTAAAAATATCCTAACTGGTGAGATGTTTACCTTTGAGCAGGCAGGGATTGTCGGTATTCGTGAAATAAGTGGGGCAAGTAGAACTGGCACTAAGGAAAATACAGTTGCGTAGGTGCTGCAATCTTCTTTATACTATATGTTAACGAGTATAAAGGAGTGTCTAGAATGATTCATTTAAACTGGCAAGATCGTCAAACATTAAAAAAGGTGAAATGTGTGCACACAGATGCAAATAAATACATTGTGAACCGTGTTTTAACTCCAGAAAAAGAATATGAAGTGAAGAATGAAACAGAAGAGTTTTATTTTATTATCGATAACTCCGGAAAAGTTGGAGGCTATTATAAAGATTATTTTATTGAAGCTAAGTAATAGGGGAATATCAATAAGAAAAGGGTTCCGAACGATTCGGAACCCTTTTCTTATTTACTCTGTTTGTGTCTTTAAATCTTTCGGCTTTAATTTATAGAGCTTTCTTGATAGGAGGTTCTGGAAAATTAAGAACACTCCACCTACTGTCCAATATAGAGGGAGAGCTGCTGGAGCATTTAGGGATATCGTCACAATCATCACCGGAGAAAAAGTTTCATCAAAAAAGCCATGGAAGAATTCCATGGCTAGCTAGTCATACGGTTTTTGAAAGATTTCTTGGCTCTTGAACGGAATAGAGAAGGTTCGCTTTTGCGAGTCGCTGCCTAACCGTTACGCCAACCCATGAAGCCAATGCTGCTTTAATCAACCCAACGATGATGAAAGGTGCAAACCCGCTCATAAATGCTGCACTCCACGATAACTCCGCGGCAACCTTTAGCCAGGATGTGCCAAAGCTTAAGGTAATAAGCATTCCGATGGTATTGGCGATCATTGCGTTTTTAAAAGTAAAGCTTGTTTTTTCAAGCATCCAGCCAATAAAGAAGGCGGTAGGGATAAATCCGACTAGAAACCCACCAGTAGGTCCAACTAGAACAGATAGTCCGGCAGACATTTCGGCAAACACAGGGATGCCCGCAGCGCCGATTAATATGTAAAGAAGAACCGATAGCGTTCCGAACTTAGCTCCAAGAATCGTGGCAGCTAGGCCGATGGCTAATGTTTGCCCTGTAATCGGAACTAGTGGCAACGGTATGGTTAGCTGTGCAAGAATACCAATAATTGCTGCAAACAAAGCTGTGACAATCATCATTCTTAGTTTGAGTCTGTCTGAAGTCATTTTTGTTTCTCCCCCTTTGTCAGTATTAAGTAAACTTAAAATTTAATAGGTTAACATATTAGAATTTTACTGTTAACTGAAAAATATGTCAACTTATTTTTTAATAGGGTTACATTTTGAGTTTGAGTGTAGGAGCTGCCAAAGGGTGAGAAAGTAAGCCTACATAAAAACAGTAGAGGCCACAACTAAGTTGTGACCCCTACTGTCAGAAATTAAATATATTCGACTTCAGCAGTTAGTAGCTCGTATGCTTGCTCCACTGAAGCTTCGGAAGGTGGCTCTACATCTTTCAATGGATATTCAAGTCCGAGAGCTTCCCACTTGTAAACCCCAAGCTTGTGGTAGGGAAGGACTTCTACCTTTTTAACGTTCTTGAGAGTACCAATGAATTTTCCGAGCTGTTCGAGATCCGCTGGGGCATCGGTTGTTCCTGGTACTAGCACATGACGGACCCATACAGGTACATTTTTATCGGAGAGGTGACGGGCAAACGCTAGAATATGTTCGTTCGTCAATCCTGTCAATTTTTTATGTTTTTCTTTGTCTATATGTTTCAAGTCCATCAGAATTAAATCGGTGTACTCCAATAATTCCTCGAATTGCTCTTGAAAGTGAGCGTTTGTTGAATAACAACCTCCAGAGGAGTCGATGGTCGTATGAATTCCAAGCTTTCTACATTCCTTAAAGAGGGCAATCAGGAACGGAATTTGTAGAAGAGGCTCACCGCCACTGACGGTAATTCCGCCGCCTGATGCTTCGATGAAAGGAAGATAGGTTTTTAAATCATCGATGATTTCGGAAACAGTCATCTGTTTACCGGTTCCGATTTCCCACGTATCGGCATTGTGGCAGAATTGACAGCGAAGTAAGCACCCCTGTGTAAAAATGATATATCTGATACCTGGCCCGTCCACTGTGCCTAATGTTTCGATAGAATGAATGTTTCCGATCATGATGAAAAACCCCTTTCAAAAAATTAGGAGGCCCCCCTTATCGGTGGGGGAGGGACTCCTAAGTGAATTATTTTGATCTGTTACATCGTATCATGGAATGTACGGTTGATGACGTCAAGCTGTTGTTCACGAGTCAGCTTGATGAAGTTAACTGCATATCCAGAAACACGGATGGTCAATTGTGGATATTCTTCTGGATGCTCCATCGCGTCTAACAGAGTTTCTCTATTAAAGACGTTGACGTTTAAGTGGTGTCCAGTTTTGGCAGCATAACCGTCAAGGATAGCTACAAGATTTCTAGTTTGAGCTTCTTCTTCTTTCCCAAGTGCTTTTGGTACGATTGAGAAGGTATTAGAGATTCCATCTAGTGCATATTCGTATGGCAGCTTCGCTACAGAAGATAGGGAAGCAAGGGTTCCTTTAGTATCACGACCATGCATTGGGTTGGCACCTGGTGCGAATGGTTCGCCTGCACGACGTCCGTCAGGAGTATTTCCTGTTTTCTTACCATAGACCACGTTAGAAGTAATCGTAAGGATAGACATCGTGTGCATGGACCCACGGTATGTTGGATGCTTGCGTAACTTCTTCATGAAGTTTTTAACAAGCTCAACAGCGATGCTGTCAACGCGATCATCGTTGTTACCGTATTTAGGGAAATCGCCTTCCGTTTCAAAGTCAACAGCAAGACCGTTCTCGTCACGGATCACTTTTACTTTCGCATGTTTGATGGCACTTAGAGAGTCCGCAACAACACTTAGTCCTGCGATACCAGTAGCCATTGTACGTAAAACTTCGGTATCATGAAGCGCCATTTCAATGCGCTCATAGCTGTACTTGTCGTGCATATAATGAATGACGTTTAAGCTATTGATGTAGAGACCTGCAAGCCACTCCATCATATTATTGAAGCTTTCCATTACTTCATCATAATCTAATACATCAGCAGTAATTGGTTGGAATTTAGGTCCGACCTGAATTTTTAGTTTTTCGTCTACGCCGCCATTGATTGCATAAAGTAGAGCTTTTGCAAGGTTGGCACGGGCGCCAAAGAATTGCATTTGTTTACCGATTTCCATAGCGGATACACAGCAAGCAATACCGTAATCATCGCCGTATTCTGGACGCATGATATCATCGTTTTCATATTGGATTGAGCTTGTTTTGATTGACATTTTCGCACAATACTTCTTGAAGTTCTCAGGAAGCTGAGTAGACCAAAGGACCGTTAAGTTTGGCTCTGGAGCTGGTCCAAGATTATCAAGAGTATGCAAGAAACGGAAAGAGCTCTTTGTCACGAGTGCGCGTCCGTCAAGTGCCATACCACCGATCGATTCTGTTACCCAAGTTGGGTCACCACTGAATAGTTCGTTGTAATCAGGTGTTCTTGCAAATTTAACAAGACGAAGCTTCATGACGAAATGGTCGACAAGCTCTTGAGCTTCTTCCTCTGTCATAGTACCGTTTGCAATGTCGCGCTCAACATAAATATCTAAGAAGGTAGATACACGGCCAAGGCTCATTGCTGCACCATTTTGTTCTTTAATCGCAGCTAGGTAAGCGAAATATACCCATTGGAATGCTTCTTTTGCGTTTGTCGCTGGTTTTGAAATATCAAAGCCGTAGCTTTCAGCAAGTTTCTTTAATTCGTTTAACGCACGGTATTGTTCAGAGATTTCTTCACGAAGTCTGATTGTGTCTTCCGTCATCACACTGCTAGTGGATTCATGGTCCTTTTTCTTTTGCTCCATAAGGAAGTCAACACCGTAAAGGGCAACCCGACGGTAGTCGCCGATGATGCGGCCACGGCCGTAAGCATCTGGAAGGCCTGTGATGATTCCAGCTTTACGGGCAAGGATCATTTCTTTTGTATAGGCATCAAATACACCTTGGTTATGCGTTTTACGGAAATCAGTAAAAATCTTTTCAACTTCCTCGTTTAACTCATAGCCATAGGACTCAAGGGCAGCTTTTGCCATTCTAATTCCACCATAAGGCTGCATGGAGCGCTTAAATGGCTCATCTGTTTGTACGCCGACAATGGTTTCTTTATTTTGATCAAGGTACCCAGGTCCGTGTGATGTAATCGTTGAGACAATTTCGGTATCCATATCATAGACACCACCATTGTCGCGTTCTTTTTTCGTTAATTCCATCACTTGCTTCCATAGAGCGTTTGTTGCATCCGTTGCGCTAGCTAGGAATTCTTCATTCCCGTTATATTGTGTAAAGTTTTTGAGTATAAAGTCACGAACATTGATTTCCTTCTGCCATGTTCCGCTTGTAAAACCTTTCCATTGTTCCATTTTTTCTTCTCGAACTAATGTTTTTACCATTTCACTTCACCTCGAAATAACGTTTTTTAAATATATAACAGTTGCTACACTTTTATCATACTACGGATGAAACAGATTTGCTGTGACGATTCTGTGAAATTATGAACAACGTAGAAAATTAAAGGGTTTTTATTTTTGATAATGAGTAATAAATACAATCTGTACTATAATTGTTTACTGGAGTTCTAATTCTGTTATATAGAAGTATAAGGCTAATCTTTCTTATGCCTGTTGATATAACTAAATTATAACAAACAATGTTTGCACGGTTTTAAGCTGGTTATGAACCTTTTGTGAAAAGAAGTGATTAAAAACACAAAAAACAGGAAAGAGCTCCTGTTTTTGTGTAGTAAGTATGATGTTAGGTGGTGTGAAGGATTAGCAATTGGTTAATCCACCACAATATAAGCAATCATAGGTCCGTTGTTGTTTTTATCTTGATGAGTTAAACAAATTAACCGATAGACTCCTTCTTTTTTAAATTGAAGTGGAACAACTGTTTCTTCCCCTTTTTTTACTGTGCCTTTAATGTCGGTCCCTTCAATTTCAAAAGGGTGCTCCATCCCATTGATGCCGTAAATTTTAAGAGCTACTTTTTCATCCTTTTCAAGAAAAACGACTCCTGGATCCCAGCGATAGGATTCAATTTCCTTTCCCGCTTCTGTAACCGTTTTAAATTCACCTGTAACTAGATGAACTTCCCGCATATTTTCCACAACCTCCGGGGTCGCAACGGTCTTCGCATCCGGAGAGCGCAGAAACCATAAGGAGGCACTTGCTGCCATAATTACCAAGATGATTGCCAAATATAAATATTGCCTTTTGATTATATAAAAACGCATCGACTCACCTCCTCTAACTTGTCCTTGGTCTATCATATGCGCACCCATAGGTAAAACTTGTCTACTATTTTGTGGACCGAAGTTTGGAATGAATAACGAGGTGGACGAGGTATTGTCATCATAGAAAAAACTCGCCAAAAATGGACGAGTTTTTTGTTCGGCACCTATTGGTACCACTGGAATTTTGAAAAATACACGGAACTGAATCACTCTTTATGGACGCCCTATCAAGAGTGTAGAAATCTAGTTGCAAGGAGCATGAAAAAGGAAATAACCATAATTACACTCACCCATAGCCAAGCTAACTCCATGTTCCCAGATTCAAATGCGACATAGATAGCTGTCGGCATGGTCTGTGTCTTACCAGGGAGGTTCCCAGCAAACATCAACGTAGCCCCGAATTCACCTAGTGCACGTGCAAAGCTCAAAATCACCCCAGCGGTAAGTGCCTTTATCGATAATGGCAAGGTGATAAAGAGAAACACTTGCCATTCACTAGCACCATCGATACGACTGGCTTCTTCGGCTCCTTTATCTACTGAAAGGAACCCGGTCTTTGCCGATTGATACATCATTGGAAAGGCAACTACGGAAGCCGCGATTACGGCAGCCGGCCAGGTGAACATAATCGGTTGCCCTAGGAGCTGTTCAAGAGAAGAGCCAATCCAGCTATTTCTCCCAAAAATAATGATAAGTAAAAAGCCTACAACGGTAGGGGGGAGCACCAAAGGAAGTAATAATAAAGTTTCTAAGATAATTTTTCCTTTGAAATTTTTCGCGATCATCCACTTTGCCAGAAGGACGCCTAAAATAACGACAATTATCAATGCGACAGCCGCTGTTTGCAGTGACAAGAGGACGGGAGACCAAAATTGAATATTCATGATAAGCCTACCTTACTAATTCAAAGCCGAATTTTTTAAATATCTCAATAGCACTCTCGGTTTGAAGGTAATTAAAAAAGTTAATCGCCTCGTCTTTTTGTGTACTGGTACTGAGGACACCCACAGGATAGACAATTGGATTGTGGAGGCTGGTGTCAATTGTTGTAACCATTTTGACCTTCTTTGATACAAGAGCATCTGTTTTATAAACAATGCCCGCATCGACGTTATTGGTTTCTACATAAGAGAGGACCTGTCTAACATCCTTTGTGGGAATGATTTTTCCTGATAGCTTGTCCCAAATCCCCATGTTTTCCATAGCTTGCTTCGTATATTGACCGGCCGGGACTGTTTCTGGAGTCCCGATAGCAATTCGTGATATTTCATCTGAGACAAGGTCTGAAAAATCCCTCATTTCATTTGAAGTTCCAGTAGGAGTAATCAATACTAGTTCATTTGAAATAAAATCACTACTATAGTCCGCATCAATTAAGCCGCGCTCTAAGAGTTGGTTATATTTATCTTCCGCAGCTGAAAAATATAGGTCAACGGGTGCCCCTTGGAGAATCTGTTGTTGTAATGAACCTGAGCCACCGAAATTAAATAGTAGGTTAATGTCATGATTTTTTTCTTCTTCATACAGCACCTCAAGCTCTGAAAGAACCTCCGTCAGGCTAGCTGCTGCAGAGATTGTTATTTCAATTTGTTCATTGTTTTGTGTCTGTGGTGAACAGCCAGATAGAGCAAGGAACAGGAAGAAGCTAAATATAGAAAGTAATTTGTTCATTTAATATATTCATCCTTGAACGTTTAATATTGATACTTTTCCTATTATAACGAAGTCCAAATAAAAAAACTGCCCCCAGTGGGCAGTTTTTAAAGAATTATTGTTGTCTGCCAAACCTTTGTTCAACTTCCTGGCAAACTTCATCTGCTGAGAGGCCATTTGCTTCGATAACAGATCCTTGAGTTATAGTATCTTGCATGCCCATAATATTTGAGTCTAGTCCACTAATAACACAACAATCACAGCCTTGGGCATCGTTCTCTTGCTTAAGGTCTACAACGTCATATCCTTTTTCGCGAAGTGCTGCTGAGACATTGCTAAGGGATTGCTCTACGCCAACTTTCGTCATATGTAACACCTCCTCCGATTCTAAGGTCTCCTTGAATGGAAACAATTATTCGTTACTCACTTGTATAAATACATTGTTAGAAAGTGAAAAGTAAGTAGGGAGGTGTGTAAATGATGTCTAAACGTAAAGCGAACCCAGCAACTATTGGACTGAACTCTTCACAGGTAGAAGGACAGGGAACGACCAATCATGAAACCGGAAAAGTAAAGGCTCCATCATCTAGAAATAAGCAGAAACAAGACTAGGTAATAAAAAAGAGCTCGGAACAAAAAATCCGAGCTCTTTCCCATTAATACATTTTTGCAACTTGCTGTTGAATCTCCTGATTTTCAAGGTATTCATCATAAGTCATTTGTTTATCAACCAATCCGGATGGAGTTAGTTCAAAGATTCGATTGGCAATCGTTTGAACGAACTGATGGTCATGGGAAGAGAATAACAGGGAACCTTTATAATTGATTAGCCCGTTGTTCAATGCCGTAATTGACTCCAAATCAAGGTGGTTGGTTGGTTCATCAAGTAATAAAACATTAGAACCTGATAACATCATTTTTGAAAGCATGCAGCGTACCTTTTCTCCACCGGAAAGTACACTTGCTTTTTTCAATACTTCGTCACCTGAAAATAACATTCTACCAAGGAATCCGCGAAGGAAACTTTCGCTATCATCTTTTGGAGAGAACTGTCTTAACCAGTCAACTAAGCTTAGATCAGACCCTTCGAAGTATTGAGAGTTATCCTTCGGGAAGTAGGCTTGAGAGGTTGTAATCCCCCATTTAAAGCTACCGCTGTCCGGCTCCATTTCACCCATAAGAATTTTAAATAAAGTCGTTTTCGCCAGCTCATTGCTACCGACTAAAGCGATTTTATCCTCTTTATTCATGATGAATGAAAGATTATCGAGTACCTTAACCCCATCAATGGTTTTCGTTAAACCATCTACACGAAGTAAATCATTGCCGATTTCGCGCTCAATCGCAAACTGAACGTATGGATAACGGCGAGAAGACGGTCTAATATCATCAAGTGAGATTTTATCTAGTAGTTTTTTTCTAGATGTTGCTTGCTTTGACTTAGATGCATTTGCACTAAATCTGGCAATGAACGCTTGGAGTTCTTTGATTTTTTCTTCTTTCTTCCGATTCGCATCTTGTGTCAATCTAGATGCCAATTGACTAGATTCATACCAGAAATCATAGTTACCAACATAGATTTGAATTTTACTGAAATCTAGGTCCGCGATATGAGTACAAACTTTGTTTAAGAAGTAACGGTCATGGGAAACGACAATAACCGTGTTCTCAAAATTAATTAGGAATTCCTCAAGCCATTGAATGGCTTGGATATCCAGGTGGTTTGTTGGTTCGTCTAATAACAAGACATCAGGTTTTCCAAATAATGCTTGTGCTAGAAGAACTTTCACTTTCTCCGCACCATCTAGGTCAGCCATTTTCTTATCATGAAGGTCTTCGCCAATCCCTAAACCTTTTAAAAGGATGGCTGCTTCAGAGTCAGCTTCCCATCCATTTAACTCTGCAAATTCCCCTTCAAGCTCAGCAGCCCTCATACCATCTTCATCGGTAAAATCAGCTTTCATGTAGATAGCGTCTTTTTCCTGCATGATTTCATACAATCTTGCGTGACCCATAATGACCACTTTAATCGCTTCTACCTCTTCATATTCAAAGTGGTTCTGTTTTAAAACAGCAAGGCGCTCGCCAGGAGTAAGATGAACATTTCCAGCTTGTGGTTCAATCTCTCCAGAGAGGATTTTAAGAAACGTTGATTTCCCAGCTCCATTGGCACCAATTAGTCCGTAGCAATTTCCAGGAGTGAACTTAATATTAACATCTTCAAAAAGTTTACGATCACCATATCGTAAACCCACATTATTAACTGTAATCATTTAAAGCCTCCATTTATAATTATCCAAAGCATTATACCATATTGTCGGATACAACGTGAATGGTTTGGAAGAATCTTGATGATAAAAGAGGTTTTTTTATTGAATTTAAGGGGGAATACATGTTCTGGGGGTGAAACAGATTTTTTGAAAAAGAGGGTCTGTTAAAATGAAGGATTTTATAAGGAAGTAAAAATTATGATGGAAGCAGATAATTTTTTCAATTTTTTTGCTCATCTTCACACATTTTTCAAATTTATGATGTAAAATGAATTCAAACAGGTAGTTAAAGGGGTTTTTGCGATGGCGAAAAAGCAGCTGGTCGATTTTGTGAACCGTCTGAGAGAGTCAGGGATAAAAGTCAGCTTTACGAAACCAAAGTCTGAATTTTTCTCTCTTCAACAGGCTGAGAAACATCCGACTGTCAATTCACATTAATTGAACTTCCCCTTTAAGATGTTTGGGGATTCTGTTGCATTCTATACTTAATAAAAAAAGCGTGAGATGACATTTCATCCCACGCCTTTTTTATGTATATTGCTTTATTGGACTTCAGGGCAGGAATCCACAGCCCTAAGCAGGAAAATATGGTTAGATTTCTTTCATGATTTTATCAAATACTTCATCTTTATTAAATTCAATGCCCATTGGAAATTTTTTAATATATTTGTTATTTTCATCAATTAAATACGTGAAGGTAGTATGGACAAAAAAGCCATTTCCTGGGTCGCGGTACTGAAATTGGAAGGTATCAGCGAGTTCTCTAATTTCTTGTTGCTCTTCCTTTAACTTATTCGGATCTCCCGTTAACATTAACCACTGGTCATCATCCTCGATTTCAAAAGCATCCATATACTTGTGCATGACTTCGGGTGTATCACGATAAGGGTCGATTGTCACAGTAATAAACTGAACTTTATCTCCGTAAACCCCCTCAGCTTCGAGGTCTTGTTTTAGTAGTTTCATTTTTTGAGTGGTGGTTGGGCAAATATCAGGACAATGAGTATAAATAAATTCAACAAGCTTTAATTTCTTATCTGCATCACCGAAACGATAGTCTTCTTGTTCGTGAGTAACAAGGGTAATGTCCTCTGGTATTTGCGCATTCGCATCCCTAAGCACAAAAAATGAAATCCCGGAAGCGATGCCAATAAAGACAATTAAACTGCAGATGATATAGATTTTTTTCATAAGCGACCAGCTCCGTTTCTATTATTGATCAATAAATAACCTCCGTATTTATTCAATATTGCAATACTCAATCGGGCAATTTTCACAGTCAATCTCTGCTTTTAAATAATTGAGGTTATGAACAACAATCTTCTTTCTTTCTACCGAAATAATTCCTTCATCACGGAGCTCGCCTAGCATTCGACTCACACTTTCCCTTGCTGTACCGCAATAGTTAGCCAAATCCTGATTGGTTAAGGATACATCGATATAGATTCCATCTCCACGGAGAACGCCGTAACTGTTACAAAGACGAATAAGTGTTGAATAAAGTGCCCCTTTTTTTCCATTAAGGACAAGATCACGGAACTTTGTGATGGTTTTACGAATGTGATCGTTCATCCATTTCATATATTCATAGGCAAGTTGGCTATTACTGAAAAGGATTCGCTCAAGGTCCTCAATGTTAATTGCGGCTGCTTCTCCAGATTCTACAATTTTTGCATTAAATAAATACTGAGGATCGACCGTAAATAGGGTAAGCTCGCCAACTATATCATTGTGGGTACATAAGCGGAGCGTCAATTCTTTCCCTTCTGCATTCATCTTCGAAATTTGTACCTTTCCAGATAGAAGGATATACATTTCTTTAGCTGGTTGGCCTTCTTGGAATAAAAATAAGCCCTTTTTTAATTTTACTTTTCTATTCGTATTTTTTAACAATTCCCCTAACTCGTAAGAAAGAGCACTTTTATATTGTTTGTTGACCATTTTCTCCCACCTTTTCGAGTTCCTTTTTCCCCTTGAAAAATTCGCGCGCCAAAGTTATCTATGTACATTAAAAAGAAATGTTTACACTAGGTCAATAGAGAAAATATGAACATTCTTTGATTTGTGCAAAACAAGATGGAAGCGTCACATTTCGTTCATTTTTATCAACAAAAAAATAAAAGATGGAAGCTTATACAGAATATCTGTTTAAGCTTCCATCTTTTAACCACGGAAATAGGATTGTATCCAGTCGCCGACGATTCCTCCCAAATAAACACCAACGATTCCGATTACCCCAGCTAGTACAGGTGGGGCAGGAATGGGAAGTTTAATCAACTTAAAGAGAATTCCTACAAAAAGTCCGGCAAATAATGATAAAATCACTTCTTTCATTAATAACACCGCCCTTTACCTTAGAACTGAACGAGTTCACTAATATAATTTGGTTAAAATGGTTTTTCCATAACCAGAAAATAATGGTAGAATAAGACGTTATGTTGGGATTTTTTGGGGGAAATATCATGAAAAATAAGAGTTTAACTAATTTAAAATGGTTTTATCTGTTAACTTTTTTCGGCGTTGGGAGCATTTCTCCACTGCTAAGTGTCTATTTTAGTGAAGTCCAAAATCTAAATGGATACCAGGTGGGGACTTTACTCTCCATTGGTCCAATAATGATGATCTTTTTTCAGCCGATATGGGGCATATTGGCTGATTTAAAAAATGCTCATCACAAGTTACTGATGATCACCACATTAATTGCAGGAATAGCAGGTCTAGGGTACTTGGCTTTTGGTGGCTATTATTGGTTTTTGTTTGTTGCGATTATTTTAGGGGTCTTTCAAAGTGCGATTATTCCACTCTCTGATAGTATTTCAATTCAGTATGCGAACAGAGTGAAAGTGAATTATGGAAATATAAGACTTTTCGGTTCATTAGGGTTTGGATTAGCCGTCTTCGTCATGGGATGGCTTTCAGAGTTTTCTCCGGATGTGATTTTTTATGCCTTTTTTATTGTGTTAACGATTGCGGCGTTCTTGTCACTATCGCTTCCAAGAGAGAAACCATTAGAGACAAAGGTTAACCTCTTTTCGGGAGTGAAAGATTTATTGGCGATACGGAGATTTGTCGTGTTTTTACTGATTACCTTTTTAATATTTGGACCGAATTTGGCGAATAACTTTTATTTTAGTTTGTTTATTGAATATAGCGGGGGAACTTATACAGGCATAGGGATTGCGTTTCTGCTTGCGGTTTTATCAGAAATTCCTTTTATGAGGGTAGCCGGAGCTTGGATTCATAAGCTTGGCCTGCTGCAAGTGGCACTAATAGCTGGAGTGGCTTCTTTAGTAAGATGGTTGTTTTATTTTTTAGAACCAGGAATTGGTTTAATTTATGCAACAACGATTATCCAAGGCTTCTCACTGGGCTTATTTATTCCAGCTGGCATTCAGTATGTTCGTGAGGTTTCTCCGATTACAATGACAGCAACAGCGGTAACTTTGTATTCAGCAATTGGAAATGGGTTCGGAAACTGGTTTTGTACATTTATAAGCGGCATGATTTTTGAAGAATTTTCAATCTTTGCTGTGTACTTATTTTTTGGTGCAATGTCTTTTATTGGCGTAATTCTAACTGGGTGGCTGATAAGGCTTGAGAAAAAACAGCCAATAGTAATGAATGCTATATCCTGACGAGTACAGCCCTTAGTAAAATAAACCATCTGTTATCATAATTTTCCCTGTATGGTTTTTCTGCAAAAGAAGAAAGTAACAGTAGGTGCAGAAAGGAGGAACAGATGAATGGCTAATAACAAAGAAAACAAAGAATCCTTAAAACTGGCGGGGCGCCAGTACCATACAAAGGATTATGATCGTCAAGATGAACTTTCATCAGGGCTTGCGATGACACATGAACAAGTAAGTGATGTTTATTCTGAAGGAGAAATCTTGGCAACGATTGATAATACGGATGATGGGAAAGAAATAGAAATTCCCCGAAAAGGGTACGAATGATTCTTTTACACCTTCATATTTGAAGGTGTTTTTTCTTGTTTAGAAATTTGTCACTCATTCCCTTACATGAAAGCTTCCCAGCGATAGCATAATATTATTGCCACCGTCAGAGAAGGGGCGTATTGATGTTCAAACTAAGGGGGATGTTAATGGGCATTTTAAGTGGAAATCCAAAAGAAGAGCCAATGCATTATGGTGAGGTCTATGCAACATGGGTGCATTTAAGTGCAGCAAAGGCTTGTGTGGCATCGTACGAAACACTGATTAACCATACAGGGGATGAGGATTTAAAAAAATTGATTCAAGATGTCCTCGAAGATACTTGTAAGCCAGAAATTGAAGAAATAGAAACCCTTTTGAAAGATCATGGTGTAGGGCAACCACCAACACCCCCAGAACGTCCGGAAGCGTGTTTGGAAAATATTCCGGCTGGTGCAAGGTTTTTAGATCAGGAAATTGCCATTAAGGTGAGTGGGGACTTGGCTGCTGGGCTTGTCAGCTGTAGTACCGTTATGGGGCAATGCATTAGAGAAGACATTGCGATGATGTATGCGAATTTCCATGCGAAAAAAGCTCAGTTAGCGGGTAAGGCATTAAGGCTTCTGAAGGATAAAGGATGGCTCATCCCTCCGCCACTTCATATTGATAAAACCGATTGTTAGGAAGGGGAATTCCATGTCAAAACAAGGTGAATTTCAAAGCAATGAGTCACAGTATAAGATGCCGAATGCCCTTAAACAAAAGAAAGATTTTGTTTATCGGGTAGGATACACTGCGACCACTGGAAACCAGACGGGTGGTAAAGAAGAACCTGGCATGAGATCCGACCTATAGAAGGAAAGAGGAGCTGTCACTTCGCAATGGTGACAGCCCTTTTGTTCTGTTTAAGTATTGGTTTGTATGATGGATTGCAGTCTGAGAGGAGGTGGAAATGGGAAATATAAACATCTATACATACTTGATAACTATTCTAACATCGGCGCCTTACTTGTTTAGAAAAGTACTAGGGGCAACAACTGCGATGACTTCTCCTGTAGCCACAAGCGTTTCGTTTGCGTACACTTCAGTTTCTATTTTCCACTTTTTAGGATGGATTTCTACCCCTTCTCCATAAGCTTTTAATACTACTTCCTGCGGAGTGGGCTTTCTAAAATCTACATGAAGTGACGCTGTTACAAACCTTGGCGGCTCGATTCCATCACCGATTTCATGACCGTTTTTTCGATGCAAGTAAATAGAGGCGGAGCCTGTTCCATGGCAATCAATTAGCGAGGCAACAACACCGCCGTATACAAAACCAGGGATTGCCATATGTACACGATTAGGTTCAAAAATGGTTAACGTCCTTTTACCATCCCATCCAGTTCTAAACTGGTAACCGCTTTCATTTAAACGGCCACAACCAAAGCACCAAGAGTAATCATCGGCATAATCGTCTTGAATCGCATGTAAAATCTTGTCCAAAAAAATCCCTCCTTTATTAGAATATTTTAACATATTCAAAAGGAGGAAAAATTATTTATATTAAATTATTCTAATCCGTACACGTCTTCGTAAGCCTTTTTCGCTGCCTCTTCGCTCGCAAATAGTGCATCGTCGTCTTCGATGACATGAAACGTTTCATTTAGGAATAACGCTAGGGAGTTTTCATCTCTTGGATGTGGAACAATTTCTGCTGCTTTAATGTTCGCGACTGTTGGGACATGGGGATTTCGGTAAATGACATAAACCTCGTCCCCTGATTTGATTTGATTTGGTTCAAGTGTATCCATTGTTTCCCTCCTTATCTTTTATTTGGTATTAGAGATTTTCATTTTGTTGCCTAATTTCATCACCTGTGAGCATGATGTTTGCTGTTTCAATCTCACGGTGCTCATCGATGGAATCCCCAGGAATTTTACTGGCGTTTGGGGACATACCCCCATAAGAACTAGGAGGAGCCATTTCCTTCTCTTTAGGATCTTTTCGCTTTTCGTTATTCTTCATATTAAACAACTCCTTCTATGGTTAATCTTTACCGTTGTAGTGGTGCATATTCGAAACCATATCCTTTCAAGTTTTCCCAAAATGAAGATGGTAGATTTCACTATTTTGTAACAATTCTGGCATTTATAACGGATAAAAAGGGTTATAATAAAAGTGTAAAGAAAAACAAAATAACTTAACACTTTAGGAGGCTCAACCATCATTGTTCGTTCCGTAATGGTGAACGAAGAAACATTGTTCTATTGCTGTATTGTAAGCGATTGCAAGTGTGGTGATCAAAAGCTATGGAAGTTCACCTAGCTAAAGATTTTAATCTAAGGCAAGTACTTTTCTTCAAGTATTAGAAAATTCCAGTGACTAAAGCACCGTTTCAATGCTCTAAAATCCAAAAGGAAAAGAGTGAAAGTCCTGCCTATCAAGGTACCATAGTCAGAATGCTAGCTCTTAACCAAAAGAATCCTGTTACTAAATGGAAATCGTGATGAACTTTTTAAAAGGGGTTTCATCATAAGGGAAATTTAGAAATAGTATTTGGGATTAAAAAGCAGTAATACTTCTAACTAAAAAGTAAGTTTAGCTAGAAGGAAAGGGTTGTAGAAGCATGAAGGAAGCCTTTTAATACTAGAATGAAGTATGGTGAACCTTTTGAGTAGGTGCCTTCGAAAATCGGAAACGATTTAATTCGGACTCCAAAGCTATTTGAATCCAACACCCTCTAAACCGATTGGCTACAATCAGGTAAGGAAAATGAGTCTCGCGGTGATTATACCGCATGTAAAAAAAGAAGAATTCATACTTTTTGATCAGGAATGAATCGAAAAAGAATGGACATTCTTCTGCGGAACAGCATACATCGGCTGAACCGCCCAGGTGATTATCCGGAAGGGTATCATCCCAAGGCGCTTAGGAAGTTTAGCTGGTGCCATGGTTGGGTCTCCTAAGGTGTTAAAGAAAGAAGCTCCGATTTATCGGAGCTTCTTTCTTTGATTAATAAACCCTATAGCCACTATGCTATCGGGTTTTTGCTATTCTATCTTTTTTGCAAGGCATCTTTCGCATTCCATTAAATAAGATTCAGCCTGTTCCTCAACGTGTTGACCGCATTCTGGACAAACCTTCTTTGGTAAGGATCTAAAAAATTCAACTGGGTTCATCATTTTTGTACCACTCCTTATCTTTTATAATACAATTTATTATCTGTTATGCTGTTATAGTACAGTATAAACAAAATAAACAAATTTGTGTAGGCTTTTTTGAAAAATTCTAAAATATATAATTAAAGGGCTTCTGTGGAAGGGTAAAGGGGAATGTCTTCTTTTTGTCAAGGTGTTAAAGTGGCGATTTTCTTACAAAATTGATATATTTCACTTTCCATCCTTCCTGGTTTGTCATACAATCAAACTAAATACAAATTAAATGGGGAATGATGCTGAAAATGGGAACACTAGAATTATCATTTAACCCTGTCCTATTAGTTGTAGCTATACTTCTAACAATGATGGCTTCATATACAGCCTTAGATCTTTTTACTTTGATTAAGACCTCTGTTAAAAATAAACGGTTATTATTTTTAGGTGCATCTTTTTCACTTGGTATTGGAATATGGGTTTTAAATTTTTTCGGTATTTTATCTATGAATGTTACTGGTGATGCATCTTATCAAGTACCCATCAATATTCTTGCTATCCTTTTAGGGATTATCTTTACTGCCATGGCTTTTTTATCCTTGTCAGTTGATGAAATAAGAACTCGAAGTTTACTTTTGAGTAGTTTGTTTATGACCATAGCCATCGTGGCCGTCCATATTATTGGAATGTTTTCGATGAATGTAGGCTTTCGTTATCAACCGTTCATCTTAATTGTTGGATTAGTACTTGTCTTTAGTTCTTTTCTGTTTTCATTTTGGATTCTTTTCTATGCAAAGAGTTTTTCGCAGTCAAGTCATGTCTGGCTAAAACCACTTACGGCTCTTGTAACCACGGGCGCTATTGTTGAAGGGCATTTATTGCTCACTCGAGCAACGACTCTTTACTCGATTAACGATGAAATGGTCCATAGAATCACGATCCCTGAATCGCTTATCGGCTATATTATCTTGTTTGTATCTGTGATCATCCTAGGTGGGTTGATTACTTCGAGTGCATTGATGAGCAAAAGATTGGCCGTGAGTGACACGGATTTGAAGGATATTACAGATGCTTTAAATGTTTCAACCATTGTTGCGATTACGGACCCAAAAGGGAACATTACTTATGTAAACGATAAATTTGTTGAGATTTCAAAATACACCGAAGCCGAACTAATTGGCGAGAACCATTCAATTCTAAATTCCGGGTACCACTCTAAAGAATTTTTTAAAGAAATGTGGGCTACCATTGGTAAAGGGAAAAAGTGGAAAGGTGAGATTCGAAACAAAGCAAAAGATGGATCCTATTATTGGGTAGATACGACGATTGTTCCGTTCCTCAATCGAAAGGGAAGGCCATATCAGTATGTTTCCATACGTTCGGATATTACTAGTCGTAAAATGGCTGAAGCAAATTTAAAGGATACACTGAAGGAAGTTAGTGATTATAAATTTGCAATTGATCAGTCGGCCATAGTCGCCTTTACGGATGAAAAAGGAATCATTAGAAGTGTAAATGATAAATTTGTGGAAATCTCACAATACTCACGTGAGGAGTTAATTGGCCAAGACCATCGCGTCTTAAACTCTGGTTTTCATTCTAAGGAGTTTTTCAAAAACTTATGGAGAACGATTGGAAATGGACAGGTATGGAAAGGCGAAATTCGAAATAAGGCGAAAGATGGATCCTTCTATTGGGTAGATACGACAATTGTCCCGTTTTTAAATGAATCAGGAAAACCTTATCAATACTTAGCAATTAGGAATGATATCACTGAACGGAAAAAGTCTGAAGAGCTAATTCATCGTCAAGATAAGCTTGCAGCTGTGGGACAATTGGCTGCTGGGGTCGCACATGAGATACGCAATCCATTGACTTCAATGAAAGGATATGCGGAGTTTCTACAACTAGATGAAGAAGATCCTGAGCGCCGGGAGTTTATTGATATTATTCTTGATGAGATTGACAGGGTTAATAATATCGTCGAAGAGTTTATGTTACTTGCAAAGCCAAAAGTTGTTGAATTAGAAGAAAAGAATATAATTCCGATCCTTAAAAATATTATTTCTTTGCTGGAATTTGAGGCGAGAAAGCGCAATGTAAAACTTCATTTGGATTTGAATGCAGATATTGTTCAAATTGAATGCGATGAAAACCGCCTTAAACAAGTGTTTTTGAATTTCATTAAAAATGGGATTGAGGCAATGCCATCCGGCGGTGATTTAAATGTCAAAGCTGAAGTCATCAATAGCAATATTGAGATTTCGATTCAAGATACTGGAGTTGGTATTCCTCCTGAAACACTTAAAAAGATTGGAGAACCATTCTACACCACAAAGAAAAACGGAAACGGTCTCGGTCTTATGGTTTCGTTCAAGATCATTGAGAGCCATAACGGGAAAGTTTATATTGAAAGTGAACAAAATAAAGGCACAACCTTTAAAATATTATTGCCAGCGAAAACGGCTTAAGACAGGTCCCCCTCGGGTTCCTGTCTTTTTTTGTAAGAATACTTCATTTCAGATTCATCCATACTTTTAGGCTAATTGTTAAAAAACAGACATATATTTTTTAATATATGACAACATCGTGAACTTGTTTTGCCCTAAAATAATATTATGTAAATATAGGTTTACAGAAGTTGGTTATAAGGGAGGAGAAAACATGGGTGAAGTGACCCAGGTGAAGACCGTTTGCGGTTATTGTGGAACCGGCTGTGGCTTGGTTTTAGATATTGAAGATAATCAAATAGTGAAAATCAGGGGGGATAAGACAGCTCCTGTTAATAAAGGGCAAACATGTGTAAAAGGTGGATTTGCTTATAAATACGTACACGCACCAAGTAGACTGAAGACACCGCTTATTCGCAAGGCCGGAAAGCTTGTTCAAGCGACATGGGATGAAGCTTATGAGTTTATTGCAAAAGGGTTATCATCGATAAAAAATGAATTCGGTCCCGAAGCAATCTCAATGTTTGCGTGTGCAAGGACAACCAATGAATCAAATTATGTGACTCAGAAATTCATGAGAACAGCAATTGGTAGCAATAATATAGATGGTTGTAACCGAACGTGACACGCTTCGAGCGTCGCCGGTCTGGCGACTGTATTTGGTAGTGGGTTCCCTACAAACACACTGGATGAAATAGATGAAGCAAATGTTTTACTTTTAATGGGGTCAAACACAACAGAGGCTCATCCGATTATTGGAAATAAAATAAAAAAAGCTGCAAAATCGGGGCTTAAAGTCATTGTAGTGGATCCGAGAAAAATTGATATCGTGAAGTCAGCTCACCGCCATCTTCAGATTGAAGTAGGCTCAGATATTGCTTTAATGAATGCGATGATGCATGTGATTATTAAAGAAGGTCTATACAATAATCAGTTCATTCTCCAGCACACAACAGAATTTGAAAAACTAAAGAAGCAAGTGGAACGATATACACCGGAATATTCTGCTGAAATTACCGGACTAAGTGTTGAGGATATTATCGACACAGCCCGAGAATATGCAAAGGCTGAAAAATCGATGATTGCTTATACACTAGGAATTACAGAACATCATTGTGGAGTGAACAATGTCTTTGATATTGCCAACCTTGCCCTTTTGACAGGACAAATCGGTCGAGAAGGGACAGGAATTATGCCGCTACGTGGACAAAATAATGTCCAAGGAGCTGGCGATATGGGGTGTCTACCTAATCAGCTGACTGGTGCCGTGAGTATTACCGATGATGCCTATCGAAGTCGGTTTGAAACTGCTTGGGGAATGGAGGTTAACGCTAGTATAGGTGATACGCAGACAAGAACATTTGAACGTATTGAAAATGGAGACCTTAAGGCGCTGTATATTATTGGTGAGAATCCTCTCCTCGCGGATGTTCATATGAATCACACGAGAGAGCTGCTGCAGAAGCTTGACTTATTAATAGTTCAAGACATCTTCCTAACAGAAACCGCTGAATATGCGGACGTTGTTCTGCCGGCGAAATCATGGGGAGAAGTGGATGGGACTTATACGAATACAGATCGAAGAATCCAACGTGTTAGAAAAGCAGTGGAAGCTGCTCCTGATACAAAAGAGGATTGGGAAATCCTTTGTGAATTGTCGACACGGTTAGGTTACCCAATGCATTATGAGACGAGCGAAGATATTTGGAATGAAGTTCGCGAATTAGCCTGGGAATTGTATGGGGGCATTTCATATGAACGTCTTGAGTCTGAGTATAGTGTTCACTATCCTTGTCCTGACGAGCAACATCCAGGAACGAGGATCCTTCATGTCGGATTCCATGATCTAGTAGAAGGGCAGAAAGTTTCCACGTTTGTTCCTGTTGATTATACCGAGCCAATTGAGCGTCCGGACAGCGAGTATCCATTCACTTTAACTACTGGGCGCAGATTAGAATCCTATAACACTCATTCGCAGACGCGTCATTATGCAGACGGTGTAAAAATTAGACAAAAAGAAGAGACGGTGGATATCCACCCGGAAGATGCGGCGAAACTAGGAATTATCGATGGAGATCTTGTTGAAGTAAGTTCTAGACGAGGAGAATTACAGGTAAAGGCAAAGATTACCGAACAAGTGGTTCCTGGTCTTGTGTTTATGAGCTTTCATTGGTCAGAGGTTCCTACAAATGTGTTAACCATTAACGAATTTGACCCGATTTCAGGTACAGCCGAATTTAAAGCTTGTGCAGTACAAATAAAACCAGTGACAGTTTAATAGAGCTAACTACAAAAGTGGGTATACTCAGTCAAATCAGGCCTATTCCAAAATGGAGTAGGTCTTTTTTAATAGCAAGATGATTGAATATTCTGTTTGATTGCAATCTAATTGTTATATGGCTGTTATCTTTGTCATGTATTTAATATCTAGCTGTTCTTTTATCCGCAAGAAACTATGTTACGATAATAACATCTTAAAAATATGCCGAAGGAGGCAAACAATATGTTGAAATTAATACTATCTTTGCTTGCTGCAACGGCTATTTCTACAGCAACGGGTGTTATTGTACAAGCAGAAGAAATGAACTTAAACCAAGATAAAAATGAGAACGTTGAAACGATAGAGAATAGTGACATCGTCCAAGCTGCTCCGGTGAAACCAAAAAACTCTGCGGAGGCGGCGGTGAAAGAAACGATAAAAGTAAGCCAGGAAATCAGCGTTTCTGCAACGGCATATACAGCGGAGTGTAAAGGTTGTTCGGGAACAACGGCAAATGGGACAGACCTTCAAGCGAATCCTGATGTAAAAGTTATTGCGGTTGACCCTGCTATTATTCCACTAGGGTCGAAAGTATATGTAGAAGGTTACGGATATGCGATGGCTGCAGATACCGGGGGAGGAATAAACGGAAACGAGATTGATGTTTACCTTCAAGAGGAAGAGGACGCAATCGAATGGGGCCGGAAGCAAGTAAAGGTCACGATTGTGGAGTATAAGGAATAGAACGAGAGCTGTCCTCAAGTGGGACAGCTCATTTTTATTTAAGAAATTATAAAAGTTAAGGTGTGGATAATTGTGTTCGTTCTTTGCATCCAGCTCCAGCGCCTAGCCCCTCGGGTCATAAGCCAATCCGTCAAGAAGGTTAAAGAACAACCTTCTGGCCGGCTCGTCTTATGCCTGTCGGGGCTGTTCAAGGCGCTTGCGCTTTTGTTCATACCTTTTCTTCTTTTTTCTCTTTCTCGTGTAACTCAATCTGTTTATCTGAATGTTTTTTACTAATAAAGCCTGAGAAAAATTCTGCAAACTTTTTGAAATGTCCATCTAGCTTTTCTGAAAGATCTGCCGCTCGTTCGAATATTGTTGATTTAATAAAATCTAGCTTCCGCTCAAGGTTTTCGTTCTGAACATTTTGATGGTCAACTAGCTCTGTTAGAGTTTTTTTCTGGTGTTGGAATCGCTCGGTTAAATTCATATCAAGTTTGTTTACATGTTCAAGCAACTGGGTATCTTTTTTGTCAAAGTGCTCCTTGAATTGGTGATCCTGGTGTTCGAATTTCTCAGCCAACTTGGCTTCAAGTTTGTTGAGCTGCTCGGTAGATAGATTTTCATGATTATTAAAGTGCTCGACTATTTTTGCATTCAGTTGATTGGTTTGTTCTGCGGATTTGTCAGCCTGCTGATTAAAGTGTTCGGTTATTTTTGAATCAAGTTGATTAAGGTGTTCTGCGGACTGGTTGCCCTGGTGATTAAGTTGTTCGGTTATCTTTGAATCAAGCATACCGAATTGTTGTACAGATTGACCAGCCTGCTGATTAAGTTGTTCAGTTATCTTTGAACCAAGTTGCTTGATTTGTTCAGCAGAATGGTTAGCCTGCTGGTTAAAATGGTCAAGCATCTTGGAACCGAGTTGCTGGTAATGTCTACCAGACTCAGCTGAGTGTTCAGTCAGTTTCGAATCAAGGTTGGTAATATGTTCTGTAGATTGGGCATCATGATGTTGAAACTCCACCATCAGTTTATCGATTGCCTTTATAAAATTCTCATCAAGGTCACGAACGTCCGACATTAATTGAGTGTGTTGATGGTTTGAATGATCCACTAAATGGCTTTTATTTGCATCCATTTTTTGGCTAATATTTGTATCGTGTTGATTTATTTGCTCCTTGAAATCGGAACCTTGCTGATCGAACCGCTCCATGACGGTTTGGTGGAATACATTTTGTAAGTCATCGTGGCGGTCCAACATCGTTTTTATTTCAGCCTGCACCTTCATCTGTTCGCGGATAGAATGGGAGGTTTCTTCATATGCTTGAAGCTTACGGTACATTTCCTGTAAAAACGCATCTTGATTATTCATTTGGTCCAGAAGCACTTGATTATACATCTCATTTTTCTCCGCATGCTCGGATGCCGTTTCAGCAAACTGTTTATTAAGGTTTTGTTGTTCCTTAATCACAGATTGGAGAAAATTTTCGCGATAGACGTCCTGATTTGTTTCTTTTAAATTTTCATTGGAGTTCTGGTAAATTTTCGTTCCGCGCTTGTGATTGAAAAATAAACCCAAAAACCATCCACTCCTTTTACATGTATTTCTTATAGGGTATGAACAAATAGGGGAAAGCGTCCAAGTTACAGAGATGGTGAAAAAGCCCAACTTCAGTTTCGAGTCATGAAAAAGCAAATTTGTTCCATACTAAAAAGAAACCGCCTATAGAAAGGAGCAGCTTATATGCTAACAAATGGGCAGCTGTCCGATTTACAAAAAGAACTTCAAGGTTTAAAGCAAGAATTGGAACAGCGTTTTGAAAACAATGATAATTATGATTTGGAAAGAGGGCATTATCATGAGTCGATGGGAGAGTTGTCAAGTATCGATAATCATCCTGCCGATGAAGGAACCGCGCTGTACGAACGCGAAAAAGACTTTGCTCTAAATGAACATGATGAATACCAATTAAAAAATATAAACCGAGCCCTTCAGGCTATGCAAAATGGGGAATATGGAAAATGTGTAACATGTGGGAAGGAAATTTCCTACGAACGACTTCAGGCGATTCCAGAAACGCTCTATTGCATAGAACACACGCCTGATAGGACGATTTCAACCAATCGCCCCATAGAAGAAGGGGTGCTAATGCCTCCATTTGGGAAGTTCGATAAAGATCTTCAGGATGAAAATGTATCTTATGATGCTGAAGATTCTTGGCAGGATGTGGCAAGGTATGGAACGTCAGAAGGTCCGTCTGATTTTTACCAGCCGCCGGATCATTATAATGATATGTACAACGAGTCGCAGGAAAATATCGGTTATGTTGAGGATTATGAGAATTTCGTCGCCACAGATATTGAAGGCAAAGAGATTACCGTTTATCCAAGTCCGCAACAGGAACGTTATGAACAGGAACTCGATGACGAAGGTATTATGACGCCTTTTGGTGATCTTCCTGCGTTTGAACATGATCCGTATGTAGAAGAAGATAAGAAAGACAAATAAAGAAAAGGGATGGACAATCTGTTCATCCTTTTTTGCTTGATATAAAATCGCTATTCCTCAAAGGAACCGCCGCTCCAACAATAGTCCGATAAAAAAAGACCTGCTACTCTAAAATAAAATGAAAACAAGGGCCAATGAGTTAAATTGGCCCTTGTAAAAGGTTAAAACAGTAGCTCGTATACTTCATTTAATTGATAGGCTCTTTGTTCGTCCTGCTCATTCTTGGCGTATTTAATCTCCCAAGGAAGAATCCCATTGAGGTACTCAGACTCTTCAAACGTTAAATCTCTGACGAGTTCTCCTTCAGACGAATAGCTTCCGGCTTCAATTTTGTTATATATCCGGTTACTGATTTCATCCTTTTCGGTGTAATTTGCGAGAATCTCTCGTAAATAGGCAAGTGTCTTTTCCATTATTTTTTACGCTCCTCAAAATAGTTCCGGAATTGTTCTGTATCGGTCAGACCCATATTACGATAATATGGATTATCTTCGGTGGAATCCTTTGGATCTAAATTCGTTTTAATGACGAGCATGGGTTCGGACGTTGCTTCAGCAATGATGCGGTCGCCTAATTCTTTAAAGTCAGGAAGCTGTTTACTTCCAGGTTTGTTTGGTTCCATTCCAAGCACCTCCTTTCATTAATCTGGTTTGTAAATGAAAAAATTATGTATAGGAGGGGAGTTGCGCTGCCATTTTGTATGATAAAATAGAAGAATGTAGAAGGGTAAAAGATTATAGCGGATTTTATCGAATGCACATCATTCGAATAGCAATCTGCTAGCAAGTGCTATATCAAGAGGTGACGGAAAAATGGCTGGGAATGACAGGCTTCAGTTGAATGTTCGAATATCAAAAGAGACATCAGATAAACTGGATGAAATTGTTGAGTACTATCAGGAGAATACGAAAATTGGGCGAATATACAAAGGTGATGTGCTAACCGACATCATAGAGAAATCGTATGAGGTCATGCAAAAACAGAAAAAGGCAAAGGTGCGCGGTTGAAGGGAATATAAGGATAATTTTATAGACATGTTCAATGTGAAGAGGCCTGGTTAATTGATTAGGCTTCTTTTTTATGGCGTAAAATTTCATTTTGGTGTTAGGATTTTTCCAATTACTTATCTTTGGTCTTGGCTCTGTTAAAGGTCAATGTTGATTTTGAGCAGGTTGATAGGAGCGGAAGGCGCTTGACTCCTCGAAAATGAAGTGCACATTTTCTCGTGCGTGGGCATATTCGAGGATGTGATTCAGTGTCCTGCGGGCTCACCGCACGCCCCGCTGTTCGATGAGCGCCTGGAGCGGAAATCAACATAATTGTTTAACAGAGCCTTCGTTTTAATAAATAATTTTAAAAAATAAAAGGGTTTTAAAAAAACACAGAGAATATTCATAATATTCTAATTTTGTAATATATTTGGTGGAGGAGTCAGAAGGCGCCATAATAGTACAATCACTTGAAAACGCTTTCAATTAATCCGGATGTTAGTACTTTGGTCATTTTCATAAAGGAGAGGATCCAATGAAGCTAGAACAATTGCTTGATTCAAATGTTGAGAACTTTGACGAGTACCCAATGTTGTATTTTCAAAATAAGCAATTTACCAATGTTGAAACGAAGAGAATGGCAGACAGATTTGCATCAGGGTTAAAACAGCAAGGGATCAACAAAGGTGACAGGGTGATGGTTATCATGCCGAACTGCCCAGAAGTGATTTTTTCCTACCAAGGAATCAATCGAGCAGGTGCAGTAATTGTTCCGGTCATGTTTACACTGCACCCAAAGGAAATTCATTATATTGTCGCGAACAGTGGCGTTAAAGCAATAATAACCTCTTCACTTGTTATTGAAAAGGTACGAGCGGCCATGAAAGATCTCGAGGACCAACCAACTATTATTGCTGTTGACCTGCCAAGTTCAGATGAAGTTCGTAATTTTTACCAAATTCTGGCGGAAAACGAGCCGTTAGGAACCTCACTTACTACGACCGAAGACGATACCGCGGTTATTCTTTATACATCCGGGACAACAGGGAGTCCTAAAGGAGTCTTATTAACTCATAAGAATTTATTTTCAAATGCTGAGAACTCAGCGAAACATAATGAAACGGAACGGGGAACGACCCTTGGTATTCTTCCACTAGCCCATGTATACGGTTTAACCATTTCGAATATTTGCATGATGTTAGGTGGGGCGATTGTCATCTTCCCAAGCTTTAACCTAGCTGACGTGTTTACAGCAATTGAAAAACATAAAGTGAAATCCTTTTCAGCGGTTCCAGCGATGATTCATGCCATGCTGTCGTATCCTGATGGCGATAAGTATGATACAAGCAGCCTAGAGTGGGTGGGTTCAGGCTCAGCTCCATTGCCTGTAGCGTTGTTAAATGCTTTTCAAGCGAGGTTTAATGCTGAAATCTATGAAGGCTATGGACTTTCTGAGGCAGCTCCAATTGTCACAGCTCATCGGAAAAACATCGAAATTAAACCAGGATCAGTTGGAATTCCAATACCAGGGGTGGAAATTAAAATTGTTGATGATGCCGGTAGTGAACTTCCTGTAGGTGAAGTGGGCGAACTGCTTGTCCGTGGCGATAACGTAACCCCAGGTTATTTTAATAATCTGGTTGAGACCGAGAAGGTTTTGAAGAGCTCATGGCTACATACGGGAGATATGGCGAGGCTTGATGATGACGGCTATTTATATATCGTTGACCGTAAGAAGGACTTAATTATTCGAGGTGGCTTTAATCTTTATCCGCGCGATGTCGAGGAAATCCTTAATCGCCATGTAGCGGTATCCGAAGCATCCGTCGTTGGAATTCCTGACGAAAGGATGGGAGAAGAGATGGTTGCCTGTGTAGTAAAAAAAGAAGGAACTCATGTGACATCAGAGGAACTCGTTCGCTTTTGTCAAGATCATCTCGCTAAAAATAAAACACCTAGACAAATCATTTTTTTAGAAGCACTACCGCGTAATGGGGTCGGAAAGATTCTTAAAACCCACTTAAGAAAAACAGCAGTTGAAATGATTTCACCGAATAACCAAGCGTGATGTTTAAGGTTTGTATAAATGATCTTTAATTTGTACATCTGGTTTAGGCCTTCATATAGATTTTGATTTTTGGTAAGGGAGATGAACAGATGGAGAAAAGAACGATTTTAACGACGAGTAAGAGGGGGTTGATTGAGGACTCCTTCCCTTTCCGCTTGTTTCAAAAAGCAAAAAAGTACGGTGTCTGGAATCCAAGTGATATCGACCTCACCCAGGATGCAAGGGATTGGAAAACACTTGCGAGTGAGCAACAGCAAGATATTTTGCGGTTAATTTCTCAGTTTCAGGCTGGAGAGGAAGCGGTCACACTTGATTTACTTCCGTTGATTATGACCATTGCTAAGGAGGGGAGACTCGAAGAAGAAATGTTCTTGACGACTTTTTTATTCGAAGAAGCCAAGCATACAGAGTTTTTCCGAATTGTGCTTAACACCATCGGGGAAAAAGGAGATTTAGCCCATTTTCATTCCGAAACCTACCAGAAGATTTTCTACGAGATCCTTCCTGAAGCGATGAGCAGGCTTGAAACTGACCAATCACCCGAAGCGATTGCTGAGGCTGCAACCGTTTATAACATGTTTGTCGAAGGTGTAATGGCGGAAACGGGCTACTACTCCTTCTATCAATCACTCGAGGAATTAGGGCTAATGCCGGGCCTGCTTAAAGGGATTGAATATTTGAAGCGTGACGAATCCCGTCATATTGCCTATGGAACCTTTTTGCTTCAGCGCTTGATTTGTGAGCATCCGCATCTGTATGAAGTTGTAGAAGCAAAGATGCAACAATTGGCCCCATTGGCCATCAAAATCAATCAGGAAGGCTTTGCTGGCCGCGATGTAAGTGAGTTCGGCCATCTGCTTGAGGACACGATGAATTTTACGATGAAACAGCTATCCGTAAGAATGGATATTCTATCACGAGCACGTGGGAAGAAGATCGAGGATATTTACCGGGTCACAGAAACAGAGATGGGTGTTTTATAACAGGCTATTGTTCAAATCCAAAAGCCGATCTTAATGCAGGGATAGCTATATGGTGCAATTAATTTAAGTATTCAAGCTCTTTTCTCATAAAACTACTAAAGCATTTTAATAAAAACATCGTTATCCAGTTCCATTTAATTTCGAAGAAAACACAGTTTTGAGGAAAAGAAGAGCTTTTATAAATGAAAGATTAGAGGAGGATATTTATGACAGTTCAAACTGAAGTACAAACATTTCCCTTGTTTATTAATGGTCAGTGGCAGCCAAGTAGCAGCCAAGAGACCTTTGATGTTGTCAATCCGGCAACAGGACAGCTCGTCGCGAAAGTAGCGAAAGGAACGTCTGAAGATATCGACAAGGCTGTCCAAGCAGCACGAGAGGCCTTTGACAACACGGAATGGCGAAATATGGGCCCGAAGGAACGGGCGAACGTTCTCTATGCAATTTCTCATAAAATTGCTGAGCATGCCGAAGAACTTGCCTATCTTGAGTCCATCAGTTCTGGAGGAACCGTTCGTAGATTAGGTGGAAATGATATTTTACAGATGGTTGATTTATTTCAGACACTAGCTAAATTTGTTGTCGAATATGAGTTTTCTGAGACATTGCCATCGCCACCATTTCCTGGACCAGCCCATAATTTTATTTGGCGTGAGCCGATTGGAGTTTGTGCGGCAATCACCCCATGGAACCTACCAATGGTAATTGCAACGTGGAAGATTGCTCCTGCTCTAGCAATGGGCAATACGGTAGTCGTTAAACCAGCTAGTTACACACCGTTATCCACTTTAAAGCTTGCTGAAATTATTTCCGAAGTTGTGCCTCCAGGTGTCATCAATGTCGTGACAGGCTCAGGCGGAGATGTTGGTGAGGCGCTGATTCGTCATCCGAAGGTTGATAAAGTGGCCTTCACTGGTTCGACTGAGGTTGGTCGGAGAGTGATGGAGCTGTCGGCAGGTACCATTAAAAATACGACCCTTGAACTTGGTGGGAAGTCGCCAAATATCATTTTAGAGGATGCGGATTTATCGATTGCACTCCCAGGTAGCTTATTTGGTGTATTCCTTCATTCAGGACAACTTTGTGAGTCAGGAACAAGGTTGTTTGTACCAGACCATCTTCATGACGTCATTGTCGAAGGACTTGTAGAGCTTGCGAGTAAGCTTAAAATGGGGAATCCACTTGATCCAGCAACCGACATTGGTCCGGTTATCTCGAAAAAGCAGAAGGAGTCAATTCTTTCTTATATAGAAGCAGGCAAACAAGAAGGGGCGACATTGGTCTGTGGAGGCCGTGAAGTTACAGTGCCTGGCTGTGAAGAAGGGAACTTTATTGAGCCAACAATTTTTACGAATGTAACCAATGATATGAAAATCGCAAGAGAAGAAATCTTTGGTCCAGTTTTATCAGTGATTCGATATTCTGATGTGGATGAAGCGATTAAAATGGCGAATGACACAATTTACGGTCTTGCCGCTGGTGTGTGGACGAGTGATGTGAATAAAGCTTATGACGTGGCCAGGAAGCTCCAAGCAGGTGTCGTTTGGATCAATGACTGGCATATGTTGAGAAATGATGCTCCGTTCGGAGGCTATAAACAGAGTGGAATCGGTCGGGAAATGGGGAAGCACTCCTTAGATGCGTATACACAAGTGAAGCATGTACACACCTCGATGGTTCCAGAGATTCACCGTCGTAACTGGTATGGATTATTATTTTCGAAGTAAAAAATGTAGGGACGAATTTCTAAAAAAATCTAATCATGAGGTGATTATGGATGCAAACACGGACAATGTCGGAGTTTATGCTACGTACAGCAATATATAGTGGGTCAAATACAAGGGCGTTAGTGCCTAGTCTATTTAAAGGGCTTGGAGCGAAGCGGGTTCTATTATTAAGTGATCGTGGACTTGAGCAGGCTGGAGTAGTTGAGAAGGTCGCACAAATCTTCTCATTGATTCCTCAGGGGTCCGGACCAGAGCTAGCTGGGATCTACCTCGATATTGCTCAGGATGCCGAGAGTAAAAGTGTGAACGATGCTGCTCGCTATGCACGCGAAATTGGGGCAGATGGCTTATTAGCTGTCGGGGGCGGCAGTGTGCTTGATACGGTAAAAGGAGTAAAATATGCCTTACATCACGGTCTAGCAGATATTAAGGAAGCTATTCCAGGCGGTTTTGTCATGGAGCAGTTCCCGAAGGCAAATCATATTCCAATTCCTCATATTGCAATCCCAACAACGGCAGGAACAGGCTCTGAGGTTTCGCCAATTGCGGTTATCTTTAATGAAGAAATTCAAATGAAGACGAATATCATCAATCCATTTTTATCCGCTGACATGGCGGTTCTTGATCCTGATTTGACTGTCGGATTACCGCCGGCCATCACAGCATTCACTGGCTTTGATGCTCTAACACATGCGATTGAGGCATTTGCTTCCCCAACGGCAACTGCACTAACAGACGCCCATGCGCTTCATGCAATCCGTTTGATTGAAAAGAATTTGCCTGAGGTTGTCGCAAATGGTTCAAATGTGGATGCTAGAATGGAAATGCTCCAGGCAAGCTTAATGGGGATTACTGCGTTTAGTTTTGCGTTAAATGCGATTCCTGTACACAACTTTGCTCATGCCTATGGTGCTTTATTCAGGATTCCACATGGTTTAGCAAACGCGGTGTTCCTTCCGATTGTGATGGAGTCTATTCCAGACCTTTATCTGCCAAAAGCTAGGGAGTTAGCGGAAGCTCTTCGTGTCGATGTTTCATCTACAGATGATCAACAAACGGTTCTCGCGAAAACGGTGGAGAAAATTAGGCTTCTTCAACAGAAGACGGGATTGCCTCAAGATTTTGCTCAGTATAATTTGACAGAAGAAGATTTAGCAAGGGCGATTCCGGCTGTAAGCTCGGATCCAGCAGCAGTTAACTTCCCAATGCCGAAAGAGCTGATTGAGGCAGTCGGTCAACGGGTGGTTCCTTCAATAGTAAAAAATTAATAAATTTTAGTATTATATCAAAAGAGGTGTCTTTATGCACCTCTTTTTATTATTTGTCAAAAAACATTTAAAAGTTTTTGTCTAAAATTTGAACATTTTTGTTGCGATTGTTTGAATGGTAAGGTATTATTTCCTTAATAAGTAAATTTAGGTATAGGGGCTGAAAAAGATGGTTCGGATGTCGATTGCTGGTGTTGCTGGATTTATCCTCGTGTTCATTGAGTCGTATATCGTAATGCAGTTTAAGGGGTACCGTACCGTTGATTTTGGTGGAATTGCCCCTTTTGTAAGTGTATGGTCAATGAATTTCTTCCTCGTATTTTCAATATTGACACAGGTGAAACATTGGTATATTGAAAGGGAAGAAGCGCGAGAAGAAGGCTATAGCGAGAAATTTTAGATGACTAAATAGATGAAGGATGCCCTCCGTTGTTGAAGGCATCCTTTTATTTTGGCTATTTTCTCTAACTTTGTTGTATTGGATATAGGTTCAGATTGAATTACGCTGTGTTTCACTCAAACATAGCTTTTAAGAGCTTACAGACTTACTATAACCCACAAACAGCTTACTTGCGTTAAAACCGGCTTTAGGATTTTAACAACAATCTTTACGAAAACAGCCTCTGTTTTTATTCATTACCGAGAAAATTTTCTTTTTCAGTGTCCTCAGCGGCCGCCCTTAATTCAGCGTAAAACAAATCTTCGTTACAAACCATGCTGTGTTCGCCATGACTGTCAGGTGGCAATACTACGTCTTCAAATTCCTTGCGCTTATCTTGCATTGCATTAGCCTCCTTTTATAATGTTATCTTTTCCTTTTTAAGCAAGTTTACGCATGATCACGATTGAATTTGGGAGGGGAGGAAATACTAGCGGGTATGAAGGAGGATGAAAATGGAACAAAAGGAAATGGAAATCATTTTTGACGATGCCGGATGGTCAGATATTTATGAAAAACATCAATATAAGTTGTGGTTAACGGGGATGGCCGATGAGCTGGATGAAAGGATGCTAAGTGCCTATCTGGATGCGTATTCTTATGAGGACGCGGATCAGATGTGCTTTGATGAAATGTTGTACCAACTACGGATTTTTAGATATATTTATGATAAAAATGAGAATTTCCGGCTGTTTCCTTGGAAGGGATAGGTGGTTGTTTTTTTAGAGGGGGATAGATGAGATGTTAGAACCAATGGGAGATCACCTTAAAGGGGGTCTAGATATTGTGTTTATTGGGTTTAATCCAAGCATTCGATCAGGGGAAAACGGGCATCATTTTGCGAATCCTAATAACCGCTTTTGGAAGATCTTACATGAGTCGGGGCTAACTCCACGAAAATATCAGGCGATTGAGGATGCCACGATAGTTGACCTCGGGTATGGGCTGACAAATATTGTCGCAAGACCCACAAAAGCTGCTGATGAAATTACGAAGGAAGAGTATCAAATTGGTCGAGAGGAGTTAAAAAAGAAGTTGCTTCATTATCGCCCGAAGATTGCCTGCTTTGTAGGGAAAGGCGTTTATCAGGAATTTAGCGGGAAAAGAAAAATGGACTGGGGCGTTCAGGAAGAATCAGTTGTCCCTGGGATTGTCGAGTTTGTGGCTCCATCGTCCAGTGGACTTGTGAGGATGAAAGTAGAAGAGATTGTTGAGATTTATCGCGAGTTGACAGAGTTGAAGGATAGGTTTACATAATTTTTTCCATGTGCTCGAAGTGGTCCGGCAAGAGTAGAGAACGGTAAGATAGAAGCGGTCTATGTGCCCGAAGTGGGTCTGGAAAGGGTAGGAACGGTAAGATAGGGACGTTCTATGTACCTGTTGGTGGTCTCCAAGGGGGGGTAACATAGAGGCGTCTATTTTCCTGAAATCTAAATGGAACCTAAACCCATTATTAAAAAGCTAGACCAACTCTATAAATAAAACTAGAGTATCATCACTCTAGCGCAAGTTTATGTATGACCTGCATAAGCAGGGCTCCTTCCGTCCGTACAGTGGTTAAGTGTCCCGCAACGAGCGAAAAGATCGGAAGGAGCCTTTTTATTATAACATACTAACAGTGAAAATATACACCTCTAAAATCAGAAGGACAAGTCCTTTTATTTTTAAGGTGAAAAGTGGTATGATAGTTGAGATTTAAAAATAAGGAGTTGTTTTACATGGCGAAAAAAGGATACATACAAATGAAAAGCGGAGATAAAATTGAGTTTGAATTATACCCAAATGAAGCTCCGGGAACAGTTGAAAACTTTGAAACCTTAGCAAAAAAAGGCTTTTACGATGGATTATCTTTCCACCGTGTTATTCCAGGATTCGTATCTCAAGGCGGATGCCCTAACGGAACTGGAACTGGTGGTCCTGGTTACACAATCAAATGTGAAACTCAAGGAAACCCTCATAAGCACGAAGCAGGTTCATTATCAATGGCCCATGCTGGAAAAGACACAGGCGGAAGCCAATTCTTCATCGTTCATGAGCCACAGCCACATTTGAACGGTGTCCACACTGTATTCGGAAAAGTGACATCTGGCTTGGAAGCTGCGAAAGCGATGAGCAACGGCGACATTATGGAAAAAGTTGTTATTGAAGACTAAAAGACCTTTTAAAACCCCTCTCTAGTAGAGGGTTTTTTTGCATTGTGGGTGTGTCATGTGCATGAAGATGAAATCTATCCTGAAATAACCTGGAAATCATCTTCATGGCTTAAGACAGGGTGAGAAGAGCAAAACTTGTACCATGAAATCCCTAAGTTACCAAGAACATATCCGAGTTTTATGATAATTCACCCCTTGATAGCCTTAAAGAACAAAATTATCTTATATCGTAATGAATGCCTGGTGCAAAACGTTCATATATATTCTCGTTGGCTTGTTTCCACACACTCAACCCCCTAAAGGAGTAGCTTTCCTCACAAAACCAACAACAATATTCAAATAATTACAAATTAAGACTTGTTTTTTCAGAAAGTTCTAAATAGAATAGAAGTATACATACCAACTGGTTGGTATGAAAAAATGATTACCAGCATAACTATTAGTAATTACTTCCATCAATTAAAAAAGGAATGGGGATGAAATCATGGAATTACGCCTTACCGATGAGCAAAAAATGGTTCAACAAACAATCCGCAAATTTGTTGAAAAGGAATTAATGCCTCTTGAAAATGATGTATTAAGAAATGAGAGGGAAGGCAAGCCAAGCTTACCACCTGGTAAATTGAAGGAGCTTCAGCTAAAAGCAAAAGAAGCAGGCTTCTGGGGAATTAATACACCTGAAGAGTACGGTGGAGCCGATCTTGGTCAAATGATGTTGGCACTTGTTTACATGGAAGTATCTAAAACGTTTGTACCTTTCCAATTTGGTGGATCTGCCGATAACATCCTTTACTATGCGAACGAAGATCAAAAGAAGAAGTATTTGATCCCAACAATTAACGGCGAAAAGAAATCTTGCTTTGCGATGACTGAGCCGGGTGCTGGATCTGATACACAAAATATTAAAATGACTGCAGTAAAAGATGGAAATGAATGGGTCCTAAATGGAGAAAAGACATTCATTACAGGCGGAAACGAAGCGGACTTTGTAATGGCGATTGCAATCACTGATAAAGAGTTGCATAAGTCCACTAGAGGACGCGAAGGTGTTACATGCTTTATCGTTGACCGCGATATGGGCTGGAAATCCGAGTATATACATACCATGGGAGAATGGGGTCCAGCTGGATTGGTATTTGACAATGTACGTGTACCTGAAGAAAATATCCTTGGTGAGTTGAATAAAGGGTATAACTTAGGACTAGAATGGATTGGCTTTGCAAGATGGATCGTTGGTGCCCGCGCAGTTGGAGCTGCAGAACGAGTCATGCAAATGTCGATTGATTACGCAAAAGAGCGTGAAACGTTCGGTAAGCCGATTGCTGACAGACAAGCGATTCAAATTATGATTGCTGATTCAGCCGTTGAAATTGATGCTGCTCGTTGGTTAGTTTTAAATGCAGCTTATACATTGGACCAAGGCGAAGACAATCGTCATCTTGCATCCATGGCAAAGCTTTATGGCGCAAACATGGGGAACAGAGTCATTGACCGCGCCCTGCAAATTCATGGTGGAATGGGTTATACAAGAGAATTGCCACTTGAGCGTTGGTACCGTGAAGCTAGACTTTGGAGAATCTATGATGGTACAGATGAGATTCAGAGAGTCATTATTTCCAGAAACTTGCTTAAAGGACATGTAAAATTAGGGCAATTCATATAATATAGTTTGTAAGCGCTATCTAAAATAGTGCAAGTTTACTTGATAGAGGAGGAAATGAGTATGGCTGGAAGATTTGAAGGAAAAGTTGCGTTTGTAACAGGTGGAAGTAGAGGGATTGGAAAGGGAATTGTTGAGCTTTTTGCTGCAGAGGGAGCAAAAGTGGCATTCATTGACTTGGATGAAGCGGCTTTAGCACAGACAACAGCTGAACTTAAAGAAAAAGGCGTTGAAGTATTTTCAAAGGTTGCTAGTGTTACAGACGCTGATCAGGTAGAAGCAGCTGTAAAGGAAATCGTTGAAAACCTTGGTTCCGTTGATATCCTTGTCAATAATGCAGGGGTTATTCGTGACAACATGTTGTTCAAAATGACGGAAAATGACTGGGATACAGTTATGAACGTGCATTTAAAAGGATCTTTCCTTGCAACGAAAGCGGTTCAAAAATTCATGGTTGACCAAAAATATGGTCGTATCATTAATATTTCTTCCACTTCCGCACTTGGAAACAGAGGGCAAGCGAACTATTCGACAGCAAAGGCTGGGTTACAAGGCTTTACAAAAACACTTGCGATTGAGCTTGGAAAATATGGCATTACTGCTAACTCAATTGCTCCAGGCTTCATTGAAACAGATATGACAAAAGAAACAGCACGCAGGATTGGTATTTCGTTTGAGGATCTTATTAATGCAAGTGTTGCAGCGATACCGGTTGCTAGAAGCGGAAAGCCAGAAGATATTGCAAATGCTGTTGCGTTCTTTGCGGATGAAAAGTCCGGATTTGTTAACGGACAAGTGATTTACGTTGCAGGTGGACCGAAAAACTAATTATAAAATGTGAGGTGACTTGTAGATGAAGGAAATGATTGGCAAAGCCTCAACCAAAGTCAAAAATACCGTCGAACGTGGTGCGGTGAAGAAATTTGCCGAGGCTGTTGGGGACATGCATCCGATTTACCTTGATGAGGAAGTAGGCAAGCAGTCGCGTTTTGGTCAAAATATTGCTCCACCAACCTTCGCACGAGTGTTTGATTATGGTGTGATTGAGGGATTGAACCTTCCAAACAAGGGGCTTATTCATGGGGAGCAAATCTATCAATACGAGCGTCCACTACTAGTTGGCGAGGATGTCTATTGCTATGCGAAGGTCTCCGATTATTATGAGAAGGCCGGAGCGATGGGCAATATGGGCTTTATTGTGTTAGAAAATAATGGCGAGGACAAGGATGGTAATGCGGTTTTTACTTCAAAATCGATTGTTATTCTGTCTGAAGCGTATAGGAAGGTGCAGCAGGTATGACGAAGATTGCAGAGTTGTATGTTGGGGATACACTGAATGATATTCAGCTTGATCCTGTGTCTCGAATTGATTTGATCAAATATGCTGGTGCTTCCGGAGATTTCAATCCCATTCATACGATTGATGAAGAAGCGAAGAAGGCAGGATTACCAGGTATAATTGCTCACGGTATGTGGACGATGGGAAATCTAGCGAAGCTATTCACTCCTTTCTATGAGGAAGGCTTCATTCAGGAGTATGCTATCCGGTTCAGAGGCATGGTCTTTTTAAACGATGTTGTAACATTAAAGGCCGAGCTGAAGGAACGCGACGGAGATGTGTTAAAGTTCGATGTACTTGCTGTCAATCAAGACGAAAAACCAGTTCTAAAAGGGCAGGTTGTCTATAAAGTGGCGTAAGCCATAGATTGCTGGAATGGTAGAATGGGAGGAAATCATGGTTACAAAAATGGAAGTAAGCTTTAAGCCACCTGTTTTTCAATCGGTTGAAGAGGAGCGGCAGCATTTAAAAGAAAGGTTGGCTGCAGCGTTCCGTCTTTTTTCCAAGTTTGGTTTTGATGAAGGTGTCGCTGGTCACATTACCGCGAGGGACCCGGAACGGAAAAATCATTTTTGGGTCAATCCTTTTGGGGTTCATTTTAGCCTTATCAAAGCTTCTGACTTAATTTTATGCAACCATGATGGAGTTGTCGTGGAAGGTAATCTTCCTGTCAACCGCGCAGCTTTTGCAATCCATTCACAAATACATGCGGCCAGACCTGATGTGATTGCGGCAGCCCATGCCCACTCGGTTTATGGGAAAACTTGGTCGTCTTTAGGGCGGCTGCTTGATCCGATTACACAGGATGCCTGTGCCTTTTATGACGACCATTCCTTGTTTGATGACTATACAGGCGTGGTACATGAAACCGATGAGGGGCGTAGAATCGGTGTCTCTCTCGGTGACAGGAAAGCGTGCATTCTGCGAAACCACGGGCTGTTAACCGTTGGCCAATCTGTGGATGAGGCTGCTTGGTGGTTCATTACAATGGAAAGATCGTGTCAAGCACAGCTCATGGCGGAGGCAGCTGGCAAACCGGTTATAATTGAGCCGGAAATCGCTCAGACGACCTATCGTCAGGTAGGAACGAAGGATGCGGGTTGGTTCCAGTTCCAGCCATTATGGAACAGAATCGTGAGGGAACAACCCGATTTGTTGGACTAGGAATAAAGGCGAAGGGCGCTGGGCGCAGCTTCGCCTTTTCCATAAGTATATCTTTCACAACTCCCCAGTTTTAGGAGGATAATAGCATGAACATTGGAATTGTTGGAACCGGGGCTGTTGGCGGTTATTTTGGAGCTTGCTTGAGCAAGGCTGGTCATGAGGTTACATTTTTAGCAAGAGGTGAAAATCTTCAGGCTTTAAAAAGAAATGATGGGATTTCGATTGAAAGTTTCGAGGGTAATTTTAAAGCGTCTGGTATTTTTACGGACAGCTATGATTCTCTAGTTGATGTTGATCTTATCCTTTTTTGTGTAAAATCGACGGCCACGAAAGAAGTAGCGGCACAACTAGTGCCATTTTTAAAGAAGGAAGCTTCTATTCTCACTTTACAGAATGGGGTCGATAATGAAGAGGTGCTTGCGGCTTATTTTGGCGAAGAGCGAATCTTGTCGGCTGCTACATATATTCAGGCTCAGATGAAAAAATCCGGAGTGGTTAAGCAAGTGGAGAATCCTACTAGATTAATCATAGGTGCTCTTAATTCTCAGGGGGATATGTCCAGACTGGATGAAGTAAGTCAAATTCTAGAGTCGGCTGGCATTGAAACTTATGTTTCTAGTAATATTTTAAAAGTGAAGTGGAAAAAACTCCTTTGGAATGTGACCTTCAATCCATTGTCGGCCTTGATAGAGGGGAAGGTCGGCGTTATTTTGGATGATGATGGGCTTAGGAGAACAGCAGAACGGATAGGTATGGAAGCCCTTGAGGTCGCAAAGGGAGCGGGCATTCCACTAGAAGATGGACTTGTTAGTAAAATAATTGAACAGAGTGATCCTGCGCGAAATCATGAAACTTCCATGCTACAAGATAAACGCAATGGAAAACCGATGGAGTTAGAGTCTATTTGTGGCTACGTGGTGAAGAAGGGGAAAGAACTAGGTGTTGAGACTCCTGTGTTAGAAACAATTTACTCTTTGCTCAAACTAGAGGAAACAAAACGGTTTGGAAGATAAGAATAACATTGGAGAGGAGGGAGATCTATGGAAGAGACCAAGAGTACTATATCCTCTTTTTTTGATTATCTTGGATTTATTAGTGAAGAGACTGAAGAACCGACCTTTGATTTGGAGCTTCCTATAAACTCTTTTTTGCTTCAAGACGATGGAACCGTTCACCCGGGAGTATTTGCTACGATGCTAGATATCATGATGGGGGCAACAATTTCAAAGCAGACTAATTCGTTTGCGACGACCATTAATTTAAACTTGCATTATTTTGATCTTCATCCCAGTAACAAGTACACAGCAGAAACAACGGTTCTAAACCGAGATGGTAAATATGTCACGGGTGAGGGTGTCATTTATGATGAGCATCAAAACCAGGTTGCAAAAGCATCAGGCACCTTTAAGTTGAATCCTATCAAGGAATAATGAAAGTCGAATATTGCTAGTTTGAAAGGGGGTGTAGTGTAATGGTCGCTGTAAACGATGCAAAAATGGATTGGTTTGAAAAAAATTCTTTTATTAAACATCTAGGATTCGAAACGATTGAGCGAGAAGGAAAAGATATAGTAGTAAAACTATCAATCGAGGCAAAACACCTAAACATCCAGCAAAACCTTCATGGAGGAGTACATGCTGCAATGCTCGATACCATTCAAACCGTAGCACTCAGGTCTGTTTACGAAACAGGTGTTACAGCGATTAATCAAAATGTCCATTATCTAGCAGGTACCAATTCGGGTGTGATTTATGCAACAGCAAAAATTATTCAACAAGGATATAAAATTGCAGCGGTGGAATCTGAGATCCTTGACGAGGATGATAGATTAATCGCGAAAGGTTCAGGGGTTTATAAAATTAATAGGTAATGGAATTCTTCTATTATTATAGAGGTATAAATTTATCGTCCCTGAGCAGGGGTAGGTTATTCTAAGGTTCGGAAAATATATTTATTTTACGACAAAATTCGCCGTTGAATATTGCAAAAATTTTGTTTATTATTGTTGGTAGTTACATACCGACTAGTTAGTACGCGTAAGAGAAAAATATATAAGGAGTGTTCGAAATGGATTTTACTTATACTGATAAGGTAAAAGAGCTCCAACAGAAACTAACTAAGTTTATGGAAGATTATGTGTACCCAAATGAAAAATTGTATTATGAACAAATCGATCCGCAAGATCGTTTTGGTAAAGTGCCTCCAATCATGGAAGAATTAAAGCAGAAGGCGAAAGATAATGGACTATGGAATTTATTCTTGCCTGAAAGTGAATTGGGTGCTGGTCTGACTAATCTTGAATATGCTCCACTTTGTGAAATCATGGGCCGATCTAGTATCGCTCCTGAAGTATTCAACTGTGCAGCACCAGATACTGGAAATATGGAAGTGCTAGTACGTTATGGTAAAGAAGAGCATAAAGAAAAATGGTTGAAGCCATTGTTAAGTGGGGAAATTCGTTCTTGCTTCTCGATGACAGAACCGGATGTTGCTTCCTCTGATGCAACGAATATCGAAGCGAGTATCATCCGTGACGGTGACGAATACGTCATCAATGGAACAAAATGGTGGTCTTCTGGTGCAGGTGACCCACGTTGTAAGATTGCGATTGTTATGGGAAAGAACGATCCTAACGCAGCAAAGCATGAACAACAATCTATGATTCTAGTACCTCTTGATACACCAGGAGTAACAATTAAACGAGTTCTACCAGTTTTCGGTTATGATCATGCACCACATGGTCATGCAGAAATTGAATATAAAGATGTTCGTGTACCAGCCTCTAATATGCTTTGGGGTGAAGGAAAGGGATTTGCGATTGCTCAAGGTCGCCTAGGACCTGGCAGAATCCATCACTGTATGAGAACGATTGGTGCGGCTGAGCGTGCATTAGAGTTGTTATGTAAGCGTGTTCAAGAACGTGAAGCATTTGGTAAGAAATTGGCTCAACAAGGGGTCATTCAGGAATGGATTGCCGATTCAAGAATTGAAATCGAGCAGGCAAGACTTCTCACTTTAAAAGCAGCGGATATGATGGATAAGGTTGGAAATAAGGAAGCGAAAGCAGAAATTGCCATGATCAAGGTTGTTGCACCGAATATGGCGTTAAACGTTATTGACCGCGCAATCCAAGCGTTTGGAGCTGCTGGTGTAAGTGAGGATACTCCACTTGCTGCAAGCTGGGCGAATATCCGTACATTAAGACTTGCCGATGGTCCGGATGAAGTTCACCGTCGTGCGATTGCAAGAAACGAACTTAAAAAATATCTTTAATTCGAGGAGAGGAAGTCAACCGTGCATATAAAAGAATTATTTGACCTAAAAGGAAAAACAGCGATTATCACAGGAGGCGGAAGAGGACTAGGCGAACAAATCGCTGAAGGGTTTGCTGAAGCCGGAGCGAATCTAGTTCTTTGCTCAAGAAAAGAAGAAGCATGTGTAGAAGTGGCTGAGAAAATGAAGAAGCTTGGTGTAGAGACATTGGCACTAAAATGTGATGTTACAAGCCAAGAAGATGTGAACAGCGTTGTAAAGGCGGCACTCGAAAAGTTTGGCCGTATCGATATCCTTGTTAACAATAGTGGTGCTTCATGGGGTGCGCCTGCGGAAGAAATGCCACTTGAAGCTTGGAATAAGGTAATGAATGTAAATGTAACGGGAACTTTCCTCATGTCCCAAGCAGTCGGCAAAGTGATGATTGAACAGCAATACGGAAAAATCATCAACATTGCATCTGTTGCCGGGTTTAAGGGATCAAGACCTGAGTTTATGGATGCGATCGGCTACAATGCGAGTAAGGGAGCTGTCATTACATTCACAAAGGACTTGGCTGTTAAATGGGGCCCTAAAGGAATTTATGTAAACGCAATTGCTCCTGGATTTTTTCCAACGAAAATGTCTAAGGGCTTGTTAGAAAAAGGCGGTAATGGAATTTTAGAAGGTACACCGTTACGAAAGTATGGTACAGAGAGCGACCTAAAAGGAATTGCCTTATTACTAGCTTCTAAAGCCTCTGATTTCATGACGGGAGAAACAATTGTCGTCGATGGCGGGACAAATGCAATGTAATGATACATTTTAATGAATAAAGTTTCAGACGAACAAAGGGGGATTCTAATATGAAAAGAGACGCAGTCATTGTCTCAGCTGTTCGAACAGCAATCGGGAGACAGGGGAGTGCATTAGCTTCTGTGCCTGCACATGTGTTTGGGGCTGAAGTCATTAAGGAAGCGGTAAAACGTGCAAACGTGGACCCAGAGCAAATTGATGATGTTATTTTTGGAAACGTATTGAGCGGTGGAGGAAATATTGCTAGATTAACAGCTTTACAGACAGGGCTGTCAATCAATATTCCTGGCTTAACAGTTGATCGCCAATGTGGATCAGGAATCAATGCCATCAATTTAGCCGCTCAAGCAATTATGGCTGGTGACGGAGATATTTATGTCGCTGGTGGTACAGAAAGCATGAGCCGCGCTCCATACTTGATGGAGCGTCCGGAAAAGCCATATAGCGCAATGCCACCAAGTTTTAAGAAGTCGCAATTGTCTCCAAAGGAAATTGGGGATCCACCAATGGGAATTACGGCTGAAAACCTTGCTGAAAAGTATAATGTGACAAGAGAAGAGCAGGATGAGTTCGCGTTTACGAGCCAGCAGCGGATGGCAAAAGCAATGGAGGAAGGCCGCTTTGATGAGCAGATTGTTCCGATTACAATTCCTGTTCGTAAAGGGGAGCCGATTGTGTTCAAGACGGATGAACATCCAAGACCGCAAACAACAATTGAGGCTTTGCAAAAGCTTCCACCAGCGTTCTTAAAAGGTGGTTCGGTCACTGCCGGTAGTTCTTCAGGTCTTAATGATGCCGCTTCAGCTGTTGTGGTTATGTCACGCGAAAAAGCAGAAGAGTTAGGGGTTACTCCTTTAGCAACGGTTCGAGCATATGCGGTTTCAGGCGTGGATCCGAATATTATGGGGATTGGCCCTGTTCCGGCAACAAAGAAAGTGCTTGAGCGCTCAGGGTTATCGATGGATGATATGGACCTAATTGAAATTAATGAAGCATTTGCGGCTCAGGTGCTTGCTTGTAATCGTGAGTTGAACATGAATTTAGAAAAAGTAAATGTCAATGGTGGAGCCATTGCTCATGGTCACCCACTCGGGGCAACCGGTGCAATTTTAACAACGAAGGCTATTTATGAGTTGAAGCGTTCTGGTGGTCGATATGCGTTAATTACAGCTTGTATCGGCGGAGGACAGGGAATCGCGACCATCATCGAAAATGAGCGGTAATATGGAGGGAAAGGGACGGGGGTCGGAGACGTTTTTCCGGCTCCGTTCCTTACCATCCAGAATTTGTTTCGAAGATGAACGAGGGGCGCAATGCCATGAAGAATAGAATCGTTGAAGCCAGTATTCAGTTGTTTGATCAAAAGGGGTTCACGGCTACTTCAATTAAAGACATTGTTGAAGTGTTAAATGTTACAAAGGGGACCTTCTACTATTATTTTAAAAGCAAGCAAGAACTGCTGAGAGATATTCATTTAAACTATATTGATGATCTCATTGACCAGCAAGAGAGAATTTTAGGGGACGAAGAGAAGGATTGTACCGAGAAATTACATGGAATTATTTATATGGTCATAAGCAATATAAGAACGAATAAAGAGAGTGCTCGCATCTTCTTTCGGGAGATGAGGCATCTTAGTGACAAACATGTTGAGGAGATCCGATTAAAGCGAAATTTATTTCGCAAAAATTATCAAAGCTTAATTGAATCTGGCATCAGTGAGGGAGAATTTAAAACCACGATTCCAGCTGATATGTTGACATTTGGGATTCTCGGGATTATGAATTGGAGTTATTACTGGTATAACCCCGATGGGGATGTTTCAGAAGAGGAGCTCGCAGTCATTTTCACAGACATTATTTTAAAAGGGGTCAAAACTCAAAAGCTCGTCTAGGCTACTAATAGTGTATGACCATTCTACCTTCTTATGTCTGAAAATTTTAAATATAAGGAATAAAAGCGCTTTCACAATAAAGGAGTGATATCAAAATGGGTGTACATCCTCAAGTTCAATTCTTGCTACAAATGATGGAATCAAGGGGGCTTCCACCATTAGAACAACTAGGTGTTCAGGAAGCACGTCAGGCATTTATCACCTCGGCGACAATGATGTCAAAAGCAGAAAAAAAGGTGAAGACCGAGGATCGGATGATTCAAGGAGCGGAGAAGGAAATCGCGATTCGGATATACACTCCGGAAGTAAGTGGTCTGACCGGCGCGCTTGTTTACTATCATGGTGGTGGCTGGGTCATCGGGAATATCGAAACGCATGATGCGCTTTGCCATACGGTTGCTGCAGAATCAGGGTGTATTGTTGTTTCGGTTGATTATGGGCTTGCGCCAGAAAGTAAGTTCCCAGAACCAGTCGAAGATGCCTATCTTGCGGCTAAGTGGGCCTATGAGCATGCTAGCGAGATTGGTGTTGATCCGAAAAGGATTGCTGTCGGTGGAGATAGCGCAGGTGGAAACTTAGCGGCGGCCGTTACTTATCTAGCTGTAGAGCGGAAGGATTTGGAGATTGCTTACCAAATGCTACTTTATCCATCTACTAGCTTTGAACCCACAGAGTCTTATGAAAAGTATAGTGAAGGCTACTACTTAACCAAGGGTACGATGGAATGGTTCCGTGAGCAGTACTTAACGAGTGTAGATGACACAGCAAGTCCACTAGCTGCACCAATGCTAATTCCCGATGCAGCAACTAAGCAATTGCCGCCAGCTTTTATCATGACAGCTGAATTCGATCCATTATGTGATGGTGGCGAGGCATTTGCCAACAAATTAAAGGATGCCGGTGTAGAAGTGAGATATGTTTGTTACCCAGGAATGATTCACGGATTCCTTGGAATGACCGAATTTTTAACAGATGGAAAGAAGGCAGTTAGTGAAATTGCTAGTGAGTTGAAAGCAAAGTTCGTGACGAATGTATCAGACCTTTCAAAGTAACTCTTTATAAAGGAGAGATGTATGTATGTTAACCCTTCATCATGATCATTGGCCAAACGTGCCGACATCTTTAAGCGTTCCGCAAACCTCGTTATATGAGAACCTCCAGGTCAGCGCTAGGAGATACCCAGAAAACCAGGCAATTTTGTATTACGGGAATAGCCTTACTTACCGAGAATTGGATGAGCAGGTGACAGCGCTTGCTGGTTATCTTCAAAATAAGCTAGGTGTTGCCAAAGGAGAAAAGGTTCTGCTGTTTATGCAAAACTCCCCGCAATTTGTGATTAGCTTTTACGCAATTTTAAGAGCTAATGCGGTGGTTGTGCCAATCAACCCAATGCTTACTGCCAATGAATTATCCTTCTACATTAAGGATGCGGAAATTCATACAGCCCTAGCTGGTCAAGAATTGTATGAAAAGGTCCAGCCGTTACTTGGTACGACTTCGCTTGAAAACGTGGTAATTGCCGCCTATTCGGATTATGCTGCGGAAGATTTCAAAGGAAATGTGCCACCAGAAGTTGATGCTAAGAGAGCGGTTCTGACAGAAACGGGACATCACTTATGGATGAATGCGATTGAAGCCAATCTTCAACCGGGTGAACATACGACTTCAGCCAAGGACCTTGCTGTTCTACCTTACACATCTGGAACAACAGGCCTGCCTAAAGGCTGTATGCATACGAATTATTCCGTACAAGCGAATACGGTTGGAGCGTTCCATTGGTCAAGTGTCTCGCCAAATTCCGTTCATCTGATGACGTTGCCATTGTTTCATGTGACAGGGATGGTTCACAGCATGCATATGCCAATCTATAGCGGTGGCACGATGGTAATTATGACAAGATGGAATCGTGAAACGGCCGTGGAATTGATTAAGCAAAATCAATGTACGCATTGGTGCGCAATTGCCACAATGATTGTCGATTTTGTTTCCAATTCGAAATTGAAGAAAGAAGATATTGCTTCATTAACTTACCTTTCTGGTGGCGGAGCTGCTTTGCCGGAAGCAGTCGGTGAGAAGTTGTACCAGTTGACTGGTCTCCGATTTATTGAAGGCTACGGACTATCTGAAACGATTGCGCAAACCCATTTTAATCCAGGCCATCGTCCAAAGATGCAGTGCTTAGGGGTACCATCGTTCGATGTGGACGCTAGGATTATCGAACCAGCCTCTCTAAAGGAACTTGGAGTAGGAGAAATTGGAGAAATTATCGTCAACGGACCTCAGGTCATGGTTGGCTATTATAATCGCGATGATGAAAACCGCGATTCGTTTATTGAATTAGGTGGAAAGACATTTTTCCGCACAGGTGATATTGGCCGATATGATGAGGAAGGTTATTTCTTCATTGTCGATCGTGTCAAACGGATGATCAATGCTTCGGGGTTTAAAGTATGGCCAACCGAAGTGGAATCATATCTCTACAAAAACCCAGCCATCCAACAGGCTTGCGTGGTAGGAGTGCCTGATCCCCGACGCGGTGAATCAGTCAAGGCGTTTGTGATTTTAAATGAAGATTATGTAGGCAAGGTCACAGAGGAAGAAATCATTGAGTGGGCAAAAGAACATATGGCTGCTTATAAATATCCACGTGAAGTGGAATTTAAACAGCAATTCCCAATGACAAGCAGCGGGAAAATCCTTTGGCGCCAGCTCCAAGATGAGGAAAGACAAAAAGCTGGGCAAACACAATAAAAAATAGAATTCATACAAAAGGGAATTTCCGCAGGTGAATTCATGCGAACAGGGGGAGAACAATGGATGTATTAATTCAGCAGCTGTTTAATGGTTTGACATTAGGTAGCGTATACAGTCTAGTCGCACTAGGTTTGACACTTGTTTATGGGATCTTACATATCCCGAACTTTGCCCATGGTGCTTTGTACATGGTCGGTGGTTATATTACTTTGACGATGATGACACAGGCAGGCTTAAACTATTGGATAGCAATTGTAGTATCGTGTGTTGTCGTTGGAGGTCTTGCTGTCCTTATGGAGAGATTGGTTTTCCATCCGCTCAGACATGCACCAGCGATTCATGATAAAATCGCGGCCATCGGAATCATGCTTTTCCTTGAAGCACTCGTGCAATTTGTTTGGGGAGCAGATTACCAGACAATGACATCTCCATACGGGCAGGTTGTCAACTTTGCAGGCGTTACCTTAACGATGCAACGATTATTGATTATCGTCGCTACAGTCGTTGTTATGGCCTTATTATACTTCTTCTTGAAGAAGACTTTTACGGGAGCGACCATCATTGCGATGTCGCAAAACCGTGAGGGAGCTAATCTTGTAGGGATCAATACGAATCGCGTCGCGATGCTTACGTTTTTAATCTCAGGTGCCTTGGCTGCAATCGCGGTTTCATTAGCTGCTCCTATTAATCTAGTATTCCCTGGGATGGGACATCTGGTCCTAACAAAGGCATTCGTTATCATCATCCTTGGTGGAATGGGAAGTATTCCAGGTGCAATTATGGGTGGTTACATTCTAGGGTTTACAGAGAGTCTAGGTGCTACTTATATTTCGAATGATTACAAAGACTTAATTGCGTTTGTTCTATTAGTACTCATCTTGACAATTAAACCGAATGGATTATTTCCAGCTAAGGGGGGACATTGATGGCTTCTATTTTTAAACAAAGGAATGTTATTGCAATTTTAATTCTCTTTGCAATCGTGTTCCCGTTCATAACCAATAATAATTACTTAATTCATATCATGACACTCGCCTTTATTTGGATGATCGCCGTATATGGTCTGAATCTTCTCGCAGGATATACGGGTTATCTATCGCTTGCACACGCTGGATTTTTCGCGATTGGAGCCTATTCGTTATCGTTGTTAACGACAAAGGCAGAGCTCAATTATTGGTTAGCCTTTGTATTAGCACTCATCATCACAAGTATATTAGGTTTGTTAGTCGGTTTGATCTCATTACGAACGAAGGAGCATTTCTTTGCGATTTACACGATGTGTGTGGGCTACATCATTTATCTTATTATTGATAAATGGGATAGCTTAACAGGTGGTATCCGTGGTTTGATTGGTATTCCAGGACCAGGAAACATTGGACCGATAACCTTTACAACACCAGTTTCAAATTATTATTTAGTCTTGTCCTTTTTATTACTCTCTATTTTAGTGATGTACCGAATCGTCCATTCCTTAACGGGAAGAACGTTTATCGCCATCCGTAATAGTGAAGATCTTGCCCAAACAATCGGAATTAATACGATGACTAACAAACTATTGGTGTTTGTCATTTCAACCTTCTTTGCCGGCCTTGCAGGTGCACTTTATGCATCGTTTATTCGCTTTATTGGTCCGGATATCGGCTACATTACCATTACATTCGATATTCTTACTTATTTGATAGTTGGCGGGATCGGGACATTGTCAGGACCTGTTATTGGGACGATTCTCATTGTATGGGTTTCCCAACAGCTACAATTTTTACAGGATTATAGAATGATGATCTTTGGTCCAATCCTTACTCTTTTGGTTATCTTTTATCCAAGGGGAATCTCAGGTGGATTTATTGAATGGAAGATGAAACGCCAGGCCAAAAAGCATCAAAAGCAAAATAAAAATCAAAATCAGCAAATGATCTCTACTCAGGAATCATCTGCTGCATCAAATAAAAACGGGTAAAGGAGGAAGATTATATGTTCTTGGAGACGAAGAATTTAACGAAGAGATTCGGCGGAAACACAGCCGTTAATAATGTAGACTTTGCTATCGAACAAGGGAAAATCAATGCCATCATCGGTCCAAACGGTGCAGGAAAATCGACCTTCTTTAACCTGATTAGCGGTTTCCATCCTCCTACCTCAGGCCAGGTCATTTTTAAGGGGAAAGACATTACAAAGCTACCATCAAATAAAATTGCAGAATTAGGTGTGGCTAGAACCTTCCAAACAACGAATCTATTTGATCAGGCGACTGTTCTTGATAATGTTATTGTTGGCCATCGCCTGCGAACAAAATCGAATCTATTTGATGCGATTTTACGAACGAAACGGTTAAAGCAGGAAGAAAAGCAATGTAAAGATAAGGCGATTGAGGTTCTCGAGTTTGTAGGATTGACAGATGTTGCTTATAAACTAGCAGGGAGCTTATCACAGGAAGAGAAAAAGCGGGTCGCGTTTGCACTAGGGTTAGCAACAGATCCGGAGATTATCTTCCTTGACGAACCAGCGGCTGGTGTGAATCCAGACGAAACCGAAGGCCTTGCATTGTTGATGCAGAAAATGGTTAAAAGTGGCGTGACCGTTTGTCTGATTGAACACAAGATGTCGATGATTATGAAGCTAGCAGATAAAATCATGGTGTTAAACTACGGGGAGAAAATTGCCGAGGGGACACCAGAGCAGATTAAAAATAATGATGCCGTTATTAAGGCTTACTTAGGGGGTAGCGCGAGTGCTTAAGGTTAATAATATTTCCGTTAAATATGGAAGCTTTGTGGCAATTCGCGATATCAATATCGAGGTAAACCAGGGTGAGATTGTCGTATTGCTTGGGGCGAATGGTGCAGGAAAGAGTACTACATTTAATACAATCAGTGGCCTGAACAAACCGTTTCAAGGCGACGTTGAGTTCGAAGGAAAGCGAATTGATAAACTTTCTGCAGACCGGATTGTGGCAGCAGGTATTGTTCAATGTGCGGAAGGAAGAAAGCTTTTCCCGGGGATGAGCGTTCTTGAAAATTTGAAAATGGGTGCTTATGTCCATCGTCGGAACAAGGCGCAAATCAAGCAAACAATGGACCATGTGTTCGAGCTGTTCCCCATTCTCGAACAGAAGAAAGATGATCCTGCTGGTTCCCTAAGTGGTGGGCAGCAGCAGATGGTGGCAATTGGCAGAGCCTTAATGGCAAAGCCAAAAGTGATGATGCTTGATGAGCCATCTGTAGGCCTTGCGCCGTTGATCGTTGAACAAATGTTTGGGGTTATTCAACAAATCAATAAAGAAGGCACGACCATCGTATTAGCCGAACAAAATGCCAACGCTGCCTTAAAAATTGCAACAAAAGGCTATGTATTTGAAAACGGTGAAGTGGTTGTCGAAGGAACATCGGAAGAGTTATTCACAAATGACAGTGTTAGAAAGGCCTACATTGGGGCGTAATCGCCCCTTGTAGGTTCAATAACTGAAAGGTGGTGAGGAACGGAGAGATTGTTGTGAACAATGGTTACTATTTTTATAAAAAATGAGAATGATATCCAAGGGGGAAAACAAATGAAAAAGCAAAAGTTCCGTTTCTTATCGTTTCTGTTAATTGCGTTCATGTTCCTATTAGCTGCTTGTAGTGGCGGTGGAAGCGAATCAACTTCTGGTGGAGATTCAGGTGAATCTGATTCAGGTGGCGGAGAAGGTACGGTTAATATCGGTTACACTGGACCATTAAGTGGACCAGCAGCGTTGTATGGTGAGCGTACCTTAAACGGTGTAAAAATGGCTGCCGAAGAAATTAATGAAGAAGGCGGAATTGATATCGATGGCAAGAAATACAAAGTAAACATTGTCTCTCTTGATGACAAATACTTGCCAAATGAAGCTGGTTCCAATGCAAAGCGTTTAATTCAAGAAAATGATACGCCAATCATCTTTACACCACATAGTGGTGGGATCTTTGCCCTACAGGTATTCAACCAAGTGGATAATTTCTTAATTGGTGCTTACTCAAGTGAGCCGAAAATTACTGAAGCTGGAAATACGTTAACTGTTCGTATCCCTCCTCGTTATGATGGATACCTTGCTCCATTCACAAAGTATCAAATGGAGCGTTTTGGTAAAAAGATTGCGTTCTTACCAACAGCTTCTCAATACGGAAAAGACTGGGCAGAAGCACTTGAGCCATACTGGGAAGAGCAAGGTGGAGAAATTGTCTATAACTCTTCCATCGACTTTACGAAGGATACTGACTTCTTCACGATTATTACAAATGCGTTAAAAGAAAATCCAGATGTATTGTTCGTTGGAGGAGCTTCTGAGCCAACAGCTAAAGTTGTAAAGCAAGCACGTGAGTTAGGTTTTGAAGGCGGCTTTATTATAATGGACCAAGCAAAGCTTGACGAGATGAAGCGTGTAACCGGTTCTTACGAGATGCTTGAAGGTTCAATCGGTGTTATGCCACTTGTAGACTCTGATGAAGCAGCTGTTCCTGATTATGTGAAAAAGTATAATGAAAAGTACGGGGAAGATCCAGGTTCTGAAGCAGGCTTAAACTACATTGGTATGTGGGCATTTGCTAAAGCTATGGAGGCAGCAAATTCCGTTGATGATCCAGCGAAAATTCGTGATCATATGCAAGATGGTCTAGACAATATTCCTGACTACGCACGTGTTTACGAAATTCCATCAATCGGTGACGATGGTGGATTTGAATCTACCTTAATCGTTGGTGCAATTGAAGATGGAAAAGTTGTTCCGATTCCAGCTGAATAAGTAAAACTAAAAAAGATGCCTATTCCACATTTTGTTGGAATAGGCATTTTTTTGTTTTGCACTTTAAATTACTATGTTGATAACCAAAATTCTTTTGAAACCATTTCCGCTTTTAGCACGGTTGGGTTAACAGTCGGTTTTCGTATGATTTATCTCAAGTGGGAAGAGTCTCAACATCGTGATGTTTATTGGGTGACTTGGACCGTTAACGATGGCTTTTGCATTATTGAGAACACGAAAAGAATCATTGGTTTGATATGCTGAAGAGAAAATTATGATTGGTTAAACCTGATACAGATTAGAGTAGGCATTTTTCACTGTAAAAACCTGTATATACACAACAGGGAATTCTTGTATAAAATTCTCCCTCATGGTTGCTCTAAACGGAGTTTTCTTTCGACAATGTTTTATAACAGTTATCATATTCGATTAGTAGGACTCATATAATTTAGTTACTTGCCTAAACTTCAGTACAAATAGAAAATCCTACTTTCAATGGAGGGGATTGTCAGTGGATGTTTTCGAGGCGATTAAATCAAGAAGAAGCAATGGTCTTGTTTCAGATAAACCGGTCCCAAAGGAGATAATAGATAAAATATTGGAAGCTGGCACCTGGGCGCCAAGCCATTTTAAAACCGAGCCGTGGAAGTTTTTTGTGTTAACAGGTGAAGGTAGATTAGCTCTCGGGAAAGTCCTTGCGGAAATTGCTAAGCGTGATATGGAGAATCCTTTGAGCGAAACAAATCAAAAAAAGCTTGAGAAAATCTGTGAAAAACCATTACGGGCACCAGTAGTGATGACGGTTGCGGTGGAACCGAATCTAAAATCAGAAAAAGTAATCATTCAGGAGGAATATGGAGCGGTGTATGCAGCGATTCAAAATATGCTGCTAGCTGCCCATGCGTTAGGCCTGGGGGGCTACTGGCGAACTGGGAAACCAACCTATGATCCGTTAATGAAAGAACTGTTTGGGTTGTCCGAAAAAGGTGAAGTACTGGGATTTCTTTATTTTGGATATACGAAAAGAGAAATGGCGGCTGGAAAAAGAAGACCATATGAAGAAGTAACTAAATGGTTAACCAGTAACAGTGATTTTGATGAGCTATAAAGGGGAAGGACTAACTTGAAGTTAGTCCTTCTTTCATGTTTAAGGGGTTCGCCTGGAACAAGTTAGTATTGGGTTTGTTTGTAAAAAATTTACATTATTTCACAAGAACGTGAGAAACCTAATTATAGGAGGTGAATGAAATGCCGAATCCATTTGAAGCGGTTTGGAATTTACTCAAAACATCGATTGACAACACGAATGAGCCGAAGACTCCACTACATGTGATGGAAGTTGGTGACTTCTGGAAATATGTGACGATGGTGGAAGAGTTTATCCGTTACGAGGAAATTGGACTAAATACAACTACGGATGATGAAGTAAGAGAAATGTTAACGGATGTGATTCGAATATGCGAATCACAAGTGAAAACGGTCAGTGAGTTCATGAGACAAGAAGGAATACCTTTACCTGATGTGACGTCTGCGAAACCTAAATCAGAATCAAAGGAAATCCCTTTAGGTGTTAAGCTAACCGATGATGAAATTGCAAATGGAATCACTTTTAAGTTAGTTAACTGTATGCAAGTATGCACCTTAGGGCAAGTGAACTCGATTCGGAATGATGTGGGGATGATGTGGCTGAAATTTTATTCAGAGTGGGTGACGTTTGGTACCACTCTGAAAACCTTGATGAGAAAACGTGGTTGGCTTAAAGTTCCTCCATATTATTATCCCCCTGGCTCGCCGACACAATAACTAGGAGAACGATAAAAGTGATGACTTGCTTCCGTTCAAATGGTAAATGTGGAAACCGAAGAGAGCAACGAAATATGGACGTTGCTCTTTTTATTGTCCTACTTGCAACCTAATGGTTTCTTTACGATTTAATCATAGGAAGGACACTTTGCTAAGTAGAATGAAATTAAAACGATGGTGATACGATTCTTTTCCTTCTCATGCTAATCAAGTCGAGTCCGCTCATAACCATTTCGGGCTAATTTACTGAATTTTCCTTATTATCCTGTTATGATAGTAGAGTTAGGAATATTTATAAAAGGAGGGGAGATGGCTGAAATGACAACTGTTGCAGAATCATTAAGTGTAGAATACCAACTATCTAAAGCGGAAAAACAGAAAATCATCTTCCTGATGTGTACGGTCTTATTGTTTTCAGTTATGAATGGAACGATGTTTATGATTGCTGTACCTGATATTGCACGATCGTTTGCGCTTTTGCCCTCACAAGTAAGTTGGGTGGTAACAGGTTACATCATTATTTATGCAATTGGGGCTCTAATGTATGGGAAATTAGCCGATATTTATCCATTAAAAAACTTGCTTACCATTGGACTCAGCTTGTTTGCAATAGGGTCAATTGTAGGTTTTTTTGCGCCAAATTATTCAGTGGTCATCCTTGCCCGGCTTATTCAGGCTTCGGGCGCTTCCTCAATTGTTGCGCTGGCTTTTATCGTGCCAACACGGTATTTTCCAGAAGCAAGGAGTAGAGTGCTAGGAATTGTCTCAAGTACTATGGCATTTGCCTCTGGAATTGGACCGGTCATCGGTGGATTTATTGCTGGTGCATTGAACTGGCAGTTCTTATTTTTAATATCGGTATTTGTAGTTATTACAATCCCATTTTTCCGGATTTGGATGCCTCAGGAGGAGAAAAAGGAAGGAAAAGTAGATATCCTCGGTGCCATGTTTATCGCGATTGCTGTCGCCACGCTTATCCTGTTCATCACGATGTTTGATTGGTATTACATAGTTGTTAGTATTGGATTTTTTAGCTTGTTTGCTTGGCGAATATTCACTAGTGAGATTCCATTTATCCGCCCAGATTTGTTTCGCAATGGCGCGTTTCGGACGACAATCATTTCGGGATTTTTTGCGATCATGACAATGTTTGGCATGATGTTTATGTTGCCACTTATGTTAAGTGAGGTAAATGGATTAAATACACTTTGGATTGGGCTTACGTTATTCCCAGGCGCTATGGCTGCGGCACTTACGGGCAAATGGGCCGGGGTTTTGACCGACTTACGCGGAAGCAAACCTGTCGTCTATCTTGCCTTTGCTTTGATGATCCTCGGTTTTTTTCTACTTTCCACGTTCATTGGCGGTCCTGGTTGGGTTATTAGTATCGTAGTGATTCTTAGTTATATCGCGTTTCCGTTTCTTCAAACGTCAACAGCAAATTTAATCTCATTCGCTCTCCCTCGAAATGAAATTGGAGTTGGGATGGGGATTTACAACCTGTTTAATTTTATGGCTGGAGCTTTTGGCGGTGCAATTATTGGTAGAGTGTTAGACTATGAAGTGGGTTTACGGATAAATCCCTTTTCGATTGCGGAAGGAACGGGTATCATCTATAGCAATGTGTTTGCAGGCTTGATTATAGTGACAGCTCTAAATGGAGGTTTCTTTTATCTAGCCTTGAGAAAAAATGAACTCATTAAAGAGGGATCAAGTGCAAATTGATGGCATTGTGTGCGGGTTTGAGCTTTTATTTAAATGCGTATCGCAGGGTGGTCTATATAAAGATAGGTGTTTTGGCCCTTTCCTAGGAATGGGCCAGTTTTATCTTTGGCGGTAAATCCAACTATATATTTTGGTTAAGTCGAAGCTTTTCTGTCCACTCGGTTTTTAATAAAGAAAACACATAGGCGTCATGGGATTGCTCATTCTGATAAAGATAGGCCCTTAGCAAACCTTCTTGAGTAAAGCCTAACTGTTTTAATAATTGAATTGAAGCTATATTTTGGGGGTATGTGATTGCGCCCATTCTAAATAAGTCCAACACATCAAAAGAATACTCTAATACTTCTTTAACCGCTTCGGTTGTAATCCCTTTTTGCCAGTGGGACGGATGCAATTCGTAGCCGACTTCAGCCTTTTTACTCCAAGTACTGAGGTTATTCAACCCCACTGTGCCAACAAAAACTCCCGAATCTTTTAATACCATTCCCCATCTAATCGACCTATTGTTTTCAAATCCATCTTGAAAGGATTGAATGATTTTTGAAGCGTCTTCAATCGTTTTCAAGCTACTCATGCCATAATATTCGGTTACTTCGTCTCTAGACATTATGTCGAAGTAGCTTTGAGTATCTGGTTTTGAAATCTGGACTAATTTTAATCGTTCTGTTTCTAATTCTGGAAAGGCCATTCCAATCCCCCTAAACAAAAGTTTTCTAACAAATTTGCTTGCATTTATTCGTTTATTGTTCGCTATCAGGGTGAAACATTCCTTTAAGATCCGTATGTTATTTTTTCAAATGGTCAAGTAGGGACAAGGAATGGAAAGATGGTAATTTTTAATCTTAAAAAATATTAGCATGTTGAGGGAAGTTTAAAATTTATCATTGTTTTGTCCAAAATCATTAGAAGTGGATTAGAAAGGGAGAATACTATGGAACGGAAACTGTGTACAGCCAATAAACTGTTAATAAAAAATATCTAAATCTATGCTGGAAAAGAAATGATTGAAACAGGCTAATCAAAAGGGTCGAAATGGGCTCGGTTCATGAAATAAAAGAGGACGGGCTTTTGGAGGAAATCGTCATCCATAAGAACTATAAAATCATCCGAGGTTTGATTTATGTCCATGTTCATGTTCATGGGGTGAATGTAAGCCAGTAGTCACGCGGTTAAGAATGTAATGGAGTTTGCGGATTGTACACTAGCAGATGCCGTTGAAATGGCGTCCGCAAATCCGGCTATGTAATTAAATCTTTTTGACCACAAAAGAAGCATTGCAGTAGGGAAGGGTGCGGACCTGGTTATCCTTGATGACAAGGATGATGTCTTTATGACTAAGCCTATAAAAAGGAGGAGATGGGAACAGATGAAACTAAAAGTAGTTGAAGATTATCAAGCCATGAGTAGAGCAGCAGCTGACTTAATCATTGATAAAGTTCGGATGAATCCAGAAATCACCCTTGGATTGGCGACTGGGGGTACACCAAAGGGGACCTATCAAAATCTGATTAAGGACCACCAGTTGAATGGCACCTCCTATGGGAGCGTAAAGACGTTTAACCTTGATGAGTACATCGGAATCCCTATCCGTGATCCGAACAGTTACCGTTATTATATGAATACCTATTTGTTTGACCATATTGATATCGATAAAAGCAACACTTTTGTACCCCGCGGCAATGCTGAGAATCCTACAGAGGAATGTGTACGTTACGAGAATAGTCTCCTTGTGCATGGGGGAGTGGATCTTCAGATACTTGGCATTGGCCGCAACGGCCATATAGGCTTTAATGAACCAGGCACGTCATTCTCATCGAAGACTCATATCGTCTCACTAGCACAAACAACAAGAGAAGCTAACTCCCGATATTTCCCTAGAATAGAAGACGTCCCCAAGCAGGCGATTACTATGGGAATTGGAACAATTATGAAAAGCAATGAAATCCTCCTCCTTATCTCAGGCGAGCGAAAACAAGAGGCTGTCAAACGGTTGCTCACTGGCGAGGTCCACGAGAGCTTTCCCGCTTCCATTTTAAATCAGCACCCGAACGTCACCGTAATTGTTGATCATGCGGCTTCAGCGCTGATCGAACCACACCTATTTTTAAAACTTTAAGATTTCTGAACTTTTATGGAATTGTTAATCAGATAAGAGGAATTGAAGGGGCGGCTGTTGAATAGATGTATCTTTCAATCGGAATTCCTAAAGGGGGCAATTATATGCAAATTCTATTAATTCGTCATGGGCAATCCGAGGCTGACCTACTTGACGTACATGAAGGAAGTGCGGATTATCCATTGACGGCAGAAGGTGTGCAACAAGCTAAACGAATGGCAGCTAGAGTGAAGCAGGAGTTTCCTCCTGAGTTTATTTGGGCGAGTACGTTTAAAAGGGCGAGTCAAACAGGATCCATTTTAGCTGAAATAACTGACTGTCCCATTCACTATCTACCCGAACTTCGCGAACATGAGAATGGGGATATGGCAGGGAAGCCCCTTCATGAAGTCCCCTTCCCATGGCATTTGCTTCCACATGAAAAGTTTGGCACCTATGGGGAATCTGCAATGGAGTTCCGTGCGCGCGGGGAACAGGTCTTTTCTGTTATCAAAGCAGCTAGTAAAGGATATGAAAGAATTGCGATTGTTTCCCATGGGGGTACGATTTCGAGAATCATTGAGAGTTTCTTAGGTTTGCCTTTTGTCCATGACGTCTTCTTTAGAACAGGTGATACGGGTATTCATCTGTTGGAGTATACGGAAAGAGGGAGACAGGTTGTTTTTTCAAATAGTACAAGCCACTTACAATGAAGTTAATGGCATTAGGGTGTGCGGGTTGACTACTGTTATCCAACGGGTTGCTAGTGATTCCAGATATTGTCTAATGGCAAGTGAATTGCAAATTTTGGCGAGTAAACCGGCGGAAGTGGCTAGTAAAGTGATTTTTCGACTAGTAAACAGGCAAAACCGGCAAGTAAAATTAGAAAAAATGGCTAGTAACATAGTTACTTTTAATTTTAGACAGTTCCAACTGCTCAATTCACGGTACTCTCGAGGGAATTGTCAACAAGAATATCGAATGTTCAAGCATAATAGAGATATTAGTACGGATTTGCTTCTGGATTCAGTAGCTTTTTCTTTGACAGTACTGTCACGCGAAATCAACTTTACTTTAGATAACTAATAAAAGCAGGAGATGATGTGGAAAATGAATGATACATACTACGTATTTGTTTACGGTACGTTGCGACAGCATGAGAGCAATCACCATTTATTAAAGAATGCGAGCTGCCTTTGGCGTCAGGCTTGGACGAATGGAATCCTTTATGACACTGGATATGGGTATCCAGGCTTGCTAGCAAGTACCACGAACAGAGTATATGGAGAAGTGTATGAAGTGAACGGAGAGCAACTCAAGCAACTGGATCTTTTAGAAGGATACGAAGAGGATGGGAAGAACAATCTATATGAAAGAATTATCCAAACGATTCACACTGATTCAGGACCGGTCGAAGCGTTTGTCTATCTTTATCTGCCAGCTCACGTCACAGAGTTGGAAGAAATAGTTTTTGGAGATTGGAAGTGTCGCCGCTATTTGAACCGGCAGGAATTCCTGTACTTTGCCTATGGGTCTTGCATGGACGATGAGCGCTTTAAGCTAGCTGGAGTTCATGAGCAGTTTGCTAGAGTAAAAGGGTGCGGGGTTGCGAGCAACTTCTCGCTGGCCTATTCGAGGAAATTCCATGATGGAGGCAGAGCCGACATGGTCGAAGAATCTACTGAAATGGTTGAGGGGAAAGTGTATCAAATTGAGCGGAAAACTTTAGACTACTTGTTTAAAAGAGAGGGGGTTCACTCTCAGATTTATCGACCTGCTTTTATTGATGTGATGATTGACGGGATATCATACAAAAACGTGTTAACATTTTTAGTAATCGATAAAGAGGAAGAGGTGGCCCCACCAGAACATTACTACACGGAGATTCTTCGCGGTGCTAAAGGCTTGGTTAGTAAGGATTATTATCAAAAGTTACAGGATGATTTAGAACAAAAGTTCCGAATTCAACTGAAGGTAGGAGAAGAAGGCTAAGGGGAACATTTAGAAAGGTGAAAATTGGAAATTAGTGGACTCTTCGTGTAAGGTAATAATATCGAAGGTTTATTGGGAATAGAAGTTTAATACTGGGGGTTATAATGTAAGAAAATCGATTAATTGTCTAATGTTTGGGTTGTTAGTTTTACTATTTTAGTGTTGAACTTCTCCAAATATTGGAACCGGAATACCTTTTAATTCGTACTTGTTTTTAAAGGGGGGAATAAAATGCTTTTCAACTATATTTTTTATGAAAATTCTAAACTAGTAAAAGCTCTCTTTATTATAGGGATTTTTTTATTTGTGGCAGGGTGTTCATCGGACGAAGTGGCCGTACCTGAGCCTAAAGATGAAAACATCATCAAAATTGAAAAGGTATTGAAATACACCTTCACTGGGCCGGATCAGGAACTGAAGGAGATTTGGAAATCGATAGAAAATGCAGTAATTGAAGCTGAAGAGGTTAAAGATTCATCTGTAGGAACGATTACGCCAAATCACCTAAATCAGTATTTAGCAGAACGGTTGAAGCCGTATTTTACCGAAGAGATGTATCATTCCTATATTTCCTCTTATGCGTTAACTTTTGTAACGAATGCTTACTGGAATGATGCTCAGTTAAAGGTGAACAACATCGATGTTCAGACTTCTGAAACAAAGAATCATATCTATGATTTCACTGCAGATGTACAGTATCAGCCAAAAGGAAGTGCAGCAGAAGTTTCAACGATAACAGGCCAAGCGAATATTAATGAGGATGGGAAAATAGCTGTTATCCTCATCCGAGCAAACAGCTTAATGGATGTTATACAGCAATGAAACTAGTAAAACGGATGAATAGAAAAGTAAGAGTGTTGATCGGGATTATAGGTAGCCTCGGTTTATGCATGTTTGGATTGTATAATGTTATAAATGAAAATCTATCATTCGGCCCTATTATTCTTGGAATTGGTGGTTTTATTGGACTATTCGGTGGGATTCTTGAACTGAAAAATATGAAAAGATCTTAAGCTAGCTTTCTAACATGAGCCAGGTATTCGGGGAGGACTAATAAGACATTATTGTATGTATCATAGGCAACTAAAAAAACAAAACCTTGAAGGTACTCCCTTGATGAAAGGATGCGTTGGACATCATTATAAATAAAAAACTTCTAGTATTTGCTGGTATTCTTTTTATTACCTCTACGGCATTAACCTTTCCTTTTCCGGATACCTATTTAAGCTCTAGGACGCTTACATCCATTTTTAATATTCCTATTACTACTATGGATGGGGTCAATACAATCGGGGTGTTTGGGTTACTTTTGCTAGTGGCGAGTTTATTATTGCTTGCGAAATCACTAGATAAGTATCGTGTTCGTTCAGTATTTGTTGCTATGATTCTATTTATGCTTATGCCCTACCTCCTTATATCTATTTACCAGCAAACAATTGCGACAGGTATTTACGCTGTTAACTATGAACTTGATTCTAGTCAATGTGAGTTTACTAGGGTTGATGCGAATACTGTAAATGGAGTATGTGAATTTTCGTTTACAAACAATAGTCGAAATGCTGTTGAATTTGGTGTGGAATTTTATGATGATTATTGGTATGAAGAGTCTGTCCAGACGGTTTCACTGATGAATACCGGTGCGCCATATAAGGTGGAATTAGCAGGGAAGGAAAAGAAAAGAGTGACGGTTGAGACAAACATAGATGTGTCAGAAGTAGAAAATCAGTTCGATCAAGCAAGTTCATATCAGGTTAATATAAAGATTCATGCAGAGAATGAAGAGAGAAAACTTTGATGAATGCAAGGGGACGGTTCTTCTGCTTCCAAATCGAGGAAGCAGAAGAACCGTCCCCTTGCTTCGTTTCACCCTTGCAATGCGTGGTACATCGTATTACAATTTAGGTGAGGAACCTCTGGCAAAGATTCCTTACAATGGATGGACGGGTCTTTGAATCGGTGAGAGATCGAATATCAAAATAGAATGAGGTGCTTGAAGATTGGATAAGGAAATGTTGAAAGGGAGTATCGATTTACTGCTGTTATCGTTGTTAGCCAAACGGGATTTATATGGATATGAAATAACGAAAATTTTAAAGCAGCTAAGTGATGGTACATATGAAATGAGTGAAGGAACGCTTTATCCTGCATTGAAACGGATTGAAAAGAAATTGTGGGTGAGTTCTTATTGGAGTGAAACAAGTAATGGTAGGCGAAAATATTATCAAATTACGGATTTGGGGAAAGAGGAGTTAGAGCAAAAGCAAAAGAATTTCGATTTAATTCAGAACTTGGTTAAAAGGAGTTCGGAGGGATTGGGTGAAATCTAATTTTGAACAGTATGTAGAGAAGATCATCTGTCAAACGGATTGTAATAGAGAAGAAAAAAAAGATATGTATGAGGAACTAATCATCCATCTCGAATTGTCGAGAGATGAACTTATGAGCCAGGGATTAAGTGAAAGGGATGCTGAAATAAAAGCAATGCAGCTATTTGGAATCGAAGAGGAAATCGGAAGTGAGTTACAGCAATCGTTTTTTCCTTATCGTAAGGAGTTGATTCTAACCCTTTCGCTTGCTTCATTTATTTACTCTATTGGTTTATACCTATTGGCATTGTTTGCTGAGGGCAATGCACATATTGGATGGTTAGTAACTTCTATGTCTGTGAATTCGCTTCTTTTATTGGTTGGTTTAAATCAAATTGCACCATTAAATCGAAGAAGTTGGTTAAATAGCTTATTTATAATAAACATTCTCGCCTTCTTGTATGGGTACGCCATTTTATCTGTGCTTGAACACCCAGCACATCTACCTTTGGTAATATCAAACTGGATTTTGATTCTGTTAACACTGGTGTTGATTTATCAAACAACGACTTATGGAATAAAATCGCAAGGGAAGACAGTGGAAGAGCTTAAACGACTTCACCAATTAAATTTTATTTCGGGTATAGCTATCATTGGCTTTTCAGTATTTTTTATATCGGTTGGTTTGATGTTGTTTGGTGGATTTCACCTCTACATGATTCCGATGATCATCCCTTTTTGTTTGTGGAGCCTATCTTATTATGGACAGATGAAAATGGTAGAAAAGCACAAACGGGCGGCTTATCTATTAGCCATTTTTTCTATTTTAATAAGCGTATTTATTTTATTGAAAGCTTTTTTGCCGTTAGGGGTTTTTAGATGAGAAAAAAGATGATTATTTGGATTATGTCGATTCTCGCTATCGTGACACTCAGTTTATCTGTGTTGGGTATGTTTTTTGGTAAAAATGAAGATGAAAAGCTTAATGGTTTATCAGGTTTTTATGATGTTTCGGCACAAGGAACGATTGCTTACGTAACTTATTCGGAGGGCAAACCAGAGATTCGCTTATTTCACCCTGAACAATCTGTTGAGACGAAAGCTATAGAATTGGAAAATGACCAATATATTTTAAATCCGACTTTTTCGGCTGATGGGTCCACGATTATTTATATCTCAACCAATAAAGACCTAGAGGAGTCATTAGAAAGTACAATCCTCCAGTTCAATCTTGAAACCAAGGAAAATCAAGAAATATTCTCCGTTGCATCTGCAATTACGGAAATCGAATTTTCACCAGATGAGGAATCCTTGTTCTATTTAATGGCAGGCGTATTTGAGAATTATTCGCCGATTGCGAGTAAGCGGCCACATGATTTTGACGTTCACGAGTACCGCTTTGCGGAGGACCAACATATACAACATACAGAATTAAAAGAGTACTCCATGCATTCTCTTCATATTGCTCAAGATGGTGAATCTGTATTCGTCCGCATGGATGAGGAGGCTGAACCAACCCCTGAAGAGAGCTTCAATGTCCACCAACGTATTTTCGAAATCTCACTAAGTAATCCTACGGAGCGGACAGTTGTTAGTGACCCAAATCGTGAGGTGGATATTTTTGATTTTGCGTTCGTTCCGAATAGCAAAGACATCATTTTTCAATCAATTGGGAATATCGATTCTGGAGATACCTTTGAATATGAACTATATAAATACAATATAGAGACGAAAGAAGAAAAACAGCTGACAAACTTGCGGGAATATACGACAAACCCCGTGATTAGTGCAAATCAGAACAAGATCTACTTCATGGTCGACAAGCGGTTCGCAAAAAGAAATTCGGACTATCATCTATACCAGATGAACTTGGACGGAACAGATGTAAAGGAAATTCAATTGCCGAACAAATAAGATGCATGGGGACGGTTCTAGCGCTTCCAAAGGAAGCACTAGAACCGTCCCCATGCAACCAAAAGGAGATGTTGAGCTATGGCAATAGGTGTGGCGATTTTGGTTTTGCTTTTAGGTGTTACGGTTGCCTACCAATTAAGCGTAGGGAAGTCGAATAAGAGGAAAAAGGTCGTGTGGGGGATAACTTTCATGGTTGCAGTTGCTCCCTTTTTCTCTTGGTTGGTTGGGGTTGCTTATGGAGTAAGTGTGGGTAGTGGGTTTGCAGCGGGTGGACTAATGGTGATCCTGTTCCCGGTTATATTCTTGGGAGGACTTATAACTTTATTAATTGGAATCTTCGCAAAGGACAAAGGAATGATAGAAAAGTAATTATCGCTTTATAAGAAGGGAAGCAAACTAACTCTTTAATTATCGCCATTAAACAGTGTAACATTGTTGGTTTCGGTTGGGAGGGGGATCTTGATGCAACAATACACAGGTTTTTTTATAACATTAGCAATAATTCTTATCATTGTTTTATTCAACAAATACTTATTTTGGTGGGTCAAGGGTATAATTGTTGCTTATTATTTGGTCGTTTCCTACTATTTCATCACAGTTAAGAACAGAATAGATAAGGAATATGAAGACATTCTTCCTGTTCCAGATGCCTATTGGGACAAAAATACTGGATGGGTTGACACGATAACAAATTATTTATTCCTACCTTTAATTGCTATTGTAATTTTCATTTACTTTAAATGGTTTACTAAGGCTCAAACCAAAGTCGCAAGGATCCTCATTTTAGTTAGTATAATACCAGCTACAATTCTCCTTGTCTTTTTTAGTTTCTTGTTTTCTTTTGGTTACGGATACAGACCTTAGAGGCAGGAAACGCTTCTGTTAGCTTTGTTGATGGAAGCATAAGAACCGTCCCTATGTGGGAATAAATAAAATAATATTTTTCCTATCATTATTGTGTTACGATATTAGTCTATAAAGAAGAGGACGTGATTAAACGTGATTAAAATTGAAATTCCAAATCCGGATATTACCATTACGGAGCGACAACAGCATCGTAAGGCGGATGAACCAGAAATAAAGTCCATTTATGGCTTTATTGATTTCCATCAAATTCCACGGGATAAAGGTGGCATTTTCTTATTTTACAATATCAATGATGAACTACTCTTTGTTGGGAAAGCGCGTAAACTACGCCAGAGAGTTAAAAAGCACTTTGAGGACACAGTTTCACCAATTAAAAACCACAGAGATGAAGTACATAAAATTGAAATCTGTGTAGTGGAAGATCCGACGGATAGAGAAATTTATGAAACCTATATCATCAATAAACTTAAGTCGAAGTATAATATCGATAAAGTTTTCTTTAGATAAAATTAGACCCGATAGATCAAGTAGTCTTAACTGTAAGCTTGAATCATCTTAGCCAAATAAGGGTTGGGTTGGAATAAACGATAAAAGGGCTAGATTGAGACATTCTCAATCTAGCCCTTTTATTTTTTATTGCATGGGTAAAAAAAATTGAATTTGACGTATGCTAATGTATTAGTGTACTATTTGGTTAGTACAATAATACACTTAAAGGGGATTGTTATGAATCCAAAATTCGGTTTATTAAAGAAGGACTATCGGATATCTCGCAATATGTTTCTTACGTGGGGAGCGGCAGTGATCCTTGCCTTAATTGGGGGAATCGCGTTGTCGGCGTACTGGTCGCAGCCGGCGGGCACACTACCTGTCATTATACTAATCGGACTATTGCACTTTATTTTTGCCCCAGTTTTCATGCTAGGTTTGCTCAATATTGAGGCGAAAACCCAACTATGGCTTTACACCCCACGACGTGGAATTGAATTGATCTTTTCAAAGTTTGCGGTGATTTTCACCTATCAATTGATTCTGCAGATGGTGTTAACGATCTATACGGCGATAAATCTTTTCTGGTTTGGACGTCAAGTGTATGATCAAATCGGAATGAGACTCTTTCTAGAGGCAATCATTTTATTGAATATCCTAATTTTACTATTCGGTTTTTACCTCAATTCTTGGCTGACTTTTTTGTGGACGGTGTACCATTCCATGAAGAATGTGGCAAAGCTTGTCCGTTGGATAACGGTGATTGGTATTGTAATAGCCTATAACATGGTTGAGAGTCTACTTCTGTCTGCAACGCCGTTAAGGGATTTTCTTTTCCAATATCAAATAAATGTAGTGTCTGATGCGAGCTTAAGTTATCAAGACCAACAGTGGCGAGCAGTCCTTGAGCCAGCCCAGATTCCTGTGATTCCACTTCTTTGGTATTTGTTGTTATTTACGATCCTCGTTACCGCTGCAGCTAGACTTCTTGAGCGGAAAGTGGAGGTGTAGTCAATGGGAGAGGAATTCCAGGCATCAAAACCAATTTATATGCAAATCGTCGATAAAATCATTAGCGAGATTGCTCAGGGCAAGCAGCTGCCTGGCGATAAGCTTCCATCGGTGCGCGAAATGGCTGTGCAGATGGGGGTTAACCCTAACACCATTCAGCGGACGTATACAGAACTTGAACGAATGCAAATCGTGGAGAGCAGAAGGGGGCAAGGAACGTTCGTTTCAGAAAATAAAGCCCTAATGGAGGAGCTGGGACGAAACATGCAAGAAGAGATTATGGAGAATTTTATTAGAAAAATGGAGGAAATCGGTGTAACGAGAGATCAACTTGTTGTGCTCCTCCAAAGCTATCTTGGGGAGGGGAAATGAGATGGTGCTTGAGTTAAACAATATCAGTAAGAAATATGGAAAAAATCAAGCTTTGAAACATGTTCATCTTAGCTTTGAAACAGGGAAGATCTACGGTTTACTTGGCCCAAACGGGAGCGGGAAATCGACGATGTTAAAGCTGATAACTGGGCTTGTTTTTCCGGACGAAGGAACGGTCACGCTTAACGGAGAGCAGGTCACAAGAAAAACGATTGAAAAGGTTGCCTATTTAACTGAGCTTGATATGTTTTATGATGCATTTTCAGTTGGAGAGACCGTTGAGTACGTAGCTAGTCAGTTTGCTGATTTTAATAGGGAAAAAGCCAGTCTGCTTTTAACAGAGCTACGGCTAGAAGCTTCACAAAAAGTACGTTCACTCTCTAAAGGGAATCGGGGTCGACTTAAGCTGGTTACAACGCTAGCACGGGATGCGGAGGTCATACTGCTGGATGAACCGTTCTCAGGCCTCGACCCAATGGTACGCGATTCGATTGTAAAAAGTCTGTTAAAGTATATTGATTTTGAACATCAAGTCCTTATCATTGCCACCCACGAAATTAATGAAATTGAACCGCTACTTGATGAAGCAATCGCCATTTACCATGGGACGATGATCGGTAGGGAAAGCGTGGAGTCATTACGTGAGGAAGAGGGGCAATCTGTGTTGCAATGGTTTAAACAATTGGCAATAAAGCAAGAGGAGGGAGCACAATGAGTGCAGTACTTACACTCGATCATGTAAAAAAAGTCATCGGTGGAAAGACAATTATCAACGGACTGAGCTTTTCTGTTCGTGAAGGAGAAGTATTCGGCTTCTTGGGGCCAAACGGGGCGGGAAAAACGACAACGATTCGGATGATTGTTGGACTGATGGACATTAGCGAAGGCGACATCGTCATTTGTGGAAAGAGCATCAAAAACGACTTTACTGGAGCGATTAAAGAAATTGGAGCGATTGTTGAAAACCCGGAGATGTACAAATTTTTAACAGGTTATCAAAATTTACTTCAATATGCCCGGATGCATGATGGAATTACAAAAGAGAAAATTCGAGAAGTGATTGAACTGGTGGGGCTCACCGACCGAATTCACGATAAGGTCAAAAAGTATTCACTCGGCATGCGCCAACGCCTGGGCCTCGCACAATGCCTTTTACATGATCCTAAGCTATTGATTTTAGATGAACCGACAAACGGCCTAGACCCAGCAGGCATTCGAGAAATCAGGGATCATCTCCGGATGCTCACGCGCGAGCGAGGAATGAGCGTCATCGTGTCGAGCCATTTGCTGTCTGAAATGGAGTTGATGTGCGACCGAATTGCCATCATCCAGAATGGTGAACTGATTGATGTACAGACAATTAACGAGTTCACTGAACAGGCAACGGCTGCATTCGCGTTTGAAACCGGTAGCCTCGGGGACGCGGCCACGTGGTTGAAGAGTGACTGGAACGCTCTCATGATGGAAGAAGGTTTTTCTGTTGAAATAACTAGGGAGCAAGTACCAGTCCTGATAAAAAAACTTACAGCAGAAGGTATTGATCTTTACGGTGTTAAGGCCGTTGCAAAGACTTTAGAAGACAGATTCCTAGAAGTGACCACGAAATAGGAGGGGAAAACGATGGGGAAATTGATAATTAATGAGTGTGCCAAATTGTTTCGAAGGACGGGCACATGGGTGATGTTTGCTATCGTCATTATCATGATTTTAGGAATTGGTGCATTTTTAAAATATGGCGAAGTGAACAATCCGCCTCAGGTTAATCCGGCTTGGGAGCAAGAGCTAGCGATGCAGCTTGAGGCAGACAGGGCCGCATTGGAGGAAACCGGTCAGAACAATGCTACACTGAGAATGTTTTATGAGCGGGAAATTGCGGTCAAAGAATACCAATTGGAGAAGGATCTCGCACCAGAAACGGGTGTAACCCTTTGGTCGTTGATGAGCGAAGCACAGGCTGTTATCGGAATCATAGGGGTTTTTACAATTATTATCGCAGCGGGGATGGTCGCATCTGAGTTCTCATGGGGAACAGTCAAGCTATTACTAATTCGACCAATCAAACGTTCTAAGATTCTATTGTCTAAATATTTGACAGTGCTGTTATTCGGCGGGCTAATGTTGACGGTCCTTTATACTGTCTCAGCATTAGTTGGTTTAGTGTTGTTCGGGATGCCAGAGCAGGCGAGGCCATATTTAGCTTTTGCCGATGGGGAAGTAGTTGAGCGAAGCATGTTTATTCAGCTAATCTACAATTATTTACTAAGCTCCATTGACGTGTTAATGCTGGCGACGATGGCGTTTATGATCTCCGCGGTATTCCGCAACAGCTCACTAGCGATTGGGTTGTCCCTGTTTTTAATGTTCATGGGTGGTACGGGTACGATGTTGCTCGCGTCAAAGTTTGACTGGGCCAAATATGTACTCTTTGCTAACACGAACTTAACCGTCTACTTTGACGGCGTCCCACCGGTAGAAGGGATGACACTTGCCTTTTCCATCATCATGCTTCTGATTTATTTTGTTGTCTTTCATCTGTTGGCGTTTTTCGTTTTTGCCAAACGGGATGTTGCAGCGTAGGTAGTTAAAAAGCAAGGCACTGTCCAGTTCATTTTTTGGACGGTGCCTTGCTTAATTTTGATAGGATAACTTTGTAGAATATTAATGTTGATTAAGTAGTGATTTTGCTAGTTCCACCGCATCTTGTTTCTGGTAGCCATTATAAAGACTAGTATTCAGTCTCACTGGGTCTCCAAAAAAGAATCGTTCATAAAGGGTTTGCCTGCCACCAAACGCACTTGTACTAATATCCCAAGCGAGTCTAAAGAGTTGCGTTCTAGATTTGGCATCACAGGTAGCACCTTGTAAATAATGTTGAAGATCTTTTTCGATAGCCGTAGACTGAAAATCTTGTTCGGTGGGGATTGAAATTAATCCACTTGCTCCTAGTAGTTGCAAGATCTCAGTAAATCTAGGATAAAGCCTCGGAAAGCTAGTGATGGCAGCATACAACGGATTTGGATCGGGGACCATCGTGCTACGACTATTTGTTTTCGCCCCCATTTCAGAAGATAACAAAAGGGCTTTCATTGTTTCATATCCAGTGATAAGTTCACTTACCTTTTCCTTTACATGTAAATAACCACTAATATCAATCGTTTCGACAATCATTTGCGCGACCCCTAATAAAAACTCGGTTTTAATCGTCTGTCGGGCAACGGTTTGGTGAAGTAAGAATGGGTAGAATTGTGTTTTTTCATACATCGAGTTTGCGATTGTGTAATTGTTATATAGGAAAACTCGTTCCCAGGGAACTAAAACATGATCAAATACCACGATTGTGTCCATCTCTTCAAATCGCGAACCTAGAGGATGGTCAAACTGAGATGGACGGTATGCAAATGATTCCCTACAGATAAACTTTAAATTAGGCGTATTGCTTGGAATCGAAAAGCCATAGATAAAGGACTCTTCAATATATTTCCCCCCGATTGGTAAAACCAACAACTCATCTGTAATTCCCCCTTGAGTTGCGAGCAAACGTGCACCTTTGATGACTAGACCATCAGCATTGGTCTCTACAATGCGGGCGGAGATTGGCTCTTCGTTTGCCTCATAATAGCCTGTTGATCGATTGACTTGAGGATTGACAAACGTATGAGATAAAGTTAAATCCTTTTCACGGGCATTTTCATATAACCATTTCATATTCTTCCTACGGTGGTGTTGTTCACCAAACACTTCCGAAGCCGCCCCTAAGGCCATCAAACCGGTGTTCATATAATCCGGAGATCTACCCATCATCCCCCCCGAGGTTTTCGCCCACTCTTGAGTAGTTAATCGTCTCTTCTCTAAATCCTCTTTCGTCTTCGGTTCCATAAAGGAAGTCCCCACGCGTTGACCAGTTAATGGGGATGTATAGGTCATAAAATCTTTCTTATTTTTTTCTAATTGCAAATCAAACAGCTTTGCTTTACTTTTTAGTACACCTTTAAAAGCATCATGGTCGCATATGTTATCGGTAATTCTTTGACCGTCAATCCAGATTTCCGCCTTTAGATTACGAATCCTTTGTAAAAATTCCGTTCCATCACATGCTGGCATAAGATCCCACCTTGTCGACTGTAAAATACTGCATTCTTAAAACAATATGTGTGTAGGAGATGATTCTTGCTTACCGTAGAGCATTTATGATGGTAATCGTGAGTAAAAAGTGAGAACAAACTATTGAGTAAAAGTCATTTATGTAATTTTTGTGAATTTTATTGACAATGAAAATCATTATCATTTAAAATGTTAATAACTAATGATAACCATTATCAATTAAATAATAAACGTAAGCTTCACCGTTTTAAACTATAAAATTACTAGTCTTGGGAGGGAAGTACGGATGAGTTCATTAATGATTGTTGGCGCGGATCGTTTAGGAGGTATTCTAGATAAACTATCATCTGTTGGTTTTGATGATGTCTATCATGTAAACGGAAGGAAAGGAAAAATGGTTAATATGGAGATTCCTGAAAAGGTAAGTTGTATTCTCGTTTTAACAGACTATGTGAATCATAATTTATCTACAGTAATAAAGAAGCGAGCGAAAAGCCAATCGATTCCAATTTACTTTGCGAAGCGTTCTTGGTGTTCGATTTATACAGTTTTAAAGGGAGTTAGTGCCTAATTTTTTTGTTCCGTGTTGAGAATTATTCTCAACTTATTGAATATCCTCAAATTCATGTAGGAAAGGGGAGGGCAATTAAATGAACCGTAGCCAGCCACAAGTCATAATCAAAACCATCACTGACTATCACTTAGAATCTTTTCTTCGATGTCCTTATCGATTTTATTATCAACATATCTTATCGCTAGATTCTAGCCAAGTTAAATGGCGGCAGTTGGTTCAATCCATTATCAATCAAGTCGTCCAAAGCTTCTATCAACTTTCACCAAATGAGCAAAACAAATTGCATATATTGAAACTAGTTGATCGATATTGGGAAAACGTGAATCCCCAATTATTCGAGTCAAAGGTCCACTACTATATGGTGTTAGCGAAGACAACCGATCAATTGTTGCAATTCTTAATGGCAAAGACTCAACAGCAACCTCCACTATTTTTATATGAAAAAATGAATACATATGTGGAGGAGCTGGAAATAGACCTTTCTTTAACGTTTGAGTTAGTGGAGTGGACGAACAAATCATTTATGGTGAAAAAATTCCTTGTTGAAGCGGATGAGGAAATGGTTCAACTATATCTTCATATGCTTGTGGTTTTTTCGGATAAAGCGTTTGGGAAACTCCCAGAAAGAATTGAAATCATCACACTTTTGGAAGGGAAAAAATATCGCTTTTCACCAACAAACAGCAACGTTGAACAAGGCATTGTGTTTTTGAACAAGATGAAAAGTTACTTAAAACAACCTATCACTTATATAAAAACCAATTCTATGATTGAATGTAGCAGCTGCCCGTTTACAAATAAGTGTAATGATCGTCACGATAAAGAAACGAAAAGGTCGAATGAAGATTTTCTACACTAGGGTAAGGGGAATTGAAAAAAATTATAATGGGAGAGAAGCGGATGTTTCGACATTTTATTGCGAGTAATTCTTTTGAACATAAGATTGAATGTTTTTGCGCGGATCGCCATCATGCTGGTCAGGTTACCATTCAGATAGGGGATATAATTGAACTTACGAATGAACGGAAATTCATAGAAGAACAAGGATGGTATTTTTTGATTTGCATGAGTGATGGGCGTCATTTCTATCTCGCTCTCGAAGATTTGGAGAACTATTATGTCAGTGGCTATCTGTTCTCTTTGGTAGACCTTGAACTGAAAGTAAACTATTGTAAGTACAAGATTAATGTAGCTCTTGATACAGGAGACGAAGCTACTTTTATGGAATTTACTTGTAAGTTGATGAAGTCGAGGCAGCTAAAAGAAGAGATAGAAAAACATTTAGAACATATTGAAGCTTAATAAGGTAGGAACTTTTCTGGTAGATGAAGAGTTCCTACTTTATTGCGTTTTTTTAAATTCTTTTCACTATACAAAGACAGGAAAAAAGAATAAACTAATAACAATCCAATAAAACATATGTGAAAGGTCGGGATTATAGATGAGTGAGATTCAGCGTTCAATTCCAAGACCGCTTGTGAAAATGAACCAAACGGTTATTGTGATATGTGTACTTATCACATGGGCAACTGGCCAAGAAGGGTTTTTATTAGTACCTTTATTAGCTGGGGTCATGGGTCTTCTGTTCGGGTATAATCCGATCATGGAAGGAGCAAAAAGGTTTTTGAAGAAACCACTAAAGGCTTATATCCCTGAAGATTGGGAACAGCAACAGTTTAATCAGAAAATTGCTGTAGCCTGTCTTGCGATTGGATTTATTAGTTTCCTTTTTGGTTGGGATGTTGTTGGATATATATTTACAGTTCTCGTTGCTTTAGCTGCTTTTATTGCTATTCTTGGTTTCTGCATAGGATGTTTTATTCTTTTTCAGTGGAAACAGTTTAGGTACAGAAGGATTAACGGGTGACGATTATAAAAAGGCAACCTTTGGGTTGCCTTTTTTAGTTGCATAGTTCCTGCTTTATCGGTTTCGAAGTAGGTGGAATATTATGGTGCGCAGGGAATTTTGTTGCGAAATCCTGTTATCCGCTTCTAAACGAACGATCTAATAACGCCAGCCTAGGAATGCATAACCGATAAAACCGATGATTGCAGCAATGATGCTAATAATTACAAATATGAATGGATTGTTTTCTGAACCAGTCTTTGTGTTCCTGTTGATTAAACTGAAGATGGCAAACAAGGCAACAATAAGCCCAATCCAAAAGCCGTCCAAAATTAGCTCCCCGTTTCTACAATAGTCTCTTTTTCTATAAATTCAAAAGGGCTATTGCTTTTTGAATTTACTCGTCTTGCTCTTTGATTGAAGTTTTGACATTAATTCATCAACGTTTTTTTGTTGTGATGCCGTGGCTCCCTCATTCAATTTGATGGAAGTAATCTTGTCGTTCTCAATTGTGAGATCGAAATAGGATTTAACGCTGCTTCCTTCGGGTAATGAATTTTTATTGACAACAAATTCTTTTTGAATGTCTTCAATTAAAATTACTGCGTACTTCTCATCTTCTATTCTGTCTAAATAGCCCTTCATTATTTTAACCTCCTAAGCATGGGAGTCCCTGTGATTTAATATCTTCTATTCTCGAGGGGCCGATTCCATTGATCCTTGATAAATCATCTATGGATTCGAACGGTCTCAAGTTGATTAGTTCCTGAGCACGTGCGGGACCGATATGGGTTATTTCTTGTAATTGCTCAAATGTTGCCTCATTTATATTGATACAACTAGTTTTTGAAGTATTAGGTTCACTATTCGAGTTATGGTTGGTGGAATCATCGTTATTAGGACTGTTACTCGAAGGCGTAATGGTCCCATCTTTTTTAGTTAGTAGGTTATAGTCTTTACCATCCGTTGTAACGATAATCGTTCCATGGACATTGGTGCCATAAAGTTGAGCGTCAGAACCTCGAACACGCTCGACAACCTCATCATGTGGGTGACCATAGCTATTGTCTACTCCAGCGCTATAAATCGCAACATCTGGGTGGACGGCACTCAGAAATCTTGGATGCGTTGAAGTCGAGGAACCATGGTGTCCAAGCTGAAGAATATCTGCTTCAACATTAAAGCCACTTTGCAGCATTTTAAGTTCATCATCGGTGCTCGCATCACCTGTAAAAATAAATCGGACATCTCCATACGTTATTTTTAAGGAAATCGATTCATCATTATCCTGCTCTGAAATGGTTCTTGGATAGAGGACATCCATTTTCAACGGGCCGATTTCAAACTCCTCACCCATTCTCGGTTCATAGTAATCAACGCCCTTAGCATCGATGGCTTGGAGCAGTCTTTGGAAGGTTTGCGAGTTACTCGTGTTCCCAGATAACCACACTTCTCCAACGTCAAACGTGTTCAGCACTTTATCTAATTGGCCGATGTGATCGGCGTCAGGATGGGTGCCTATCGCGAGATCAATCTCTGAAATTTTATGAGAAGCAAGATAATTAACAACATCATTTCTGTTCCAATTCCCTGCATCAATTAAGATTGTAAAATCATCTCCCTCATAGGGGAATTGAAGTAAAGTAGAATCTGCTTGTCCAACGTTGATGTAGTGGACTTTGAGTTCGGGTAAATCATTAGATCCCCTTTCAGTCAGATCAGGGAGGTCGCTTTCTTCTTTGCTTGGGGTCGATGAATCTATCTTTTCCTTGTCAATCGTGTCTGAGGGACTCGATTCATTTTTATCAATGGACTCAGGTTCAGGTGGTGCTTGCAAACATCCAGATAAAAGAAATATCGTAAAAAAGCTGAAAAGAACTAATAATTTATAATTATTCATTTCATTCTCCTTTCTATTAACCATATTAACATGAGTAATAGAGAAGAAAAGGGATGGAGGATTGGCTAGCGATCTATTTATTGTGCAGACTGGGTGCGTAAGGTGTTTTTTCAATGAGGTAAAGATTGAGGTATAAGTGTTTATGCTCAACAAACAGCAGAGATTGTGGCAAAATGTATCTAACTAAAATTATATTAATCATAATATGAGAAGCGTGGGGACGGTTCTCCTGCTTCCTTGAAACAGGGGGAGAGTTAACAACCGCTTTGTTTTATTTTACCGGTGGGGTTATAGAGTGATAGGGAAGGTATTCAGTTGGCAAAAACAGGCTTTTATCGAAAAGACAGCTTTTTTATCGTTTAGGAAATTATAAAATTCTCGACTTGTGGATAACTGTTCGATAAAATGTTCGTATAATACTTGGGAGAATCGGTATGAGTAAACAAAGAAGCGGAATCATTAAACGCATTTTAAAAGATCATTTTGATGGATTCTGGAAAATGAACGATATTAATTTTCCAGAGTCATATAGAGATGACATAAAAGAAACGGTTGAAAAAGCTATGAGGTGTGGTACTAGAGATTTGGGATATTCCCGATATGAATGTTTAGGATGTGAAGGAAATCCTAGACCCGTTTTTGTGTGCTTCACTTGTAAAAGTCGATTCTGTCATAAATGTGGCAAGAAGTATACGGACGACTG